>CAMWSS010000027.1 GCA_947177035.1 uncultured Porphyromonadaceae bacterium | reverse complement strand
CCATGCGGGACGCGATGGTATCAACCGGCAGATTCGCGGCCACAGCCGCGATTAGTGATAACATAACGCTCATAATTTCCTCCTTTTTATAATTTGATGGTGCATATATGCCGCAAATTTACAAAAATGCTATAACTTTTGCAAGCTTTTTCAAACCAGAATACTAAAATTGATCATTTTCTCCGTCAGAGCGCGAAAAATCTCGCTTTTTTTTGCTAAATTTGTGCTCTAATCAATCACTATTTCATTATGAACATCGAATTTGCAACAATTTCATGGTGGGTGCTCTGGCTGATAGTGGCCGGGGTGCTCGCGATAGTGGAGGTAATCACCTTCATGGTGGCCGGATTGTGTCTGGCCGTCGGCGCGCTCGGAGCCATGACAGCAGCCCTGTGCGGAGCGTCGCCCGTGCTACAGGTGACAGTGCTTGCGGCAGTCTCACTGATCACGTTTGTGGCAGTCAACCCCATAAAGCGGTATTTCAAAGCCAAGAGCCACGGACGCCATGAGCCGGCCAGCAACATGGACGCCCTGATCGGACGAGAGATCAGCGTGAGCGACTCGGACGCCGGACGCGCACGCGTTGACGGCGACAACTGGCAAGTGCGCGCCACCGACGGAACGCCGCTGATGCCCGGCCAGCGGGTGCGCATTGTCGGCCACGAAAGCATTGTGCTTCTGGTCAAGCCCATTGAAATCAAACTTTCATAAAACCCATCATTAATACCACCCGCCATGGAAATCTGGATCACTCTCGGAGTCATCGTGCTCCTCGTCATCATTCTGCTGGCCAACGGCATCAAGGTCGTGCCACAGTCCGAAACACGCGTCATCGAACGCCTTGGTAAATTCCACAGCGTTCTGCCGGCCGGGCTCAACATCATCTGGCCGTTTATCGACAAGCCCAAGCGAATCTACACCCGCCAGGTCATAACCAACGGACGCTTCAGCCATGTCAGCGTCAGCACCACCTCCGTGATTGACCTTCGCGAACAGGTCTATGACTTCCCGTCGCAGCAAGTCATCACCAAAGACAACGTCACCACCGAAATCAACGCCCTGCTCTATTTCCAGATCGTCGACCCGAAAAAATCGGTCTATGAAATCGACAATCTGCCAAACGCGATCGAAAAACTCACCCAGACATCGCTCCGCAACGTGATCGGAGAACTCGAACTTGACGAGACCCTCACCTCGCGCGACACCATCAACTCGAAACTCCAGGCCATTCTCGACGACGCGACAAACAAATGGGGCGTCAAGGTGAACCGCGTGGAGCTTCAGGACATTACTCCTCCCGAAAGCGTGCGCGAAGCCATGGAGAAACAGATGCAGGCCGAACGCAACCGCCGCGCCGAAATCCTCAACGCCGAAGGCGAGAAGAAATCACTCATCCTCCGGTCGGAAGGCGAGAAGCAGTCGCGCATCAATGCGGCAGAAGCGTCAAAACAGTCAGAGATCCTTCAGGCCGAAGGCGAAGCCAAGGCCAAGATCCTCCAGGCCGAGGCCGAAGCCGAAGCCATACGCCGCGTGGCCGAGGCTGTCGCGCAGTCAAAAACCGATCCGGCCACTTACATGCTTGCCGTGAAATATATCGAAGCGCTGAGCCAGATGACGGAGGGCGCCGACGGCAAAACGGTGTTCATCCCCTACGAAGCAAGCTCGGTCCTCTCTTCCATCGGATCAATCAAAAATTTATTCCCTGGAAAATAACCCAATCAAACCATTACGTATCCAACAGACAAATGAACAGACGACTCTGGAGCGCTGTGACAGCCATGGCCCTTTGTGCGGCCGCGGCTCTGGCCCAATATCAGGCCGGAGCGCTCTACCGTATCCTGCCCGACAAGAGCAACGCAGTGGCCCTGGCGGCCGACGGCGACGCAGTGACCGCACCAGCGGCCGACGGCTCGCGCACCGACTCTTACTGGACACTGAAGGAGCTGAGCGGCTCCTGGCGAATCATCAACCCGTTCAGCAATCTGGCTCTCCGTGCAGAGGGCGACATCGTGACCTCAGGCGAAAACAACGGTTCTGACGAAGCCCAGCTGTGGAAGCTGGAGCAGGCCGGCAAAAACGCCGTGCGCCTGGTGCCGGCCAACCGTCCCGACGTGGCCGCAGCCATGCAGGGCGACAGGATTGTGCTGGTGCCACGCGCCCGTGGAACCAGATTCACCGTCGGACAGAGCGAACGCGCCGGCTTCGACCCCGAACTCACCTACCGCTTCCGCTCTGTGGCCAATCCCGACCTGGTGCTCGGCAACGGCGACAGCGGTGAGAACAACACCGCCATCCGCTTTGAAACCGCCGACAACAACAACCGCGGACAATATTGGACAGTGAAGATGCTCGACCTCGACACCCGAGTGGTGGGCGGCGCTTTCTATGACACCAACTTCGACGACGGCGGCGACAACGCCTCCATCGACTATCTGCTGCAATGGCCCGCTCCACAGGACACCTGGGGCAACGCACGGATGCTGTTCGTGCCGGCCAAGAACACCCCCGGAGTCTACACCCTCTCCTCGGCCGTCAAAAAAGGCACCTACCAGCCCGACGGCAACGGAGTGCTGCGGCTCAAGGAGGGCATGCCCGACGACGCGATGTTCACAATCGAAATCGTGGAAAAACCGAAGTTCCAGAGTCCGCGCTGGGAAGACGAAACAATCTTCGCCATCAACAAGGAACCCGGCCACGCCACCGTCACCCCCTACCCGACGCTCGAGTCCATGATGGCCGACGCCGGCCACTATGCAACGCCATGGATCACGCCGAAGAGCGACAACGTGCGCAGCCTCAACGGCAACTGGCGATTCCATCTGGTGCCCGAGCCTTCACAGCGCCCGCTTGACTTCTGGCAGGAGGGCTTCGACGTGTCGTCGTGGGACGAGATTCCCGTTCCCTCAAACTGGGAAATGCTCGGCTATGACAAGCCGATATACTGCAACGTGGAATACCCCCACTCCAACACTCCGCCCTACATCAAGGCCCGCCCCGGATTCAACGACGGAGGTGCAAACTATGGAATCAACCCCGTCGGATCATACGTGCGCACCTTCACCGTGCCCGCCGACTGGACTGCCGCCGGACGCCGCACCTTCCTTAAATTCAACGGCATATACTCGGCCGCCACAGTCTGGGTCAACGGACGGGAAACCGGCTACAGCCAGGGCGCTAACAACGTGGCCGAATTTGACGTGACAGAATTCCTGCGTCCCGGCGAAAACACTCTTGCCGTGGAAGTGATGCGCTGGAGCGACGGATCCTATCTTGAATGTCAGGACATGTTCCGCATGAGCGGAATTTTCCGCGACGTCGATCTGGTCAACGTGCCGGCCGCATTCATACGCGACCATTACGTGACATCGGACTTCACTCCCGGCTATGACAAGGCCACCGTCAACGTGGCCCTCACATTCGACGACCGCGACGGACTCGGAGCCTCAAAAACCGCCACCGTCAGCCTCTATGATCCGACGGGAACGAAAGTCGGCCAGACCACCGCGACGCTCAGTGGCCACAACTCGGTCGGCAACGCCGCCTTCACCGTCGACAACCCCATGCTCTGGAGCGCGGAACACCCCGACCTCTACACCCTCACCGTGACACAAAAAGACCGCGACAGAGAAGAGATGGCCTTCTCGACCAAAATCGGTCTGCGCGAAGTGAAGATCGACGGATCGCTCCTTTATATAAATGGCAAGCGGGTGTTTCTCAAAGGCACCAACCGCCACGACACATCGCCGGTCAACGGCCGCGCCGTCACCGTCGACGAAATGCTCACCGACGCTCTGCTGATGAAGCGCAACAACGTCAACACCGTGCGCACCAGCCACTACCCCAACGATCCGCGCTTCTATGCCATGCTCGACCATTTCGGCCTGTATGCCGTGGATGAAGCCGACCTTGAAGACCACGCCAACCAGAGCATCAGCGACCGCCAGAGCTGGATTCCGGCATTCGTCGACCGCATTGACCGCATGGTGCTCCGCGACCGCAATCACCCCTGCGTGGTCATGTGGAGCCTCGGCAACGAAGCCGGCAACGGCGAAAACTTCCGCTACTGCTATGACGCCGCAAAAGCCCTCGACCAGCGCCCGGTGCATTATGAGGGAACTCGATCCGACGGCAGCTATGGCGGCGGACGCTTCTCCGACTTCTACTCCAAAATGTATCCCGGACAGAAGTGGATGCACGAAAACACCTCGGGACTCGACAAACCGATGTTCATCTGCGAATACGCCCACGCAATGGGCAACGCCATCGGCAACCTCGACGAATACTGGCAGGTGATCGAAAACTCCGACGCCTGCATCGGCGCCTGCATCTGGGACTGGGTCGACCAGGCCATCTATGACCCGCAACTGCTCAAGAAAGGAGTGAAGCGCCTGACCACGGGCTATGACTACCCCGGACCCCATCAGGGCAACTTCTGCTCAAACGGCATCCTGCCGGCCACCCGCACCCCGTCGGCCAAACTCGCTCAGGTCAAGGCCAGCCACCAGTGGGTCAAGTTCGGCCCCGTGTCGATGCCCAGGCAGGACCGCGCCGTGGTGACCCTGCGCAACGCCTACGACTTCACCTCGCTGGCCGAATTCGACCTGCTCTATGAGGTAGTCACCGACGGCAAAGTGACCTTTGCCAAAACAATGGCCCTCCCCGACGTGGCTCCCGGCGACTCAGCCACCCTCACCCTCAACCTGCCCAAGCCCAGGAAAAACGGCCCAGAGCGCCTGCTCAACCTCCGCGTGGTCCGCCGCGACGCCACCGTCTATGCCCCTGCCGGCCACGAAGAAGCCATGAAGCAATATGAACTTGACGCCCGCCGCCCCCTCGCCGCCATCAAGCCTGAAATGCCCAAAAACGGCATCAGCAAAAGCGAACAGACAGACGGCAGGATCCACAGCGTGACGCACGGCAAAGTCGCCATGGAGTTCAACGAAGCCGGCGAACTGACCGCCATGACAATCGGCGGAAGAAAAGTGCTTGACGGCGCCCCCGTGCGCTTCGACAACCACCGCTGGATCGAAAACGACCGCTTTGCCGACACCGGCAACGGAATGAACGACTCCGACATTTCGCTCGACATGCAGTCCAAGCCCAACGCAATGATAATACGCAATGTCGAGACCGGAACCCTGGCCGAAGCCGCCATCACCTACACCGTCTATCCCCAGGGAATTGTCGACGTGGACGTCACCATCACCCCCCGCAGCGGCGACCTGCGCCGCGCCGGCATCTCACTGCCGCTCGACTCGGCGCTCAGCCGCATTGAATACGTGGCTCACGGACCATTCTCCAACTCCGACGACCGCATGAGCGGCACCCCCGTGGGCACCTACACCACCACTCCCGCCACCATGGGCGAACACTATGCCAAGCCGCAGAGCACCGGCAACCGCCAGGGACTCCGCCGCGCCACCTTCACCGGAGCCGACGGCCACGGAGTGATCATCGAAACCGAAGGCGACGTCAACTTCTCGGCCCTTCCCTGGACCGACGCCGACCTGATGAACGCCAACCACGAATGGGAACTCACTCCGAGACCCTACACCGTGCTCCACCTCGACGGCGCAATGCGCGGCATCGGCAACGCCTCCTGCGGAGCCGACGTGGGCACTCTCCCGCAATACTGCGTTCCCGCCGCTCCCATAGCCTATCGTTTCCGCCTCTCCGCTTTCTGATTCCGACAATAATAACCTCGACAACGCGGGCTGCATCAGCAGTCCGCGTTTCTTTTTCACCTGACCGAAGATTCCATTCCGACCATAATACATCGAAACCCGAGGCCGGAAAACACCGGACAGATCACGCCTCTATCAATATCACAATCTCCCGGCCCCTATCAACCACACACACTCCGACGATCAGCAACGCCCAACGACAATAGTATCCGGCACCACACCGAGATTCATCCGGTCACCAGATCCGGCCAACACTCCGTCAACTCCATGCAGCAGCCCATTCTGACAGACAGGAGAGCCGCAAGACACACACTACCAACAGACGATCTCAACGCAGCATTGCAAGCGACGCCAAATAAACAAAAAAAGGAATGCCTCGCGGCATTCCTTTTCTTCTATATTAAATTATTCTACAGGTATTGTTCGCGCTATGATCAGCGGATAACTTTCGTAACTTTGTTGCCCTGACGCTGCAGGAAGAATCCGTTGGCGGGAGCAGCCTGGAGCTTGCGGCCCTGAACGTCGAAGTACTCAACAGCACCGTCAGCAGCAGCTTCAACTTTGTCAAGACCAACGGCATTTGCTTCACCATTCTGTCCTACATAGAATTCGACTGTCTTGTTCATGTAGTGAAGTGTCACCTTGCCACAACGGCTTTCATACTTTCCATCGTTGATAGTAAAGAGGAGTCCGAGACCATTGTAATAGAGATACTCGCCAGATTTTTCACTAAGCAGAGGTCCTCGTGAATACAGATCATATGGTTCACAATCAAGCCATTCGGGAAGATCAATATCATCGATAAAGATTTCATCCCAGTATTCGCATGAAGATGCAAACTGCACATCAAGTGTTGTCTCGCCCTCAGCAAGGTCTACTGCATATGAATTTGAATCCTGATGATCAAAATACATCAATGCTGTTCCTTCCGGATCTTCGGGATTATAGTCAATCGCATAAGATGCCGGCTCAAGCACAGGGTACTCTACATCAAGCCTCACAAAGAAGCCAAGAAAATGCACATATTTGTCTTTTGAGATAGTATAGATGGAACTTTTATCCAACTCAGATACGACAGAGGCATCAGTTGTTTCGCCTGCAAGATAATACAGAGTAGCGCCAGTGTGACGCACACCCCATGTAGATGCCGAAGTGGCGTCATAAGCAGAAGTGAATGGAATAAACTCTTCAAAATCATTAAAACCTGAAACCAGAACAGCCATTGGGGCATCAATGATCGTATATGCAACCTCTTCTTCATCTGCATTAACCGAATAGAAATCCACGTGCACCGGACCTTGTACTTCTTTATTCGAAGCGCTAATCGTTACGCTTGAAGAAGCAACGATCTCATCTGTCAGCTGACCGTTTTCGTTAAGTTTCACCAATTGGAAAGATATGGTTCCTCCTTTTGATGTCTGATAAGCTGCATACATATCCAGTCCACCGAGAGCATATGGCTCTCCAGCATAGCCGAGATTGAATACAAAGCCTCCTATAGACACGGACTTCAGCGGTTCACCAAAAGTCTGCTCAAAAGCCTCGCCGTATTTATCCCGACCAAGTGATTCGCAAGCTTGCGAATATGTAGTCTTGGTCTCTTCATCCATGATTGCGGTTCCCGCCATTGCTGCGTCAAACCTAAAATTTTCAACGAACGCGCTATTATATGGATTCAACCAGACATCCAGAGTCTCAAGAGTATTCTCAAGACCTACACGAGGCTTACCGCCATACTCGACATTATATGCGCATGTGTCAAGAAGATTGCCACCGTCACAGCTCCAGAACAAGCGAGGAGCAGACTGACGATATATAGCAAGCGAAGGAGGCATGGACAAGGTAATAGAACCGGCTTCAACCTCTACTTCATGGACATCTCCTTCGTTTTTGCCTGTGAAGTAACGCCAGTTATAGACATAGTCTTCAGGAGTGTCTACACTGGGCTTACTGAGTGCAAAGCTAACAGTGCTGGCCGAAAAAGATAACGGAGTGTTCGTAGGCAGCATCAGGAGATTGCTTATATATCCAGTGCCCGTCTCTTTATCAACATTGAAAAGACCGCCGTAAAATGCGCCTTCCGGAATTGAATAGGTCGGTATCAGAGTGTATTCGTGATATGCCTGGGCTCGTAACACTGCTTCTGACGCAGGAACTTTTTTCAGGACTTCACGCTTAAGTTCATGTTTGAGCTTCATGCTCTGAACCATTTGTTGCGGCATCGGAGTCACGGCACCTGCGACCATAATAGTCAGCATAGAACCGGCAGAGAGTAATAATTTCTTTTTCATTGTTAATCGTACTGTTATTATTTTGTTTTTTATTTTTGTTTTTAACATATCCAGAATGCCGAACTACACATCAATCAGCGACATGGCCGGCATTCCAGATCATCCCCGGACTACTCCAAATTCAATTTAAAATATAATTCCGGATTTTCAGTCGAAGTCAAAGTAAGCTCCGAGGGACAAAGTTCCGAAATTGTAGTAATTGTGAATTCATTGTTATTAAACAGATCCATCAACTGTTCAAGCACCGGAATCTTATTCAGGCGGGCAAGACCATTATTGTTTGCATCAGTTTTGGATATGTTAAATGACAGAGCTCCCTCATTGATAGACGATTGTCGATAATAGACCGGCATAATATGTCTTCCGATCTCATTGATTGTCATTGAATACTTCTGAGTTTTACTATCATATCCAAAGACAAGTGATTTGAATCGCATCGACCGGTATGCGGCATCATGCTCAGCGACAAAACGGTCAAACAATTCGACAAAATCATCAGATCCTTCGCCGGCCATCAGACTCCATTCATAAGCAGGATCTGTCAGCAGTTCCACATAGCCGACTTTGATGGGCATGGAGAACTCGGCTTCGTCGGAAACAAGGCCGCCGCTTCCGGTGAAAGCGAACTCGGAGATTTCATATTCCGATCCGTCGGCACGGAGCACGTTGAACGGAGATGAGAAGCGTATGCCGTCGGAGGTGGTGATGAAATGCTTTTTGCGGGCCTGGGTGATCGAGTCACCGGCTTCGGGATAAACATTCATGATGCCACGGTCGGCGTGGGCCACAAACACTTCACCGCTCTCTTTGTCGGTTATCAGCAGTTTGGGGAATTTCTTGGTGAAAATGCCGTTGGTCATCAGCATCACCTGGTCAAGATATTCCTTTTCGTCGGTGTCGGAGGCCAGACGGTGCATCCAGATGTTGTAGGAGCGCTTCTTGCCGAGCAGACGCATGGTGTTGGGATCCTCACACTGCATCACCTGGAATTCATAGTCGCCAGAGTGGCCATATCCGGTCTCGTCAATGTCTTCATTGTTGCGGTCGGGATTGGTCGGCGCATAGGGGCCGGTGATGTTGAACGGGTCGGAGAACACGTGGAACAGGTCGTTGTGGGAGCAGAACGACAGCACAGTGCCGTTGTCGGACGTGATCTCCCAGAGCGATGTTTCCTGATTGAAGCAGAAAGGAACGGTCTGCCATTCATGGTTGACGCTGACTTCCACCGATCCGTCTTTGCTGAAACGGCAGAGCATCACATATCCGCGTTCGTCGGAATTTGAAAAATATTCCATTGCCCAGAGACCGCCGTCGGCCGTGAGCTTGTCAATGGCCTCGGCCTTGCCTTGTTCAAGGCGTTCGGCGGCCGAGTCATCGAAAATCAGTTCCTGGGTGTTGTCGCAGGCGGTAAGCGCCATTGCAGCCAGGGGGATATACAGGAGTGATTTTTTCATTGCTTTCTAATTGTTAAGGTCTTTGAGACTTTAAGGATTATTCAGCGACCACCGGATCGGGAATCGCGTCGATTTCGGCACGCAGCGCCTCGATGTCGAAGTTCTGCTGACGGGTCTGAACGATCTCGCGGAGTTTGTCGAAATCGATCTTCCACTGTTCCTTGAACCAGTTGCGCACGATCTGCTGCTTCTGGTTGATGAGATCCAGTCCGTCAACGGTGTCTTCGTCTTCAACTTCGCGGATGTCATAGGTTTCGGCGAGTTTGTCGAGATATGCCTCGACTTCGGCCACCGAGTGGAGATATTCGTTTCTGAGACCGACAACGGCAGGACGATAGTCGGGATCTTTCTCAACCGACGAC
Organism: uncultured Porphyromonadaceae bacterium; assembly: GCA_947177035.1. Classification (GTDB taxonomy): domain Bacteria; phylum Bacteroidota; class Bacteroidia; order Bacteroidales; family Muribaculaceae; genus UBA3263. The sequence goes on along the minus strand of CAMWSS010000027.1, from coordinate 22,454 downwards.
AGGAAATAAACCTTGTTGTCGGGGTCATTTGCATCGGGGTAATAGTAGCGGCAGAAGTATGGTTTGTCGGCATCTGCTGCGGGATCGTCGGAAGCTTCGGCGCCGGTTGACCATCCTTGTGCGGCCATCCACTTGATCAGCTCCATGGCTTCGTCGGTGCGGGTCACATAGTTTGCGATGGTTTCGGCAAAGTCTTCACGGGCCTGCGAGGAAGCATAGGGGGTTATGAAGCCGAGCGACGCCACATAGCCGATGGCTTTGTTCTGCCATGAACCGTCGTCGTAACGGCCGGTTGAAAGCAGGTTGAAATCGGTGGGGTAGCTCTTGGTCTGGTGGAGAATGTGGCCGAACTCATGGTGCATGGTGCGGAAATAGTACTCGTTGAGCTGGTTGAAGTTCAACAGATCCATTTCGTTGACCTTGAAGAGGGTCACTTTGAGTCCGCCTTCGGCCAGACCGAGAATTTCGGTGCCGCTCGAAGGATTGATTGCGGCCGAGCCGATCAGGTGAAGGATGCGCGGGCCGTATTCCTTCAGGAAGTCAACTCCGGCCAGCTCTTTGTAGGCGTCAAACCAGAGGTATTTGGTGAGCAGGCAGAGGTCGCGGGCGTTGTTGTAGGAAGCGGGCACAAGGTTATAGTTCATGTCGGCTTCCACGTCTTCCATCTTGTATTTGAAGTCGAGATTGTAGACGTCGCGATACTCGCGGTTCACCCAGGTGTCGAACTTATAGGTGTAGCTGGTGGGATCGGCATCGTCCGACACGTCGGGGAAGATGGTGGGACCAAGCTTATCTTCGCTGCAGGCCGAGGCCATTGCGAGAAAACCGGCTGTCACCGACAGCATTATATATTTTCTAAAATTCATATTGTTGAGTCTTTATTGAAAAGGAGATTGAACGGAATGAATCAGATGGCTTTATTGCTGATTTCGGGACGCTTCGAAGGCACCACGAGTTCGATATTGTCTGATTTCTTGACTTCCCAGCGCGGGTTGGCCTGGAATCCGGCAGCCACTACTTCAGAGGGGATCTGGATGGCGCGGCGCGGGTCGTCGAGAGTCAGACGGATCTCTTCGGCGTCTTTGCCGATATAGCGGGTGAATTCAATGCCATAGCGCTTGATGTCAAACCAGCGGAAGCCCATGTGGATGGTCTCGATGCGACGGAAGTGCTGGATGCACTGGAGCATGCCCATAACGGATTCGGCAGACACGGTGGCGTCGGTTTCGGGACATACCTGATCAATGTTGATCGTCTTTGCAATGCCATAGCCCGAGTCACCGCCTTTGGTGCTTTCAGGGTCAGCAGGCACGTTGGTCACATAGAATGTGTTGATGTTATCGACAGTCAGGTCGACATACTGGTCTTCCATACCGTCTGAACCGGGAGTTTTGCGGCGGTTCTTCTCCCAGACGTCAACGTCGGCCAGAGCGCCCTGGGTGTCGCCCAGGAACAGACGGGCTTCGGCACGCACGAAGAGAGTTTCTTCACCGAAGAATTCGCGACGGGTGATGTGGGGATAGCCGATGCCGGCGATCTTGTCGGAATATTCAAAGTGCTCCTGGATGTTGCAACCGTTGAACAGACCGTATTCACTGGATCCGTTTGTGAACGAGCAGCCATTGAAGCTGGGGTGCATTGTGAACGACGAGCCTTTGCCGTTGGTGGTGACCCATTTGAATCTGGACCATGAGGGCGATGAACCGTGGAGGGTTGAATTGAGCGCATTGCGGATCACGCCATAGCGACGAGCGCCCGAGAAGTGACGGGTGGCGACGGAATTGGTGGCGATCAGCAGGAAGTTGCTCTGCTTGTCGATGCCGTTCTGATAAAGGCCGAAGTCGGTGAGATAGTAGAATGTGCCGAGCTTGTTGTAGATGTCGCTCATGTAAGGAGCAGGGTCAACAGCCGAAGCGGGATCGAACGAGTCGACATCGTCAACCTTGGGAGCGCCGAATGCCATGTTGGCATAGTTGAAAGCGCGCTTATATTGACGCATGAACAGGTAGAGACGTGCTGCATAGGCATAGGCGGCCGATGTGTTGAAGTGATACTTGGGCACGGTGTAGAGGCTGTTGTCGATCAGCGGAAGTCCGGCTTCAAGGTCAGCCACGATATGTTCATAGGTCTGGGCCAGAGTGCCGCGGTCATAGTGAGGCTTCACGGTGGTTTCCGGCTTGGTCACATAAGGCAGGCCAAGTTTGGTTTTGGAGAGTTCCGGACCGGCATATGCTTCACAGAAGACCTGGGCCAGGCAGAAGTGGTTGAACGAACGGAGCAACAGGGCCTCGCCTTTGATTGCCAGCTGGGTGGCGTCGAGCGATCCGTTTTTGGCTTCAAATTCATTGAGCTTGTCAAGCACTGCATTGGCAGAAGCCACGGAGTTGTAGTAGCCCTCCCAGATTGCCGAGGGGGTTTCGGTGTCGGAAGCTGACTCACACGGTTCGAAGCGGAACATTTCGTCGTCGCCACGGTTGTAGGGAGCCAGATTGTAGCGCATGTTGTTATCGTCCGGTGCGTTGTTGTCCTCCATATTGTCGCTCATCAGCTCGCAGGGCCAGATGTAGTTGTAGGGAGGATAAGCCGAGTTCATCAGCATACGGAGCTGTTCGGTGGTCTGCAACTCCACTCGGGTGTCGGTGGGGGTGTCGAGGAAGTCAGAGCAAGAGCTGAGCATCGCTACGGCAACAGCCGACAAGGCGTATATAAATTTATTTATCTTCATTTTGAAAATGCAGTGTTAGATTAAAGTCCGAAGCGGAGAGTGAATGTGAACTGCTTGGGGTTGGGAGAAGCCACACCGCCTGCATTGAAGAATTCGGGGTCCTGGCCGTTGAGCTTCTTGTCGGCATAGAGCAGACAGATGTTTGTCGCGGCAAGCTTGACAGAAGCGTTGTTGATGCGGAGAGCGCGGGTGACAGTCGAGGGGATATTGTATGTCAGCGCGATTTCCTTGAGTCGGATGAAGTCGCCCTTGGCAATGCGTTCGGTCGAGTAGTTGTAGGCATTGTAGGCATATCCGAGCTGATTGTTGTTGAAGGTCTGACGGCGCGATGCGATTGCGGGGATGGTGGTGTGGGCTTCGTCGCCGGCCTGCACCCAGCGGTTCATGAATTCGCGCGGCATCGACGAAAGGTCGGAGTAAGCGGCCGAGAACACCGGATCAAGACGCACCTTGTTGCCGAAGGCATAGGTCAGGAAGATATTCAGGTTGAAGTCACGCCAGCGCAGATCGTTGCCGAAACCGCCGGTGTAGGGAGGATCGACCGGTCCTTCATATTTGAGGAAGCCGAGATTTTCCCAGTCCTGGAAGTTGATGTTGGAAGTGGTGACTTCGCCGTTCTGGTTGATGATCTGGGGGAGACCGTCTTCAGTCAGGCCTACGAAGGGAATCGAGAAGATTGAGCGCACGGGATAGCCCTCGAGAGGGAAACCGGTGGAGCCGACAAGGTCGATGACGCGTGAACGTGATTTCAGATCGGTGATCTTGTTCTTGGCATAGGAGAATGTGAGGTCAGTGGTCCAGGTGAAGTCACGAGTCTGGATGTTGCGGGTCGAGAGAGTGAATTCAACACCGTGAGATTTCATCGAAGCCACGTTGGCCATCTTGCGGATTTCGCCGCCGACGCCTTCGGTGTAGATCTGGCCGATCAGGTCGAAGTTGTTGCGGGTATACCAGTCGACAACGAGGTTGATGCGGTTGTTGAGGAAACCGAGGTCAGCGCCGATGTTAAGTTCGTGCTTTTTCTCATAGGTCAGTTCGGAGTTGGCGAGCGAGCTGAGATAGAGGGCCTGCTCATAAGCCTGGGTGTCCTGACGCCAGGGGCGCGAGGGATAGTAGATGGCCATTGCGTTCGACACGTCGGCAGGGCCGGCATCGGCGGTCAGCGAGTAGCTGACGCGCAGTTTGGCAGTGGCGAGCACGGGGTTCACGAACCAGGATTCGCTGTCGGCGTTCCATGCGCCAGACACGTTCCAGGTCGGGAGCCAGCGGCTCTTTTTGGCACGTCCGAGTTTGTTGGAGCCTTCATAGCGGTAGGTTCCCGAGAGGATATAGCGGTTGTCGTAACCATAGGTGGCGGTGCCGATATAAGCCATCGAGCGGGCACGGCCGCGCACGTCGCTATAGTATGCGCCGTTTTCTTCGCCCATCTGCTTGAAGAGTTTCCAGTCGGTGAAGGGGAGGTTGCCGTTTTCATAGCAGATGCCCCAGCCCTGGAAGTCTTCGGTGACACGGTCGATCTTGGCTACCTCATATGCCAGCATGGCATTGAGCATGTGGACGCGGTTGAAGGTTTTCTGGAAGTTGGCGTTGGCGCGGAAGTCCATCTGCTTCATGGAGCGGTTGTTGTGATAGAGGATACCGCCGGCGGGAAGCACCGACACCGGGAGCGAGTTGGGATCGTCGGGGTCAGTGTAGAGATAGGGGTTGGCCGCACGTATGGTGGCGTTTTCGGGAGTGATACCAGCGCGATATGCTTCGGCCTGGTTGGAGTGGTCGGTCACATAGTGATTCTGGTTTGTGGCCACATAGCGGATAGATCCGAGAGCATTGAGTGTGAGGAAGCTCCACGGTTTCCACTGCAGTTCACCCTGGAACTTGACGTCGAGCACAGTCAGGTCGATGTAGTTGTTTTTCAACTCATCGAAGATGTTGAAGTCGGCATAGTTGCGGGTGAGGATTGCGTTGGGGTCAGTTGTGCGCGAAGTGTTCAGCGCATAAGAATAGGGGTTGATGTCGAACGAACGCGACACGGCGCCGCTGACAACGTCGATGTCCTGCGACAGAGTGCCGGGAGCTTTCTGCGAGCGATAGCTGTCCTGAGTGCGGAGCGACACCTTGACCGTCTTCGAGAGGTTGTATGACGCATTGGCGTTGAAGGTGTATCGGTCGACCTGCGACGATTTTGTCCAGCCCGGGTCGTTCATGTATGAGAACGAGGAGTAGAAGTTGCCCTTGTCGGTACCGCCGGAGATGCTGACCGAGTGAGTCTGCATGATATTGTCGTTGAACAGCAGATCAAACCAGTCGGTGTTACGCATTTCGGCCTGGCGGAGATATGCGTTGCGGGCCGACTGGGTGTTGGCCAGTGCATATTTTCCGGTTGCGGGGTCGTAGGTGTTGATGAGCTTGTACATCGTGCCGTAGACACCGCTTGTCGAAGCGTTGGCGAGCGAAGCGAAGCTGAGCCAGCCCTTGGCTTCCATTTCCTTATATATACCCATCTGCTCCTGAGAGTTACAGATGTTGAAATCGTGGTATGAAGGTTTGAGACGATAGGTGAGTTCGCCGGTATAGTTGATTGAAGTGCGACCCGAAGTGCCCTGCTTCGTGGTCACGACGATCACACCGGCCATGGCGCGCGCGCCATAGATTGAAGTCGATGCACCGTCTTTGAGGATCTGGAACGACTCGATGTCGTCGGCCGAAATGCCGGCGATAGCCGAAGCGATGAGGGTGTTGGCGTCGCCCGACGAAAGTTCGTCAGGTCCGAGATCGACGTTATCCTCGAGAATAACACCGTCAACAACCCAGAGCGGCTTGGACGAGCCATAGATCGAAGTGGCACCACGCACACGGATTTTGGGTGCGGTGCCGAATGTTCCGCTCACATTCTGCACACTGACGCCGGCCGCGCGTCCTTCGAGCGAGCGACTCACGTCGCTCACGCCGGAGAGTCGGCTCTCATCAGCGCTGATTTTTGTGGTCGCGCCCGAGAAGAGGCGCTTGTCCTGCACGCCCATGCCGGTCACAACCACTTCTTCCATCTGGGTGGTGTTGGACTCCATTTCAATACGCATGGGAGCCTCGGTAGCTTTCACCTCAACGGTGTTCATACCGATAAATTTGATTTCAAGTGTCACACCGGCCGAAGGAACGGAGAGAGTGAAACGGCCGTCGACATCTGTCGCGGTGGCATGAGGCGAGGCCTGACCTTTTTTCGCTTTGACCTGCACTGTCGCGCCAGGTATCGGCTCTTGATCAGCTTTGTCCAAGACCACGCCGGTGATGGTCACATTAGCCGCCAGGCCGAGCGAGACCACCAGGAATGTCATTAAGAACAATAACTTTTTACCCATAGAATTTGTGATAAGATAGTTTAATTAAGTCAAAAACGCTGCGCCACAACCGCCTTGGGCTGACGGCGGACACAGATTATCAAAAAACATACGCCGATTAAGGAGTTTTTGCAGCCACAAAGATAACGCTTTTTCACAGAACTGCAAAAATTTCACAAAACTTTTCACCACAAATAGCAATATACTCAAAAAATAGCCGCCAACAGCAGCATTCCGTCCGTTTTCTACTATAATAACAATCATTATTTCCCAAAAAATCCGTATATTTGCAGACGGAATCACATCCCGCGACTCCCTTCGGCCGCAACAGCGAATCTCAAATCAACACAATAATTATATACACGATGAAATCCCTTATCATCTCCGGCCTTGCGGCGTTCTCTATCGCCGCCGTCCCGGCGGCGCAGGCTCAGACCGCGCTTCCGGCAAACGAATTCGGACTGGTGGTCTTCGGCAACAAGCTCATACGCATCAGCGACGCCGACGCCACAAGTCTTGAAATCGAGACCCACCACCGTCTTGACTATACCGTCAGCTCCGCTTCATGGCTGAAGCCGGTGGTCGAACACGGCAAACTGATCCTGAACGTAGACGCCAACAACACCAGCGGAAGCCGCACGGCAGTCCTGTCGGTGACCACATCATCAGGCGCGACGGCCGAAATGACCGTGACGCAAAGCGGCATCAACGTCGGCGAGATCGCCGCCGAAGCAGTGGCCGCCACAAAAGCAAAGCCATCGTCGGCCGAAGCCAGCGTGAGCCAGGGCGGTGAAGGGCCGGAATATACCATCGACGGAAACATGAACACGAAATGGCACTCGCCTTATGCGGGCTTCGACCCTGAAAACCCCGCGGCTTGGCCCGTGCTCACATTCCGCTTCAACGAAGCCACCGACATTACGGCGGCACGCTACTTCCCCCGCCAGGACGGAAGCACCAACGGAAACTGGGGCAAGGTGAAAGTCTATGTCAGCCACTCGGCCAACAAATGGGAACCGATGGCCGGCGGACGCATATTCGACCTGGGCGAGACATCAAGCCCTTACACATTCGCCATCCCCGAAGACCAGCAGACCGGCCTGGTCGGAGTGAGATTCGAAATCCAGAGCGGAGCCAACGACAACAACAACGGACGCTGCTTCGCATCATGCGCCGAAGTGGAATTCACGCGCCCCGACAACTCAAACGACGTGGCCGACATGGCGCTGTTTGCCGACAACCTGCTCTCGGCCCTCAAGCCCGGAGTCAAAGACTCGCAGATCGAAAACATGAGCAACCCCTTCCTGAAAGAGATGGCACGCCTGCTGAAAACAGGCACATACTCCAGCGAAGGAATGATCAGCGACATCGAGCCGCTCTGGAACGTCGAAACCCTCTCCAGCCAATGGAACGCCCCCGGAAAATACTATGACCGCACACAGGGCGCCACCGGCCTGATGCTCTCAAAAGGAAAATACGCAGTGATGGTCGAAGGAATCCCCGAACACAAAGGCGGATCGGCTCTGAAAGTAGTCGGATGGTATGCCATGCCCGACAACCCCGACGAAAAAGGCTACCTCAAGGAAGAGACATTCGCCCTCAGCAACGGACTCAACGTCATCGACCGAAGCAAATCGACATTCGACGGACTCGCATACATCGACAACTACGACACCGAAGGCATGACCAGCGGAAAAGCCTCGCCGATCAAAGTGCACATCATCGGCGCCGCATTCAACGGCATCCTGTCAAACACCAAGACCAACGCCGAAATGCAGCAGATACTGGACAACGCCGTATATCCCTGCATCGACCTGATGGGCTCGCGGGTCCACTCGGTGTGGGAAGTAGACGCCATCAAACGCTATGCCCGCGACCAATATGTGCGCTACATCAACACCCTCGACCAGCTCATCATCTGGGAACACCGCCTGCTCGGATTTGAAAAATACAACCGCGTTCCGCCGAACAAAACCCTGGCATATGTCAACTACGACTACTATATGTATCAGGGCGGACGAGGCGTCACCTTCAAATACGACACCCAATATCGCGTCTGCTCGCCCGACGTGCTCATCTCGCAAGACGATGACGCCATCTGGGGCCTGTCGCACGAATGGGGACACCAGCACCAGATGAAACCCTACTTCTGCTGGACAGGCATGGCCGAAGTCAGCAACAACATCTTCTCGGCCTACAACGTGGCCCACATGGGCTACCCCATCGCCAGCTCGAGCTACTGGGGACGCTATCCCAAAGACAAATGGACTGTGAAAGCCCAGCGCATATTCCTCGACGACAACTATGACCGCACGGCAACCGACCCCGACGCATCGGGCGAAACAAAAACCGCCAACTCCGACGGAATCGTGATGGCATGCCGCCCCGACGGCAAAACCGCCGCACAACAGGGACGCGCATTCTGGTGGAGCGACGAACTGAAAAACTTCGCCATCAACCAGCCGATGAAACCGACCCTGCGCTCCGAAAACGCAAAATCGGCCCTCAACGCCATCGAGGCATACTCCTCTAACAACGGCGAGCTGATCTTCGCCCCCTACATCAACATGATGTACTTCTTCATGGAAGAAAACTCCAACCGCACCGAAGCCGACGCCCGCCCCGACCTGATGATGGACCTCTTCGAGTCACTCCGACTCAACGATGACCCCGACGGATCGACCGTCGAAAAGAAAAACGGAGTAGACAAATACGAACTGCTCGCATCGATCTTCAACGGCAACCGGACAACCGACGCCTCGATCAACAAAACCGCACAGTTCAAAAAACTCTTCCCCGGATCATGCTGGGTCAAAAACGGATATCTGCCTGAGGAAAACGATCCCGTCAGCTGGGACGCCAACTCTGCGCCGTTCATCATCAACCTCGTGCGCAAAGCGTCACGCCTCACCGGCTACAACCTGTGGAGCTATTTCGAACGCTGGGGAGTGTTTACCGTCGCAGCCATCGAACAAGGCGACTACGGCATCCAGCACTACATATTCACCGAAGCCATGTATGACGAATTCAAAGCCGACATGCAGGCCCTCGAAACCTCAGGCGAACTGCGCCCCCTGCCCGAAGCCATGCGTGCGGCAATGTCAACCTGCCCGGCTCCCCAGCGCCAGCGCCCCGCCATCCCCAACGACCGCCCGCTCACTGCCGACGAAAACTAACCGCACCACACTTCTAACATACCCTACACCTATTTTTATATATAACTCCGAATTTCCATGAAATCAATAATATCGGCAGTCACACTCTGCGCCATCGCGGCATCGGCCGGGCTGTCGGCCCAGACGGTCACATCAACCGACGAACTGTGCAACACCGCCACCTACACCATCGACCGCCGGTCAAGTTCCAACTCAGGCCTTCTTGAAGGAGCCGGCAATGCGGTGAACTCCGGATCAAAATCATCCGACGGAGCGTCACTCTGGTCAATACACTACTCAACCGCCGAAAAAGCATACTACCTCTACAACATATCCGCCGGAAAATTCGTCGGAGCCGAAGGCGGCAAAGCCGTCCTGACCGACACTCCGGTGGACATGGTGCCGATCTATGCAGACAACATCGGCGCATGGATGCTTGACTGCGGCGGAGCGCTGCTCGGCATGTCAGACGCCGACAAAGGCACAGCACTGTTCCTTGAAAACTACACCGCCGTAACCTCCCGCACCACCGGCCTGTTCTACCGCATCACAACCAGCTCGGCCAAAACGCTGACCCAGGCCGAAAGCGATGCCATCGAAGCCAAAATCAAAGCCGGGCGCCCGGCCGCACTCGCCAAATATCAAGAGTTTGTCGACAAAGCCAAAGCCATGGTCGAAGCCGACGGCCTGAAATACTACGCCGGCGCATATGACGTCGACGCACTGGCCGACGCACTGGCCAACTCCGACAAATACACCCTCATGCAATTCGAGGAAATGTATCGCGAAGCGCTCCGCTCACGCCTGCCACGTCCCGGCCACTACTACGTCATGCGCAACGTCAACCGCCCGACTTCGTTCAGAGGCAACGCCCTGCGCTTCAACTCAATCGGCACAATGATGTCGACCGAATACACAACGCCCAAATTCCAGAACGCCAACGCCTCATATCCCGACGGACTCAACCTCATCTGCGTCGAAACCCCGGGCGCCGACCCCACTGCCGTGCAACTGCGCATCGCAGCCACCGGACGCTATCTGGTCACCGACGGCAGCAACAACGCAGCCATAACCATCGGAGAAAAAGCCGAAGCCAGCACCTTTACCATGGAACCGCGCGGCGACTTCAACCGAATGTTCCGCTTCGCCCTCCCGTCATCCAAGGGCTACGTCACCATCTCGGGCGGCAACCAGCTCGTAAACTACAACGTGCCGGAAGAAGCCAACTACTTCTACTTTGAAGAAATCAAATTCATCCAGGTCACCCCGCCGTCATCGGGCATCACCACAGCATGCCTCCCCTGCCCCGTCGCCATGCCCGACGGCGTCGAAGCCCTGATCCCGGTTGAAGAATACCAGGGCAAGGTCTATCTGGAAAAACACGAAGGCACCGTTCCGGCCAACGTGCCGTTCATCATCCGCTCCAAGAACGGCAACAGCACATTCCTGCTCGAAGTCGTGACCGGCGAAAACCCCGCCTTTGAAAACGACAATCTCCTTGTCGGCACCAACGTCTACACCCCCGCCCCCGACGTGCACTTCACCCTGACGGCAACCGGAGGCCAGATCGGATTCAAACGCAACGGAAAAGCAGCCAATTTCGCGCCCAACACCGCATGGCTCCTCAGCGAATCCGACACAGACCTCACCACAAGCTTCGACCCCCGTCCCAACGTGCGCATCACGGAAATCGACGCCGACAAAACCGCTGCCGACGCAGTGTGGTATGACCTCCAGGGACGCCGCGTGACCAACCCCGCATCCGGCAACATATACATCGACTCGACAACCCGCCGCATGTATCTGATCAAATAACAGCCCGGCGGAATTCAACCGCAATCCAAAAAACCGCGAAAATTTGCTTTTTCGCGGTTTTTTAGCTAAATTTGGGTCGTTTTTACACAACCCGACCCGGCCAGAGAGAAAGATCCCGCTGACCGCACCCTACCATAATCACTTCACTATCAACTGCATCATGGAACTGCAACAACAACCCTTGACGACTCCGGAAACCACCCCCGCAGCCGCAGAACCAACACCCGAAGTAACCGTTGACACCAACACTGCCGAAAAAGCGCCAATGTCAAAACAAGATATCGTTGCCGCGCTGAAAGAATGTGCTGAAAAAGAAGCTGCGGAAATCACGCGCGAAGAGGTCAACAGACTCAAAGTGCAGTTCTATGCCATCCGCAACGACGAACTCGCCGCTGAAAAAGCCGAATCGATCGCACGCGGAAACGAAGAGGCCGCCTTCGCGCCGCGCCCCGACGAACTCGAAGATGAATTCAAAGCCACACTCGGGATAATCAAAGACAAAAAAGCCGCACTCGCGGCCGAACAGGAAGCCGCACGCCTGGCCAACCTCGCGGCCAAAAACGCCATAATCGAAGAAATCAACACTGCGGCTGAAGACACCGACAACGTGCACCGCCACCTCGACCGCGTGCGCGAACTCCAGCAACAGTTCAAAACCATCGGCGAAGTGCCCGCTCCGGAAGTGTCTGACCTGTGGAAACGCTACCAGACATCGACCGAACGGTTCTACGACCAGCTCAAGGTCAACAAAGACCTCCGCGATCTCGACTTCCGCAAAAACCTCGAAAGCAAGACCCTGATCAGCGAAGAAGCCGAACGCCTGGCCGAAGAAGCCGACGTGGTCGTGGCATTCCGCCGCCTCCAGGACCTCCACGACAAATGGCGCGAAATCGGCCCCGTGGCCAAAGAAGTGCGCGAAGAAATCTGGAACCGATTCAAAGACGCATCGGCCGTCGTCAACAAAAAATATCAGGCATTCTTCGAAGAACGGAAAGCTGCCGAACGCGCCAACGAAGAAGCCAAAACAGCGCTCTGCCAGCAGGTTGAAAACATCGACCTTGCCGGTCTCAGCTCATTTGCGGCATGGGACGAACAAACCCGCGTGATCCTCGACGCCCAGCAGCAATGGAAAAAACTCGGATTCGCATCACGCAAAACCAACGCCGCCCTCTTCCAGAGATTCAGATCATGCTGCGACAGCTTCTTTGCTGCGAAAGCGGCCTACTTCAAAGCCGCCAAAGACGACCTGTCGGAAAACCTGGCAAAAAAACTGACCCTCTGCGAAAAAGCCGAAGAAATCAAAGACTCCACCGACTGGAAAAAGACAACCGACGCCCTCATTGCCCTTCAGAATGAATGGAAATCGATCGGCGCAGTGCCAAAAAAACAATCCGATGCAGTCTGGACACGCTTCCGCGCAGCATGCGACCACTTCTTTGAACAGAAAAAACAATCCGGATCCGACACCCGCCGCGTCGAACAGACCAACCTCAAAGAAAAACGCGAAATCATCGCCCGCCTGCGCGAAATGAAAGCCGACGCCGAAGGCACCGACCGCAACGCCGCCATCGCCGCAGTGCGCTCACTCATGGACAAATATCAGGCCGTCGGCCACGTCCCCTTCCGCGAAAAAGACAAAATCCACGACGCATATCGCGCCGAAGTGCGCCGCCTCCACGACGAACTGGACATGAGCACTGCCAAAGCCGGCATGGCCGCATTTGAAGCCCAGCTCGAACAAGGCGGCGACGAACGCGAACTCCTCCGCCAGCGCGACAGACTGATCCGCTCGCTCGAAATGAAACGATCGGAAATCAAGACGTTTGAAAACAACCTCGGATTCTTCAACTCCAAAAGCAAATCAGGCGAAGCCATGCTCAACGACATGCAACGCCGCATAGCCCGCCTGCGCGACGATCAGGCCAACATCGAAAAGAAAATTGCCCTGATCGACGCAAAACTCAAATAAAAACGCCCCCATCGTAAATCCTTAAACACCTGAAAACGTGCCCGACGAAGATAATTCAAAGGGCAGATACGGGCGATTTCTCAACGCCATACTCACCTGCGTCGACATTCTCCTTGTCAACGCCATCTTCGGCATCGTCTGTCTGCTGCAACCCGAAATTGTGCAGACAGACGGACGCCTGAAGTGGGTGATGATCACAGCCTGCTATCTTCCCATTATCCTCCTTCACATAACCGACCCGCGAAACCGGCGGGCGACACACATCGACCGAATCGTCACCAGATCGATACAGGCCGTAGGCATCCACGCACTCTTCTTCATATCACTCCTCAGCTTCCTCAGAGCCGACAATTTCCCGATGAGATGCTATGTGGAATTCTATGCCATGATGCTCGTCGCCTTCCCGCTGTCATGGACTGCATCACGCATTGCGCTGAAACACCTGCGCAACGCCGGATGGAACTACAGCAGAGTGGTCATCGTCGGAACAAACCCGACGGCCAGACGCCTGCATTCGGCCCTGACAAACGACAACGGATACGGCTACCGGGTGCTGGGCTTTTTCGACAAATTTCCGGCCGAAGACTTTCGTGGCACATATGCCGGCAATCTCGACTCTCTGGAGGAATTCATCGTCCGACACAAAATCGACGAAATATTCTTCACCCTGTCAGGCGAAAACGAACACGACATGCTGCGAGTGGTCAAGATCGCCGACGACGCCATGGTCAGATTCCACTATGTCCCGAAGATCTCGCCATACGTCGGACGCCGGTTTGAACTCAACGGAGTCGGCGGACTGCCGGTGCTGACCCCTCTGGTCAACCCGCTGGGACGAACCTACAACCGGATGCTGAAACGGACATTCGACCTGATATTCTCGACAATTGTCCTCACACTATCTCCGCTGGTGTTCATTCCGGTGGCTATCGCCGTCAAACTCTCATCTCCTGGCCCGATATTCTTCCGCCAGAAACGCACCGGCTATCGCGGACGAGAATTCAACTGCCTAAAATTCCGGACAATGCGCGTCAACTCCGACGCCGACACACGGCAAGCCACCGGCAACGACCCGCGAAAAACCCGCGTCGGCGACTTCCTCAGACGCACATCGCTCGACGAACTGCCGCAATTCTTCAACGTGTGGCTCGGCGACATGTCGGTCGTCGGACCCAGACCCCACATGCTCGCCCACACCCGCCAATATTCTGAACTAATCGACCGCTACATGATCCGCCACATGGTCAAACCAGGCATCACAGGATGGGCGCAAGTGTGCGGCTACCGCGGAAACACCGACGAACTCTGGAAAATGCAGGGACGGGTCGACCGCGACGTCTGGTATATCGAACACTGGTCATTCATGCTCGACATGAAGATCATCATAAAAACCGTGGTCAACGCCATACGTGGAGAATCAAACGCTTACTGACAAAGCGCTGGCACTGCTGCGCAGATTTTTCGGCTACACCTCATTCCGCGACCGTCAGGCAGAGATAATATCGGCAATCACTTCCGGACGCGACTGCCTGGTGCTCATGCCCACCGGCGGCGGAAAAAGCATCTGCTACCAGATTCCGGCCCTGCTCCAGCCGGGAGTGGCCGTGGTCGTGTCGCCGCTGATTGCACTGATGAAAGACCAGGTGCAGGCACTGATAGCCTGCGGCATCCCGGCCGCCACAATCAACTCGACGCAATCCGACGAAGAAAACCTGAGAATAATGGAATCAGTCGGCCGCGGACACATCAAACTCCTCTACATGAGCCCGGAGCGACTTCTGCTCGACGCCACACGCTGGCCCGAAAACATGCGCATATCGCTCTTCGCCATCGACGAAGCCCACTGCATATCACAGTGGGGACATGATTTCAGACCGGAGTATGCCAGACTCTCGATCCTGCGCGAACTCTTTCCGAAAGTTCCGGTCATCGCCCTAACGGCCACGGCCGACCGTCTGACCCGCGACGACATCGCAGCCAGACTCGCGCTCAGAAATCCGGCCATATTCATCAGCTCGTTCGACCGCCCGAACATCAGACTCACGGCAAGACCCAACCCAGGCCGCGAAACGAAACTGAAAATGATCGGCGAACTCATCAGACGATATGCCGACGACTCGGGAATCATCTACTGCCTCTCGCGCAAAAGCGCCGAACAGACTGCTGCCGAACTCAAAGCCCGTGGATATTCCGTCGCAGTCTACCACGCCGGACTCTCGCCCGACGAACGCGACCGGACCCAGCATGATTTCATTCACGGCAACGTTCAGGTCGTCTGCGCCACCGTCGCCTTCGGCATGGGCATAAACAAAAGCAACATCCGGTTCGTCGTCCACAACAACCTGCCGCGAAACATCGAAGGATACTACCAGGAAATCGGCCGTGCCGGACGCGACGGACTTCCCGCCGAAGCACTCCTTTTCTACTCATTTGCCGACATTGCCACCCTCCGATCATTCATCGACGAAGGCGAACGCCAGATGATCAACATGGAGAAACTCACACGTATGCAGGAATACGCCGAAACATCGCTGTGTCGGCGCCGGGTGCTTCTGAGCTACTTCTCCGAACACACCGACTCCGACTGCGGCAACTGCGACGTGTGCCTTCACCCGCCGACACGGTTTGACGGAACCATCATCGCACAGAAAGCCCTCAGCGCCATCATCCGGTGCCAGGAAAAAGTCGGAGCCAACATGCTCATCGACATTCTCCGCGGATCAGCCAGAACCGACATCATCAGCCGGGGCTATGACCGCATCCGCACCTATGGCGCCGGACGCGACCTCCCGGCCTCCGAATGGCGGGCCTACCTCCTGCAGATGCTCCAGCTCGGATTCATCGAAATCGCATATGACCGGGGAAACCACCTGCGCGTAACGCCATACGGACGCAGCGTGCTCACCGGCGCAACCAATGTCACCCTCGCCCGATTCCTCCACGAGCGACACAACACCGCCCCGACCGGCAAAACACCGAAAACCGACCGCAAAACTGGCCGAAAAACATCTGCCGGCTGCTCCGCCACAACAACGGCAACCAATCTCGCAGACCAGGCATTACTGAAAGAACTCAAACGCCTTCGCATGGCTCTGGCAAAAATCGAAGGAGTCCCCCCCTACATAATATTCAACGACCGCACCCTCTGCGAAATGGCACAAACACGCCCCCTGACCAAAGACGAATTCTCGTCAATCACAGGAATAGGCGAAACAAAAACTGAAAAATATTGGAAACACTTTACCCGAGCAATCAAAAAATTCTCGGAATAACAGGCTTCGCCACGGGTTTAACATTTTTTATAACACTTTTTCTGCACAAAAAATTTGGTTGTATTCGCGATTTATACGTAAATTTGTGGCCGTATACTCAAATGCCCTCTGAATACACTACTTAAATTCATATCACACTTATAATTTCCAACATTTATGAGAAAATCTACCCTTCTGATGGGCCTGCTTCTCGGATGCGCAACCGCTTCCGCTGAATACGTCGTGCCCGTTGCATCGACTGCCGATGCACCCAAATACTACAAGGTAGTGGCCAACCGCGCCCTCACTCTGCAGTATGCCAACGCAATCAACCCCGACGGCTCCACAGCCTCCCAGAACACCGCAGTAGAAGCTGGCCAGGGCACATTCGGCGAACGCCCCTATGTAGGCCTCTATCAGCTCAACAACGCTGCCATCTCAACCGACGCGGCATATGTGCCCAACGCATCTCTGTTCTGGCGCTTTGACGCTGTTGAAAGCAACACCTCTGGCAAACTCGACGACGGCGTGCGTTGGGTCAACCTCTACAAAGACGACATGGTGCTCTATGCTGGTGGCGGTCAGAGCGAACTCGCCCACCTCACCAAAGACGGCGCCACTCTCTATGCCGTTAACCTGAACTATGTGAACGAAGTTGCCGGCACTCAGCTCTACACCGAAAACTCCTATGCCATCTCATGGAAAGGCAACGACCCCAACAAAGGCGGCTGCTTCGACGTGAAAAACTACTGCGGCGTAGCACAGTCATTCGACGTAGCCCCCTATGTATTCATGGCTGCCGACTGGAACCCGTTCTCTGACTTCGGTGTAGATCCCACCACCGGCACTTACACTGCAGACCCCAACCTCAACAACGGTTCCGTATTCTACTTCGAAGAAGCTACTGATGAAGAAGTTGCCAACGCGAAAGTTGAACTCGCCGCATATGAGAAAAAACTCCTTGGAGAACTCGGTCCCGAACTGATCGACAACGCCCTCAAAGCAGGTGCTGACCGCGTGCTCGCATATGCCAACGTACCCGCCCTGTGGAAAGCCGACGTTGTCAACGCCGTTGCCGACAAGATCGACGCCCTCACCCTCGACATCAATGACTACGACAAAATCTCGGAACTCTACGAAGGCATCGAAGCATACAACAAATCAGTTAGCGAATGCCTGGCTGGTATCAACGACGGTCTCAACAACACAATCATCACCCTCAAGAACGTATCTCGTCCCTACCTGGGTGAAGAAGGCAAACCCGCCTACCTCGCAGCAAACGTAAAAACTGAATACAACGACAACTACGAACCCATCGAGATCAAGTGCCTTGACGTTGCCGACAACGCCGATGACGACATCGCAAAATGGACAATACAGCTCGTTGACGGACAGATCCGCCTCATCAACAACGCCCTTGACTGCTATGCTTCAAACGAAGAACTGGCTGTGAACAAAACCTGGCTGACAACCACCGACAAATCCAAGGCAGCTCTGTTCACTATCGCCGGCGCAGCCACCGACACCCTGCCCGACGCAACCAACCGCGTATACGTGCGCGCCACCAACCTGGCCAACGGCGCTGACTATGCCTACTCCTGCATCCACGCAGCCGGCAGCGGCACAAACTACAACGTTGTAGGCTACACTGCCGAAGCTACCATGGACGGCGCTTCGACTTGGGAAGTTGCCAACCTCGGCGAAAACTCCGCCATCGAATCCATCGCAGTTGACAAGACCAACCTCGAAAACACTATTTTCGACATCAACGGACGTCGCATCTCAAAGATCAACCGCTCCGGTCTCTACATCGTCAACGGCAAAAAGGTTATCGTTCGCAAATAAGCGGTTTCCTAACCCGATAAAACCACTTTTTCACAGCGGCGGCTCCTCAAGGGCCGCCGCTCTCATTTTCACATGACCGCACAACAACACTCACACCTCCCTCCATCCCCACCCTCCCCACAAACAAAAATAGCGGCGGAAATCTCTCTCCGCCGCCATACGCTCATCCGGCCCATCAGACCGGACATAATGGATATTTTACTTCTTCTCCTTTAACTTCTCAACCTGAGGCTCCAGAGCGGCCACACACAGGTCTACAGCCTCCTCAAACGTATCAGCCACCTTAGTGGCCACTACTTCGGCCCGCTGCGGCGCAAGAGCCACAAACTTAACCTCCTTGTTCATCGAGGTCTCAGGCTTTACCACCCGCATTGTCACGCTCACCTCTGAAAGGTAAGGGCTTTTACGGACCAGTTTTTCAACCTTCTTGTTGATGAAGTTGACAAGAGCTTCAGATGCGTCAAAGTGGATTGCTTGAATTTTAGTTTCCATGGGTTCCTCCTTTTCTTTGTGCACGAGGGTGTGCAAGTTGATAATTTTGTTGAAGATCTCTGAATGTTACATGAGTATATATTTGTGTCGTTCCGAGCGACGAATGCCCGAGCAACTCCTGCACCGCCTTCAGATCAGCCCCGTTGTTCAGCATATCGGTGGCAAATGAATGACGCAACACATGAGGACTCAGACGAGCCGCGTGCGCACGCCCGTCAAGCTTTGAATGCACCACATTATACACCATCTTCCGATAAAGCGGACGCCCGTCGGAACGCGTAAAAAACTCGCCGCCGGATCCAGGCCCGCTGGGACGTAACTGTCGGTAATGTATGATCATCTCACGCAATTCGGCGCCAAAAGGCACTATTCTTTCCTTATTACGCTTGCCAAGCACTTTTAGTTCGCACCGTCCGGTATCGACATTGACATCTCGCAAGGAAATCAGCTCCGAACACCTTATGCCGGTGCTGTACAGCATATCCAGAATCAGACGGTCACGGACATCATCGAATTCAGACATATCATAACCGCTCTCATCGTCGATCACCGCATTGATCTCATCGGTCCTGACAAAGACCGGAAGCTGCCGGGGCGCCCTCGCTGTGACAATCCGCTCAACCGGATTGACCTGCAACACGTCCATGCGGCAGAGATAAGTATAGAACGTCCTGAGAGCGCTCACTTTGCGGCGCACTGTTCGTGCAGACGCTCCGTCAGCGCTCAGCTGCGCCACAAACGCGCGCACGTCGGCCGTCGTCACCGACTCAGGCTCAAACCCATCGGGCTTTCCACCCGTCAGATAACCGGCAAAAGAGGCGAGATCAGACTCATAAGCCTTCACGGTGTGAGCTGAATAGCCCAATTCACACCGTATATAGTTCAGAAATTTGTCCGTCCACGTCCCTTTCATTTTTGTCTGATTTATAAAATACACAAAACGGCACGAATCGAAACTGTCGATTCACGCCGTGTATATGGTATCCGAAGGGGGCTCGTCGCGAGTTGCTTATTCCTCAACGGCGCGCAGTTTCTGCACGTACACCGCTTTCATCATCTTTTTGCGGTTGGCCACAGAGGGTTTCTCAAAGGCCTGGCGGCTGCGAAGTTCACGCACAATGCCGGTCTTTTCAAATTTGCGTTTGAATTTTTTGAGAGCTCTTTCGATGTTCTCGCCTTCTTTTACTTGTACAATAATCATTTGTTATGCTGTTTTTTGATTGTTTTGCGTTGGGTTTATTCCTTTTTGCGGGGCAAAATTACTGATACTTTTTGAATTTACCAAATTTTATTTCAATTATTTAACGAACAGATGCGCTTCTCGCATATTTGTTGTAACTTTGCGCTGCTATGCAATGGTTGACCGACATAATCTACAATCACTCGGCCCTTCAGGCGGTGATCGTCATTTCCGTTATTATTGCCGCCGGACTCGGACTCGGTAAGTTGAAAATCTTCGGAATCAGCCTTGGTGTGACCTTCGTGTTCTTCACCGGAATCCTGGCCGGACACCTCGGACTATCCGTCGACCCCGGAATGCTCGACTTCGCCCAAAGTTTCGGACTGATACTGTTTGTCTATGAACTCGGACTGAAAGTCGGACCGGGCTTTTTCAGCTCGTTCCGCCACGGAGGGATCAAGCTCAATCTGCTGTGCCTCACCCTGATTCTACTCGGAACCGCCACAGCAATCGGACTCGCATTCGGCATGGGAATACCCATGTCCGACATGGTCGGCATCCTGTCTGGCGCCACCACCAACACTCCGGCACTCGGAGCCGCACAGCAAACCCTGCAACAAATCGGACAACCATCGGCCGGAGCCGCGCTCAGCTGTGCGGTCACCTACCCGCTCGGCGTACTCGGCGTCATAATCGCGATCGCATTAGTCCGCAGACTATACACCCGCCAGACCGACCTGCACACCGCAGAACACGACGACGGCAACCACACCTGGGTAGGCGAATTCACAGTACTGAACCCCGGAATATTCGGGAAAACGATCCGCGACGTTGCGCAGCTCACCCCACAGCGCTTTGTGATCTCGCGCCTGTGGCGGGCAGGAGGAGTCAGCATCCCCACCTCTGAAACCGAACTGGCCCAGGGTGACCGCCTGCTGGTGGTGAGCACCGACAAAAGCGCCTCAACACTCACAATGCTGTTCGGCGAACGTGAAGCCCACCACGACTGGAACAAAGAAGACATCGACTGGAACGCGATCGACTCCTCGCTCATATCGAAACACATCATCGTGTCGCGCCCCGAAATCAACGGCAAACGTCTCGGCTCACTGCGACTGCGCAACAGCTATGGCATCAACATCACGCGAGTGACGCGCGCCGGAGTGCAACTGCTCGCATCGCCCGCACTCGTGCTGCAACTCGGCGACAGACTCACGGTGGTGGGCGAACAGGTGGCAATCGAAAACGTGGAAAAAGTGCTTGGCAACGAAATCACAGACCTCAAGGAGCCCAACCTCGCCGCCATATTCATCGGACTTGTGGCCGGACTGCTGCTCGGCTCACTCCCCATCATGATTCCCGGCATGAACTCACCCATAAGACTTGGCCTGGCTGGAGGCCCGATCATCATGGGCATCCTCATCGGCCGGTTCGGCCCTCAGTTCCATCTGGTCACCTACACCACACGCTCGGCCAACCTGATGCTGCGCGGAATCGGCCTGTCACTCTTCCTGGCATGCCTCGGACTGAGCGCCGGCGCCGACTTTGTCGACACCATCATGCAAGCCGAAGGCCTCACATGGATCGGCACAGGATTCATCATCACGCTCGTTCCCTCGGCCATAATGCTCGCGGCGGCAATGCGCATCTGGCACCTCGACTTCGGCTCGGCCTGCGGAATGGTGTGCGGCGCCATGGCCAACCCGATGGCCATGAACTACTCACAGGAAACCACCGGCGATGACGCCCCCGCCGTCAGCTATGCCACAGTCTACCCCCTGACAATGTTCGCACGCGTAATCATCGCACAAGTACTCATTCTTATCTTTGCGTGAACCAACGCCGCCCACCACACGTTATGACTGATGATCCGGAAAAACAAATCCCGGCATCACTCATGACCACATGCTTAAAATAACATACCTTGACCATAGCGGATTCGCCGTCACGACCAACGACGCAATCCTCGTGTTTGACCTGTTCCGCGACCCGTCGCACGCACTGCACAAACTGATGAAGGAACATCCCGGACTTCCGGTCACATTCTTCGTCACGCACCGCCATTCCGACCATTTTACGCCCGAAATCTTCAACATTGCCCAGGACAGACAACGCACATACGTTATCTCCAACGACATATTCTCCCAAGACATCCCCTCGACACTGCGCGTTGCCGGCATGAGTCCGGGCGACGTCATTGAAAACATCCCTGGAACATCACGAGTAAAAGCATACAGCTCCACCGACATCGGCGTGAGCTACCTCGCAACGACCACAGACGGCCACACAATCTTTCACGCCGGCGACTTCAACCTTTGGCACTGGCGCGACGAAAACACGCCTCAGGAAGCCCGCAAAGCCACCGAAGAGTTCACTAAAACACTCAACAGCATAAGCTCCGAGATCATAACAATCGATGTCGCCATGTTTCCCGTTGATCCCCGCCAGGGCCGCAACTTCGCCGAAGGCGCACGCCGGTTCACCAAAGCGATAAAAGTGCGCCATTTCATCCCGATGCACTTCTGGGGGCGATATAAAGAAGCATGTCTGTTTTCGGCCTACATCGCCGATCCTGCACACACCTGCTCCTACTGCCTGCACACTCCAGGTGAAACCATCAACATCTGATGAATATAATCCACTCCCGGCCGAGGGCGGGCATATGTGGATCGGCACGGGTATAAAAT
>CAMWSS010000026.1 GCA_947177035.1 uncultured Porphyromonadaceae bacterium | reverse complement strand
GATGCATATCTGATGGCCTTTCACGTCCATCTTGAAGTACGGAGAATGTCGGTCACCCTCAACCGCACGTCGGTCTACATGTCGCCCGGCGAATTCATGAGGCTGAGCGTCACCGTCTTGCCTGACTATGCCGGCAACCGCGCTGTGGTGTGGTCGTCGTCCGACGAGGCGGTTGCCACAGTCGACCAGAGCGGTCTGATCGAGGCCGTCGCTCCCGGCACCGCAACAGTCACAGCAACCTCTGCCGACGGCACCGCCATCTCCGACTATTGCCAGGTCAATGTGGAGCACGGATCTGCGATTGTTTCGGCTGAAGATGCCGGACAAGAAGTGTCTGTGACAGTCGACGGACGTGACATAATTGTTGACGGAGTGCCGGCCGACGATCTTGTCCGTGTGGTCAACTCCTCGGGTCTCATGGTCTATAGCGGGCGCGGCACTCGCGTCGGCGGGCTGTCGGCCGGATTCCATCTGGTGATTGTCGGCTCGCGGGCCTATAAAGTCATATTGCGATAACAACCCTGAAAACACACACACGCAAGCTCCGTGATATTCATGTGAGTAATAATGGCTCTCCTTCGGGAGGGCCATTAAATTTTGGGAATGTAAAGTCCGGGGAGGGCGGTCAGAGGCGGTCGCGGCGGCGCGAGGAGCGCGATGACGAACGGTCGGTCAGGCTGTCGATGGCGATGATCAGCATGGAGGTGAGCAGCGCCGATGCCACGACGCGCGCCATCAGAAGCCCGGGGTTGAAAAACGACAGCGATTCGATGAAAAATATGAGCACGCTGAACATCAGCGACATGGTCAGCACATATTTGGCATATGCGGCCGGTCCCATGGAGCGCAGCGTCGGTTGCGGGCCGTTGATGTCTTCGTCGCGCGACACATACAGGCGCAGCACCGTGTGGCGTGACGCGCCGATGCAGGTGCAGGCCAGCGAGTTCATGCCCGGAGTGTCAGAGAAGACGTCGACGGCCAGTCCGATCAGAAACGACAGCGCGATGACGCGACTGCCGTCGAGGGTGAC
Source organism: uncultured Porphyromonadaceae bacterium (assembly GCA_947177035.1). Lineage (GTDB taxonomy): Bacteria > Bacteroidota > Bacteroidia > Bacteroidales > Muribaculaceae > UBA3263. Next base: position 31,466 of record CAMWSS010000026.1, on the reverse strand, counting down.
CGGAAGGCGCAGAATGAAGTAGATGAAAACAAACGCCAGGGCCACGCTGAACAGCGCTATATGATTGAAAATTATTGATTGCGTGATGACCAGCATCACGAACATCATTGCGAATTGCAGAACGGTCTTTGTCATAAATCACACAAAATTACTCAATTCCTCCCAATCCGCCAAAAGTTTTTGTCTGCCATCAGTCAGGAGTGTGTACAATGATTTGGACGCTGAAATTTAAGAGTTTTTCACGAAAATTCAGTATATTTGCAAGTTAATTGAATCCGCAATATTGATAAACAAGTTATAAATTTATGAGAATCAAACTGTTACTATTGATGGTGATCGCGGCTGTGATGCCTGTGCTGGCGCAGACAGCCTCGCTTTCGGGCACGGTCACCGATGCATCCACGGGACAGCCTGTGAGCGGTGCCACCGTGATGCTTCGTGATCAAGGTCTCTCCGTTACCACCGGCGCGGCCGGCGATTTCAAAATTTCAAATGCCAGACCCGGTTCAGACTTGCTGCTGGTGCTGGTCTATGGCTATAACGACGCCGACCGTGAGGTGACGGTGCCGGCTGCCGGAAATGTCGAGCTCGGCCGCATCGCTCTGACTGCGTCGGGCAATATGATGGCCGACCTGCATGAAGAGCAGGCCGATCAGCTTTTCGACGAATCTGCGCTCGACGACGAAGAGTCGGCGGCTCAGGCAGTTGCAGCGCTGACTGGCGCGAGCGACAATATCTATTATAGCGCCGCCAGCTATAATTTCCAGCCGATGTATTTCAACATGCGCGGCTATGACTCGCAGTATCAGACAACGTATATCAACGGTTTCGTGATGAATGACCCCATCCGAGGCCGTTTTAATTATTCGAGTCTCGGAGGCATGACATCGCGCGCATTCCGCAACCGCACCACCTCGATCGGCTTGCAGGCTTCGTCAGTGGGCATGGGCGGAATCGGCGGCAGCACCTCCATCTCGACCATCACCGCCGACTATGCGCCGGGCTTTAACGGTTCGTTGGCCTACACCAATTCGAACTATATGCTCCGCGCCATGGCCACCTATGCCACCGGCATCAACCGTCATGGCTGGGGCGTGACCGTTTCGGCCATCGGCCGCTATGCCAACGAGGGTGTGGTCGACGGCACTTTCTATAACTCTGTCGGCCTGTTCCTCTCGGTCGAGAAAGAGATCAACAAGGCCCATTCGCTGACCCTCTCGCTCTATGGCGCCCCCACCCAGCGTGCAGCCGCCCGCGCCACAGTGCAGGAGGCTTATGATCTGGCCGGCGACAATCTCTACAACCCGTCGTGGGGCTGGTATGACGGCAAGAAGCGCTCAGACAACATCCGCGAGCAGTTCGACCCCACCGCCATGCTCAACTGGATCTACAAAGCCGGTTCAAACACCACGCTCAACACCGGTGTCATGTATCGCATGAGCTTCTATAACTCCACCCGCATCGAGCGCCTGGCCGGTTCGGACTCCCGTCCCGACTATTTCCACTATCTCCCGTCCTATTACTATAATAACGGAACGCCCACTGTGCAGAGCGAATTTATCCGTGAGCAGTGGCGCACCAACGAAGACGTGCGTCAGATCAACTGGAATCGTCTCTATGAGGTCAACGCCCTCAACAACTATCACAATTCTCTCACATCCGACCCTGAAAAAAAGGTAGGCTCGGACTATATCATGGAGAACCGCTGGAGCAATCTCTATCAGACTCAGGTGGTTTCCGTGCTCAACCATCGCCTCAATTCGGTGATGTCACTCCAGGCCGGCGTGAGCGCCGCATACTCCATGCAGCAGAACTACAAGACTGTGCGCGACCTGCTCGGCGGCGAATTCTGGATCGACCTTGACGGATTCTCAGACCGTGAAGTGTCGCGTGCGCCAGACCAGATGCAGAACGATCTCGACAACCCCAACCGCCGCGTCGGCGAGGGCGACAAGTTCGGCTATAACTATGACTATCACGTCTATCAGGTGCGCGGATGGCTGCAAAACACCATCAACACCGCCCATTGGGACGTGAACTATGGCCTGGAGCTGAACTACACCCAGTTCCAGCGCAACGGCCACATGCGCAACGGCCGTTCGCCGAAGAATTCCAAGGGCTATGGCCAGACACACCGCTTTGACAATGGTGCCTTCAAGGCCGGCGCAACCTACAAGATCGACGGACGCAACTACTTCATGCTGAATGCCGAATACGGCACAAAGGCCCCCAACGTCTATGACTCCTACATCTCCCCGCGTGTCAAAGACGACGCTGTGGCCGGTCTGCAGTCGGAGCGCATCCTCTCGGCCGATCTCACCTATGGCTGGAGCTATCGCCGTTTCCGCGGCAGCGTCACCGGATTTGCCACCGAGATCAACGGTGCGACGGAAAAGACCATGTTCTATGACGACACCTATGCCACCAATGTCAACTATGTGATGACCGGAGTGCGCAGAGTATATAAAGGAGTGGAAATCGGCATGGCCTTCAAGATTCTCCCCTCGCTGACTCTCTCGGCCGCCGGAACCGTGGCTTCCTATCGCTATAAGAACAACCCCATCGGCACCCGCAACTTCGACAACGGCGCCAGAGCCGACACCACCCAGACCGTCTATCTCAAAAACATGTGTGTGGGCGGAACTCCGCAGACTGCTTTCAACGTCGGAATCGACTGGGCCGCACCCAAAAGCTGGTTCTTCAACGTCAACGCATCGTGGATGCGCGACGCTTACGTGAGCCTGGCTCCGAGATATCACGAGGCGCTGCCCGACCTCTGGCAGAGCTATCCCACCGAGGAGGAACTGATGGCCAAGATCCGCGAGATCTCGACCCAGCCCAAAATGAACAACGCTTTCGTGCTCAACGCGTCGATCGGAAAGGTCATCTATATCAACCGCAAGATGAGCCTTAACATCAACCTCAATCTCAACAACATCACCAACAACCGCAACATCATGACCAATGCCTATCAGCAGGGCCGACTCGACACCAAGAACTGGGACGCCAACAAGTATCCCTATCGTCTGAGCTACGCCCAAGGCTTCAAGGCATATCTCAATGTCGGCATCCGTTTCTAACCACACCTTAATATATATAGAATATCACAGATATATGAAACTGCATAAATTTCTTCTTGCATCAGCCCTGACGGCCACCTTTGCGGCCGCTCTGCCTTCTTGCACCGAAGACCCCGAAATGCCGCCGATGGTCACCCCCGAGGCGCCCGACATCGACCTGGTGAACACCACCCTGCTCGATCTCAAGACCGCCTATTGGGCCTCAGACCGCAATTATGTCAAGGAAATCGGTCTGACTGAAAATGGCGAGCACATCTATGTCAGAGGACGCGTCGTTTCCAGCGATGCTTCGGGTAACATCTACAAAACCGTGGTGCTGGCCGACAGCACTGCCGCTCTGGCCATGGCCATCAACGGTTATGACCTCTTTGAAACCTATCAGTTCGGACAGGAACTCGTGATCGACATGACCGGTCTGAAAATCGGCGGCTACAACGGCCTGATGCAGCTCGGCGGCGAGGGCGAATACAACGGCGCCCCCTCCATGACCTTCATGGAATCCGAACTTTTTGCCGCCCATGCCCAGCAGAACGGCCTGGCCAACTCGTCGCTGGTCGACACCATGCTGGTCACCATCCCGCAGGTAATGGACTATAAGGCCGACCAGGCCGGACTCATCGGCTGGCAGAGCCAGCTGGTGCGCGTCGACGGCGTCAAGTTTGAAGACGCCGGACAGGCTTATGCGCCCGACGGCAACTCCAACCGCTATGTGGTTGACGAGGCCGGCAACCGCCTGCTCGTGCGTTGCAGCAGCTATGCTTCCTTCGCCAAAGAGATCATCCCCTCCGGCATTGGCTCGGTGGTGGGCATACTCAGCTATTACGGCTCCGACTGGCAGATGCTGATGATCGATGGCGACAGCGCCATCGGCTTCGATGATGCGTCGGAACCCGGCAACCCCGATGAACCCGGCACCGCCGAAGGCAACGGATCGGAAGAGAAGCCCTACACCGTGGCCGACGTGCTCGCTCTCGGCAGCCCCGGATCAACCGCATGGGTCAAAGGCTACATCGTCGGCTCCGCTGCCGGCAAGAGCGCCGACTCATTCACCACCGCCACCGGTGCCGAAGCTTCAGGCACAAACGTGTTCATCGCAGCCACTCCCGACGAAACCGACTACAACAACTGCCTCCCCGTGCAGCTCCCCGCCGGTTCGGTGCGTGACGCCGTCAACCTCCAGGCCAACCCCGGCAACCTCGGCAAGGAACTGAGCGTCAATGGCTCGCTTGAAAAATACTTCGGCATGGCCGGCATCAAGACCGTCACTGCGTTCAAACTCGACGGCGAAGGTTCCGGCGAGGAGCCTGTGACTCCCCCCGCAGGCGACCCCGTCACCTCGCTCAAAGTCGACTTCGAGGGCATCACCGCCTTCTCCCAGCTGCCCGGATGGACCACCGTCCAGGCTCAAGGCTCCAAAAACTGGCGCGTCTACAACTACACCCAGGGCAACAACACCTATGCCCAGGTGACAAACTATAACGGAGGCAGCGAGGCTGCTGCCGACGAAGCCTGGCTCATCACTCCGGCGCTCAACGTCGACGGCATGGCCAGAAAGGTCTTCTCGTTTGAAAGCTCGGCGGCCTATCAGGGCAACGACGTGCTTGAGGTATTCGTGCTCAGCTCGGCCGATCCCAAGACTGCCACTCTCACCAAGCTCGATGCCCATATCGCCACTTCAGTGGCCGATGGCGGCACATCTGCCGGAGGCACCAGCCCCTACAGCGTCTATGAACCCTCGGGCGAACTCTCGCTGGCCGGGTTCAGCGGCGTGGTCTATGTGGGCTTCCGCTACACTGCCCCCGCCGGAACCAACTTCCACACCTATTGCGTTGACAACATCGTGGCCGAATAATCCACTCAATCCGGACTAAAATGACAATGAAGAAATTCACCAAATATATGGCGGCTTCGGCCTTGGTGCTCTCGGCCATCACCGCCTGTCAAGACGACTTTGACACCGAAAGCCCCAAGGTGCCGGTGGCCACTCTCGAGGCCAACACCTCCATTGCCGAAATCAAAGAGGCATTCTGGGCTGACTCGCTCAACTACTCTCACCCCATCGGTGAGCGCGAGGACGGTTCTCACTATATTATCAAGGGACGCGTGATCTCCAGCGACGCCGCCGGCAATATCTATCGCGCTTTATATATAGCCGACGAAACCGCCGCGCTCTGCATCTCGCTCGCAGGCTATGATCTTTGCCTCACTTACGCTCCAGGCCAGGAGATCGTGATCGACGCCACCGGCCTCTGGCTCGGCAAGTATCGCGGCCTCCAGCAGCTCGGTTCTCCCAAATGGGAGTTCGACCGCCAGCAGACCACTTCGTCGTTCATGAGCGCTACCTTCTTCACTCCCCATGTGCAGTTCAGCGGCATGCCCGACGTGGCTGCCATAGACACTCTGGTGCTCAAGGAGAAACCCGCTTCGGCCAAAGAAGACCAGATCCGCTGGCAGGGTCAGCTCGTGCGCTTCAACAACGTGGCCTTCGCGGCCAATGCCGACGGCGTCGAGACTCTTTGCGACGAATTCCAGTCGAGCGGTTATTCCCAGAAGATCGATCTGCCCAACAGTGGCGGCTCAATCGATGTGCGCACCAGCGGCTACTGCGACTTCTGGAACATGAAAGTGCCCTCCGGATCGGGCGACGTTGTCGGTATCCTCAGTTATTATAACTCCGGTTCCAGCGGCGACTGGCAGCTCATGCTCATCGACCCCGAAGGCCTGATGAACTTCGGCAACCCGACTGTCGAGGGAGACAAGGAGCATCCCTACACCGTCCGGCAGGCCATTTCGTTCGCATCGTCGGGCCGCACCGAAAACGGATGGGTCGAAGGCTACATTGTAGGCACCGTGGCTCCTGAAGTCACCGAGGTGACCAAAAATGAAGACATCCAGTTCTCCGCGCCCTTCATCATGGCCAATACTCTGGTCATCGCCGATTCGCCCGATTGCCGCGATTTTGCCGAATGCCTCCTTGTCAGCCTTCCCGAAGGCTCTCTGCTCGAGTCTGCCGGCAACCTTGTCGACAATCCTGAGCTGCTCGGACGCAAGATGGGCATCGACGGCCGATTCGCCACCGATCTCGGCATGGCCGCAGTCAAGGGCTATGCCGGCAAGGCTTCCGAATTCTTCATCGAAGGCGTGGAACTGCCCGAAGATCCCAGCGGCGCCATTGCCGACGGCGACGGTTCGCAGGCTTCGCCCTACAGCCCCGCCCAGGTGCTCAAACTCGGCAACCCCGGCACCACCGCCTGGGTCAAGGGCTACATTGTCGGCTCCGCGGCCGACAAGACCGCCGACTCCTTCACCACCGCCACCGGCGCTGCAGCCTCCGGCACCAACATCTTCATCGCAGCCACTCCCGACGAAACCGACTACAACAACTGCATCCCAGTGCAGCTTCCCGCCGGTGAGATCCGCAATGCGCTCAATCTGCAGGCCAACCCCGGCAACCTCGGCAAGGTGGTCACTCTCAACGGTTCGCTTGAAAAATACTTCGGCCTGCCCGGTGTCAAGACCGTCACTGCTTATGAACTCGGTGGCCAGGGTAGCGGCGGCGACGAGCCTGTCACTCCGCCCGCCGGCGACGGCATAGCCTCCGGCGATGGCTCTGAGTCTGCGCCCTACAATCCCACCCAGGTGCTCGGTCTCGACAACCCCGGCACCATCTCATGGGTCAAGGGCTATATCGTCGGCTCCGCGGCCGACAAGACCGCCGACTCCTTCACCACCGCCACCGGCGCTGCAGCCTCCGGCACCAACATCTTCATCGCCACAACTCCCGATGAGACGGACTATACCAAGTGTGTTCCCGTGCAGTTGCCTGCCGGCGACGTGCGCACCGGTCTCAACCTGCAGGCCAACCCCGGCAATCTGGGCAAGGTCGTTACTCTCACCGGTTCTCTTGAAAAATACTTCGGCCTGCCCGGTGTCAAGTCCGTCACAGCCTTCTCGCTTGACGGAGAAGGCTCTGGCGGCGGCGACGAGCCTGTCAATCCCGGCACCACAGTGGGCGACGGATCTGCCTCCAGCCCCTACACCGTGGCTGACCTCTTCCTGCTCAACAACCCAGCCACCACAGGCTGGGCCACCGGCTATATTGTCGGCTCCGCTGCCGGCAAGAGCGCTGACACCTTCACCACCGCCACCGGTGCCGAAGCTTCAGGCACCAACGTATTCATCGCGGCCAGCGCTTCCGAGACCGACTATACCAAGTGCATTCCCGTGCAGCTCCCCGCCGGCGCCGTGCGCGATGCTCTCAATCTCCAGGCCAATCCCGGCAACCTCGGCAAGCAGGTGGCACTCTTCGGTTCGTTCGAGAAATACTTCGGCATGGTCGGCATCAAGACCGTCACCGAATTCAACCTCGACGGCGGTCAGGGTGGTGGCGACGACGAGCCTGTCACCCCTCCCACCGGCGGCACTGAAGACCAGCCCTACACCGTCGAGCAGCTCATCGCGCTCGGCAACAACGGCGCCACCGTCTGGACCGAAGGCTACATAATCGGCTTTGTCAACGGATCTTCCTATGCCGGTGCCACTCTCGGAGCCGACTCCGCTCTGGCCACCAACGTGATCATCGCCGCCAGCGCCGATGAAACCGACTTCGCCAAGTGCGTTCCCGTGCAGCTCCCTGCCGGCGACGTTCGCGCGGCCATCAACCTTCAGGACAATCCCGGCAACCTCGGCCGCAAGCTGAAGCTTCAGGGCACCGCTTCCGCCTATTGCGGAGCGCCAGGCCTCCGCGCCGTCTCGGCCTACTCCTTCGAGTAACGGTCTCTCTGACTGACTCTATATACAGCAATCCCTGTCAGATCAATTGGTCTGACAGGGATTGTCGTTATTGGGGAGCGGGGGCTTATTCGCTGCGGAGCGATTCGGTGGGGTTGGCCTGGGCTGTGCGCAGAGCCATCAGGGCCACGGCGGTGGCAATGACCAGCAGCAGCGCCATTGAGGCGGCGCAGATCTCGGCCACGCCGCTGTCAATGGTGTCGGCAAACTGCTCCATCCACCGGCGGGCCACCCACCAGGAGCCGATGCCGCCCAGCGCGGCGGCGGGAATAGCCACTTTCATGACAGACATGGCGAGCATCTCCACGATGTCGGTCGCCGTGGCGCCGTTGATCTTGCGTATGGCGATCTCCTTGGTGCGGCGGGCTATCTCGTCGCGCAGATAGGCCAGCAGCCCCATGGCGCCGATCAGCAGTATCATCACCGACGAGATTATCGCCAGGATTCTGAACGAGTTGATCTCGGCATAGGGCTTTCGCATCATATCCTCATATGTGTTAAGGCTGATGTCGTCGTTGTCGGGAAATTCCGCGTTGATGTCGCGGCGCAGGCGGTCAACGTTTGCCTCAAACGGCTCCTGCAGTTTCAGTATCATCCGGCCGAAGACGCCTTCGCCGTGCAGGCGAAACACCACCGGGCGGTCGGGCGCGAAGTAGCCGCCATATTTCACGTTCTCACACACCGCCGCGATGTTCATCGGCTGGCAGTAGCCGTCGCCCGGCTGGCCTATCGAGATCTGTTTGCCTATCGCCTCTTCGGGCGTGCAGTGAAGCAGGTCGGTGGCAAACGAGCGCGTCACCGCCACGTCGGCAATCGCGCGCTCCTCGCCGCTTGTAAAGCTCCACGATTCCTCTCTCAGCGTCACTCCCTCCACCTTTCCGGCTATCATGGGGATGTTTAATATTCGGAAGAACGATGTGCGCACTGCCGGATTAACCGCATATACTTCCGTCGCGTCGTCAAGGAGGAATTCCTCATACCAGTCATTGCCGGAGATTCCCGGCGGCAGAGTGGCCCAGCAGGCGCTCTCCACATAGGGCAGACCCTTGACAAAGTCGTCGACGACTCTGGAGTCCCGTCCCATGCCGACGCCGACGAGCACAAGGCGCTCCGGATTGAAGCCGCGGTCAGATTCTGTGATATAGGAATACTGGCGCATCACCACGGCTGTGAGGCCGAGGGCAAAGGCCGTGGCGGCGATTTCGAGCGAGAGCAGGGCGGTTTTCCACCCGCCGCGTTTCTGGCGGAAGCGGCGGAATGCCTGGGCCGCCGGTATGCGCGCCATCATCACGCCCGGCACTATGGCCGACACGGCGAAAACCACCGCCATCACCACGCCGAGCACCCACAGCCTGCTGGTGCTGACATAGTGCGTCACCGAATAGCCGAGCGTGTCGGCAAACCAGTGCTCCGAGGCATAAAACACCGCGGCCACCACCACTAACGAGGCGAGCATCAGCAGGATAGTTTCGGCGGCGAAGTCCACGGCGATCGACAGCCCGGACGCGCCGTTGCACTTCTGCACGCCCACAGTCTTTGCGCGGCGCCGCAGCGACGCCAGCGAGAGCAACACATAGTTCATCGCCGTGACGAAGATCACCAGCCCGGCCAGCACGCTCATGGTCAGCGTGATGAGTTGAATCTTCTCGTCGGCATGGAAGGTGTCGGTAAGCGGCGCAGCCTCTATCACAGACTTGATTGTTTCGGTGTCGGGTTGGATTCCTTGCCAGATTTTCTGGATTTCGCGGTTGAATGCCATGACGTCGGCGCCCTTCTTCATCTTGACGTATATCCGGCCGAAGCCGAAGTTCACTGTCGGATCCTGACAGATTATCTTGATGTCGCTGAGGGTCGATTCCTCGGGGATTGGCGTGAATGTGCCCACCGTCTTGCCAGGCATACCTCCGGTGATTATCACGTCGTGGCCCTCCACGCTGTCGTTGCCGAAAAAGCGTCGTGCCTCCTCGTCGTTAAACCAAAGGGCTTTCATCCCCACGTCGTCGGCATATCGCCGGCCGGTCGGCGTCTTCAGCCCGAAAGTGTCGAAGAAATAGCGGTCGACCGTCCTCATGGTCATCATGTCGCTCACGCCGGTGTCGGTGGTCATGTCGCCAGTCAGACCGTTGAACACCACCGTGGATATTTCCATGTAATCCGCCAGCTTTTCGCGCATCTGATTCGCTAAAGCTTCGGTTGGCATTACTGGCATACGCTGCTCCACGCCTTTCCCTTCGTCGCGGGCGGTCACCCATAGCTGATGGATGCGCTCATAGTCGGGAAAACAGCGGTCGACGCTGTGGTCGCGCGCCACGCGCATCAGCAGGAAGCTGCCCATGGCAAGTCCCAGTCCGAGAGCGAGCACCTTGAAGGCGGTGAGCCACGGTGATGCCGCCAAGGTGCGCAATATCAGTCTCAGCCGCATACCGTCTCGGAGATTATCGATCCGTCAAAAAGATTGACCACCCGATGGGCAAAGGCCGCGTCGCGCTCCGAGTGTGTCACCATAACAATGGTGGTGCCTGCGGCGTTCAGTTCTGACAGCAGCTCCATCACCTCTTGCCCGTTGCGCGAGTCGAGGTTGCCGGTAGGTTCGTCGGCCAGAATCAGTTCCGGATCGGTGACCAGCGCGCGGGCCACCGCCACGCGCTGCTGCTGGCCGCCTGAGAGCTGTGACGGCAGATGCTTGCGTCGGTGGGAGATGTGCACCCGCTCCATGATTTCTCTGACGCGGCGGCGGCGTTCGGAGGCCGCCAGGCCCATATAGGTCAGCGGCAGCTCCACGTTCTGCTCAACCGTCAGCTCGTCGATCAGGTTGAAGCTTTGGAACACGAAGCCGATGCGCCCTTTGCGGAACTTGGTGCGTCCGCTCTCGCGCAGGCCGGCCACCTCCTGGCCGAAGAGCCGGTAGCTGCCCGAAGTGGGATTGTCGAGTAGCCCGATGATGTTGAGCAGCGTGGACTTGCCGCAGCCCGACGGCCCCATCACCGCCACAAATTCGCCTTTGGCCACCTCGAAATTCACGTCGTTCAGGGCCAGTGTCTCCACCTCGTCGGTGCGAAATACCTTACACAGTTTTTCTGTCTTGATCATTGGTAAGATTCTGTTATATTTGCAATAAACAAAGATAAATGTTTTTTAATCGCATTCCAAATCCTATTCCGGATTATCTGCTGAGCAGGGATAGGGCAGTCGTGAGGGCATGGTCAGCCGAAGTCTCGATGTCGGGGATGGTGCCGTGTATGTCGGCCTCGTCGGCGCCCGGATGCCAGAACCGTTTCCAGGATATGGTGCATGGAATTCCTGACACCGGGGCTGTCCAGGTGAGAATGTCGCCATAGGCCACGTTCATGCCGCCGGTTTCTTCGCCCACGACCTTGCCGCAGCCGAAGTGCTTGAAAGCCCAGGAGAAAGCCGAGGCCGACGAAAAGGTGTGGTTGCTCGTGAGCAGAATGACGGTGCCGTCAAAGTGGCCGTCGCCGGGGGCAAGAGGCCGGGTGTATTGTTCTGCCGGTTTCTGATAGAATTTCACGGTTGGCGCGAAGTCGGAGTCGCCTATCATGCGCAGCACTTTGGCCGACCTGTTGACCAGTGTTTTGGCAAATTGCGTGAACGGCACCGGCGAGATATAGCGCAGCAGCACGTCACCGATCGCCGAGTTGCCGCCGCCGTTGTTGCGCACGTCGATGATGAGCCGGTCAATGCCTCGGGCTTTCATGTCGGCAAACATCGAGTCGCAGAACTGCGTCATCTGACCGGGGGTGCCGTGAAACCTGCGGAAATCCATCACTGCCACTCTCCGCTCCTGGTCAATGCTATAGGAATAGTTGGCCTTCGGTGCGGGATTCTTTCGTTTGGGGCTGCGCTTGAAGATTTCGTCGAATCTCGCGGCCGGGATCACTGTGGACTCTGTTTTTTTCTTGCCTGGTCTCCGGAATTTCACCTCATATTGCGGCTGTCCGCCATAGAGCATTTCAAACAGGGCCGGAAATTCATTGTCAATGCGCATCACCCGAAAGAAATCGCGTTCGCCGCTGACGTATGGCAGCATCGCATCGATCATCTCGCCGGCGGTTTTTCCATTGATTGAGAGTACGTCGGATCCGGCCGGCACTATCGAGTCTATGCATGTGGCCACTTTCAGCGTGCGGTCCGATTTCACGTCGACAAATATCGGCAGTCGTTGCAGATCGCTGGTGAACAGATCGTTGTAGGGGAAGCGCAGCATTGTGTGTCCGTCGCCGATCATGCTCACTATCGGGGCCGCCGCTTTGTAGAATTCAACGGTCGTCATTGTGTCGGGCAATGATTCGCGCACTTGATGAAAGCGCGTCAGCAACTTCTCCTGGCCGGTCACGGAGTAAATGTCGGGATGGATCTCGCGCAGAGCGTTCATCAGTGCGTCAAGATCAAATCGGGCCTGCTTGCAGGTTAGCTTGTGGCCCGGCAGCAGGCAGCCTGTATTCCGGTCGGGATGGGAGTATACGTCGGCCGGGTGACGCACTATGCGGGTCAGGGCAGTATCGCCGTTTTCAGTAATTACGGCCACGTCGGTTGCGTCCCATTCCGCGCCGGTGCTGACGGTCAGGGTGTCGACGGGTGAAATCAGTGTCACCTCCCTTGCCGTTGTTGCCAGCGTATCCACTGCTGTCTGTGGACTGATAAGCCACGGCAGCTGTTGTCGGTATCCGTCGTGGGCAATCAGCAGCACTTCGCCTTTTGATCTGAGAGTGTGAACCGATGCATACGTCGGGGTGAAACCGCATAGCATGGGAGCCGCAATGGCAAGAAATTTCAGTATTTTCATGTCGTGTTTAGAGTATGATTGTTTCTGCTGACAATATAATGGCTTTCAATTGGTGAAAAATGTAAATTGCTGATACGCTGTCAGATAATGTTTGGGCGGATTTGCGAAATGTCCAATAATTTGACAATCGGCCGTCTGATTTTCCTCCAAATCATAAAAATGTTGTATATTTGCTCCCGCGGATAAGCAGTGACATAGATAGACTTTGCGCAGCGATGAAATTCAGAAGAAATTGCATAGTGGTGGCCGACGACAACCGGTCGGTGCTGACGGCGGTGAGCCTGCTGTTGCGCCCGTTTTTCGAGCGGGTGGTGACGCTGACCTCGCCTGTTCATCTGCTTGCCGTCGTCAAGGCTGAAAGTCCTGATTGCGTGTTGCTTGACATGAATTTCAAGTCGGCGGTCAACAACGGCAACGAGGGCCTCTATTGGCTCGGAAGGCTGCGCGAGTCATCGCCGGCAGTGCCGGTGGTGCTCTTCACGGCCTATGCCGACATACGTCTTGCCGTGCAGGGCATCAAGGCCGGCGCGGCGGAGTTTGTGGTCAAACCGTGGGACAACCGCGAACTGATCGACACGCTGCTGCGAGTGTCGGAGTCGACTGAGTCCGGCGCGCCCGCGGAGCCTGCTCAGGCCGATTCGTCGGCCGGGCCAGCCGATTCGCTCGCCGCGATGGAACGTGGCCGCATCGAGCGCGCCATTATCGAGGAGCGTGGCAACATGACGCGCGTGGCCTCCCGTCTGGGCATCTCGCGCCAGACGCTCTATAATAAGATCAAACGTTACGGCCTATGAGCCAGTGGATCGCATGGGGAGTGGCCGCTCTGGCCACGATTGTGGCGCTGGTGTCGCTGGCCGGCAGCAGGCGCAAGACCTCCAATCTGAGATTGCTGCTCGAAGCGCTTGAAAACGGCGACACGTCGGTGCGCTTCAGCCGCAACCGGAGCGTGAACCGCACTCTCAACCGCATCGCTGAAATCATTGCCGCTTTCCGCCGCCGCGCCGAGCAGGCCGACCTCTATTACGGTCTGATTCTCGACAAGGCCGAAGCCGGGATCATCGTGGTCGACTCGCGCGGATTCGTCACCGTCTGCAATGCCGCGGCTCTCAGATTGCTCGGGCTGGCGGTGCTGACGCACCTGTCGCAGCTCAGCCGCATAGACCCGTCGCTGCCTGAGGCGATGGCTGCCGCCGAGCCTGGACGCCGGATGACGGTGGGGGCTGGACTTGGTCTGACGCTGCAGGTGGCGGCCCTGAAGACCGACGGCCGTGTGTTGCGCATTTTTTCTATCATCGACATAAGCCATGAACTGGAGGCCCGCGAGGCTGACGCATGGGAACAGCTGACGCGCACTCTGGCCCATGAGATCATGAATTCGCTGGCCCCGGTCATTTCGTTGAGCGACACGCTGCTCTACCTTCCGCAGGAATGCGAGGATGAGCGGCGCGAAGGACTCGAGGCGATTGGCCGCACCGGCCGGTCGCTGATGGAGTTTGTGGAATCATATCGCAAATTCACGAATTCTGCGTCGCCGCGGCTTCAGGCAGTCAATGTTGGCGCCATGCTGAAAGATCTCTCTTCGCTATTTCCGCAGATTTCGTGGCAGTGCCGTTCCGACATGGCGGTGACGGCCGACGAAAGCATGCTGATGCAGATTCTGGTCAACATCTGCACCAACGCCGTGCAGGCCGGCGCGCGCCGCATCTCGGTCAAGGCCGCCGACGGCGTGATTGACATCTCCAACGATGGCGAGCCGCTGCCTGCCGGGATAGCCGGCGAGATCTTCACTCCGTTTTTCTCCACCCGCGCCGATGGCAGCGGCATCGGTCTGAGCGTGAGCCGCCGCATGATGACTGGCTTCGGTGGCGCGCTCAGCCTTGTCAGCGCCGATCCTGTCACCTTCCGCCTCGCCTTCCGCTGACCGGTTTCCGTCATTTTATAAAGTAAAACACCGTCAAATTATAAAGTGAAACCCCGTCATTTTATAAAGTGAATTTCCGTCAAATCATAAAATTTTGTATCTTTGCATCCGATAAACAATGATACATAGAGATTTATGGGAAATTATCTACACAGGGTCACTGATCCTTTGCTTGCGAGGAAACTCCGGTCTTCCGGAGCTGTACTGATCACCGGCTGCAAATGGTGTGGCAAAACCATGAGTGCGGCCCAACACTCGGGCAGCGTGATATATATGCAGGATTCAGACAGATCGGCGGCATATCTGGCCATGGCTGACTCTCAGCCGTCGCTTTTGCTTAGAGGTGACACGCCGAGGCTGATAGACGAGTGGCAGATGGCGCCTGTGTTGTGGGATGCTGTCAGACATGAGGTAGATCGTCGTCAGGCTCCCGGTCAGTTCATTCTTACGGGATCGGCTGTGCCGAAAGATAATGTGGCGGCGCATACCGGCACTGGACGTATCGCGCGATTGCGGATGCGTACCATGAGTCTGTTTGAATCATGTGAATCGACTGGAGAGGTGTCTTTGTCACGTCTGTTTGATGGCACTCAGGAGGGCGGGGCCATTTCCCGGCTGACAATTCCAGATCTGTCATATTGCATATGTCGTGGAGGGTGGCCTGCATCTCTGTCGTTCCAGAGAGATGATGCTTTGGATGTTGCCAGGAACTATGTTGATGCTTTGATTGAGGAAGATGTGTCGAGAGTCGACGGAGTCGAGCGCAATCCCCAGCGAGTGTTTAACCTGCTTAGGTCTTTGTCGCGCAATATTGCCACGATGGCTACAAACCAGACCATTCTTGATGATTGTGCTATGGGTGAGCCGTCTATGTCAGCACCGACGTTAGATTCATATCTTAATGCACTGCGTCGCATATTTGTGATTGATGACACATTGGCATGGGCGCCGTCCATGCGTTCCAAAAGTGCCATACGCACTGCTCCTAAACGGAATTTTGTCGATCCATCCATTGCAGCCGCGTCACTTCGTGTGGACCCTCAGCGTCTGATCGATGATTTCAATTCGTTTGGATTTATGTTTGAATCCATGTGTCACAGAGATATGAAGATATATGCCCAGGCAAACGATGGCGATATATATCACTATCGCGACCGTAACGGATTGGAAGCCGATATGATTGTGGCCTTGCGCAATGGGCAGTGGGCGCCGGTGGAAGTAAAGCTGGGACAAAAGCAGATTGAAGAGGCTGCGGCCAATCTGATCAAGTTGTCTGAGAAAGTCGATGCCGATAAGATGGGGCGTCCTGCATTTATGATGGTTCTGACTGGCGGAGAGTTTGCTTACAAGCGTCCTGATGGCGTTTGGGTTGTGCCGCTGGGATGTCTGAAAGACTGACCGGTTTCCGTCATTTTATAAAGTAAAACACCGTCAAATTATAAAGTGAAACCCCGTCATTTTATAAAGTTGGCGCCATGAAATATAGCGAAGCGGCTGAGAATCAGACCTCAGCCGCTTCGATGAGTATAAGTCGGATTTTACAGGCGGAACTTCTTTCCGGCGCGGATGTAGATCTTTCCGGGCGTGGGATTCAGCACGCGGCGTCCGAAGAGATCATAGATGGGCTGGTCGGTGTCCATGGCGTCTGACTCGATCTCTGTGATGGCGTTTGGATCGTCGAGCGGAAGCACCTTGAACGGAGCCATGGCGGCCTCATATGCGTCGAGCGCGGCGGCGTTGACATAGATCACCACATGAGGATTCATTCGGTAGGCCACGGCGGCGATGTTGACAAAAGGCACTGTCGCGCCGCGGAATATGATGGTCTGCACTTTGCTGGTGTGGCGCAGCGCGTGCAGCCCCATCGAGGTGAGCGATGCCGGGAAGTCGATTGAATTCACATCAGCGAGGTCGAGAAACGCCTCGGCGTCGACTGCGGTCACGCTGAACGTGCGGCCGTCTGACAGGGTGACCGATTCAGGCACCACGATGTCGCCGCTGTAAGTGTGTTTCATCATCGACACCCCTTTGCCGTCGGTTGTCGGAGCGAATGCCAGTTTGTCGACAATTTCGCCGACTCTGACTTCACGCACCCGGGCCGAGATGATTTTGTTGTCGTCGGATATGAAGGCCGCGTCATAGACTCCGGCGGGAGCGCTCACGCTGTAGTCCTTGAGGTATGGGAATCCGGGGATATAGTTTCCGTTGGTGTTCTGGCAGGTCATGGACTGGGTGTCTGACCAGACGATTTCGTCGGTGTCAGGCTTGTAGAGCGCGAGTCCGATCGAGAAGCGATTGCTTGCATTGTCGTTGCGCACCGACGGGCTGATGTGGAAGGGCTTGCCTTTGATGATCTCAGTCGGGATCACTTCTTTGGCGTTGCCGACCGACACCTGTCCGGAGTGGGTGAAGCCATCGTCCTTCGGCAGCTTGTCGTCGGTGACTGTGACGGTGAACACGGCCTGGTCCGAAAGCGGCTTGTTGTCGGAGTCACAGATGCGCAGTTCGTATTTTCCGGGAGCGACGCTCCGGCCTTTGTCGTCGACCAGCACGATGCTGAAGGTGCTGCGTCGCGCATCGCCTGCCGGCACGCCATATGACCGTTCCTCGCTGCCATACGAAACGATGGAATTGCCGGCGTTGTAGAGCAGCAGGCGTGACGAGTTGGTGATCAGGTCGAGATTGCCGCGGTTGATGGCGGTGAAAGTCACCGATGCGTCCTCGCCTGAACACAGGGGCGAGATTTCCACGTCGGCCAGCAGGATATCGGCCGCGCCGGTTGTTTTGGCCGGAGTCAGGTCCTGGATGTCTTTGCTGTCCGGAGGCACCACGATCACCATCTGCTGCACGGTCGAGAAGCCACCCTCCGTGGCGCCGGCGCCAACCTGTCCGGGCTTCAGCGACGGCAGGGCGAAGAATCCGTCGCTCATTCCGCTCCAGCCCCAGTTGATATGAAAAAGTCCGTTGCCGTCATATCCGTCGCAGACGAAGGCATGGCCTCCGCCGTTGATCGTCGATCCTGAATAATATACGGGACGTCCGGCCAGCAGCTCATTGTAGATGATAGTTTCCCATTGCTCGGTCTGATAGTCCCAGCGGCTGCACAGGGCGGTGTGCCGGTCATATCCGAAATAGGTCTTCAGAGCCTGCGGAACGTCGCCGGTGATGGCGCTGCTGCCGCCGGGGATATAGCTCATTCTGACCGATTTTCCGCACGCTTCCATCAGCTCGGCCACTGCTTCGCGGGAGGCGGTTGTCGACTTGTCGCTGTAGGTATCGGTCATTGCCGCGAAGTCGAATTTGGCAGTCGCGAAATTGAAACTCTGGGTGGAGTTGTCGATATACATCTGATATGAGATCTTGCCTGCGCCTTTGGCATAGCGGTGGGTGTAGACGATCTGAGCCATAGCGGTGGCCACGCAGCCTGTGAGTGTCTTCTGGTTGTAGACGACGGGACATCTGTCGTTATATGGCGACCCCTGGTCCCATTTGGCGCTGACCAGAGGGCTGATAGCGTTCCAGCCGACATAATAGTCAGGCACGGTGAACCCTGCGGCCTGCGCTTCAGCCTCGGCCTCATACTGCTCAAGCAGCCATTTCATTGCCGGAGGCATGTTCTCCTCGGTCGGGAAACTGCCGGAGTCGGACACCGCATAGAGCGGACGGCCGTCGGAGTCTGCCGACGTGACCATGAAGCCGCCGGCATTGCCCTGACGGTTGAACACGTAAAGGCTGCCCTGTTGTCCGGCAAACGAATATTCACTTGCCGGCGTTTTGCCGGCTGCGGCCGCAGCATAGGCAGTCTTGTCATTACCCGTTGCGCGGGCCAGAGCCTCGTCGGGCGAAATCTGATAGGCCATGGCCGGTAAAGCGCCAAAAGCCAGAATGATGCTTATCTTTCTCATTGGGGGAATAATTTTGCTGTAAAATTACATATTTTCCATATTTCATCCAAAAATAGCCATAAAAAAAACGGCTGCCGATCTGTTGTCGGTCCTTCTGCCCGCAGCTTGATCCAGACCATAGGTGCGCGGCATTGGATTTGACGGTTTGGAGGAAAATTGCTAACTTTGCGCTTAAAACATAAACAACTTATAGTCATGGAGTACAATCATCGCGAAATTGAGAGCCGCTGGCAGCGGCAGTGGCGTGAATCAGAAATATATAAAGTAAGCACAGATCCGTCGAAACCCAAATTTTATGTGCTCGACATGTTCCCGTATCCTTCGGGAGCAGGTCTGCACGTCGGACACCCGCTCGGATATATAGCTTCCGACATATATGCGCGCTACAAGCGTCTGCAAGGCTTCAATGTGCTCCATCCCATGGGCTATGACGCCTATGGCCTGCCCGCCGAGCAATATGCCATACAGACCGGCCAGCACCCCGAAAAGACCACCACGGTCAACATTGCCCGCTATCGGTCGCAGCTCGACAAGATCGGCTTCTGCTATGACTGGAGCCGCGAGGTTAAAACCTGCGATCCCGAATACTACAAATGGACGCAATGGGCTTTCCAGCAGATGTTCGGACATTATTACGACATTGCTGCCGACCGGGCCATGCCGATCGATGCGCTGGTGGCTCATTTTGAATCGCGCGGCACCGAAGGGCTTCAGGCTGCTGCCGGAAAAGACCTGGAATTCACTGCTGCCGAGTGGGCGGCACTGGACGAAAAGGCCAAGAGTGACGTGCTGATGAACTATCGCATAGCCTATCTCGGCCACACCATGGTCAACTGGTGTCCGAAACTCGGAACCGTGCTGGCCAACGACGAAGTGAGCGAAGGCCTGAGCATACGCGGCGGTTATCCCGTGGAACAGAAACTCATGTATCAGTGGTGTCTGCGTGTGAGCGCCTATGCCCAGCGTCTGCTCGACGGACTGGAGCGCGTTGACTGGACTGATTCGCTCAAAGAGACCCAGCGCAACTGGATCGGCCGCTCCGAGGGCGCCGAGATGCGCTTCAAGGTGGCCGGACGCGATCTGGATCTGGAGATTTTCACCACCCGCGCCGACACCATTTTCGGTGTGACATTCATGGTGCTCGCTCCCGAGAGCGCATATGTTGACATGGTCACTGCCGACGAATGCCGCGACGCTGTCCGCGCCTATCTCGACGAAGTGAAACACAAAACCGAGCGCGAGCGCATGATCGACAAGAAAGTGACCGGCGTATTCACCGGATCATATGCCATAAATCCGCTGACCGGCAAGCAGATTCCGATCTGGGTGAGCGACTATGTGCTCGCCGGTTACGGCACCGGGGCAATCATGGCGGTGCCCGCCCACGACAGCCGCGACTATGCCTTTGCCCGCCACTTCGATCTGCCGGTGATTCCGCTGATCGAAGGCGCCGACGTGAGCGAAAGCAGTTTCGACGCCAAGAGCGGACGAATGATCAACTCCGAAGGCCCCGAACTGAATCTCAATGGCCTCGAAGTCAAGGACGCCATCGCGGCCACAAAGCGATTCATCGCCGAAAAAGGACTCGGACGGGTGAAGGTGAACTACCGCCTGCGCGACGCCATATTCAGCCGCCAGCGCTATTGGGGCGAACCGTTCCCCGTTTACTATAAAGACGGCATCCCCCACATGCTGCCTGCCGACCAGCTGCCGCTGCAGCTCCCTGAAATCGACCAGTATCTGCCCACCGAGAGCGGCGAGCCTCCGCTGGGACGCGCCAAAAACTGGCAGACCGCCGATGGCTGTCCGCTGGAACTGAACACCATGCCCGGATTTGCCGGATCGAGCGCATATTATCTGCGCTATATGGATCCGCGCAACAACGACGCACTCGTCAGCCCCGAGGCCAACGGATACTGGCGGCAGGTCGACCTCTACATCGGCGGAACAGAGCACGCCACAGGTCACCTGATCTACAGCCGCTTCTGGAACAAGTTCCTCTATGACCTGGGAACTGTCTGCGAAGACGAACCCTTCCGCAAGCTCATAAACCAGGGAATGATCCAGGGCCGGAGCAACTTCGTCTACCGCATCAAGGACACCAACACCTTCGTGAGCGCCGGACTGCGCAAGGACTATGACACAACGCCCATCCACGTTGACGTAAACATTGTCAACAACGACGTGCTCGATCTCGAGGCATTCCGCGCCTGGCGTCCGGAATTCGCCACTGCCGAGTTCGTTCTGGAAGATGGCAGATACATCTGCGGCTATGCCGTCGAGAAGATGTCGAAGTCGATGTTCAACGTTGTCAACCCCGACGACATTGTGGAGCGTTACGGCGCCGACACCCTGCGCCTCTATGAAATGTTCCTTGGCCCGCTCGAGCAGAGCAAGCCCTGGGACACCAACGGCATTGACGGCGTCAACCGCTTCATCAAGAAGCTCTGGAAACTCTATCAGGACTCTGACGACAGCCAGCCCTCTGCTGCCAACCTCAAGACGCTCCACACGCTGATCAAGAAGGTGGCTCAGGACATCGAGAACTTCTCGTTCAACACGTCGGTGGCCGCATTCATGATCTGCGTCAATGAACTGACTGCGCAGAAGTGTCGCAGCCGCGCCGTGCTCGAACCGCTTGCTGTGGTGATCGCCCCGTTCGCGCCCCACGTGGCTGAAGAGTTGTGGCACTCGGCCCTTGGCCACGACACTTCGGTGGTCGACGCTCAATGGCCCGCCCACGACGAAAAGCATCTGGTGGAAGCCGAAGTGACCTATGCCGTCTCGTTCAACGGAAAGGCGCGCTACAATATCACCGTGGCGGCCGATGCCGACGCCGAGACCGTGAAGGCGGTGGCAATGGCCCATGAGGCAGCCGAGAAGTGGACCGGCGGCAAGGAGCCGGTAAAGGTGATTTTTGTGCCTGGCAAGATTCTTAACTTCGTTATCAAATGATCGTATTTGCAACCAACAACGCCCATAAGCTTCAGGAGATACGCCAGATTCTCGGCGATGGCGCGAAGGTGATGTCGCTGGAGGATATAGGTTGCCGCGACGACATCCCCGAAACGGCCGACACGCTTGAGGGCAACGCCGAAATCAAGGCCCGCTGGGTGGCTGAGAAATATGGCGCCGACATGGTCTTTGCCGACGACACCGGGCTGGAAGTCGCCGCTCTCGGCGGCGCTCCCGGCGTCTACTCGGCGCGTTACGCCGGTCCGGGCCACGACTCGGCCGCAAACATGGCCAGGCTTCTGCGCGAAATGGATGGCGTGGCCGACCGCAGCGCCCGCTTCCGCACGGTGATCGCCCTGGTCCGCGGCGCAGAGCTGACTCTCGTGGAGGGTGTGGTCAATGGCACAATCGCCACCGAGCCGCATGGCACCGACGGATTCGGATATGATCCGGTGTTTGTGCCCGAAGGTCACTCAGTGACGTTCGCGCAGATGTCGGCCGACGAAAAAAATGCCATTTCCCACCGCGGACGGGCCATGGCCCGACTGCTTGAAGTCTTGTCAATAAAATAACCTGAGAAAAACTTATGTGTAACCGCCTGTTTCTGTCGATTATCATGGCGCTGACGATGGCGCTGCAAGCATTCCCGCGAAGCATATCCCACAGTGTCGCGCTTGAACGCGCCCTGTCGGCCGGACCGATGCCTGCCGAGATGCTGCGCAACTCAGCCAGGAGCGTCAGACCGGAGTATACTCTGGCCTATTCGGCGCCGTCAGGATCATACTATGTGTTCAACAGAAGCACCGGCGGCTATATCGTGGTTTCAGGCGATGACGGAATTGCTCCGGTTCTGGCCGATGTCACCTCCGGAGAGTTCTCTATCAATGATATGGCTCCGGCCGCCGGATGGATGCTTGGCGAATACGACGCCAGCATCCGGACTTTGTCGGAATCGTATCTTGATGACGAATGGCTGTCGGATTACTACACCGAGTGGACCGCGATCGCTCCGCTGATGACCACACAATGGAATCAGCAAAATCCCTTCAACATCTATTGCCCCGTGATCGGCGGAGTATCATGTATGACCGGATGCGTCGCCACTGCCATGGCGCAGGTGGTCCGCTGCATAGGCTACTATGAAGGAAGCGGTTACAGATCTTATAATGGCGTGAATTCCTATGGCAGACCGGTGGAATTTGACTATGCCTCGGCCGATTTCGATTTTGACATCATGTTTAACGACGCTTATGACCTGTCAGGAGCCTCTGCTGAGTCGATCGACCAGGTCGGGCGCCTGATGCTTGCCTGCGGTCTGGGAGTGTCCATGAATTATGGAGTTTCGGAGAGCGGTGCGCAAAGCCAGAATGTCGAGCGGGCGCTGGTCGAACATTTCGGTTATGACAAGGACCACACCCGCTTCTACAATCATGACGGATTCACTCAGGCGCAATGGGAAAACATGCTCTATGCCCAGCTGCGGCTCGGACGTCCGGTCTATTACAGCGGTGCGTCAGGTTCCGCTGCCCACGCATTTGTCGTTGACGGATATCTTCCAGCCGGCCTGTATCATGTAAACTGGGGCTGGGGAGGTATGTCCGACGGATATTTCCGCCTGTCGGCCCTCAATCCGTATCAGACGGGAATTGGTGGCGGCTCCGGGGGCTACAATTCCGGACAACAGATGGTGTGTGCCGTTCCGCCCGGCGAGGAGCCTGGAGTGATCTATGGAAAGATGGGCGGCTCGATCGGCGTTGTCAGTGACGGGGTGTATGCTCTGTATTATAAATCCAAGTCGCAGAGCCTGCTTAACATGAGTCTTGGAGCTGTGATTGTCGATGATTCGGGCAACACAGTGGCCGCTACCACATTCTGGAATGGAATGAACATCTCGGCGTCGGGTGCGGTGAGACATGATTCTTTCAGATATGACTTCACCCAGATCTCGCTGCCTTCGGGAAGTTACCGCATATATCCGGCATATCATAATGACGGCGACGATGAATATTTCATTGCCGAGCAGCTTTTCGGCCGGCCGCATTTTCTGCGGCTCACGGTGACGGACAGTGGTGAATACGTCATCAAAGGCGCTTCAGCGGTGTCGGCGGAATCAGACGTCCACATTGCCGACATTGTCGCGGGCTATGACCTTCGATTCGGACATTCAGGCAATTTCAGCTTTTATGCCATAAATAACGGTGACATTGACTATAAAGGCATCATAAACGTCGGTTTTCTTGATGCCTCAGGTAATGAAATCGCCTCGGCCAAGACCCAGAGCCTCATAATTCCCGCCAGAACCAACTTTCAGACCGACTGCTCGTTTCCGGTGTTCGACACCGCTGGCAGTCTGATCGAGGCCGGAGTCTATGCCTTGCGTTTCACCGACAATCAAGGCAATCCGCTCTCCGACGGAGAGTTTGGGGTGGAAATCAAAAGCGGCATTCCATATTCGGAATGGCAGCGTTATGAAAACATAGAGGTGACAAACGCCGGCGTCATGCCGACGACGATCGTCAGCGGCGACCTGTGGGCACACACTCCGACGGTAACGACCATGTCCAATCAGCGTTCTTTGTCGCTCGGCATCGCCTTCTATGCTCCGTCGGGCCACTCTGTCGTCAAGAAGCTGCCATGCTTTGAAGGATCGATCGATCCGATGACCGGTCCGCTGACGATTGATCCGGTCACGGTTGATGTGCCGTTCGGCAACTATGAAGTATGCTACCATAAGAACTATACCCAGATCTCGCAGCGGGTTCCCGTCAGAGTGGGCGTTGCGGTCGGCGGCCTCTGCTGCCTGCCTCCCGCTTCGGGCCAAGGCGGAGTTTCCGTCGCAGTGAAGCCGGGAGCCGGCGCTCAGGAGGAGATTGTCGTTCCGGCCGAGATGACGGTCGGCGGAACCGTGTGTCCTGTGACCGAAATCGAGTCTGACGCGTTCCTGTGGCAGCGTTCGCTCTCCGCCATCGAGCTGCCTTCGTCGATCAGGAAGATCGGGGTGAATGCCTTCATGGGCTGCCCGTCGCTGGAGCAGATAATCATGAGATCGGAAATGCCTCCGTTTGCCTATCGCAATTATGTTGCCCCGGGGCTTGGCTCATCTGTCGGATTCTATGTTCCGGCATCGTCATACGAAGCTTATGCATCTGTGTTGGCGGACTACAATCCGGTCTATGCCATTGTTGATGCCATTGAATCGAAGGACGTGATGCTGGTCGAGCCGCTCACTTCAGTAACCCTGTCGGTCACACCGGCCCATGAGGCCGTTGATCCGGCGTTTGTGGTCACTGCTGCCGACGATGCCGCTGCCGAGGTGGCCGCAGTGAAGATCGTGTCGGCGGAACCGGGCAGACTCAACCTTGAGGTCGAAGCGCTGCACAGCGGCGACGCCACGTTCCACATCCGCCCGGCTCACCGCAGCGACGACTATGCGGTGCTGAACGTCACCGTGTCGGAAACGACGATCATGACGGAGGCTGTTGAAAATACAGACAGGCGCCCGCAGACCGTATACGACCTGCTCGGCCGGCCTCTCCCCGCCGGTTTCCGCTCAGGCTTCCGCATTGTCGTGGATGAAAACGGCAAAGTAGCCAAAATCGTTAGATAGTCCTCTGGGCAGCAAACACAATAATTGCGATGAAACTCCGTTTAAAACGCATGAAAATACTTAAAATCACACTGATCGCCGCAATGGCGTCGGTTTGCGCCGCTCCGGCGGTGTCCGCCCAGCAGGTGGTCGGCTCGTGGGAAACCATATCCTCCTATGGCGGAGTGCCGTCGCGGGTGATAGACACGGATGATCTGGTCTATGTGTTGTCGCAGGGCAATCTCTCGTCAGTCCACAAGAAGACGGGCGAGGTCTATTCCTATGGACGCTCCAATCTGTTGAACGACGGCAAGATCGCCGACATATTCTATAACCACGACGGACGGTATCTGCTGATCAGTTATGAGAATGACAATATCGATGTGGTGAAGGCTGACGGCACGACTGTCGGTTTCCCTGAACTGATGAACGCGTCGCTTACCGTCAGCAAAAAGGTCAGAGATGTGGCGTTCAGGGGTGACAAGGCATATGTGGCCACTGATTTCGGTATTGTTGTTCTGGACGTGGCCCGGCAGATTGTCGAAGAATCAGGCATTTATGGCTTTGCGGTCAACTGTCTGGCCGCAACAGGCGACCGCCTGTTTCTCTGCGTGCAGAATGCGGACCATCGCGGCACCTGGTCGGCTCCGCTCGACGTCTCGCACTCAAGATTCGGCGCGTTCACACGCTGCTGGACGGACTATGTGACCGGTGGCATGGAGTCAATGGACGACGGACGCCTATTCGCAGTCGGAAATTCCGCGGGCATACTTACTTATGATTCCGAATCCGACAAAGTCAGCTGGAAAACTGTCAAAGGATCCGTTGGAGCCACACGCCCGCAGCGCGCCAAAAACGGATTTTTTGTCCACAATTCGGCCAAGACGTGGGCTGTGGTTGTTGGCCAGGACGGCACAATCGCCCATGAAATGACATTGCCGGAAGGTGTGAGCGGCAATGCTCTCGGATGCAGGGCCGGAGACCCTTCGGCCCTGTGGGCCGGAAATGCCGAAGGCTATGGATGTTTCGACCTGAACGCCGGCGCTTTCTCTTTCAGCCGGGTGAGGCCGGCGGGAACTTCCGGACCGAATGTGGGACGCATACAGGCCGCTCCCGACGGTTCCATCTATCTGATGACCGCAGGCGAGGCAAACAACGTCGCCATGGCATATACCGGCACCGTTTATATCGACCGGCTTGATCCCGACGGGACTTTCACAAATGTTTCGCCTCTGCCGGCGGTGTTGCGTGCATATAAATTCGCAGTCGATCCGAATAATCCGGATCTGCTGTCGGTGGGGTTGCGCACCGGCTTGCTTCGGCTCGATGCCGGAACCCGGAGCCACACGCTCTATAACAGCTCCAATTCTGCAATCTCAGGCAATGGTGTCGTGCCGATGATGGTCGACACCCGCTTCGACGCCAAAGGCAATGTGTGGGCGCTGATGCACTGGGATGAGGATGGTGCCGACAATCTCTATTTCATCTCGCGCGACGCATGGGCGAAAGGTCCCGGCCCCGACGATATTGTGGCTCTTGACTTCGGAACTCACAGCACCAGCCATTCCGCGTCACTGTTTGTCCACTCGTCGGGACTGATTCTGGTGAGCGGCAATCGTTTCACCGGAGTATATGATCCGAACGGCACTCCTGCCGACGGATCGGACGACCGCCATGTGATCCACACCGGCACCACCGATGCCGACGGAATGAGCCTCAACGGAAACTATATTATGGATGTGGAAGAAGACCGGAGCGGACGCCTGTGGCTCGCCACCAACGGAGGCGTGAGGGTGATTGCCTATCCGGCTGAGATGTTCGGCCTGGGCTGGGTCGTCTCCCGACCGAAGGTGGCCCGTAACGACGGCACTAATCTCGCTGATTTCCTGCTTGATAATGAAGTGGTGACAGGGGTGTCGGTCGATGCCAACAATTGCAAGTGGTTCAGCACTTTCGGGTCTGGAATCTATCACACAAACGCCGACGGAACGGAGATTCTGGGTCATTACATGACGTCGAATTCCGGCCTTATGTCGGACAATGTGTATGATATTTTCGCCGATCCGAATTCCAACGACGTGTATGTAGGCACCGACATCGGTCTGTGTGTCTATCATTCAACCAGTTCTCCGGCTGCCCAAAGCTATTCCGACGTCTATGCCTATCCGAACCCCGTGACTCCCGACTATACCGGTCTGATCACGATCACCGGCCTGATGGACAAATCGCTGGTCAAGATCGCCGATTCGGCCGGAAACGTGTTCTGGCAGACTGTGTCGGAGGGCGGTATGGTGGTCTGGGACGGTTGTGACGCTTCCGGTTCCCGTGTCAAAAGCGGAGTCTATTTCGTGTTTGCTTCGCAGAATGCCTCAGGCTCATCATCGGCCGTGGTTACAAAAATACTTGTGATTAACTGATAATGAACGAAGAAAGTCAAAATTTGTTGCGATATGCCGATCGCACCGACAAGAGTTTCGGCCTGGCCGGAATGGCCATCAGCCTGATGGTGTGGGATGCCGAAGGCTCGTTGAACCATATTGATCTGGATGCTTCGCCGGAAGAGGCGCTGCGCATGACTCCTGATTTCTATCTCTCGCCGGTGGCTTCGGCCAAAGCTGTGTGGGACAACAATCTGCGTCGTTTTCAGCTGTCGTCGGCCATGCTTGTGGCCAACGTGGTCTGCCGCAGCATGGTCCACCTTAACCGGCAGGTGATTCCGTCAACTCTTGACGACGCCATGCGTGCCGCCGTGATTGACGAGGGCGAGGCATTGTGTCAGCTCGAAGCCGAGGAGGCTGTCAGAATATACTCCAAGGCGTTCGCCTATTGCCACAGGCTCTTCAGCCACCCCGAGGTGGCAAGGCTCGCCGCCGGTCTTTCTGACGAACTGTGCCGCCACGGACGCATGGGCGCCCATGAAATCTTCGATATGCTCGCCCCGCTCAACCGCCTTTAACGGAAAATACTTTGCGAGTGATCGGCGGCCTCGGTTGCGATGCAGGCTCCGTCGATGACTGAATGAAACAGATATTCGGTGGTCAGATTCTCTGACCGCCGATCTTGCATATTGCCGATTTTTTCGGCGTTGCGCGATGCGTATGAGTCAGAAACCCAGACGAAAGCGGCCGGATAGTGCAGCTCTGGAGCATCTTTGCCGTGCAGCAGGCGCCCTTCTTCGCCGAGCGATTCTCCGTGGTCTGACTGATAGAACAGGATGCAGTTCCGGTCTCTCAGGCGGTCGATCAGCCGGCTGATGAATCGGTCGGTCGCCAGGATTGTATTGTCATATGAATTGGTCATTTGCTCCAGCGAATTGTCGCTGAGCACTTTGCTCTGAGCTATTGGCTGGAACACAGCGTCGGTTGCCGCGTCAAAGTGGCAGCCATACCACCAGTGTGAGCCTATGCTGTGGATCACGAACAGCCGCCGCGGCGAGCCGGCGGACGCAAGGATTCTGTCGAAGTGCGGAAGCAGCTCCGTGTCGAGATGCGGAGTGAAGTTATAGAGATTGATCGACGGATTGTTGCGTATCAGGCTGTCGGCTTCGTGCATGAAATAGGTGTAGGTCTCGCTGTCTTCCTGATTGCTTAGCCAATAAGTGGAGAAACCGGCGTTTTTGAACAGCGTGATGAACGACTGCTCGTTGTAGGCGCGCTCCTCGTCCGCCTCGCTTGCCGCCGAAGCCCTGGTCATCATGAACGGCACGCTTGTATAGGTGTGGAAGGGATGTGTGTAGACATGAGGCAGGTTAGTCAGATTAGCCTCGGCCGACAGCCGGGGCATGGTCTGTCGGCCATATCCGTTCATCGGCAGATGGTCGGCCCGGAGCGACTCGCCGATGACCACGACCACGTCGATTGTGTCGGCCGTGCAATATGCGGCCATGCCGTCGAAGGTGGTTCTCTCTTCGGCCGCCACCTTCCTCATCTCCAGATAACCTTTCACCGACGAATAAAAAGAGTAGGGGATGCGCGCGTATATGGCGTTTTCACACCGCGGCACCTTTGACAGCGACACCAGCGCTACGGCACACACCAGCGGCACCGTCAGACGAAACCGGTTGTCGACCATTTTCCACCTGACTGCCGCCAGCCCTGCCGCCGCGGCCACTGCCGCCGTTACCCATGCCACAAGTTGCAGGCTCACCAGATCCATCGACGTGGCCATGCCGGTCACGGCCCACAGCTCGACGATGGCCGGAGTCAGCGACGCCGCCATTGTCAGCTTGAAATATGCCGCCGCCGCGCTTGCGCCCGCCAGCAGCGGCAGCCCTGCCGCCGCCACATAGCGGTTGATCGTCAGCAGCCCGATCAATCCAGCCGCGGCCAGCGACGCTATGCCCCACTGCGTGATGAGCATGGCCAGCCCTTTGGGTCCGGATATCGGAAAATCGCTGAATTCGATTGTGACGAACACCGCCGCATACAGGGCGGAAACTGTCGCCCAGTATATCCAGAACGGAATCCGGGCCTCGGATCTGTGTGTAGTTGTCTTGGTCATCATGAGATAATCGGTCCGGCAAATTTACGAATAAACTTTTAAAAGGGCGGCTGTGTTAATAGTAAAAAAGATAATCATTAACCCCCTCTCGTTTCTTATATGATAGACTGGTTTGTGGACACTCTCCGCGCCAATCCGTCGCTGGCGGTCTTTTTGACTCTCGGCCTCGGGTTCTACGTGGGCGCGTTGAAATTCAAGTCCTTCTCGCTCGGCACCGTCACGTCGGTGCTCCTTGTCGGAGTTCTTGTCGGACAGCTTGACATCCCGATTTCGGGTCCGATGAAAAACACCTTCTTCCTGATGTTTCTCTTTGCCATCGGCTATAGCGTCGGCCCACAGTTTTTCAGGGCGTTGCGCGGCGACGGCATCCGTCAGGTCCTGTTTGCCGTGTGCATCTGTGTGCTCTGTCTGATTGTCACCTGGATAGTGGCCAAACTGATGCACTATAACGTCGGCGAGGCGATCGGACTGCTGTCGGGCGCACAGACCATATCGGCCGTGATCGGTGTCGGCACCGACACCATGAACTCCATCGGCGCCACCGCGGCCCAGAAAAAAGCCTGGACCGACGTGATTCCCGTGGCCTATGCCGTTTGTTACGTCTATGGCACCATCGGCTCGGCCTACATTCTGGCCAACCTTGGTCCGGCAATGCTCGGAGGCATCGACAAAGTGCGCCGGCAGACGCGCGAGCTGGAGGAACAGATGAACCGCAGCGACCTGCTTTCAGATCCGGCCTATATCCACGCAAACCGCCCGGTGGCCTTCCGCGCATATCGTGTCGAGGCCGATTTCTTTGACTCGCCGCGCACTGTGGCCGACGTTGAGAAACACCTCTGCGACCAGGGCCGACGTCTGTTTGTCGAGCGCATACGCACTTCGGCGGGAGTGGCCGCCGTGACGCCGCAGACTCCTGTGGCCAAGGGCGACGAGATTGTGCTCTCCGGACGCCGTGAGTTCATTGTCGGCGACGAAGGCTGGATCGGGCCTGAGGTCATTGACGCCGAGCTGCTCGACTTCCCGGCCGAACAGATCGACGTGACGCTCACGCGCAAGGGCATCGGACGCTCCGCCACTGTCGACCGGCTGCGTGCCCGCAAGGAGATGTATGGCATCAGCATCAAAAAGATCATCCGTGGCGGAGTGGAGCTTCCGGTGCTGGCCGCGACTGCCCTGCACCCCGGCGACGTGGTCACTCTCGTCGGCCTCTCGGCCGAGATCGCTGTCGCCGCACCCTCTCTCGGCTATCCCGACCGCGCCACCACCAAAACCGACCTTGTCTTTGTCGGCCTCGGCATTTTCCTCGGCGGCCTGATCGGAGCCATAACCATCCATGCCGGCGGAGTGCCAGTGTCGCTCTCCACCAGCGGCGGAGCCTTGATCATGGGCCTTGTGCTCGGCTGGCTCCGCGGCAAGCACCCGACCTTCGGACGCATACCGCAACCTGCCGTGTGGCTGCTCAATAACCTTGGGCTCAACATGTTCATCGCCGTTATCGGCATCACCTCCGGCCCGTCGTTCGTGAGCGGACTCAAAGAAGTGGGCTTCATGCTCTTCCTCATGGGCGCCATCTGCACCACGCTGCCGCTGGTTCTGGGCATAATCCTCGGAGCAAAGGTCTTCAAGTTCCCTGCTGCCGTCAACCTCGGATGCTGTGCCGGATCGCGCACCACCACCGCCTCGCTCGGCGCCATTCAGGAAGCGCTCGGCTCCTCTGTCCCGGCCATGGGCTATACGGTCACTTATGCCATCGGCAACACCCTGCTGATTCTCTGGGGCGTGGTCCTCGTGCTGATGATGTCTTGATTTTTTTTGTTCTTCTCATGTCTGGGGCCGCGGAGTCATTCCGTGGCCCTTTTGTTGCGCGGATGGTGCGACAAAACCTCCTCCCTCAGCCGCGAGCGGTCCAGATGAATGTAGATCT
>CAMWSS010000025.1 GCA_947177035.1 uncultured Porphyromonadaceae bacterium | reverse complement strand
TCTGCGATGTGTATTCAAAGATGTCGGCGATGATACGCATCGAGAATTCCGGCGGATATATATAGGTGTTGCGCACCATGAATTCCTTGAGGATGTCGTTCTGGATGGTACCTGCCATCTCTTCAAGTCTGGCGCCCTGTTCGAGTCCGGCGTTGATATAGAATGCGAGCACGGGGAGCACTGCGCCGTTCATGGTCATCGACACCGACATTTTGTTGAGGGGAATGCCGTCGAAGAGCACTTTCATGTCTTCGAGCGAGCAGATGCTGACACCGGCTTTGCCGACGTCGCCCACCACGCGAGAGTGGTCGGCATCATATCCGCGGTGTGTGGCAAGGTCGAATGCCACCGAAAGGCCTTTTTGTCCGGAGGCGAGGTTGCGGCGATAGAAAGCGTTGGATTCGGCTGCGGTGGAGAATCCGGCATACTGGCGGATTGTCCAGGGGCGCATGGCATACATGCCGCTGTAGGGGCCACGGAGGAAGGGGGGGAGTCCGGCGACATAGTCGAGGTGCTCCATGCCTTCGAGGTCGTTTTTGGTGTAGACGGGCTTTACGGGGATAAGCTCGGGAGTGAGCCATTCTTCCTCTTTGGTCACTTCGGGAGCGTGTGCGGCGTGAGCCGGAAAGGCATCGGCCGATATGTTGATTTTAGTGAAATCGGGACGCATAAGTCAGGGATTATTTGAGGAGTTTGGCATTGAATGCGCGCAGGGTGTCGAGGACGTTGCTGCGCACGTTGATGAAGTTTTCGATGCCGATGGCTTTGAGGTCATCGGAGCAAGCCGGGGCGCCGGCCACGACGAACTCGGCACGTCCGTCGAGATATCGGAATGCGGCGGGAGCGTATTCGGCATATTCGTCGTCTGACGAGCAGAGCACCACCACGTCGGCATTTGCGGCCAGGGCGGCGTCGACGCCTTCTTCAACGGTTTTGAATCCGTTGTTGTCGATGATTTCATAGCCGGCACATCCGAAGAAGTTGCCCGAGAATTGCGAGCGGGCCAGGCGCATGGCGAGGTTGCCGATGGTGAGCATGAAGACTCTGGGGCGGTTGGCCGCGGCTTCGGTGGCGAGGCGCAGGTCTTCAAAGTCGGATGCTTCGCGGGCGGTGTTGAGTGCGCCGGGGCCTTTTTCGCATCCGCAGGAGCATGCAGCGCCGGATTTTTCGATTTTTTCGGCGGCCATTTCGTTGATGTTGGGGAACTGGTTGGTGCCGAGGAGCACTTCTTTGCGCCGTGCCACGTCGGCATGGCGTTTGGCGTTGCTTTCGTTGACGGCAGCCTGCACTGTTCCGGCGGCTACTGCTTTGGCGAATCCGCCTTCAGCTTCGACGGCCAGGAAGAGTTTCCAAGCTTCGGCAGCGATGGAGACGGTGAGGGTCTCGACATAGTATGATCCGCCGGCGGGGTCCACCACTTTGTCGAGGTGGCTTTCTTCTTTGAGAAGGTGCTGCTGGTTGCGGGCTATGCGTTCTGAGAATTCGTCGGGAGTCTTATAGGGGGTGTCGAACGGTGTCACTGTGATGGAGTCGACACCGGCCAGAGCGGCGCTCATTGCTTCGGTCTGCGAGCGGAGCAGGTTGACGTGGGCGTCAAATACCGTCTGGTTGAAGCGCGATGTCTCGGCATGGACGGCCATTTTGCAGGAGCAGTCGCATGCGGGGTTGAACTGCTTGACGATCTGCGCCCAGAGCATGCGCGCGGCACGGAATTTGGCCAGCTCCATGAAGTAGTTGGTGGAGATGCCCATGTCGAACTTGATGCGGCGAGCGACGGTGTCGACGTCGAGTCCGGCGTCGGTGAGCAGGTTGAGGTATTCGGTGCCCCATGCGAGCGCATAGCCGAGTTCCTGATATATGTAGGCACCGGAGTTGTTGAAGAGCGCAGAGTCAACGGTGAGGACTTTGAGTCCGGGCACCGGAGCGGCCGATGCGATGAGCGACTTTGCGATTGCGACGGCGTCGATGCAGGCGTCTTTTCCTTTGACGAGGTTGGGGCGCCAGGGGTTGAATTTGACCGATCCGCGGAATGTGTCGGCGCAGCCACGGGCCACGACGAGGTCCACAAGCATCCGGGTCAGCTCTTCGACGTGTTTGACGCAGCAGCTGATGTTGATCTCGACTTTAGCGAGGTCGATGTCATTGAGCATGCAGGCCAGGTTGTCGGCGCTGACAGAGTGCATATGGAATCCGAGCGAGTTCACACCCTTGCCCAGCACGTCGATCGCCTTGGCATTGGCTTCGGCGGGGTCTTCGGCGATGATTTCCTGGCGCACAAGCCAGTCATTGTCGGTGCGGGTGCCGCGCACGAAGGGAAATTCTCCGGGCAGCGAGTTTGTTGTCTTGAAGTCGGCAATGTCTTCTTTCCGGTACATCGGGTTGACATTGAAGCCTTCGTTTGTCCGCCACACGAGTTTCTTCTCGAACGGCACACCCTTCAGGTCAGCGTCGACCTTGGCGCGCCATTCTTCAGTGGTGACGGGCGGAAACATTTCAAAGAGCTTTTCTTTTTGTTCTGCCATGATTGCTCTGTAAATGAGTTAATGGTATTGGTTTGGTTAGATATGTGGCACAAAGATAATAAAAAAATCCGTGACAATCCCCTGAATCGCGGTTTATTTTCGAGAGTCAGGCGCCAAACGACGCGGGACCGCGCGTTTGCGTGGCCCCGGCAGAAAGGCCAATATCCTATGAATCAACTATTCAGCAAGCTGCACCCCCACCACTTCCAGGATGCCGGGGTAGAACCACACCAGCTCGCCATAGCTGAATCTGAACTTGCGTTCCACTCCGGTTTCATTGGGAGCGACCGTTATATGCAGTTCCCTCGGAGAGTCATTGTCGCGGCGAAGCGTCAACCACTTTTCTGCGAAATTAAAATCAAGATCATGGTCTACATAATAATCGTTTTGAGCCATGGAGAGCAATGTGTCGAAGTCAATGATCTGGTATGTCGTTTCGTCGACGTTGACAGAATATGGCATCCAGGCTTTATGCATGGGACTCGCGTCAGAGGAAGCATCAATGTTGGTGCTGACGCAGACAAAACTGCCTCCCGCTTTGGGAAAGACTATGCTGTCGGGCGACAGCTCTGCAGCTGTTGGCCTTCCACCCATCGGAAGCTCGGCCATTTGCTTGCACTGCAATATCTCAAGAGTGTCCTTGCTCTCGAAGGTCAGGAATGCCATCCTGAAATCTTGCGCCGTTCCAGTAGTGTAGAGGTTGTCGGGATCAGAGGAGAGCACCATCTGCCCGTCGGAGTATTCAATGTGGAGCCAAGCGCAATCCGTTTTAAACGGTCTGGCGCCATCGAAGTCAAGCACATATGCCACTTCGTCAACGTTGAAGAACGCGTTGGTAAGGGTCCATTGGTCAGTCTCGAAGGCGACAGTGTCGTTCATAATCTCCCTCCCATCGTAAACGAGAGTCTCGTTTTTCGACATACCGATACCCTTGGATTTCAACGCAGGCCCGTCGGGAACCACAGGCGAGGGGTCATCAGAAGATGAGCAGGCACAAAACAGGCAAAGTGCCAAAGCCGAAAACAAATTAATTGTTAAATTTCTTTCTTTCATGGCCAATAGCATTAGTTTGATTTCAAATCATTTGTTCTTCTAACTGCAAAATAATTATGAGTCATATACTTCCAGTGTTCTGCTATCCAAAAAACGCCACCATAATAGTAACCATTATTGCCATCTCCTCCCCAATTACAATGAAAAAACACATTTTTCCGTGAATTAGAGGCGTCTTCTGGATTATAATCGAAACAACATCCATCTATCACCCATGCGTGCCCAGAATGCTGTTTAGACCAAATAGCAGAATTATCCAAATTATTATACGTTCTACTATCCATAAACAAAATTTCATCATTTAACAGATGCTCTATCATTAAAGCTTCATTAAACGGCATATTCCATTTAGGAGACACCACATCATAGCCCAAGTTTTTAAGAAAGTTATACGCTTTATAATTATATCCTGACGTATAACTATTATTCTTTACATCGTTATATACCAAGGATAAATTATCCTCTTTACCTATCAATGCTAAAAGTTTTGCGATCCATCTATGTGCTTCTTCACGCGAATACATCCGATACTGCGGACCGGATATGATCAAACTATCCATAGGAACAAATGGAACATCTCTATTAAAAGTAACCATTGGTGTACCATGAATCATCCCATATCTTATACTCATCATTAAAAACTTTTGACCACTCACAGTTACCGTATCCCGACAATAAGCCATGACGATACCTGTTGCTAAACCAACACATCCAACAGGAGCATAGGGGTGATCAATCCTCACAGAATCAACATATGGCGACGTATATTGCGACCAATGCCACTTTGAACTTGGACATAGTTCAATCATTTCATCAAACAATCCATCATATTTCGTAAAAGAATAACCATTACCCCAATTATTATTGATTCTGTAGTCTTTATATTTATCTAAATTGTCATAAAATGAAGCACGAAACACATAGTTTGGGTCTTCACTTAGATTAAATGAACCAGATTTAGAAAATGCCAATACCTCAGGCATACGCTTATCTACAGATACAAGCACAAAACCTTCATTATCTTCAGGTGTAACAATATACAGGATGGTATCGTTTTTTGCACTTTCACTCCTTGAAAGAATAGATGTATTCGATATGCCATACTCTATTTTCAACGGCATTGATGCTGCTCTCGATAAATTTGAGTACAGCATATTTGAAGCGATTTCAACAGCTTCAACTTCTGAACGCCGAAAATCTTCGAATTCTCTTGATTCATCATTAACCACAAGAAAAGACTCGAATTCAGAATCTGCTGAGCACGCACTAAGTCCATAAAATGCCAAACTTATGGCAATACTAAACATAACATTTTTTTTCATAATTTAATGGTTTAATTGCTTTTTAACCAGTTGTTATTTTATTTTGCAAAAATAAGCATTAATTTCAAATACGCAATACTAATTAACATCTCTTAACTATAATCCGCAAAAACATAAAATTCAACTTATTTTCTGATGTTCTGTTCATTTAAGAACATCATTAAGCCGATAATTGTAGCTATTATTTATATCCTCCCGAAGCGCGAGTGGCAAAACGAAAGCCGGACCCTGAGGTGGATCCGGCTCGGTTGACGGTATTGTCGCAGTGTTATCAGCGGCTGAACGGGAAGTTGATTCCGACAGAGACCTGTGAGTTGGGATTCAGAGGGATGCCCTGTTTGGTGAGCGTCCCCAGGGTGTGGTCCATGCCGAAGTAGAGGTTGAATCCTGTGGTGGACAGGTTGAGAACCCATCCGAAGGATGATCCGAAGGTGCCGATGCCATAGTTGACAGCAGCCGAGAGGCATTTGACCGGACGCACCTGGGCGCTGAGGCGGAAGTCGGTCCAGGTGAAGTCACCTGCAATGCGGGTGGTGTTGAGCAGGCCGAAGGTTAGCGGGCGGTAGAGAGGGAACACGTATTCGGCGCCGACGTTCATGGTTGCGGCGATGGCGCGTGTGCGCGAGCCTTTGTCGCCGAGGTTGTCGAGCTGATAGAGGGTGTAGAGGCGGTCTTCCATGTCGTCAAACGAGCCTTCCATGTCGGCGGGATCGAGGGTGTAGTCGCTGAGGCGGAATGTGCGGTCGCCTTGTGTGGAGGCCACCACGTTGTTTTTCCACGAGATGAAGCCGAGGTCGTTGAAGGCGAGCGAGAAGCGCCAGTCGTCGTTGAGTTCATAGGTAGCGCCCAGATCGAACGCGAGTCCATAGCCTCCGACACCCATATGGTCCATGTCCATTCCGCTGACATAGTCGCGTCCGGTTTCTTTGCTGTATTCGGTCTGGTATCTGAGTCCGTCCAGGTTTGCCTGGATTTCGGCGTTGGTGAGCACGTC
Source organism: uncultured Porphyromonadaceae bacterium (assembly GCA_947177035.1). Lineage (GTDB taxonomy): Bacteria > Bacteroidota > Bacteroidia > Bacteroidales > Muribaculaceae > UBA3263. Next base: position 30,464 of record CAMWSS010000025.1, on the reverse strand, counting down.
CCAGTCGTTTTCGCCGAGTGCCAGATGGGCTTTCTTCATGTTGATGTCGATATTGCCGGCTCCGACCAGGAATTTGACAGCGGCTCCGACGCGCAGTTGGCTGGTGATCTGGCGGGAGTGGTTGAGGGCCACTTCGACATAGGCCGAAGCGTGGGCGTCGAAGTCGGAGATGTCGTAAGTGCGGTTCTCGACGCCCTGTTTCAGCAGGCTGAACACGGATTTGGGCATGGAGAAGGCCAGGTCGCCGTTAATGTTGACGCTGACGGTGTTGTAGCCGCGGAAGGCATTGAATCCGACGGCGAGCACGCCTACTTTGGTGTTGAAGCCAAGGCGGTTGCGGTCTTTCAGGCCTCCCAGAAATTCAGAGGCAGAGACGTCTGGATTCATGAATGTGGTTGTTTTTCCGTTGACCACATAAAGGAAGTTGTCGATGCCGACGTTGCCTTGTGTGGCCATGTTGAGCTGGCCCAGCGCCGGCATGGAGAGGAAGCCTTTTTCGTTGGCAAAGGCGGGGTTGAGCATGAAGCGATAGGTGTAGTTGTCGGTGAAGTATGCCGAGCGGTTCTGCGCCGATGCTCCCGCGGCGGCAGAGAATATCAATGAAGCGGCGACAGCCGACTTAAATATCTGTTTCATATCGATCGTGTGTGATAATGGCATTACATTTTAGACTGATAGTATCCGTTGATTTTGCCGCGGAGGTTGTCGAGTTTGAGTTTCATGGTGCGGTTCAGAGCTTTCTCCGATCCGTCGGCCACGACTGTGGCGGTGTAGCGTATGCCGTCGATTCCGACAATGTCGCCCGTCACCCGGAGCACGACCGACGCAGTGGAGTTGGCCGGAATTTCGGCTGATTCCACCTTTATTTTCTCCGGGTCCATCGGATCGCCGTTTTTGTCGAGCGGAATGGCCGAGAGCGCCACCGACAGCGGCAGCTCGCTGGTCACGTCGGTTGTGATCTCCAGAAGGTCGATGTGGAGATCGTCGGCATCTTCAAGGCCCCAGCCGCAGTCATCGTCGGAGTAGACGATGCGGGAGCCTTTGGCCAGAGCGAGCGGCGCATAGAAGGTGTAGGTTCCTTCGACGCGGTTGATGGTCCGGCCGATGGGGAAGTCTGTGACCTTGGTGTTCATCGGCACGCGCGGATCGACGAATTTGACAAGCAGTTCTGTCGGCAGGCCGTTGCCGGCCACGACAGCGCCGAGTCCGTCGAAGCGGACATGGTTGGTGAAGGGCATGATGGGGTTTTGGGGAGCTTCGTTGCCGGTGGAGAGGAGGATTGTCTGGTCATTGACGGGAGCGCCGGTGTTGGGGTCGAACCCGATCTTCACGTCGGCGATCTCGGCCGACGGGTCGGCGGCGGTGTCGTCGCCACGCACCTGATAGATGGCCAGGCCGGTTTCGGCGAAAGCGCCGTATTCGGCAAGCGTGTTGGTGACGCTGAGATAGATCTGCGGATCGAGCAGAGTGATGTCGGTGCCATCCTGGCGCAGTTCTTTGGGGAGATCGGCCAGCGAGACAGACGAGTCGTCGACATCGGCATTGTAGTGGATGATGCCGGTGATGGCAGTGACATCGAGCGCACTGAAATCATAGCCGATGGAGATGGTCACCGATGGAACGGCATTTGCCGACACGAGGGCGGCATCGACCACACCTACGCTGTTTTCAAAGATGAACGTCGCGTCGTCACGGTTGAACTGACCGCCGGCCTCGTGAAGATAAAGCCGGTCAACGTCGAAGACAAGGTGCATCTGCGTGTATTGGCCATAGACCGTGAGCAGGCCGGTTTCGATGTCATAGTCAACGTCGTACAGGCCATTGTCGGCGACCGGAGTGCCGACCAGTCCGGCCGGGAAGTGGAAACACATGTCGGAGAGCATGACGTCGGGCGACGATGTGCGTGCGTTGATATCGATCGAGAAATCGGTCGTGGCCACAATGATGTCTTGAATATAGTCGTCGACACCGTCGAATTCATATCTGAAGTTATAGAGCAGATCGTCAAGGTCAACGCCGGGCATATCAGTGAGATTTTCACTGCCTTGGGCGACCGGAGTGGTGACGGTGCGCGTCTCGTTGTCGAGCGGGTCAACGTTGATGCCGTTGATCGTGATGTCGTCGACGTCGAAAGTGCCGTCGGTCTGAATGTAATATTCGCCGGTTTCCACATTGTAGCGGAATTCGGCATCCGATTCCAGGTCATCGCTGGCATCGGCCTCGATCACATTCTGCAGTTCGACCGGAGCCATCTTGACAGGCAGGACCAGGTCATTGAAATTGATCCTGGCTGTGGTGTCGATATCACTCAGGTCATACTTGTCATCGATACACCCGCTCAAGCCAACTGCCAGAGCAACCGCTGAGCCAATCGCGGCAGAGCGGTAAAATCGCGAAGCTATTTTCATAGTTTTTCGTGTGTGATATGTGATGTGTTATAATAGGGGGTTTATTTTACCGCAAAGGTACAACATTTTTTAAGATTGCGCAAATTCCGCGCGCAGAACACTGATCCTCAGATGGTTGGCCGTCAGCTGATGCGAGACCAGTCGCAGGCAGCGGGATAGAGGGCCTCGCGGCGGGCGCGTATGGCCGGATGCCGCTCCAGATCAGGATCGGCATCGAGCAGGGCGGATGCGGCGCGGCGTGCCGCCTCGACAATCTGGCCGTCGGAGACCAGCGACGCCATTTTCAGCTCGATCGGCAGGCCGCTCTGCATTGTGCCTTCGAGGTCGCCGGGGCCGCGAAGCTTGAGGTCGGCCTCAGCCACGATGAACCCGTCGGTTGTCGAAGTCATGATCTCAAGGCGCTTGCGGGTGTTGGACGAAATGGACTCGCGCGACATCAGGATGCAGTAGCTCTGGTCGGCTCCACGCCCCACCCTGCCACGCAGCTGATGAAGCTGCGAAAGGCCGAAACGTTCGGCATTCTCGATCACCATCACCGAAGCGTTGGGCACGTTGACCCCGACCTCGATGACAGTCGTGGCCACAAGGATGCGGGCCTCGCCCGACACGAACCTGGCCATCTGCCGGTCTTTGTCGGCCGGCTTCATGCGCCCGTGGACACAGGCCACCTTGAAGTCTTTGAACAGATGGGCAATGAACTCATAACCCTCTTCAAGCGAACGCATGTCGGATTTTTCGTTTTCATCGATCAGGGGGTAGACAATATAGACCTGGCGTCCTTGCAGAAGCTGCGCATGGATTCCGTCATAGACCCGCTGGCGCTGGGCGTCATAGCGAAGCACCGTCTGCACCGGCTTGCGCCCCGGCGGCAGCTCGTCGATGACGCTGACGTCGAGATCGCCATAGACCGTCATGGCGAGAGTGCGCGGAATCGGCGTGGCCGTCATGACCAGCACGTGAGGGGCGACAGCGGCCTTGCTCCAGAGCCTTGCCCGCTGGGCCACACCGAAGCGGTGTTGCTCGTCGATGACCACGAATCCGAGCCGCGCGAACCTGACAGAGTCTTCAATGACGGCATGGGTGCCGATGAGAATGTGGAGCGATCCGTCGGCCAGCTGCCGGTGAATCTCCTCGCGCTCGCGGCGCGGGGTTGAACCGGTGAGCAGCTTCACGTTGACGCCGATCGGCGCAACCAGCTCGGAGATCGACTGGAAATGCTGCGTGGCAAGGATCTCCGTGGGCGCCATCAGGCATGCCTGCGATCCGTTGTCGATGGCAATGAGCATGGTGAGCAGGGCCACAAGGGTCTTTCCGCTGCCGACGTCGCCCTGCAGCAGCCGGTTCATCTGGCGTCCGGTGTTCATGTCGGCCCTGATCTCGCGGATCACCCGCTTCTGCGCCCCGGTCAGCTCAAACGGCAGACACTGGGTGTAGAAATCGTTGAAAAAGCGCCCCACCCTCTCGAAACGGTGGCCAAGCAGCGAGCGGCTGCGCGTGCGCGAGTAGATCAGAATGTTGATTTCCAGAAAGAACAGCTCTTCAAACTTCAGCCGGAAGCGCGCCCGCTCCAGTTCGACCATGTTTTCAGGCCGATGGACGGCACGTATGGCGTCGTTGATCGGCATAAGCCCATATCCGGCCAGCACGTTGTCGGGGATCACCTCCTCCAGGCGGGGCCTTGCGGCCAGCACGTTTGAAATCCAGGTGGCGATGGTGCGCGAGGTTACCCCTCGGTTGCGCAACTTGTCGGTGAGCGGATATATGCCGCGCAGTCCGGTCTTGTCGGCGGCCGCAGACTCGGTGTCGATCTCCGGATGGGCTATCTGCCAGTGGCGGTTGTATTCCGTCGGCTTTCCGAAAATCACGTATGTTGTATCGGGGCTGAGCGCCTGGCGTATCTGTTTTATCTGCCGGAACCACACGACCTCGATCACTCCGGTGCCGTCGGAAAAAGCTGCGACAAGGCGGGTCTTTGAGCCTTCGCCCGCCAGCGACGCCGAAATGAAGCGCCCCTTGAGCTGCACGGCCGGGAGATCGCTTCCGCTCAGGTCGGCGATGCGGTAGATGCGCGAGCGGTCGGCATAGCCCGACGGATAATGACGGAGCAGATCCGACACCGTGCGGATGCCGAGTTCCCGGCCGATGAGCTCTGCTCTGGCCGGGCCTATGCCTTTTATGAATTTAACGTCAGCGTCGGGCGCCATGCGTCAGATATACTTCGGCAACTTCAATGTCGGCAGGGCGTGTGATCTTGATGTTCATGGGGTCGCCGTCAACCATGGCGATGTCGGAGAATCCGGCCGCGGTCATGACGGAAGCGTCGTCGGTGAACTCCGGCCTGTAAGGGAGAGTGTAGGCCCGGCGGAGCAGATCGGCGCGGAATGCCTGTGGAGTCTGCACGGCGCGGAATGCGGCGCGATCCACCGGAGTCCCGTCGACGCGGCGCAGCGAGTCGGTCACTTCCACAACCGGAATGGCGCCATGATGTCTGCCACAGGCTTCGACCACACGCATGATCATGCCGGCCGACGGCAGCGGGCGCGCGCCGTCGTGGACTGTGATCACATCGGCTTCGATTCCGGCAGTGGCCTCGATGGCGTTTCTGACCGACTCCCACCGGTTGGCCCCGCCCGCCACGGCCATGCGTCCGGCGGCCCGGTCCATGAACTGCGGCGACAGCACCACAACGGTCACCGATCCGGGCAGCGCGTTTTCAATCCGCTCCAGGGCATGGTCGAGCACGCTGCGTCCGCCCAATCGGCAAAACTGCTTCGGAAGTTCGGAGCCGAAGCGGCTGCCAGAGCCGGCCGCCACCACAATGTTGATGACACGCGGCGACATCACTCGTCGAGATAGCGTTTGACCAGACCGGAATATGCGTCGATGCGCCGGTCGCGCAGGAATGGCCACCAGCGGCGCACCTGCTCGCAGCGGTCCATGTCGACGTCGACAACCACACAATCTTCCTCGACGATCGGCGACTGATGCAGGAATTCGCCCTGCGGACCGGCAACGAAGCTGCTTCCCCAGAATGAGATGCCGTTGGTCTGTCCGGAAGGATCCGGTTCATGACCGGTGCGGTTGACCGTGACCACCGGCAGTCCGTTGGCAATGGCATGTCCGCGCTGCACGGTGATCCACGCCTGACGCTGGCGCTCCTGCTCCTCGGGAGTGTCAGTGCTTTCAGTGCCGATGGCGGTAGGATATATCAGGATCTCGGCGCCGGCCAGAGCCATCAGGCGTGCGGCTTCGGGATACCACTGGTCCCAGCAGACGAGCACTCCGAGACGGCCCACAGAGGTGTCGATCGGCTTGAAACCGAGATCGCCCGGAGTGAAGTAGAATTTTTCATAATATGCCGGATCGTCGGGTATGTGCATCTTGCGATAGCGTCCGGCAACAGAACCGTCGGAGTCGAAGACCACGGCCGTGTTGTGGTATAGGCCTGGAGCGCGGCGCTCGAACAGCGAGGTGACGATCACGGTCGACGTCTGGCGGGCAAGCGATGAGTAGAACTCGGTCGTTGCCGAGGGAATCGGCTCGGCCAGCGAGCAAAGGTCGACATTTTCGGTCTGGCAGAAATAGAGCGAGTCGTGAAGTTCACGATTGACGATCAGCCTTGCGCCCGAAGCGGCGAGGCTGCGCACGGCATCGGCTATGCGACGCTGGTTTTCAGCCTTGTCGGCCGAATTATGCTGTTGTATAATACCTATTTTCATAGAAACGTGATGATACTTTCTGGCAGTTGCATGGTGGCGCAGTGAAGCGAACCATGCTGCTTGACAAGGGCCTGGCAGTCAACTGTGCGGATCTCGCGGTCGGGAAAAGCGATGCGCAACGTGTCAGCGGCAAGGCGATCTTTGCGGGGCTGGCCATATGTGGGCATGAGCACCGACCGGTTAAGCACAAGATAGTTGGCATAGGTGGCCGGAAGGCGTTCGCCGTCGGCGTCAAACATCGGGTCGGGCAAAGGCAGCTCAACCAGGTTGAAAGGCTGTCCGTCGGCATCAGTGAGGTGCCGCAACTGTCGGGCCATGCGCGTCAGCCCGTCATAATGCTCGTCGCCGGGATCAGAGCATCCTGTATATATTATTGTGTTGCCCGGAGCCAGTCGGCACAGCGTGTCGACGTGTCCGTCGGTGTCGTCGCCAGCCAGCGATCCATAGTCGACCCACAGCAGTTTGCGTGCGCCGGTGCGGCGCAATATCTCTTTTTCAATGCCGGAAGCGCCCATCGGTTCGTTGCGGTTAGGCGCCATCAGGCAGCAGCGGGTGGTGAGCAGAGTGCCGCGTCCGTCGCTCTCCAGCGATCCGCCTTCAAGCACCAGATCCTCGCAGCATTCATAGTGTCCGCGAAACACCCCTTTTTCAATCAGCCGGCGAGTGGCCTGATTGTCGTGACACGCGGCAAACTTCAGTCCCCAGCCGTTGAACCGGAAATCAAGGATCAGCGGGGATCCGTCAGGCAATTCGGCACAAAGAGGGCCATAGTCACGCGTCCAGGTGTCGTTTGTCGGAATTTCAACAGGCACCACCCCCGACGGAAGCTGCGGAAGGCTGCTGACGTCGGGCGCCAGCAAAATCACGGTCTCTTCCGCGGCTATCGCTTCAAGAATACGGAGATAACACTCCTGCACTTCGTCAAGCATATAGTTCCAGTCGGTGTCGGCGTGAGGCCAGGCCATCAGAATGGCAGAATGAGGCTCCCATTCGGCCGGAAGCCTGCGTGACGACAGCTGATCGCGACAGTCGGTCGATGATTTTGATATGTCAGTCTTGATTGTCATAGTCAGTGAGTGTGTCCAGTTTGGAGTTCTGTTCATCCAGAAACTCTTCGGCATAGTCGAGAAAACCGCGCCGCTCGGTATAACCGTATTCGCTGCACCAACGACGATAGTCGGCACGCAGCGACTGGCTGTCGGCTATCATTCTTTTGAACTCGGCCTCAGCTATGTCGACACTACCGCAGGATTGCAGCAAATCATTAAACAAGTCGGAGAAGTCATCCATGATTAAGATTGTTATAAACGCATTTTTCATTATAACGCGTCAAAATTAGCAAAATATTTTCAATTTACCTATTTTTATCATAACTTTGACGCCAAATATATTCACGACATGAGCACCGAGATTCAGGAAATAATGGAAAAAATCGACGCTCTGACAGCCGGACTGGCTGAATTGAAAGAGCGTGTGGCGGCACTTGCGGCCGACCAGCAGATGGCCGGCGACGCCACGCCTGCCGACGATGACGATGACGACATCGACATCGCAGCCGCCGAGCCGACCGACGGCGCAGAAACCGACTCACAGGCCGAGAGCGCCACACCCCGCCGGCAATGGGCCTTTACTCTCAACGACCGCTATCGCTTTCGCCGCGAGCTGTTCGGCAACAGCGACGCCGAGATGATCGACACGCTGGAACTGCTCGGCGCCATGGCCTCGGCTGAGGAAGCCGAAGAGTATCTGTTTGTGGATCTTGGATGGAATCCGGCCAACGACGACGTGGCTGACTTTCTGGCAGTGGTGCGCCGCCGGTTCAGCGACCGCCCGGCAAATATTCTCTGAAACATGGCCGGCAAACTATACATCGTGCCCACCCCGGTGGGCAATCTCGGCGACATGACCCCGAGAGCGGTCGAAGTGCTCCGCAATGCCGACGTGATTCTGGCGGAAGACACCCGCACCAGCGCGGTGCTGATGAAAAAATTTGACATCGGCACCCCGATGATCAGTCACCACAAATTCAATGAGCACTCCACTTCGACGCCCATAGCCGACCGCATCGCCGCGGGCGAGACGGTGGCTCTGGTGAGCGACGCCGGCACTCCCGGCATCTCCGATCCGGGCTTCATGCTGTCGCGCGAGTGCCGCACGCGCGGACTTGAAGTGGAAACCCTGCCAGGTCCGACGGCGCTGATTCCGGCGCTGGTCAATTCCGGCCTGCCCTGCGACAGGTTTGTGTTCGAGGGTTTTCTGCCACAGAAAAAAGGGCGGGCCACTCGCCTGGCGGAACTCGCCGCCGAACCACGCACTTTCGTGGTCTATGAATCGCCGCTGCGTCTGGCCCGAACGCTGGCGGAGCTTGCCGCAGCATGCGGTCCAGACCGCGACGCGGCCGTGTGTCGCGAAATCTCCAAACTCCACGACACCACCCACCGCGGAACTCTCGGAGAGCTGGCTGATTTCTTTGCAGTGAACCAACCCAAGGGTGAAATCGTTATAGTTATCGACGGGAAGAAAGCCGAACCAAGAGGCGCCCATCAGAACAAATACAAAAGCAACATTTAATTCACCACAACTGTCAATCAAATGAAAAAACTTCTTTTGGCCGCCGCATCAGCCGCCGCAGTCATCGCGTTAGCATCATGCGGCAACACGAAATTGCAGCAGGAAGAGGCACGCAACCATGAACTTGACGATTCTCTTCGCACCGCTCTGGCAAATTCCGACTCATTGTTCACTCTGCTCTACGACGTGACCGTGGGCATGGATCAGATCACCGCCCTCGAACAGCTTGTCGAAGCCCCGATCAATCAGGAAAACGCATCAGGACGCGAACGACTGCGCCAGCAGATGGAAGCGATACAGCGCGGACTGCAGGAGCGCCGCCACCGCATCGATGCGCTTGAACGCCAGCTCGCTCAAAGCAACTCGGCCGCACAGGAAAAACTGAACCGCCAGATAGCGCAGCTGCGCCAGCAGATGGACAAGCAGGCTGCCACAGTGGCCGAACTGCGCCAGAGCCTTGAGGCTGCCAACATACACATCGCCGCACTCGACGACACTATTGACTCGCTCCACACGTCGAACGACTCACTCAAAGCCGGAATCAACCAGGCCGAACAGGCGCTGACCGACGCCATCGACGAACTGAACGCCGTCTATTATGTGATCGGCACCAAGCAGGAACTCAAGGAGCATGACATCATTGAAGGGGGTGGATTCCTCCGAAAGACAAAAGTGCTGCCGTCGGACTTCGACAGAAGCTACATGCAGCGCGCCGACCGACGCACCCTGCGCTCGCTTCCGCTCGACTCTAAGAAAGGTAAAGTGCTGACCAAGCAGCCTGAAGATTCCTATAAGTTTGAAGAGAGCGAAAACGGAATGAAGACATTCGTGATCACCAATCCCGATGCCTTCTGGAGCACTTCGGGAGTGGTCGTGATCCAGGTTGACTGATAATCATTCGCATATGAATTAGGGATTTTAACCAAAAAATCCCTAATTTTCTTTAATCTACGGCGTCATTTTGCTATCTTTGCAGCAAATTAGCTAAATTCTCACACATATTTTATGAAATTCAAAATTTTTGCCGCCATGGCTCTGTTCGTGGCCACTTCGTTCACCTCATCAGCAGTCCAGACATCAGACTCTCCTCTCGGCAACCTGCTCAGCGGCCTGGCCGGCGCAGGTTCGTCGTCATCAGATGACAAATCCGACAGCAAAGCCGGAGGACTCGGCGACATTCTGGGCGGAGTGCTCGGAGGGCTGATCTCGACCGACGACATCAACCCGAAGTCAATGACCGGAGTGTGGAAATATGCCGGACCTGCCGTGTGCTTCAAAAGCGACAATTTTCTGCAAAAGGCAGGTGGCGCAGCCGCAGCCGGAGTCGTGGAGGGAAAACTGGAACCTTATTATGAGAAATTCCGCCTGACCAACCTGGTGCTCACCATCAACGAGGACCAGACATTCGTCATGCAGTCAGGCAAACTCAGAGCAAGCGGCGTGATCGAGAAAGCCGAGAACGGCGACATCATCTTCACCTTCCAGGCACTCAAATCAATCAAGCTCGGCTCCATGACGGCATACGTCACCATGACCGGCAAAAACTCCATGTCGCTCATGTTTGACGTCAGCAAACTCATCACTATCGTAAAGACCGTCGGCTCGGTCACCGGCAGCGCCTCCATCGGCACCATGACCAAGCTGCTCGAAAGCTATGACGGCATCTGCGCCGGCTTCAAGCTGACAAAATAAGCCATAATTATGGCCAGATTACGGAAAGCATACGCAAGGTTTGAACGTCGGTTCACCGAAACTTTGCGTGTGCTTTCGGTGTGTCTGGAAGCTATCTCGGCCATAGCGGCCGTGATGTGTCTGACCCTGATAGCCCTGTATGCCGGATTTGACCGCGACACCATAGCTCTGGCCGACATACGCCCATGGATGCGTGTGGCCCAGGGTGTGTTTGTCGCCAACATACTGTTCAGCATCATCTTCGCTCCACGCGCCGCCTTGCGCGAAAACAGGCCGGTGAAATGGCTGATCGACATAGCCATGCTGCTGACCATATTGCCGTGGATGTATCCGCGGCCAGTCCAACCGTGGATCCCGTGGCTTGACGGGGTGATGTATTCCCCGCTCTTCACCACCGGAATAATGGCCACATATTCAGCGGTCATACTCTGTTTTCTGACAATCAAGGCACTCGGACGGCGTCTGAATCCGTCGATGATCCTGGCTGTGTCGTTTCTGTTTTTCATCGTCGCAGGCAGCTTGCTGCTCATGATGCCAAGATGCACCTATGGCGGCATCAGCTTCGCCGACTCCCTGTTTGTGAGCACCTCGGCAGTGTGCATCACCGGCCTGACCACAGTCGACGTTGCCTCCACGTTCACCCCGCTCGGTTCGGCGATCATAGCAGTGATGATGCAGGTCGGGGCACTCGGAGTGATGACCTTCACCAGCGTGTTCGCCCTCTTTTTCAGCGGAGGAGCCTCGATCTACTCGCAACTGATGGTCAAGGACATGATCTATAGCAAGACGATCAACACGCTGCTCCCCACCCTGATGCTCATCTTCCTGTTCACACTCTCGGTCGAAGCCCTCGGCGCCGTCGCCGTGTTCTGGAGCATCCACGACGTGATTCCCGGAATGACACTCGGTGACGAGATAGCTTTTTCGGCCTTTCACTCCATTTCGGCATTCTGCAACGCAGGATTCTCCACCCTGCCTGGCGGACTGTCCAATCCGGCCCTGCTCCACGGCAACCAGCTGATCTATCTGATCACGTCGGTGCTGGTGGTCAGCGGCGGCATCGGATACCCCATTCTGGTCAATGCCCGCGACGCCATGATCCAGTCGCTCCACCGGCTCTTGCTCCGGCTGCGGCGCAGACATGCCGGGCCAAGTCCAATCCATCTGATGAACCTCAACACCCGGGTCGTGCTCGTCACAACCGGCTGGCTACTGCTGGCCGGCACCGTGGGTTTCTTCCTGCTCGAACGCCACAACAGCCTGGCCGGAATGTCGCCGTGGCAACAGACCGTGCAGTCGCTGTTCAATGCCGTGACACCACGCTCGGCAGGATTTTCGTCGGTGGCACCATCCGGTTTTCTGAACGTCACCATCGTCATGCTCCTGTTTTTAATGGCCATCGGCGGAGCATCACAATCCACCGCCGGCGGCATCAAGGTCAACACCATCGCCACCGCCTGGCTGCACATGCGCTCCACCATCGGCGGATCTGACCGCGTCACAGCCTGGAACCGCACCCTTTCAGCCGCATCGGTCAACCGCGCCCAATCGGTTATTATGCTGGCCATTCTGAGCTACGTGGCATTCACCATCGCATTGATGCTGATAGAGCCAGAACTGCCTGCCCGCATGCTGATCTTCGAGAGCTGTTCGGCACTGTTCACCGTCGGCTCGTCGCTCGGAGCCACACCGCTTCTCGGCATTCCGGCAAAAATGCTGCTCTGCCTGGCAATGTTCATCGGCCGCATGGGACTGTTGTCGCTGCTGGCCGGAGTCATCGGCATGCGCAGATATTCGGCGCTGCAATATCCATCAGACAACATCATAATATCCTGAATCTATGAAATGTCTTATAATCGGACTTGGAATCTATGGGTCCAACCTCGCCAAAGACCTCACCGACAGCGGAAACGAAGTGATCGGCGCCGACATCCGGCCAACGCTTGTTGAAGCAGTCAAAGACTACATATCGACCGTCTACATAGCCGACAGCACTGACGAAGCGGCGCTATGCGCGCTGCCAATCTCCGGAGTAGACCTTGTGATCGTGGCAATCGGCGAAAACTTCGGCGCCTCGATCAAGACGGTGGCTCTGCTGAAAAAACTCGGAGTCAAGCGCATATTCGCCCGGGCTGTCGACGAAATCCATCAGGCTATTCTCGAGGGACTGCAGGTTGAACGCATCATCACGCCTGAACAGCGTGCAGCTTTTGACCTGACGCAGGAAATGTCGCTGGGCGACACCACACGGGTGCTCCGCATAACCAACGATGCTTCAGTGATCGAATTTCCGGTGCCCGACAGCATGGCCGGCGAACCATATTCATCGCTGGAAATCAGCAGCGAATACGGATTGTCTGTAATAGCGGCCACACGCACAAGCCAACGGCGCAACCTGCTTGGAATAAGCGCCCGAACTCCACGCATACTGGATCTGTCGGACCCCGCTCTGACAGTAGAAAAAGGAGACCGCATAACTTGCTTCGGATCCATCGCCGACTTCCGCAGACTGGCCAAGGCCATAGCCGCCGGCTGAAATGAGCCAACAGCGGTATGGAACGGCAAATCAGAAGATTCCCGAATTATGAAAAAGCGTAATGATGCAAAATTTGGTGAATTGGGAAAATTTTCGTTAATTTGCAGTAATAACTGAATCAAATCATTGAAAATGAAACGCTATTTGTTAAGCACTTGCATAGCTATCGTGGCGGGAATATCGAGTTCATCGGCTCAGATTGTCATCAACACCGCTCCGGCTGACCGTCCGGTCAGCTTCGGTGTACGCATAGGCGGAAATGTGAGCAACACCTCGACAAACGAGGCTTCGCTGATGCCTGCGATCGAAATGTACTCTCCCAACTGGCGCGGAGGGGTCACGGCCGGATTCGTCGCCGACCTTAACATCAGGCAATATATTTCCATACAGCCAGGTATTTTTTACTCGTCGGCATCACACGGGTTCAAGCGCGTCAGCATCGGCTCAGACGTCGATCAACCGTTGCCGTTTGCCTCCATCACCACCTCGACATCAGTGGCCCACTACATCCAGGTGCCGGTCATGGCGTCAATGAAATTCGAGTGTGGGCCACACATCAAGCTGATCGGCGAAGTCGGCCCATATTTCGCATGGGGATTCGGCGGACATGAAAAATATACCGTCAACCGCTATGACGGCAACACAGGCAATCCGGCCGACCGTCGCCACAAGCGCGACTATTTCGGCAACGGAGGCGTGAGCCACCGTTTTGACTGGGGCTTCAAGATGGGCGCAGGAGTGTCGTTCGGCGATTTCATTATCAGCGCCCACTATCTGGCCGGCTGTCGTGACATTCTCGGCACCGACGCCTGCAACGACCCCAACGCCGACCCGATGCTTAGAGCCGGAGTGAAGGGCCACAACAAAATGTGGCAGTTCACAGCAGGCTACAACTTCTGAACCTAATAATTAATTATCACAATATCAAACCTCATATGAGCAAAGAATTCAAATATCAGGAAATGTTTCCGCTTGGCCCGGATACGACTGAATATTATCTTCTGACAAAAGACTATGTGAAGGTGGAGAACTGGGGCGGCCATGAAATGCTGGTCGTTGACCCGGAAGCTCTGCGTGTTCTGGCCCGTCAGGCAACCCACGACAACGCTTTCATGCTGCGCCGCGAACACAATGAAATGGTGGCCAAAATCCTGAACGATCCTGAAGCCAGCGCCAACGACAAATTCGTGGCACTGACCATGCTCCGCAACGCCGAAATCGCGGCCAAGGGACAGCTTCCGTTCTGCCAGGACACAGGCACTGCCATCTGCCACGCCACCAAAGGCCAGCAGGTGTGGACAGGCTGCTGCGACGAAGAGCAGATCTCGCACGGCGTGTTCGACACATACACCGGCTGCAATCTGCGCTACTCGCAAAACGCGCCCCTGACCATGTATGACGAAGTCAACACCGGCTGCAACCTCCCGGCACAGATCGATATCCATGCAGGCGAAGGCGACGAATACCACTTCCTGTTTGTGGCCAAAGGCGGCGGCTCGGCCAACAAGACCTATCTCTATCAGGAGACCAAGGCCACGATCAACCCCAAGACCCTGGTGCCCTTCCTGGTCGAAAAGATGAAGACTCTCGGCACCGCAGCGTGCCCGCCCTATCACATCGCATTCGTCATTGGCGGCACATCGGCTGAAAAGAATCTTGAGGTGGTGAAGAAAGCATCGGTCAAATATCTTGACTCGCTTCCCACTCAGGGCAATGAACTGGGCCACGCATTCCGCGACATCGAGCTGGAAAAAGAACTGCTCGAAGCTTCACGCAAAATCGGTCTCGGCGCACAGTTCGGAGGAAAATACTTTGCCCACGACATCAGAGTGATCCGCCTGCCGCGCCACGGTGCATCGTGTCCCATCGGTATGGGCGTGAGCTGTTCGGCTGACCGCAACGTCAAGGCAAAGATCGACCGCAATGGTCTCTGGATCGAAAAACTGGACTCAAACCCCGGCGAACTGATTCCCGAAGAGCTGCGCAAGGCCGGCGAAGGCGACGTGGTTAAAATCGATCTCAACCGTCCGATGCCCGAAGTTCTCGCCGAACTTGACAAATATCCTGTTTCGACCCGCCTGAGCCTCAAAGGCACCATCATTGTTGGCCGCGACATTGCCCACGCCAAAATCAAGGAACGCCTTGACCGCGGCGAGGAGATGCCCCAGTATCTGAAAGAGCATCCCATCTATTATGCCGGACCGGCCAAGACTCCGGAAGGAATGGCATCGGGTTCGTTCGGCCCGACCACTGCCGGCCGCATGGATTCATATGTAGACCAGTTCCAGGCCGCAGGCGGCTCCATGATCATGATCGCAAAAGGCAACCGCTCGAAGCAAGTGACCGACGCCTGCCACAAACACGGCGGCTTCTACCTCGGCTCGATCGGCGGTCCGGCAGCCATTCTGGCAGCCAACTCCATCAAGAAGGTGGAACTGCTCGAATATCCTGAACTCGGCATGGAAGCCATCTGGAAAATTGAAGTCGAAGACTTCCCCGCATTCATCCTTGTTGACAACAAGGGCAACGATTTCTTCACGGAAATTGCCGCAAAATGCGCCGGATGCCCGATTGCCAAATAAACAACGCCGACATCATCATTTTAGAACCTATAAGGCTCGTCCCCGAGTCTTATAGGTTCTATCCTTAACCACTGTCAATGCAAGTCATCTACGAAGACAATCACTTAATCGTCGTCAACAAGGAGTCGGGCGAGATCGTCCAGGGCGACAAGACCGGCGACCGCCCTCTGGTCGAAGATGTCAGAAAATACATCAAAGACACTTATGCCAAGCCCGGCAACGTGTTCTGTGGCGTGGTTCACCGGCTTGACCGGCCGGTGTCGGGCCTTGTGGTGTTCGCCAAGACATCAAAGGCTCTGACACGCATGAACGAGCTGTTCAGATCCGGCGCCGTCCACAAGACCTACTGGGCCATAACACGCTTTGCACCCCCCAAGGAGTCAGACAGGCTGATTCACCACATCACGACGACGGAGCGCAACAACAAGAGCTATGCCTCGACAACCCCGTCGGCCAACGCCAAGGAAGCCAGGCTAAGCTACAGACACATAGCATCGTCAGAACGCTACCATCTTCTTGAGATCAATCTGGAAACCGGACGCAAACACCAGATCAGAGTGCAGCTCTCGGCCATCGGGTGTCCGGTGAAAGGCGATCTCAAATATGGCGACAAACGCTCTAACCCCGACGGATCGATCTCGCTGATGGCACGTCATATCGAATTCGTACATCCGGTGAGCGGCAAAACGATTTCTCTGACGGCCCCTGTGCCTGACGACACACTCTGGCAGGCTCTGGCCAGCCAGGCAACCCCCACGACAAACACCGATGAAAAAGCTTAAGATAGTATTTCTCGGCACTCCCGAATTTGCGGTGCCGAGCCTCGACGCCATTATCCGCGCCGGCCATGAGGTGGCCGCAGTTGTCACCGCCACCGACAAGCCGGCAGGCCGCGGCCACAAGTTGCTGCCGTCGGCCGTGAAGCAATATGCCACAGAGCACGGCATTCCGGTGATGCAGCCGGAAAAGCTGCGCGACCAGGAGTTTCTGGATGCGCTGCGGGCCATCGGAGCCGACCTGTTTGTGGTGATCGCGTTCCGCATGCTGCCGGAGGCGGTGTGGGCCATGCCTCCGATGGGCACTTTCAATCTTCATGCGTCATTGCTGCCTCGCTATCGTGGTGCCGCTCCGATCAACCGCGCGGTGATGAACGGCGACACCGAGACCGGCGTGACCACTTTCCTGCTCAAGCATGAGATCGACACCGGCGACATTCTGCGCCAGGAGCGCATAACGATCGGCCCCGACGAAAATGTCGGTTCAGTCCATGACCGGCTGATGGAGCTTGGCGCCAGAGTGACAGTGGCCACACTCGAGGATCTGGCCAACGGAACGGCCACTCCGCGCAAACAGCCCGACGAGGAGGCTTCGGCTGCGCCGAAGATTTTTCGCGAAGACTGCATGATCGATCTGTCGAAGAGCCGCGAACAGGTGCGCAATCACATTCGCGGACTTTCACCCTACCCTGCCGCGCGCATAGCATGCCACGGAACAGAGCTGAAAGTGCTGGAAGCGGCAGTGCCTGCAGAGAGTCATTCTGACCGGCTGTATGTGGAATGCGCCGACGGTCCGCTGGAGCTGACAAAGGTGCAGCCTGCCGGCAAGCGCGCGATGTCGGGCGCAGACTTTCTTCGCGGCATACGCTGAGCAGCGTCACTCACTCTCCTCGCCGCTCAGCGGTGCCAGAAAGTGCGCGTAAACAGAATCAAGACGGTGAATATCTCCAGACGGCCGATCAGCATGATGGCCGAAAGCACCCACAGGCCCGCATCGGGAGCGTTGTTGTATTCATAGGCAAACGATTCAAACCCGGCATTGGATATGGCGGAGAAGGAGCAGTAGAATGCAGCCTGGAGAGGCATGCCGAGCATCGATAGGATTATGGATCCGGCCACAATCACAATAACCCAGATGCACAGAAACGCCACGACTTTATTGACTGTGGTGGAGTGGACCACCCGGTTGTTGATGATGACCGGGCAGACTGCGTTGGGGCGGAGCGTGAGGCGCATCTGGTTGGACAGGTATTTAAACAGATAGACCAGGCGGTCAATCTTGGCTCCGCCACTCGTCGATCCGGCACATCCGCCCGAAAACATCAACAGAAAGCCGATACCCACCGCGGCCGGTCCCCACGAAGTGAATGCAGGCAAGGCATATCCGGTGGAAGTCATGCAGCTGACCACCTGAAACAGCGGGTCTATGGTGACGCTCTGCCACGACTCCACCCGCCCTGAGGCAATCACGCACAGCGCGGTGACAATGGAGCCGAACAGGATAATGCGCACGAATGTCTTCAGCGAATCATTGGAGGCCACGGATGCGAACTGGCCGTGAAGTGTGCGATATATGATGGCGAAGTTCACGCCGCCGATGAACATAAACACGGTGAGCACGATCTTGACATATGGAGTGGCCCAGGTGCTCACTCCGGCATTGGCGGTGGTGAATCCGCCGGTGCTCATAGTCGCCATGGCGTGGCATGCCGCAGTGAATCCGTCCATCGGACCGGCCCACAGCAAGGCAAAGAGCAACAGCGTGAGAGCCAGATACATGGCCCACATCTCTTTGGCTGTCGACGAAATCCGCGGGCGAATTTTATCGACCGTTATTCCGGTGGCCTCGGCGCTGAACATCTGCATGCCGCCCGAAGTGTTGAACATCGGGATCACCGCAAGAGTGAAAATGATGATTCCGAGTCCTCCGATCCACTGGCTCAGGCAGTGCCATATATTAACAGCGCATGACAGCGAGTCGGTGTCGGCCACAAGCGACGATCCTGTCGTGGTGAATCCGCTCATCGCTTCAAAAAAGGCCTGCGAGAGATTGAGCCGGGCAGAAGGGGCGAGCATGAACGGCAACATGCCGAAAAGCGAAAACACGACCCATACCAGCGCCGTCAGCAAAAAACCTTCGCGCTTGCCCATGTCGGTACGTCGGGGCCTGATAAACTTCACGCAGACGGCACCGACAGTGGCAGTGAGCGCCGCCGGCAGTCCGAACGCGCGCATGGCCGCCGCCTCATGGCAGAGCAGCGCCGTCAGAGTCGGGACACACATGAACACCGCTTCGATCAGAAGCAGCCATCCGATCACGCGTGCCACCATTGGGAAATTAATGCGCTGCAATGAATGATTCATAGCAAAACAATCGTTTCAAATATCAGTTGAACAGGCGCTCTATTTTGTGGATGGCGCCACTGAGACAGAACACGACCACCCGGTCACCCGGCATGATCAGCGTGTCGCCCGCCACAAGCAGGCCCTCGCCGTTGCGGATCAGTCCGGCGATCGTCATGTCGTGACTCAGATTCAGATCACGAACTCTGGCACGCGTCACCTTGCTGTCGGGACGAGCCACCAGTTCGGCCACTTCGGCATCAGCAAGCGCCATGCATTTTGCATTATTGGCGTCGGCGTCGAGCATCAGTTGAAAAATAGCACCTGCGGCCAGTAGTTTTTTATTGACGATAGTGCCGATGTTGAGCGCCTCGGCCTCGCCTATGTATTGAATATTCTCCACCTCGGCAATAGTTTTGCGTACACCGAATTCCTTTGCCGTCAGACAAGCCAGAATATTTGTTTCAGACGAATCGCTGAGCGCAACAAAAGCGTCGGTCGAACGGATTCCTTCCTCGATGAGAAGATCGTTGTCGCGGGCGTCGCCACATACGATTTCAGCTTTCGGACACTTCTCGCTCAGGCTCACGCACTGCGGGTGCGACGGGTCTATGATGGTGACCTTGTGGGTATCGGCCAGCATGCGGGCAAGTCGTATGGCTATTCGCGATCCGCCCATTATCATCACCTTGCGTATGGAGTGCTTCTCCTTGCCACAGAGCCGGCGCAGTTCGTCGAGATGTTCCGGACGGGTCATGAAGTATATGATGTCGTCGGCCTGTATAGTGTCGTCGCCGCGCGGGATTATGGTGTCATGGCGACGTTTGATGGCCGACACATGAAAATGGCGGGTAAGCTGGCCGAAGTCCTTTAGCTGCATTCCGGCCAGAGTGGCGTTGTCACGTATTTTCACGCCGACAAGGATCAGGCTTCCGTCGAGCATTTCAAACCAGTGTCGCACCCAGTTGCGCTCGAGCGCCGTCACGATCTCGCGCGCGGCGAAATATTCGGGATAGATCACCGAGTCGACTCCATGGGCCGAGAAAAACGCACGATGCTCCGGGAGCATATATTCATAATTGTCGATACGGGCCACGGTGCGTCTTGCGCCAAGCGATTTGGCCACGGCACAAGCCACCACATTGTCCGTTTCAAAGGGAGTCACGGCCACAAAAAGATCGCAGTTGCCGGCCCGCGCTTCGGCCAGAGTGGCGAATGACGACGGCGAACCGCAGACTGTCAGCAAATTATAGTTTGAGTCCAGACGGTCAAGTTTTTCGGCATCTGTGTCGACGAGGATTATTTCCTGCTCTTCACGAGTAAGCAATTTTGCCAGATGCGAGCCGACCTCTCCGGCTCCAGCGATCAATATTTTCATTTCGACAGAATTGAAGCGGCAGTGTCAGCTATCGACCCGACATCAAGGCCACAGAGTTTATATAGCTGGGACGAGGATCCGTGTGTCACGAAATGATCAGTCGGCAGGCCGAGACGCGTCACCGGAATTTCGCTATGGCCATGATCAGAGAGCCATTCGGTCACGGCCGATCCGAGACCGCCGTCACGTATGCCGTCTTCAACCGTTATGATCGGCGCGCCTGAACTTACGGCCTGGGCCATGATATCATCGTCAAGTGGTCTCAGAAAGATCATGTCGAAGTGAGCGGCCTCGATGCCACGCGATGCCAGAAGGGCCGTTGCTTCGGCCACGGTGTGCGCAATGGGTCCGATGGTCAGGAACGTGAGAGCGGCACCGGAGCGCATCTTGTAGCCCTTGCCGACGGGCATGGGGGCCGGCTCGGTCTGTGCCGGCGAGTCGGGCACGCATCCGCGCGGGTAGCGTATTGCAATCGGGCCGTCGAAATTCAGGGCTGAGACCATAAGCGACCGGAGCTGGTCGGCCGATGACGGTGCGGCGATTGTCATGCCCGGCACAGTGCGGAGATAGGCCAGATCAAATGCTCCATGGTGTGTGGCACCGTCTTCGCCGACAATTCCGGCGCGGTCGATGCACAATGTCACCGGCAGTCTGAGCAGCGCCACATCGTTGACAATCTGGTCATAGGCTCTCTGAAGGAAAGCGCTGTAGATTGCAACGAATGGTTTCTTGCCTTCTTTGGCCAGTCCGGCGGCAAAGGTGACGGCATGACCTTCGGAGATTCCGACATCGAATGTGCGGGCGGGCATGGCCTCCTGCATCATGCAGATGGAAGTGCCAGTGCTCATCGCTGCGGTTATGCCCACGACGCGCGAGTCGCGTCCGGCCAGTCCGAGCAGCGTTTCGCCGAACACATCCTGCCATTTAGGGTTGCCATTGGCTGAATCCTGGCGTATGCCAGTGACCGGATCGAATCTGCCCGGGGCATGCCATGTGGCCGGATCGGCTTCGGCAGCCGGAAATCCGAGGCCCTTGCGTGTGCGCAGATGCAACAGTTTCGGACCGTCAAGGTCCTTGATGTCTGAAAGCACTTTCACGACTTCTTTGACATCGTTGCCGTCGATTGGGCCGAAATATCTGATGTTGAGTCCTTCAAAGATGTTCTGCTGGCGGGTGAAGAGCGCTTTCAGGCTGTTGCCGAACCGGATCAGCGGCCCGCGCGAACCGTCACCGAGCAATCCGATGCGGCGCAGGAACATATAGCTCTTGTAGCGCATGCGGTTATAGCGTCGGGAGGTGTTAAAGCCCGACAGATAACGCGAGAGTGCTCCGGTGTTGTGGTCAATCGACATTTCATTGTCGTTGAGGATTATCAACAGGTTGTTTGGCGTGTTGGCCACATTGTTAAGCCCTTCGAAGGCGAGACCGCCCGAAATGGAGGCGTCGCCGATCACGGCCACGACGTGACGCCGTGGCTGCTCGCTGTCAAGCGATGAGGCTATGCTCATGCCGAGGGCGGCCGATATGGAATTTGACGCGTGTCCGGCGGCAAAAGTGTCGTAAGGGCTTTCCTCCGGGGTCGGAAATCCGCATATTCCGCCAAAAGTCCGGTTTGTGTGAAAACGATCCCGCCTGCCGGTCAGCAGTTTGTGGGCATAGGCCTGATGGCCGACGTCCCAGACAATGCGGTCACGCGGAGTGTCAAACACATAATGGAGGGCCACTGTGAGATCCACGGCCCCCATCGACGAAGCGAAATGCCCCGGATTGGAGGCCAGATGCCTGATCAGCGTCTGGCGCAGTTCGGCACAGACGTCAGGAAGCTTTTCGGGAGCAAGCGCCCGCAATTCTTCAGGTGAATTGATGATCGGTGATTTATCGTTTCCCATCCCGCACATATTTTTTATAAAGCGGCACAAACACCACTATGCCGGATGCCGCGATAACAAAGAGAGTCCACAAAGTGAGCGGACGCGACACCAGCACCATGCCGCATAGCCATAGCCATAAGGCTCCGATAATGGCAAAGCGCACCCACACCCCTGCGGGCGTAGTGCGCTTTGGTTGTCCTGTTTTTTTAGAGTTCGGTTTACTCACTCTCTACCAGCAATTTATTCCAAAATGCCGTGAGCTTTAAACACTTTCTGTATCTTCTCCAGAGCCACGGTCACCTGCTCACGGGTGTGGGTGGCCATCAGAGAGAATCGAATCAGAGTGTCGTGCGGCGCGACAGCCGGCGACACCACCGGGTTCACGAATATGCCCTCTTTGAGCAGATCGGCAGTCACGGCGAAGGTTTTGAAATTATCACGTATGAACAGAGGTATGATCGGCGTTGTGGTCGCACCGATTTCGCATCCCATCTGGCGGAAACCGTCGAGCGCATAGCGTGTCAGTTCCCACAGGTGTTCCTGACGCTCCGGCTCTGCGATCATGATGTCGATGGCCTTGAGAGCTGCTGCAGTCGAGGCGGGAGTGATCGAAGCGGTGAAGATATAGGAACGCGAATGGTGGCGCAGGTAGTTGGTGATTTCCTTATCTGTGGCGATGAAACCGCCAAGCGATGCAAACGACTTTGAGAATGTGCCCATGATCAGGTCAACGTCGTCGGCCAGACCATAGTGATGACACACACCGCGTCCTCCCGGGCCGAACACTCCGATGCCATGAGCTTCGTCGACCATCACGGTGGCGTTGTATTTCTTGGCCAGACGCACGATTTCGGGCACGTTGGCCACATCGCCTTCCATCGAAAACACACCGTCGGTGACAATGAGTTTCACTTTGTCGGGATCACATTTGCTCAGCTGCTTTTCAAGCGACGCCATGTCGTTGTGTTTGTATTTCAGCGACTGGCTGAACGACAGGCGTCGACCTTCGATGATCGAAGCGTGGTCCTGTTCGTCCCAGATAATATAGTCCTCGCGGCCTGTCAGGCAGCTGACCACGCCAAGGTTGACGCCAAATCCAGTGGAGTAGATCATCACGTCTTCCTTGCCGATATATTCGGCAATCCTGGCTTCAAGCTGCTTGTGCAGGTCAAGGGTGCCGTTCAGGAACGGAGATCCGGCACATCCGGTTCCATACTTTCGGGTGGCTTCAATCGCAGCTTCTTTGATTCGAGGATCATTGACAAGTCCGCTGTAGCAATTGGAACCAAACATCAGCACGCGTTTGCCATCGATAATGACCTCAGGATCTTGTTCCGAAGCAATGGCGCGGAAATAAGGGTATATGCCCGCAGCCTTTGCCTCCTGCGGTACGGTATAGGCAGCGAGTTTTTTCTGAAGTAGCTTCATTTGCAAGGATTAATGTGGAAAATTGAGAATTAGTTCTCTTCAACGCCGGCCAGAGACGGGTCAATGAGGATGCGGCCGCAATATTCGCAGACAATGATTTTTTTACGCATCTTGATCTCCATCTGTTTCTGCGGCGGAATGCGGTTGAAGCAACCACCGCAGGCATTGCGCTGAATGTAGACCACACCAAGACCGTTGCGGGCATTTTTGCGGATGCGCTTGAATGCGGCGAGAGTACGCTCATCGATCTTCGGCTCCAGTTTTTTGGCTTTGTCGCGCAGGTCTTCTTCGTCCTGACGGGTTTCGTTGATGATCTCTTCGAGTTCAGCCTGTTTTTCGGCAAGTACGTGCCGGGAATCAGCCATCATCTCTTCTGTGGCTTTTATTTCGGCCTTTTTGGTGTCGATGGCGCGGGCATATTCTCCAAGATGCTTTTCGGCAAGCTCGACTTCAAGCGACTGGTATTCGATTTCCTTTGAAAGGATGTCGTATTCCTTATTGTTACGCACACTGTCGAGCTGTGTCTTGTATCTTTCTATTTTTGATTTTGCCTCGGCAATGGTGGCATTTTCAGCCGCTGTGGCCTTGCGCAGCTCATCAACTTCGGCTTTGAAGTTGGCGATACGCGTCTTCAGTCCTTCCACACTGTCTTCCAGGTCTTTTACCTCCAGAGGAAGTTCGCCGCGGATTGTGCGGATGCGGTCAATTTCAGTAAGAATGGTCTGGAGCTGATATAGATTGCTCAGACGCTGTTCCACAGTCAGTGATTGTTCTGATTTGTTAGTTGCCATGCTTTGGTGGTTATGTTTTCTCGGGTTAGAGATAATTTATCGGATTAGTGTCGGGGCCTGTAATCAAGGCTGCAAAGTTAGGGAATTTTTCTGAGATAATCTGTAAAATCATCTCTTTGGCATATTTTTCGCTGTCGAAATGGGTGATGTCGGCCATGAAAATCTCATGTTCATGATCAACGAAGTCATGATGCCGGATATCGCCCGTGACGATCGCGTCAGCTCCGGATTTGACGGCGTCGGCGATGAAACTTCCGCCCGCACCGCCAACCAATGCCACCCGGCTGATCATCCGGTCAGGCTGAAAGGCAGAACAGCGGATGAAGTCAAGGGCAAAGGCTTGCTTGAGACGGCCGACAAACTCGGTCGGAGTCATCGGCTGCGGGAGCTGTCCCACAACTCCGGTGCCGCAATCGGGATGAGCGGCGAGCGGAGCAAGAACACGCTCCACGGCCACACCGATCTGCCTGGCCATCGCGTGGCTCACTCCTTGCGGGGCATTGTCGAGAGAGGTATGCGCGGAATATACCGTCACTCCCGCCACAATAGCCTTATATAATAAGGAGTCAGCGCCGACCTGCCTGACCGGGCGGAAAATCAGAGGGTGATGACTCACGATCAGATTGCAGCCGGCCGATACGGCGGCGTCGATGACACGGTCTGTGACGTCGACGCAGACCATAACACCAGTGCAGGGCACATGGATCCGGCCGGCCTGCAGCCCGCAGTTGTCCCATTGCTCTTGCAGGCACAGCGGAGCTTTCTGTTCGATCGCGGCAATTATGTCGGCAATTTCAGGCATTCCCGTCAGTCGTTCTTGACGTCAAGTTTCAGTTGCAGCTCGTCAAGCTGTGACTGCTCCAGAGGCGCCGGTGCGTCAAGCATCACGTCACGACCTGAGTTGTTTTTGGGGAATGCTATGCAGTCGCGGATAGAGTCAAGTCCGGCAAACAGGCTGACCCAGCGGTCAAGGCCATAGGCCAGACCGCCGTGAGGCGGCGCGCCGAATTTAAATGCGTTCATCAGGAAGCCGAACTGCTCCTGTGCTCTCTCGGGGGTGAAACCAAGAATTTCAAACATTTTGGCCTGCAGCTCGCTGTCGTGGATACGGATTGATCCGCCGCCGACTTCCACACCGTTGATCACCATGTCATAAGCGTCGGCACGCACAGCAGCGGGATCAGTGTCGAGCATCGGGATATCCTCGTCTTTGGGATGAGTGAACGGATGGTGCATTGCCATCAGGCGGCCTTCTTCCTCGCTCCATTCAAACATGGGGAAATCGACCACCCACAGGCATGAGAATTTATCTTTGTCGCGAAGGCCAAGCTGACGTCCCATTTCAAGACGCAGTTCACAGAGCTGGCGGCGTGTCTTCATCACGTCGTCACCACTCAGTATCAGGATCAGGTCTCCGGGCTTGGCGTCCATCGCCTTGGCCATTTCCTGAAGAGTTTCCTGTGTGTAGAATTTGTCGACCGACGATTTGACGTTGCCGTCGGCTTCCACACGGGCATAGACCATGCCTTTTGCGCCGATCTGCGGACGCTTCACAAACTCAGTGAGCTGGTCAAGCTGCTTGCGCGTGTAGGTAGCGCATCCGGGAGCACATATGCCACCGATATATGCCGCAGAGTCAAACACTGAGAATCCGTGGCCTTTCAGCACTCCGTCAAGTTCTACGAACGTCATGCCGAATCGTGTGTCAGGCTTGTCGCTGCCATAATATTTCATGGCATCGGCCCAGGTCATTCTGGGGAACGCTTCTTTGATCTCAATGCCTCGGATGGTCTTGAACAGGTGTTTGGCCATGCCTTCAAAAAGGTTGATCACATCATCCTGCTCCACGAAGCTCATCTCGCAGTCGATCTGAGTGAACTCAGGCTGACGGTCAGCGCGAAGGTCTTCGTCGCGGAAGCATTTCACAATCTGGAAGTAGCGGTCCATACCACTGACCATCAGAAGCTGCTTAAGAGTCTGGGGCGACTGCGGAAGAGCATAGAACTGGCCGGGATTCATGCGCGAAGGCACAACGAAGTCACGCGCGCCCTCCGGAGTAGACCCGACAAGCATTGGGGTTTCGATTTCAAGGAAACCTTCACGGTCAAGATAATCACGAACCGCAATCGCCATGCGATGACGCAGTTCCAGATTGTGGCGCACATTGGGTCTGCGCAGATCCAGATAGCGATAGCGCATGCGCAGGTCGTCACCGCCATCGGTGTCTTCCTCGATCGTGAAAGGTGGTGTCAGGGCTGAATTTAAGACATTCAGCTCAGAAGCGATAATTTCAATATCGCCGGTCGGCAGATTCGGGTTCTTGGCCGTGCGCTCTGCCACTGTGCCTGTCACCTGAATCACCCATTCGCGGCCCAGATGATTGGCAGCTTCACAAAGCCGGGAATCAACCTCGACGTTGAACACAATCTGAGTGATGCCATATCTGTCACGCAGGTCCACGAAGGTCATGGCACCCATTTTGCGCACTCTTTGCACCCAACCGGCCAGAGTGACAGTCGCTCCGACCGAATCTATGCGGAGTTCACCGCAGGTATTAGTCCTGTACATATCCTTAACTTATGTTTTTTCAGCCTACAAAGTTACAAAAAAAATCAAGCACACGAAAAAAAACTTTCAGCATCAGACATCATCATGCCGTTTTATGCTATGTCACAAAGCATTACGTCTAACCGCAGATTTTGACCGCGCACCAATGCAACCCCACCAGACATGTTTTGCAGCGATCTTGACGGATATGCTTTTCCATATTTCATTTTTTTGCTGTAAATTTGCTCGAAGAAACCCATTCAATTTTCAGAAAGTCGAAAATACAATATAATGGAAATGAAATCCTGTCAGAACAGCGGAATGCCGCTCGCAAACGAAATTCTATATATACTTTTGCCGGACTATGCAGCGCATGAGACCGTGTATCTCTCACAGGCCATCGCCTCCGATGAGTTCGCACTGAAAGAGAATCCGAAATATATCAATAAGATTGTTGCTCCGGCAATGGAACCGGTGAAGTCAATCGGCGGATTCAGGACCATGCCAGATTATTCGTTTGACACGATGCCCGATGATTATGCGGCATTAGTGCTGATTGGCGGCTTTGGATGGGCCACACCCGTTGCCGCACAAGTCGAGCCGATTGTCAGGCAAGCGATTGAACGAGGAAAGATTGTCGGCGCAATCTGCAATGGAGCTTCTTTCATGGCTAAATGTGGCTTCCTCAATGCTGTCAGACACACCGGCAACGGATTGGAGCAGCTAAGGCTCTGGGGCGGTGACAATTACACCAATCCTGCCGGATATATCCATACCCAGGCCGTCAGCGACAAAAACATAGTGACGGCCAATGGCTCGGCTTCACTTGAATTTGCAAAAGAGCTGCTTCTGCTGCTTGAGAACGACACAACGGAACGCGTCGAAATGTATTATCAGTTCTATAAACAGGGATTCTGCAATCTGTTTCCAGCGCAAAGCGAATCATAAAAAATGAGCATTCTGCCGAAGACAGCAGAGCTTACAGCAACCGGATTATAACAATGTTTGACCCTAAACACTCGCGAGGCACATATATGCTTAAACCGCAACATGTGCTGATTAGCAGGAACGGCAAAGAACGCACAAGCAATGTGACCGACGCCCGGATCATGAAGGCCGTGTATGAAATCGAAACCAACGGTTATGTCACCATTGAAAAGTGTATTCCAGTCAGGATTATCCGTGAATCGGAATGTTTTGCCATCAGTTTCTATGACGATTCACGAATGGCGATATATTTCAGAGTCAGAAAAACTGTGCTCCGGATGGTCAAGAGCGGTGTCTCCTGCAATGCGGCGGCCGACATTATGTGCGACTTCTTCCATTCCGCCGAACTGCCCGACATGACAGACTGGACGTGCGAAGAACTGCACCCCGCACCCTGCAAAAATGAATCAAATCTTAGTGTCGATGGCCAGGATTTCCGCCACTTCGGCTCTGCCGATGTCATGGCGGCACTTGAAAACATCATAGACGGACTGTCAAAGTGGATGAATTTTGACTGTACCGGCACAAATGGCGGATATATAAACATATACCGATGTGACGACAGCGGAGCAACATCCAGATATAAAGTAGAATGTGTGAAATGGACAGAACCGACCCCGACTGGATTCCGTGCCATCATCACCGACGTCACATCTTTACGCCACTGTCTATGGAACTTCGTTGACGAACGTAAATTACCCGAACCGACACCTGAATGGGAGCGCTTTGACGTGACCGACTATTTTCAAAAACTTGTTTTCAAATTTTCAGACAACGAAAATAAATCAGACAACAACGATGAACGGTAAATACAGCCAGCCGGTAGAAAAAGCCGTGGATTTGATCTGGACGAGTTTCGACCGGGAAGAAATACGACGCGGATACGCAATGCTCATGCAGGCAGCTCAAAAGGGCGATGCCGACGCACTTGCTTTCATCGCCCGATGCTTTATGGGCGAAGAATATGTGTGGAGCGGAGCCGGCTTTACCCCCGACGACGCCAATGCCTCCAAACTGATGCAAAGAAGCGCCATGATGGGCAGCGCCACGGGAGTGCTCTGTGCGGTAAGGAGCGGCAATCTCACCCCCGCCGTGCAGCGCGGAATGCCCTTTGCTTCATTCAAGGAGGCCTTCGATGAAATTCTGAGCCAGGCCGAACAAGGCAATGCGTTTTGCTGCTATATGATAGGCAACGTCTATTATTGGGGAGATTATCTGCTTGTCGATCCGGAACTGCCCAAACAATTCCAATCCGTCGACAATTACAACGCATGGGCCTACCCCATAGCAAAAGAATGGTATGAACGAAGCTTCAACGGACGCATATGTGCCGGCTGGGGCAATTACTGCGACATCCGCAAGTCAGGACTGTGCGACATCGCTCAGGAGGTATTCGAGACATACTACCAGACTCTTGCCGAAATTTCGCCGGTCATTTGCAACAATTATGGACATTATCTCGGATATGAAAAAAATAACCATCCGGCAGCACTGACCTATTACGCCAAAGCAGCATACCGCGGCGACCCGCAAGGCGCATATAACGCCGGCCACACCTATGAAGCAGGTGAAGACGTGGAGGAAAACATCGACGTCGCCTGTCAATTCTATGAAATGGCTGCCAGGGGAGGACATCCCGCCGGACAGTTTGAGATGGGCTACTATCATTTTGAAGGATGCGGCAGCCTGGAACAGGATTACGCCAAAGCAGTGCAATGGTTTGAGCAGGCATATGAGAACCCCAAATGCAGCGACGTCACCAGATCTCAGGCAGCCGCCTATCTCGGCATTTGCTGTCAGGACGGCCTTGGAGTAGTGCAGGACGATGACGCGGCGCTTGAATATCTTCAGGAAGCAGAAGAGAGCATCGACAATCTCTGGGACAGCATCAAAGGGAAAGTGCTCAACGCGCTGGGGGTGGCATACGCTTTCGGTCGCGGAACCGATGAAGACATCGAACTTGGATACCAATACTTTGAAGATGCCGCCGAACTCGATTCAGAAGAAGCGAAAGAACATCTGCAATATCTGAATTCATCAGACTGCGACCATGATGCACCGACAAAGCAGACAAACGAGACCGACCTTTTCTATGAGAACCTGACCGAAAGAATCAAAGTGGCCGCAGAAAAAGACCTGCATGACATTCTCAAACGAATAGGAAACGAAGAGATATACACAGCAGCCCTGGTCACCGACAGCGACTGCCTCACCCTGTTTCTTGCAATCAACACCATTGAACACCTCAAAGCCGAAGAAAACGATCAACCAGACAACGAAAGCAAATGGCATCCTGACGAATGGGGCTACTCCGACGGCCCGAACAGCGAACTGTCGAAACTCAGCAAATTGCTTTTTGAACATTCCAGAAATCAGCCCGAACAAGACTTTTTCATCAATGCCGTAATGCTTGCGATGAAACAACTAAAAGAAAGCGGAACTTTCGGAAAAAACACTGACAAAATCACCTTTTTCGTTTCCATCTCAGATGACGAAAACGCGACAAACATCGAAGACTACTCGGCCATCCTGCTGAACACCCCGCAACTATCCACCGCATTCCTTGACCGCGACAAATAACCCACCCTTGCATACCATGGCGAGATTTGATAGGCGAGGCTGAGGAAAGTTTGGCCACAGATGTCGCGCATTTCAAGGAAAAGCAGTAATTTTGCAAAAACCTTAGAAGGAGACGCCGAGATTTCTTGCTTATGCAAGCGACAAACCGATTTCTTGCAGCCCTCAATAGGTAATAATCTGTTATACCCTTTTTATGAACTGGATTATACTTATTTTAGCCGGACTGATGGAAGTCGGCTTTACATTTTGTCTTGG
>CAMWSS010000024.1 GCA_947177035.1 uncultured Porphyromonadaceae bacterium | reverse complement strand
GAAGGCGAAGAAGAACCGGATCCCGTTGTTGACTATGATCTCAGCTCGCTCGGCACCACAAACCGCAGCGACCGCTATATGTCATCGGTGACTCTGTCTGACGACATGGAATCTGCCAGCGTGACCATCGAAGGCTTGCAGTCGGAGAAGACGACTCCCCACAACATCTATTGGGACAAGAGCGAACAGACATTCACCACCAAGCCCGGCGCCACCATCACTGTGACTCCTGGAGGTGCCGGAAGCTGGATGCACACCTATGCCTACATTGACTGGGCAGGTGACGGTTTCTCTTACACAACTCCCGGAGACTTCCTCGACATTGACACTGACGCCGAGGTTGCACAACAGTACAAACTCCGTTCCGGAGTTGACTTGGTGGCGTTCACCCGCTGGTGCCCGACCGCAAGCGAAACTTATTGGTATAACTCCGATGGCTATGTAGGTCAGAACACCGGTGGTAACAACATCCACAACTGGGAAATCACCACTCCGTTCTCCTTCACTCTCCCGGCCGACGCCAAGCCCGGCACCTACCGCATGCGCGTCAAGAGCGCCTGGAACCAGCTCGATCCGAACGGTGTGCCTGACATCCAGCTCAACAACACTCTGGCTTCAGACGGCGGCTGCATCGTCGACTTCACTCTGGTGATCGAAGGCGAGGTTGAGCCGATTATGGTCTACAACATCTTTGACGGCGACCTGAAATGGACCATCTCCGAATTCTGCTGCGAAGAGCCTACAATGGAACTGCCCAGCGGTCCGATCGAAAAGATGATCGACAATGATCCTTCCACGTTCTATCACTCGCTGTGGTCAAGCGGCGAACCTCACGGTACCCACTATTTCGTGGTTGACCTGAAACAGTCGACCGACCTCTATGGTTTCGCTTGGCTGCCGCGCCAGAATTCTGGATCAAACAACGGCACGTGGATGACTTACAACGTGTTCGTGTCTGACGACGCATCAGCATTTGACTTCACCGGTCAGATCAACGATGCCGACTACTCCACTAAGGTTGAACGCCACACCGCCCTCGAGAACCTGGTCAACGCCTATGTGCAGGATCATGCCGAGGAAGCTATCACCGGAACGCTCACTGCCCAAGGTAACGATTCTGCCGAAAGCGCCATGTTTGAAGGAAAAGTTACCGGCCGCTATGTGTTCTTCGCCATTACCGAAAGTAACAGAAGCCTTTCATGTGCAGCCGAACTCGGCTTCTATGTGCCCAGCACTCCCGAACTTGAAGACAAACTGATCGGTTCGCTTCGTGAAACCAAACTTGCACAGGTGACCTGCTATGAAGGCAACGTGCCCGGCTCATCCGATATCCTCAGCGGAGCAGTCGATCAGATCAAAGCTCTTGGCTTTAAGGATTTCGAAGCAAACGCTGACGCTGTAATCGCCGAAACCCGCGCAAGCCTCCAGGATATTCTCGACAATCTGCACGTTGACGGCAAGACATTCGTGATCAAGAACAAGCGTCTGGCCGGTATGGGTTCTGCTGCATGGCTGGCATGCGTTGCCGACTCGATCAACTCTGTTGACGAACCCGGTGAAAACGCCGATGCCTACTGGACCGTTGAATCAGTCGGCGACGCCAAAGTTCTCCGCAACGTAGGCCGTCAGGCATATGCATGCCTCGCCGAAGGCGCTCAGTACTTCTCTCTGTCGGCCAACAGCGACGACGCTCTCCAGGCTGCATTCAACTTCAGACTGAAAGACAACGGCACAGTGGCCCTGTACAGACTCTATTCTCCGGATTCATGGGAACGCAGCTATAACATCGACACCCGCGGCAATGGCCTTACACACTGGTATGTAGGCGATGCCGGCGAAGAATGGTGTCTTGAATATGCCGAACTGCCCGAACAGCCCGATCCCCGTCTCGAAGCGATCAAAGCCCGCTTTGATGAACTCATCGCCGTCTATGAAATCTATAAGGAAAGCGTGCCGTTCATGGATATGGACAGCGAAATCGCCATTCTTAAATCGTTTGCCTCAAATGCCGAAGAGTATCTGAAATGGTCTGACGAGGAATTCTATACATTCATGGACGACGTTCTGGCTGCAGAAGAAGAACTGATCGTTTCCGCTCTCTATGACAAGCTCTGGACTCAGAATTACTGGAACTTCTATCAGCCCGGACAAGGCGGTTATCTCTGCGCTACCACCAAGTCGACCAACCAGGGTTATGACTCGTTCCACTTCCAGAGCGAGGCCGACGACAACACTGGCTGGAGCATTGAACGCGCTGTAAATTCCGCCGACGAGTTCTATCTGCGCAGCGCCAAGGGCCAGTACATCGCCACTCCCAAGCAGCACTACTGCCGCGTTGACGCTACTATCGACGAAGCCGGCCGCTTCACCTTCGGTGCCAAAGACGGTTATATAATCGTTAAATCCGTTGCATTCCCCGGCTGCGGCCTCGGTCTTGACGGCCAGAACGACCCCGCCGAAATCATGACTCTTGAAGACGGCAGCCTCGGCTACCGCTGGCAGGTTTCGCTGGCAGAACGTCCCGTTGTGGTTGAGCCTCAGCCCGTGGCAATGACTGTTACTCCCGACGCAGGCATTGTTGACAATATCGGCAGCATCTCGTTCTGCATCGCCGACGCTGACTACAGCATCAACACCGAGTGTGCCGATCCCGTCACTCTGACCAGCGAGACCGCAGTTATTGAAAGCCTCAATGCCGAAGAGCTGGCCAAGCACTACAGCGAAAAGGCTCAGATGTATTACATCGACTGCAATATCAACGATCCCGGCGTCTACACCCTGACCATCCCCGAAGCCACCTTCAAGGGTGAGAACATCTACAACGAAGAAACCGTCGTTGTCTGGACCATCGAGAAGAGCGGCATCGTTTCCGTGACCGTCAACGGTGAGGAAGTCGAAGCCTATGACCTCCAGGGACGTCGCGTCAACAAAGTGACCAAAGGCGGCCTCTACATCATCAACGGTGTGAAGACCCTCGTGAAATAACAGGCTCTAAATCCTGATTCTGATAAAAATGGCGCCTCCGGGCGCCATTTTTTTGTTTAATCGTAAAATAAATTGCTGGAAAATTAGTACTTTTGCACTCTCAATTACAAAACAAGAAAGAATTATGGCAGAGAATTCCCGACAGATCAAAACAGCATTGATATCAGTCTTTTACAAAGACGGTCTTGAAGACATCCTGAAAATGCTCCATGCCGACGGAGTGCGTTTCCTATCCACCGGCGGCACTGAAAGTTTCATAAAGTCGCTTGGCTATGACTGCGACGCAGTGGAAGATCTGACCGGCTATCCCTCCATCCTTGGCGGACGAGTGAAGACGCTGCACCCCAAGGTGTTTGGCGGAATTCTCAACCGTCGTGAAAACGAAGGCGACCGCAAGCAGATCGCCGAATATGAAATTCCGGAAATCGACCTTGTGATTGTCGATCTCTATCCTTTTGAAGCCACAGTGGCTTCCGGCGCATCCGACGCCGATATCATCGAGAAAATCGACATAGGCGGCATCTCGCTGATCCGCGCGGCCGCCAAAAACTGGCGCGACGTTGTCATTGTGGCGTCAAAGGCTCAGTATGCCCCGCTCGCCGAGATGCTCCGCGCCCAGGGCGCGAAGTCAACAGCCGAACAGCGCCGCTGGTTCGCCAAAGAGGCGTTTGCCGTGAGCAGCGGCTATGACTCGGCCATCTTCAACTATTTTGACCGCGAGGAGGGCCCGTCGGCCCTGCGTGTGGCAGTGGATTGCCCGAAGCCGATGCGCTATGGCGAGAATCCCCACCAGAAGGGCTATTTCTTCGGCGACTTCGACAAGATGTTCACCCAGCTGCACGGCAAGGAGATCTCATATAACAACCTGCTCGACATCGACGCCGCAGTGAGCCTGATCGCCGAGTTTACGGATCCGACCTTCGCGGTGCTGAAACACAACAACGCATGCGGCGTGGCTTCGCGCGCCACCATCGCCGAGGCATGGCGCGACGCCCTGGCCGGCGATCCGGTCAGCGCCTTCGGCGGAGTGCTCGTCACCAACGGCACTGTCGACGCGGAAGCCGCCGAGTCCATCAACACGATATTCTTTGAGGTGATCATCGCTCCCGCCTATACCGACGGCGCGCTCGAGATCCTCAAGACCAAAAAGAACCGCATCATTCTGGTGCAGCACGCTCCGCTTGCCACCACAATGGCCTACCGCTCATGCCTGAACGGCGCCCTGCTTCAGCAGCGTGACCTGAAGACGGAGACCGCCGCCGACCTCACCACCGTGACCGTCGCTCCGGTCGATCCCGCCCAGGTGGAGGATCTGCTGTTTGCCAACAAGCTGGTCAAGCACTCGAAGAGCAACGCCATCGTGCTCGCCAAGAATCGCCAGCTGCTTGCCAGCGGCGTCGGCCAGACCTCGCGCGTCGACTCGCTGAAACAGGCCATCGCCAAGGCTCAGAGCTTCGGCTTCGAGCTGAAGGGTGCCGTCATGGCCAGCGATGCCTTCTTCCCCTTCGCCGACTGCGTGGAGATCGCCCACAGTGCGGGAGTAGACGCCGTGATCCAGCCGGGAGGATCGATCCGCGACCAGGAGACAATCGACTTCTGCAACGCCAACGGCGTGGCAATGGCCACCACCGGCATCCGTCATTTCAAACACTAAGAGCTTGTTTAATATTATCTGCCACAAATGGGATTGTTCTCTCTGACAAAGGAGATCGCTATTGACCTGGGAACGGCCAACACCATCATCCTGCAAAATGACAAGATCGTGATCGACGAACCGTCGATCGTCGCCATAAACACAAAGACTCAGAAGCTTCAGGCCGTCGGCAAGGAAGCCAAGCTGATGCAGGGCCGCGAAAGCCCCGACATCAAGACGATCCGCCCGCTCTGCAAGGGCGTGATCGCCGATTTCAACGCCGCCGAGCTGATGATCCGCGGTCTGGTGAAGAAGAGCAGCGGAAAGCGCACCTGGTTCAGCCCGAGCCTCCGCATGGTCGTCGGCATCCCGTCGGGTTCGACCGAAGTGGAGATCCGTGCCGTGCGTGACTCGAGCGAGCACGCCGGCGGACGCGACGTCTATATGATCTATGAGCCGATGGCCGCCGCGCTCGGAATCGGGCTTGACGTGGAGGCGCCCGACGGCAACATGATCGTTGACATAGGCGGCGGAACCACCGAGATCGCCGTGATCTCGCTGGGTGGCATCGTCACCAACAAGTCGATCCAGATTGCCGGCGATGACCTGACGGAAGATATTATCGGCCATATGCGCCGCGCCCACAACGTGAAGGTCGGCGAGCGCACGGCCGAAGACATCAAGACCCACGTCGGCTCGGCGCTGACCGAACTGGAGAATCCGCCGGAGGACTATGTGGTGAGAGGCCCGAACCATATCACCGCCCTGCCGATGGAGGTGCCGGTTTCGTATCAGGAGATCTCGCACTGCATGGAGAAGTCGATCTCGAAGATCGAGGCCGCGGTGCTGAGCGCGCTTGAGCAGACTCCTCCGGAGCTGTATGCCGACATTGTGCGCAACGGCATCTGGCTGGCCGGCGGCGGCGCGCTGATACGCGGTCTGGACAAACGTCTGACCGACAAGATCGGAATTCAGTTCCACGTGGCCGACGAGCCGCTTCTGGCCGTTGCCCGCGGCACTGCCGTGGCTCTCAAGAATATCGACAAATTCTCTTTCCTGATCCGTTAAGCGAGATTGAAAGCGCTTGTTGAATTTCTGGTCAGGCACGGGAGCTGGTTCACGTTTCTGCTCTTTGCCATAATCAGCTGCGTGATGCTGTTCAGGGGGAATCCCTATCAGCAGCATGTCTATATGACCTCTGCCGGGGCCATGGCGCGTGGCGTCTACTCCACGGCAGGGGCCGTGACCGGATATTTCCATCTGCGCGGCATCAACGAGGATCTGCAGCAGCGCAACGCGCAGCTGGAGATGGAGGTGATCAATCTGCGCACGGCCCTGCGCCGTGCCGCGGAGCGTATTCCCTCCGACTCTCTGCCGATGGATTCGATGCTGAGCCAGTATGGCTTCATCATGGCCCATGTGATCAACAATTCGATAGTCAGGTCCAATAATTTCATCACCATCGACAAGGGCGAGCTTGACGGAGTCAGGCCCGACATGGGGGTGGTGGACCAGAACGGCATTGTCGGCATTGTGAACGTGACAGGGCCGCACACGGCGCGTCTGATCTCGGTGTTGAGCGCGGTGCGTCTGGCCTGCAAGGTGAAAGGATCGAACGCTTTCGGGTCGCTGGTGTGGGACGGACGCTCGCCGCGCCGCGCGGTGCTCGAGGAGTTGCCGCGCCATGTGGAGTTCGCCCTGGGCGACACTGTGGTGACCAGCGGATATTCGGTGGTGTTTCCCGAGGGTATCCCTGTTGGAAAGGTGATCGGACAGAGTCGTGATTCCGACGATAATTTCTATTCGCTGCAGGTGGAACTCTTTACTGATTTCGCCACTCTGAGCACGGTGCGCGTCATCAAGAATTTTCAGAAAGATGAGATAGAGGCCGTCGAGCAGGACCGGATCAATACTTCAGGCAAATTCTGAGATGCTCGAGCTGCTTGATTATACGTTTTTCCGCAATGCCATTCTTGCGGTGGCGCTGATGAGCGTCGCGGCCGGAATTCTCGGTTCGTATGTTGTGGCGCGCCGCATGACTTCGTTGTGTGGCGGAATTACGCACGCCTGTTTCGGCGGGCTCGGACTCGGTTATTTTCTCGGCATAGCCCCGCTGCTGTCGGCGGGGGTTTTTGCGGTGGCGTCGGCCGTGGCCGTTGAGTGGCTGACGTGGCGCGGACGCGTGCGCGAGGATTCGGCCATTGCGGTGGTCTGGGCGCTTGGAATGGCCATAGGGGTGTATTTCGTGTTTATCACTCCGGGTTCGGTCCCTGAGCTTAATTCGTTGCTTTTCGGTAATATTCTGACAGTCACGGCCGCTGATCTGTCGGGCTTTGCCGCGTTTACGGCGGTGTTGGTCGTTTTGATGGCCGTGTGGTTCCGGAAGATAGAGGCGGTGGCGTTTGATCCTGATTTCGCCCGGGTTGCCGGGTTGCCCGTGAGGGTTATTTCGGTGATGATGACCGTGCTGGTGTCGGTGGGCATCGTGTTGATGATCCGCTGTGTGGGGATCATGCTGCTCATGGCCATGCTCACGTTGCCTCAGCTTGCGGCAGAGTGCGTGAGCCGGCGTTTCAGCCGCATTGTTGTGTGGTCGGCGGTGTTTTCGCTGTTGTCGGGCATCGGAGGGCTGATGGCGGCCACTGCCGTCGATGTGCCTCCGGCCGCGCTGATCGTGTTTATCCAGGCTGCGTTTTATGCGGCCGCGCGTCTGCTCTCTTCTTTGCGCCGGAGATGATAAAAGAATCGCCCGCGGCGGTGTGCCGCAGGCGAGTGAGCCACAACGGGGGTTCGAACCCCGGACCTTTTCGTTACGAATGAAATGCTCTACCGACTGAGCTATTGTGGCTTGAACTTTGCAGGTGCAAAGGTACTAATTATTTTTGAGATTTCGCCTACTGAAGCTGAGTTTTATTTGAGATTTTTCGAGTTTCAGTTCCACCATCGATGGCATTGCCACCATGGGGGTGATGGCGTTGATGGTGGGTTCGGTTACTTGCCAGTAGTAGCTGTTGGCCGATGATTCGGTCTCGACGGCGATCGGAGTCAGCGTAAAGGTGTAGTCTTCAGGGGTTATTGTTTCCTTTTTGAGCATCTCGACGAGATATGATCTCATGTCGGAGAATACGTAGGCGGTGTCGGCTGAAGAGTACTTGGTGTTGAACGATTTGACGTTGTCGGGGAGTTTGTTTTTGGCGAAGAATTCGTCTTTTTCGCTGCTGAGCACCATGAGCATGTTGACCGGCATGCCGATGCCTTTGTCGTTGTCGATTTTCCGTGCCGGCACTTTGAAGGTGAGGGTGTTGATTACCGAGAGGTCGCCGGCGTTTTCTTTGTAGCGGGCGATAATCTCCTCGATCGGGAAGCGCACTTCGACGTCGTAGCCCGCAGGGCTGACAAGGACGGTGCGTCCGTTGTCTGTCATCTGTTTTACAGCATCGTCGGCCGAGAATTCGATGTTGCTGTTGGCCACCATTTCAGGGGCGGCGGCCATGTAGATGCCATAGGTCGGCACGATCGAGTCGTAGGGCTGTCCGAGGGTGTCGACGGCCTGATATGTCTTGTGGTAGTACATCACCCAGCGGGTGTCGGTGATGCGCGTCACGCGGCCTGATCCGAAGGCTGCCTGGACATAGAATCCGCGGCAGAATTCTTCGCTGAATCGCAGCGGGTCGGAGAAGAGGGTGGGGTCTTCCACGAATTTGTTGAAGAAGTCTACTCCGGTCTGTCGTGGCAGGTTGACGTAGACATAGCGGTAGTCTCCGCCTGCGATCGAGTCGTTGTAGCCGGCGGCCGAGAATGCGGCCGATCCGAGTTTGTCGGCCGGGTCATAATATGGCTCCGGGCTTTCGTCCGAGTATATGGGATAGGGGAGAGCCTTGTTGAGCGGGTATATGTTGATGCCGATGGGTGCCATCGAGTCGCCGACGTATCCGTCTTTGTCGAAAACGAGCAGGAGTTTGACCGAATCCACGGCCGAGGCGTCGATGCCCGCGGTGTCGATCATGTTTGTGGGGAGCATCTGGGTGACGTAATCGGAGCGGAGTGTGCCGTAACCGTTGGCGCGTATCGCTCCGAGCAGCTGTGTGGTGGTCCGAGACTGCACCCTGTTGTTGATGACTGATCGCCCGGTGGCGGTGAAGTCTGAGTCAACCAGGATTTCGACCGATCCTTGCACCAGCGAGCCGCCCACGTCGCCCTGAGAGTCCTGGCAGGAGTATGTGGAGACTGCGGCTGTGGCCGCTGCCGTCAGAGTCAGCAGGGGGAGAATCCGTTTCATTTTTTTGCAGGAGCCTGAGTGGAGAGCAGAGTGTCGTAGAAGTCAGTGTAGGCTTTGAGGGCTTCCGGTCCTTCGCCGGGGTATTCCATGAATGGTTTTCCGGTTGCGCGGGCGTATTCGATCAGTTCGGGGTTGACGTTCTGCCGGGCCTGTACGATGGCGTCGGCGTGGTCCATTGCCAACCGGCAGAGGGCAGCGTGGTCGATTGTTTTGTTGCGTATGGATCCGGTCTGTTTGTCGGAGATTCCGTCGGCCTTCATTTTTTTCTGCATTGTCGGGTCAAGCGGGGCAATGAGTTCGTCGTCCATGAGCGAGTATACGATTTTCGCTTTTTTGAACGAGGGGTCGTCGTTGTAGACGCGCTTGAGGTATGCCGGCGCAGCCGCGGTGATCCATCCGCTGCAGTGGATGATGACGGGGTCCCAGCGCAGTTTCTTGACTGTTTCGGCCACACCCCGCACAAAGAATATGCTTCGTTCGTCGTTGTCATCGGGATGCGACACGGTTTCCAGTTCGACTGCCGGGTGGCGCTGGAAGTAGTCGTCGTTGTCGATGAAGTAGACCTGCATACGTGAGTTCTGAAGGGTCGCGACCTTGATGATAAGCGGGTGATCGGTGTCGTCGATAATCAGATTCATGCCCGACAGGCGAATCACTTCGTGGAGCTGGTTGCGGCGTTCGTTGATGCAACCGTATTTAGGCATGAACATTCTCACTTCAAAGCCTTTGTCCTGGACGGCCAGAGGCAGTTGACGGCAAAATTCCGAAATTTCGTTGGCCGGCAGATAGGGAGTGATTTCCTGAGAGATGAAGAGAACCTTCTGTTGACTCATTTTTTATGCGGAGGAAAAAGATGTTTGTTTGGTTTTACAATTGCACAAAGTTAGCGCTTTTTTTCCGTATGGCCTAATAATTTAGCTTTTTTAATATGGTCCGTGTGGCAGCAGAGGGTGAACCAACGGTGTTGTGGGAATGTTAGTAATGTAGAATGAAACAACACGTTTAACAACTAAATTCTATCAACGTCATGAAAAAAATCGTTAATTTCTGGGGCCGGAGCAAAGCATGGTGGGTCGTGCTTCTGGTCGGTATTCTCATGGTTATCGCAGGCTTTGCCTATTGGTTTTTCCCGGTTCAGGGCTATGCGGTGGCTTCGGTGCTTTTCGGGTGGATGCTTGTGGGCGCCGGAGTGGTGCAGGTGTGTGTGTCGGCCGGCGTGAACCGTCCCCGCGGATGGGGCTGGTGGCTTGCCGGCGGTGTGATCGATATGTTTATCGGCTTCATGCTGGTGCGCAGTGTGGTTCTGGCCGAGGCAGTGTTTCCTTATTTCATTGCCTTTGTGTTCATCTTCTGGGGCGTCGGCGCTCTGGTCGGCGCGGTGAATTCGCGCGGCCAGCGTTATTGGTGGCTCCACATTGTCAATGGCATTCTTTTGCTGCTGATCGGGTTCATATTCCTTGAGGAGGGTTATGTGAGCAATACGGTCAACGTTGCGTTCCTGACATCGCTCGCGTTTATCTACTG
This sequence comes from uncultured Porphyromonadaceae bacterium, assembly GCA_947177035.1. Classification (GTDB taxonomy): domain Bacteria; phylum Bacteroidota; class Bacteroidia; order Bacteroidales; family Muribaculaceae; genus UBA3263. The sequence goes on along the minus strand of CAMWSS010000024.1, from coordinate 26,874 downwards.
GGGCTTCTCGCTGGCTTTGCTGGCTTATGACATGAAGCCCGCGGTCAACAACGGCAACGACTGATCTTCCGTCCACACGCAAAAAGCCCTTACCACCGCCCGCCCGGACTCACCCTCCGGCGGGCGGTGTCGTTATGGGTGGCCGGCGCGCTGTCAGATCACATAGTTGGCACTGCGTCCTCCTTCGCCGCTGTTGCGCAGCATCCCCTTGGCGATAAGATCATTGATGTCACGCAGAGCCGTATCCTGCGAACACCCGCATATCTTCGCCCACTTCGATGAGGTCAGTTTTCCTTCGAATCCGTCCCACAGCCGATTGATCACCTTGCGTTGCCTCCAATTGATATCGACATTGCAGAACTTCGACCAGTAGGCCGCCTTTTTCATTGTGTCGACTACTTTGTCCGACGCTCTGCCGATAGCATTTTCCAGACAGTCAAAAAACCACAGGATCCATTCGGTTATGTCAAGGTCTCCTTTCTGAGTGCGCTCAAGAATGTCGTAATAAGCCTTTTTATTGCGGTTGATCTCGGCCGACATACTGTAATAGCGCGCCGCATTGTCATCAAGACGGGCCAGCAGCATATCTGCCAGCGTGCGGCTGATGCGGCCGTTGCCGTCGTCAAACGGATGGATGCTGACAAACCACAGGTGGACCACAGCAGCCATGATAAACGGGGACTGGTCGGAACGGTTGCAATAGTCGATAAGAGCCTCCATGGCAGCCGGCACATCAGCCGACGCGGGTGCCTCATAGTGCACTTTCTCATGTCCCATCGCTCCAGACACAACCTGCATCGGCTCGTCGCCTTTCCGCCAGTCACCAACAGTGATTCTGAACATTCCGCTGCGTCCGAGCGGAAACAGAGCCGAGTGCCATGCAAAGAGCCGTTCGGCAGTGAGCGGTTCGCGACAATTGCCGACAGCATCCATCATCACATCGACAAGTCCGTCCACATAGTGGTCCTCAGCGAGTGTCACACCGTCCTCAATACCAAGTCTCCGGGCAATGCTGCTCCTTACGGAAGCGGGATTCAGCGTGATGCCCTCAATCTCGGAGGAACTGATCAGTTCTTCAGTCATGGCCGACAGCAGTGACCTGCTCTGCTGGCTGAACCCGACCATCTGCATCCGACCGTGCAGTATGCCATGTGCATGGTTAAGTCGGCTCAATGCCTCCAGTAATGCATCCGAATTCCATCTGAAATCAGGCCATTTGGCTCTTTGCCAGATGTATACGCTTGGAATTACATTCTTTCTCATACCGCAAAAATAGTGATTTGCGGTGAATACGGCAAATATTCACCGCAAATTTGCGGTGAATGCGGGTGATATTCGCCGCAAAACGAGAACGGCAGCCTTGAGGGGCTGCCGTCACGACGTATATGCCGGATAGGTGGTTATTCGAAGATGTGGCGGAGTTTGGAGAAGAGTCGCCGGGTCATGCTTTCGTCGGGTTTGATGTTGGAGTCGGCGCGCATTTTCTCGAACGCTTCGCGCTGGGCGGGGGTTAGGTTTTCGGGGATGTAGACCATGACGTTGATGAGTTCGTCGCCTGTGCCGCTTTCGCCATAGGCCGGCAGTCCTTTGCCGCGGAGGCGGAGCACTTTTCCGGGTTGTGTGCCGGCGGGGATGTTGAGTCGGGCGTGTCCGTTGATTGTGGGCACTTCGACGGATCCGCCGAGGGCTGCCGTCGGGATGTCGAGCATCAGGTTGAAGATTACGTCGTTTCCGTCGCGGATGAGTTCGCTGTCTTTGACTTCCTGGATCACCACGAGGAGGTCTCCGTTGACGCCTCCGTGTGCCGGGGCGTTGCCTTTGCCTTTGAGGGTTAGCACCATTCCGTCGCTCACTCCGGCGGGGATTGTGAAGCTGACGGTGTTTTCCTTGCGTGTCACTCCTTCGCCGTTGCAGTGGGAGCATGGCTGCGAGATGATTTTGCCTTCACCCTGGCAGTGGGGGCAGACGCTTTGTGACTGCATGGCTCCGAACATTGTCTGCTGGACCTGGCTGACCACACCCGATCCGCCGCATGTCTGGCAGGTGGTGAAGGCCGTGCCGTCTTTGGCGCCGGTGCCGTTGCAGTGGTCGCACTTGTCGAGTGTCGGGATTTTCAGCGTTTTTGTGACTCCGGTGGCGATTTCGGCCAGTGTCATCTTGACGGTGATTCGCAGGTCTGAGCCTTTGCGCTGGCGTCGGCGTGTGCCGCGTCCGCCGGTGGCGCCTCCGAATCCTCCGCCCATGTTGAAGCGTCCGCCGAAGATATCGCCGAAATGTTCGAAGATATCTTCCATGCTCATTCCTCCGGAGCTGAATCCGCCGAATCCGCCTCCTCCGGGGAAGCCCTGCGGTCCCATGTTGTGGCCGAACTGGTCATAGCGCGCGCGCTTGTCGGCGTCGGAGAGCACTTCGTATGCTTCGGCGGCTTCCTTGAATTTTTCTTCGGCTTCTTTGTCGCCGGGGTTTTTGTCGGGGTGATACTGGATGGCTTTTTTCCGGTATGCTTTTTTTATTTCGTCGGCCGTGGCGGTTTTAGCCACGCCGAGCACTTCGTAATAGTCTCGTTTGTCAGCCATAGCGTTTGGAGGGGAGATTTATTGGCCAACCGCCACTTTTGCGTGACGGAGCACTTTGTCGTTGATCAGATAGCCTTTCTGGATAGTGTCGATGATCAGGCCTTTGTTAGCTTCGTCGCCGGGCACCAAGGCCACGGCTTCGTGCAGGTCGGCGTCGTATGGCTGACCGTTGGTGTCCATGGCTTTGACGCCGTTTTGTTCGAGGTATTTCACGAATTTGTTGTAGATGAGGATCATTCCCTCCTTGACGGCGTCGGCGTCTGATGTCGCTTTGATCGCGTCGATTCCGCGCTCGAAGTCGTCGACGACCGGAAGCAGGCTTTTCATCGCCGATTCGGCGCCGTTGCGGATCAGTTCGGCTTTTTCCTTGAGCGTGCGCTTGCGGAAGTTGTCGAATTCGGCCATCAGAAACAGGTATTCTTTCTTCTCTTTGTCCAGTTCCTGCTGAAGTTTGTCGAGTTGATCTTTCAGGGCTTCCGTTTCGTCGGCACCGGCTTCGGCTTCCATGTTGTCCATGATTTCGGCCGATTCTGCGCCAGTGGTTTCCTGTTCGTTCACTTCGGGGGTTTCTTGGGTTGCCTCGTGGGCATTATGGTTGTGTTTGCTCATATTCCGGTGGATGTTGTTAATTATGTTTATCTGTTGATATCAAAAACTTTGCCGGATGGCGGCAATAATCTTGAATTATAACGCCGTGGTGCCGGAAAGCGTTCATAGCGAGCGGCAATATAGCGGGCAGCCGGGAAATGTGAGGTTCATGCGGTCTGACAAAATGTCAGTTGTCATGCCTTCAAACAGGCCAAAAACGGCAGATCCGCTGCCACTCATGGCAGCATAGAGGGCGCCGGCTCCGAGCATCAGTTCTTTGGTCCGTGCGATTTCCGGAAATTGCGGGAAGACTGATTGTTCGAAGTCGTTGACGATCGAGTCCTGCCATCGGTCTATGGGCGCGGCGATGCGTTGGGCCAGCGGCACTTCCGGGTGGTGCGGGGTCACGCGCGAGTAGGCCGCGGCGGTGTTCACGCTGACCGGCGGCTTGACAATGGCCAGAGTCAGGCCGCTGAAGTCGGGGAGGCTGACGGGGGTCATGTCGGTGCCGGTGCCGGTGCAGAGCATCGGCCGGTCGGCGATGAAAAACGGGCAGTCGGCGCCGATTGAGGCGGCGATCCGGCAGAGCTGGGTTTCGGTCATGCCGACGTTGTAGAGTTCGTTGAGTCCGCGCAGAGTGAATGCGGCGTCGGCCGATCCGCCACCGAGTCCGGCGCCGTCGGGGATGACTTTGTGGAGGCGGATGTCGGTGGGGGGCAGTCCGCCGGTGGCGGCTTCCATGGCGCGGAATGCTTTCATCACCAGGTTTTTTTCAGGCGGGCATTGGACGGTGCGTCCGGATACCGACAGCGAGGTGTGGCGCCGGTCCGACGGGGTCAGTTCGAGCACGTCTTCCCATCCGGCGGGCATCATCACGGTCTCGATGTCGTGGTATCCGTCGGCGCGGCGCGCCACGATGTCGAGTCCCAGGTTTATTTTAGCGTGGGGAAACAGTATCATGATCTTGTTAGTTTCTCTTTGAGGTATCCGGCTGTGTATCCGCGGTCGGCGGCCACGATTTCTTCAGGGGTGCCTTCGGCGACGACGTATCCTCCGGCATCGCCGCCTTCGGGGCCGATGTCGATCACGTGGTCGGCACATTTGATCACGTCCATGTTGTGCTCGATGATCACCACTGTGTGGCCCATGCCGATGAGGCGGTCAAAGGCGTGGAGCAGGGTGGAGATGTCGTGGAAGTGCAGTCCGGTGGTCGGTTCGTCGAAAATGAACATCGTGGGCTGCGGTTTTTCCTGGCTCAGGTAGTATGCGAGCTTGACGCGCTGGTTTTCGCCGCCCGACAGGGTGCTTGACGATTGTCCGAGCTTGATGTAGCCCAGTCCGACTTCCTGGAGCGGTTTCAGCCGGCGCACGATGCGGCGTTCGGCCGCGCCGTCGGTTTCGGCGAAGAATTCGATGGCCTGGTTCACTGTCATGTCGAGCACGTCGCAGATGCTCCGTCCGCGGTATTCGACTTCGATCACTTCGGGCTTGAAGCGTTTGCCGTTGCAGCTTTCGCAGGTTATAGTTATGTCGGCCATGAACTGCATTTCGATGGTGATCGACCCTTCGCCTTTGCACTCCTCGCATCGGCCTCCTTCGGCGTTGAATGAAAAGTAAGATGGAGTGAAGCCCATCTGTTTTGCCAGCTGGCAGTCGGCGAATAGCTGACGGATTTCGTCGTAGGCCTTGAGATATGTGGCCGGGTTTGACCGGCTGCTTTTGCCGATCGGGTTCTGGTCGATGAATTCCACGGCCTGGATTCGGTCGACGTCGCCCGAGAGTCCGCGGTGGGCGCCGGGAGCGTCGCCGGGTTGTCCGAGGCGGCGTATGAGCGCGCGGTAGAGCACGTCGCGCACCAGGGTGGATTTGCCGCTTCCGCTCACTCCGGTGACCACGGTCATCACTTCGAGCGGAAATCTGACGTCGATGTTTTTCAGATTGTGTTCGCGGGCGCCGTCTACCTGAATGTAGCTTCCCTGGCGGCGGCGTGTGGCCGGAACGGGGATGCTGCGCGCGCCAAGGAGGTAGTCGGCCGTGTAGCTGCGCCCGATGGCGCTTTTCAGTTCGTCAGCCGGACCTTGGTAGACGATTTCGCCGCCGAGGCGTCCGGCGTCGGGGCCGACGTCGATGATATAGTCGGCGGCGGCCATGATCTCTTCGTCGTGTTCGACCACGACCACCGTGTTGCCGATGGCGCGGAGTTTGGCAAGCACTCCGATCAGGCGTTGAGTGTCGCGCGAGTGCAGTCCGATGCTCGGTTCGTCGAGGATATAGAGCGATCCGACCAGAGAGCTGCCGAGCGAGGTGGCCAGGTTGATGCGCTGGCTTTCGCCGCCCGACAGGGTTGACGACAGGCGGTCGAGCGTGAGGTATCCGAGACCGACTTCGTCGAGATACGACAGGCGGCTGTCGATCTCTGTGAGCAGGCGTGTGGCCACGGCCGTGTCGTGGCTGTCGAGTTTAAGTTCGCGGAACCATTCAAGCAGCCGGCCGACGGGCATGGCCACCAGCTCGGTGATGGTGCGTCCGCCCACTTTCACGTATTGTGCTTCGGGACGCAGGCGCGCGCCGCGGCAGTCCGGACAGACTGTCTTGCCGCGATAGCGTGCGAGCATCACGCGATATTGTATTTTATACAGATTCTCTTCGACAAACTTGAAGAAATTGTCGATCGAAGCCTCGTTGCGGCTGCGTTTTCCGCTTCCGTGCCAGAGCAGGTCGCGCTGTTGGGCGGTGAGGTCGGCATATGGCCTGTGGATCGGGAATTCGGGGTTGTGTTTTATGAACCAGTGTTTCCATTCGCTCATCTTCTCTCCGCGCCAGCACACCACGGCGTCGTCATAGACCGAGCGGGTCACGTCGGGCACCACCAGGGCCTCGTCTATGCCCATCACCTTTCCGAAGCCTTCGCAGGTGGGGCAGGCTCCCACCGGATTGTTGAAGTTGAACATAAGGTCCGACGGTTCGGCAAAGGTGATTCCGTCGGCTTCGAAGCGGGTGCTGAACTCGATGCGCCGAGGTTGTTGCGGCGTGCCGTCCCAGACCATCAGGGCCATGCGTTCGTGGCCTTCGAAGAATGCGATTTCGGCCGATTCGCGCAGTCGGTTGAGTTCGTCGGGCAGGTCGGCGTGGAGGCTCAGCCGGTCAATCAGCAGGTCGGCCGGAGTGTCGGGGAGATCGGGCAGTTTTTTGTCGGCGAGCAGATCTTCGATCATCAGAAACGTCCCGTCGCGGTGCAGGCGAGTGTATCCTCCTTTGAGCAGAATGTCGAGGTGTTGCCTGAGGGTGCGTCCTTCCGGAATTTCAAGCGGGGCCACAACCGCCATGCGCACTCCGTCGGCAAATGATGTGGCGGCGGCCACAACGTCGTTGACGGTGTGTTTTTTCACTTCGTCGCCGCTGACCGGCGAGATTGTCTTGCCGATGCGCCCGAAGAGCAGCCGCAGGTAGTCATAGATTTCGGTGGAGGTGCCCACTGTCGATCGCGGGTTGCGGGTGTTGACCTTCTGCTCGATCGCGATTGCCGGCGGCAGTCCGCGGATAAAGTCGGCTTCGGGTTTTTGCATTTTGCCCATGAACTGACGGGCATAGGCCGACAGGCTTTCAACATAGCGGCGTTGTCCTTCGGCATACAGGGTGTCGAATGCCAGCGAAGACTTGCCGCTTCCGCTCAGTCCGGTGATGACGATGAGCCTGTTGCGCGGAATTTCAACGTTGACGTTTTTCAGATTGTTGACTCTGACGCCTTTTGCTATGATGTTCGTTGACATAAACTATTGAATGAGTGAGGCCCGGTGAATGTTCAGAGTGTCATTGTGAAGGCGATTCCGGCAGATCGTGCCGGGGCGTTGTAGAATGGCAGAAGAGCCACTGCGCGGTCCGTCCGCGGGTTTATGTGGAGCCACTTCCTGTAGAGCGGGAGCATCCACATGCCCACTCTGGCCGAGAGTATGCCGATTCCGGCGCCGGCCACGACGTCGTTGAGCCAGTGGCGGTTGTTGTAGAGCCTGAGGAATGCCACGCCGACTGCCACAGTGTATGCTCCGGCGGCTATTCCGGCTGGATAGCTCTGTCTGATCAGTTCCGCGGCGGTGAAGACTGTGGCGGTGTGGCCCGACGGAAAAGAGTTGCGTGTTGATGCGTCGGGGCGCTGTTCGCGCACGGTATATTTCAGCGCGTTGGTAAGCACAGCCATTGTGACGTAAGCTGTGGCTTCGGCCATGAATCGTTCTTTGAAATTGTGGCGGCATGGCACTCCGGGAATCGCACCCAGCCCGAGATAGGCTGCGGCCGGAACATATTGCACATAGTCGTCGGCGTGGATGCGCCGGCCGCCGCTGATCCGGTGCATTTCATCGCGAATGTAGCGGTTGAACTGATCTCCCCAGGCCACACCAGCGGCTCCTGCGGCCAAGAGCGCTCCCGGCAGGATCAGCTGCCGTGGCCGGAATTTTTCGGATGCCACGGCATATGTAAGGGTGTCGGCCTGCGACTGGTCGGGCGTTGAGCCGAAGACTCTGGCCTGACATCCTGCCAGCAAGGCCATGATCATTAAAGTCAGTCGGATCATAAGGCAAGACGGGTGGAAAGCGCAAACGCCCCGCTTGGCGGGGCGTCTATGCTTTTATGCGGGATTGATAGTGTCTGAGAGATTATTTCAGAGCGGTTTTTACCTGATCGTTGGGCACCATCTCTTCCTTGAAGACGTAAGCGCCGGTTTTGGGAGAACGCTCCATCTTGATGATCTTGCTGTAGGTACGGCCTTCACCCTTCTGAAGTGAGGCCACGGTTTTCTTTGCCATTTCCTGATGAACTTAAGAAGGTGGATAGATTATTTTATCTCTTTGTGAACAGTCACACGCTTGAGGATGGGGTTGTATTTCTTCAGCTCAAGACGTTCGGTGGTGTTCTTGCGGTTTTTGGTTGTGATGTAGCGCGAAGTGCCAGGCATGCCGCTGGCTTTGTGTTCGGTGCATTCCAGGATTACCTGTACGCGATTACCTTTAGCTTTCTTTGCCATGATGATTATGCTCCCAGAAATTTAATGTCCTTGTCGTTCAGATATCCTTTTTCGGCGGCTTGCAGCATGGCGGCGTTGAGGCCGAGTTTGTTGATGGTGCGCAGTCCTTTTGCCGAGATGGTGAGGCTGATCCACATTTGCTGCTCCACCCAGAAGAATTTCTTGGTGAAGAGGTTAACGTTGAATTTGCGCTTGGTGCGACGCTTCGAGTGCGAAACGTTGTTACCTGTCATGGCCTTCTTGCCCGTGATTTGACACATCTTTGACATGGCTGTTCGTTGTTGGTCTTCTACTGGTTATAGTATTTTGTTTTTTGTCTCGGGGTGGTCTTGACAGAGGCACGTCCTTCGCTCATATCGCCGCTGACTGCATCATTATCAGCGGTTTTCCCGGCACGCGGTGTCAAAACAGTGGTGCAAAGTAACGAATTTTTCGGCAATTACGCAAGTTTTTGCACACATTTTTATCTGACTCAGGCGCAGAAGCTGAATCCGGACGCTTTCTCACAATCGAAAGAAAAGCGAAAGAAAGCGAAAGAAAAGCAAAAAACTTTCGCTTTGTAGTCGGCGTGTTGCTGATTTATTGTATATTACCAATTATTTTATCGAAGTTGTCAGAGCGCACATAGGCATGGGTTCTGCCATTTGGCTGAATCCTTGTCAGAATACCCTTGGCGGCCAATCCATCAAGATATGATTTTGCCGTGACGCGCGACACTCTGAACTGCAAGGCTATGTCTTTAGCTTCCAATGCGATGTCGCCGTTATCGTAATACATTCTTATAATTTCGGATTGCTGACGTGAAATGTCGCCGAGATGCATAAACCGATCTGCACGTGTTCTTTCAAGTTGCTTCTTTTGAAGATATTTCTTTAATCCGTCAAACGCTTTGGCAAGCACGTCTAAATTGTAGGTTATGAAATACCCGAGATCATTGCCGTCACTTTCGGCATAAAGAAATGATTTTTCATAACGGGCCTTCGACTTGTAGATTACACGGGAAATAGAGAGGTATTCCACCAGCCAGTAATTTTCTTTGAGCATATACCAATAGAACAATGCTCGCGCGGTGCGTCCGTTTCCATCGACAAACGGGTGGTAATAGGCCACAATGAAATGGATGATTATCCCCTTTATGACAGGATGCAGAAATAGTCCGGATGACGAAGAGTTAAAAAATAAGCACAATCTCTCGGCAAAAGCAGAAAGGCATTCGTGCGTCGGAGGACGATGCACTATTTCACCTGTCACACTGTTGCCAACCACAATGCTGTCATGAGTTCTGAATCGACCGACATCTTCATGATTTTCCAGTGTCCCATCCGTCATCAGTGAGTGCACTTTCAGGAGCAGTTCAGGCGTAAGCGGTTTATGTTTATTTTCAGCAATGAACTGAATCGTCTGATAGTTATTAAATATCATACGCTGCGAACGATCGCGAGGTTCCATCCTCTTTCGGAGCATTGCCTTGGCGGCCTCGCGGGTTGTAACAGCACCTTCCATCTGGCTTGACGAGATAGCTTCTTCCATGATGGAGCTTATCAGATATAATTCCTGGTTCACTTTATCCTGCGGAAACAGCTTCATAGCCCCCCAGGAACCGCCAAAATTCAGATCGAATTCATGACACATCCGCTGCATTCTGTCAGTCAGCGAGAAATGTAGGCCGAATTCAGGCCAGACAATCACATCGCGCATAAGTCTGACATTCTTGACCTGTCGCCACAGTTCCTCAGCAGAAACGCCGACGCCCTTGGCACGGTATTTCACATCAGACCAATATAAATATTCATTGTTTATGTGGATAATCCTATCCATTAAATCCGGGTTTGACCGGTCATCCGTGACACCGTTTTCGATTTTTATATGAGGAGGTTGTTCAATCATGCTTGCAAAATTACAAAGAAAGCGAAAGAAAAGCAAAAAACTTTCGCTTTCTTTCCGAAAAAGGAAATAACAAAACACGGCCCGCTTCGGGATGGAAGCAGGCCGTGAAAGAGTATTTTGCGTCAGTGGCGGATTATTTGCCGGCGAGGATTTTGGCAATCTGTTTGTCGGCTTTTGCCACAGCGTTGCGGTAGGCTTTTTCAGCTTTAGCCTTGGCTTTGGGGGTGTCGGCGTTCTTGACGGCGTCATAGAGTGCCCAGAGCTTGCAGTCGGCAGTGGCTTTTTTCTGTGCTTCGGTGTAGGCTTTTGCAGTGGCTTCGGCAGCGGCTTCGTCGTCGGCAGCGGCATAGGCGTGCTTGTAGCCTTTCTGGTCGTTCCAGTGGCCGCGGGTGAAGTCGGGGAATGTCACTGCGGCGCAGTTGTTGTCCATTGAGAGTGAGCCGAGTTCGCCGAGGCAGCACCATTCGGCGAGGTCATATACGTCCATGTCGAGGGGCAGACCGTTCTGCAGGCAGTAAACGAGGCGTGCGTCCATCATGAAGTCCATGCCGCCGTGGCCCATTTCGCGGCCGAGTTCGCCGTATTTGGCGAGGATCGGGTGGTAGTATTTCTTGACGAGAGCGTCGTATTCCGATTTGGGGAGGAAGCCGTGGCTCGAGAGGTTGTCGATTGTGGGCTGCACTCCGCTTGCCTGGAGCTGGCTCTTGTCGAGCGAGATCTCTTCGGTGGGGTATTTTGTGGCGTAGCCCTTGGTGCCGGTGAGTTTGAACAGGCGGTTGTAGGGCTGCGGGTTCATGACGTTGTGCTGGATTTCGACAACTTTGCCGTTTTCAGTGCGCATGAGGGTGGTTGTGTGGTCGCCGTTGCGGTATTCCTTGCAGGGCTTGCCGGTTTTTTTCTCGACGTATTCTTTGCCGTGCACGGATTTGGTGTCCATTGCCACGAGGGTTTTGAAGCGGTCGCCGCGGTGAATGTCAAGGCACTGTGCCACCGGGCCGAGGCCGTGTGTGGCATAGAGGTCGCCGCGGTTTTCCATGTTGTATTTCATGCGCCAGCCGAGTCCGTCGGGGTCGTTTTCGGGGTTTTTCCAGTAGTAATCCCAGAAGTCGTCGAGGTTGTGGATGTAGGCGCCTTCGGCGCGGAGCACTTCGCCGAACACTCCGGCCTGGGCCATAGCCAGGGCGTTGAGTTCGTAGTAGTCATAGCAGCAGTTTTCCAGAATCATGCAGTGCAGACGGCTTTTTTCGGAGAGGTCGATCAGCTCCCAGCACTGTTCGAGGTTCATTGCGGAGGGCACTTCGATGGCGGTGTTCTTGCCGTTTTCGAGGGCGTATTTTGCCACGGGGAAGTGGTGGTCCCAGTCGGTGGCCACGTAAACGAGGTCGACGTCAGGGCGTTCGCACACTGCTTTGTAGCCATCTTCGCCGGAGTAGATGTCGGCGGGGGCGAGACCCTGCTCGCGGAGATACTTCTGGCAATTTTCTGCGCGCTTTGCTTCGAAGTCGCAGAGGGCCACGACTTCAACGCCGGGGATGTGGGCGAAGCGGTTGACGGCGCCAGGACCACGCATGCCGAGGCCGACGAAGGCCACGCGCACTTTGTCCATTTTGGGCACTGTGAGGCCGAGCACGTGCTGCTGTCCTTCGGCCCGGTCGGGGGTTTCTACTACCAGTGTTCCTTTGTCCCAGTGGGTCTTGGTCGATGGCGACAGTGACTGTGCCGACATTGGGGCTGCAGATGCGATGATTGAGGCCAGAGCCAGGATCATCGGCTTGAAGTTGAGCTTCATAAGCAGGATAAATGATTGATTTTATGGGGTTAGATTGTTTTGGTGTGCAAATTTAAGGATTTTATGTGACTTTGCAAAATAAAAGCACGGCGGAGTCGCTCCGGCGTGCTTTTATTTTGTAAAGAGAGATATTTATGGCTCTATTGCAGTGATGCGATAGCGGATTTGTAGTCAGGTTCCTGCGCGATTTCCGGCACAAGTTCTTCGTATATGATGTTGCGGTTGCGGTCCATGACGATGACTGCGCGGGCCAGCAGGCCGGCGAGCGGTCCGTCGATGATCTGCAGGCCGTATTTCTGGGCGAACAGGGGGGAGCGGAAGGCCGAGGCGACGATGGCGTTGTCAATGCCTTCGGCAGCCACGAAGCGCTGTGCGGCAAATGGCAGGTCCATGGATACGTTGATGATCTTGACGTCGGGGAGCGCGGCGGCCTCTTTGTTGAAGCGTCGCACCGACAAGGCGCAGACGTCGGTGTCGAGCGACGGGAAGATGTTGAGGATTACTCTCGTGTCGAGAAAGTCGGTGCATCGGATTTCCTGCAGGTCGGTGCGCACCAGGGTGAAGCAGGGGGCTTTTTCGCCGACGCGCGGCATTTGGCCATAGGTGTGGCAGGGCGATCCCTGGAAGTAGATGGTTTCCATAATCAGTCGTTGGAAGATGAGGGGGTGGTAGTTGAAAGTGTTATCATCTTCATAACGTCGGCGGCAAGCTGATTGTTCAGCCCGACGGTGACGTGGCGCACTGTGGCGAGCCGGTCGCAGACCATCACGACCGGGAGCGCCGCGGCTCCGCAGTCGGCCGCCAGTCTGCGTGCGCCGCTGACGGCCGTCTCGCCGGGACGCAGTGTGCCGCCGAGGGCGTTGCGGTTGCTTTCGGGGTCGCGTCCGCAGAAGGCATAGATGACTTCGTTGTCGACCGGCACTCTGGCCGAGGCCGAGCGCACTTGCTCGATCAGTCGGGGCGTGAGGGCGGCTTCTGAGTCGAGGAGCACTATCACGGTGGCGGGTGGGGCAAGGACGTTGCCTGGCTGGTGGGAGAGGCGGGCGCCGCTGTCGCTGAACGTCAGCGGGAGCGAAAACGACGGCAGCGGCTGTCCGGGCATCGATTCGATTGCAAAGTTGCTCTGGCGGAAGTTTTCAAACACTTCCGGATAGTGGCCGATGAGCCATTTTTCGCAGAGCGGACCGGTTAGGTCGGTGGCGCGCGGTGAGTAGACTGCGCGCACCAGCTGTTCGGATATCGCGCCGGGGTTGTATTCGGCCGAGAATTCGGCTGGAAGTCCTGTGGCGGGGTCGAAGCGCCAGGTTATTTCGGCGTCGGTCTGTCCGCCGGCCATGCGTGTGATCTGGAGCCGGTCGGGCGATGCTATTCTGATGTGGAAGTGTGAGGTGTCGGCCTGCATTGCGCGGAGTTCGCGTGAGATTTCGGCGGGGAGGAGCCTGGCGAACTGTACGGTGTGCTGCACGGCGCGATCGCCGGTCAGGGGCGCGGGGTCCCATTCGTTGTGGTATTCTCGCAGGCGTCCGTTGCGGTAGTTGTAGAAGTGTCCGTCGCCGATCCATGCCGAGAATCCGTCGCTGGCGCCCGACGGGGTGTCGACGCGCCATCTGATAAGGTAGTTTTCTGTGTCGGGCTGGTCGAGGTCAAGGTCATAGACCACGTCGTCTTCGGCCTGCGGGAGGGTCACGGAGTAGCTGACTGAGGCGGCATATCCGGTCACGGTGTCGAGCCGCGCCATGAAAGGCTCAAGCCCCTGAGCGCCGGCTGCGCAAAGGGGCATTGAAAACCATGTGCAAAGCAAAGCAGTGAAAGCGTATAATCTCATAAGCATAACAGTTGAATCTGAAATTATAACGCGCGCGGGTTGTGAATGGTTCAGTCGAGCATGATTTTTAGCAGAGATTCCGGCCCGAGGTTGAAGAGGAGGTCGAGGGTGGAGAGTCCGGGCAGGTAGCCGAATCGGTCTTGGCGCACTTGCCAGTATGGGCCGATGTCGGCCGGTTCGGGTTCGCGAGCATCGGGAGAGTTGAGCGGTTCATAGGTCACTTCGGCGGGGAGTTGCAGGCATCGGCGTATGGCGGAGTCGAAGTCGCGGTTCAGTGCTGCCACAGAGCTGAACCGGTCGGGCTGGAGCAGTGGGAGGAAGTCGTCGGCATAGAACTCGAAGTATGGTGTGCGGCCATAGGCCGATTCGAGGGCTGTGCGTGCCGTTTCCCACCATTGGTCGTGGAGGCTGACGGCGACCCGGTCCCATGTGCGGCCGTATGGTTTGGCTATCGGGACAGTGATGTCGAGCGGACCGCGTGCGTCGGCAATGGCGCATCGGTGGGCTTGTTTGCATCGCTTGTCGAATCTGGCGGCGGTGTCGATGACCACCGGGCCGCTGTGTCGGGCCATTTCCCTGTAGTAGGCTGGCGGGGGGCAGAAGCGAGTCGGCAGGATCAGTGAACCCTCAGGCATGGTGTTGCGTTGTAAAAGGTGAAGTTAATGAAATGATTGATTATGTGTAAGCGGGTGTTTTGACCGTTGTTGCATGGTCGGTGAAGGATGTGAAATCCTCGTTTATGGTTCCGACGGGAACTGTTTTTTCAGCAGATGCGTATGGAATTGACGCATGATCCGATCCGCGAATGGCTGGTTTTCAAACGCTCTCTAAGAAAAAACCGCCGGAGTCATTGTCCGGCGGTTTTTTATGTTGTCGCAGGGTTTATCTGCGATTACTTCACTGCTTCGATGGTAACGGCGCGGTCGAGATAGATCTGGTCGCGGTTGTCGATGCGGTTGCCTTCGCCGGATTTGGCGTTGAGCTGTCCGGCGGGAACGCCGTTGCGAACGAGCTGCTTAACAACAGCGTTGGCGCGGTTGGTGCGCAGGCGGGCGTTGATGGCGTCGGTGCCGGTCCAGGTGTCGGCCCAGCCGGTTACGTCGTAGTTGGTGTTGGGGTTAGCCTTGATTTCGGCAGCTACCGACTTCAGGACGTTGGCGTCAACACGGTTCAGGCGCGATGAGCCGACGGGGAAGTATACGGTTGCCAGGGGAGCCACGCAGGGAGCTGCTTTTTCAACCGGACGGTTGAGGCAGTCGTTGAGCTGCTTCTGGAGGTTGGCGATCTTGGCGTCGGCTTCAGCAAGCTGAGCTTTGTATTCGTCGCAGGTGGGGATTTCGGGGATAATGGGCACGATGGGTGCGTTCCAGCTGCGGTTTTTGAACAGGTAGGTCACCGACAGAGATGCGCCGAGGTTGGAGTTGATGGCGTTGTGGGGGCCGCCGTCGTTGTTGGCACCCATTGCGGTGTAGCGGATGTCGAGGGCCAGGGCAACCTGCTTGCTTACGTTGAAGCTGTTGATGAAGCCAGCGCGGAGACCGAGTGTGGTGTCATGAGAGCTGTTGAAGTATTTTTTGTCGAGGGTGCCGTCGGAGTTCTGTTTGGCATCCTGCTGGTAGCCGAGCCATGCGCCTCCACCTGCATATGCGATGAAGTTGTAGACACGGTTGGGCTTGTAGCCGCACCACCAGTTGGTGAAGTTCACCATAAGGTCGAGGGTTCCGCCGAAGTTGTAGACGAAGGTCTTGTAGTAGTCGCCATACATGTCGGGGCCTTTTTCGCCGTCATAGACTTTGCCGAAGCAGTCGGGGGAAGTGCTGACGCCTTTGAGGCCGGTGTAGTTCAGGCTAACGCGTGAACCCACGATCGGAGAGAACCATTTGCCGAAATAGATGGCAGCTTCGGGAGCGAAGCGGTCTGACCATTTGCGGGCTTTGTCAGAACGGGAGAACTGATAGTTCACGCCGCCTTCAGCACCGATGAACCAGTTGTCTTTAAACCGGTTGAAGAGATAGCCCTGCGAGGGATCCTCCGTGTAGGTGATCTCCGGAGTCTGCTGAGCGTAGGCCGATGCGGACATCATTGCTGCACAAGCCAATGCAAGGAGTGCACTTTTCTTCATAAGTGAGTATAAATTAGAGTAGTAAATAAATAGTTTAAAGTGAATGGTGCCGAGTGGGCACAATTTTGCGGTGCTAAATTACAACAAATTTTTAACAATACAAAAAAAACAGTTAAAAAAAGTGTTGCAAAAAGCCGCATGTGTAGAGCGCAAAAAGCCGCATGCTGCATGCCGGGGCCGTATGCCGTCCAGGCGGGTTATTTTGCCGCCCGTTTGCGCTCCAGTTCGTCGAGAATGATTTTGCGCAGACGGATGTGGTGGGGTGTTACTTCCACGTATTCGTCGGCTTTTATGTATTCGAGGGCTTCTTCAAGCGAGAAGACTACCGGGGGGACGATGCGGGCTTTGTCGTCGGCGCCGCTGGCACGCATGTTGGTGAGTTTTTTGGATTTGGTGACGTTGACCACTATGTCGTTGTCCTTGGCATTTTCGCCAACGACCTGTCCGGCATAGACTTCTTCCTGGGGGAAGATGAAGAAGCGTCCGCGATCCTGGAGCTTGTCGATCGCATAGGCATAGGCCGTGCCGCTCTCCATCGCGATGAGCGATCCGTTGGTGCGGCGTTCGATGTCGCCTTTCCAGGGCTGGTATTCAAGGAAGCGGTGTGCCATGATGGCTTCTCCGGCGCTGGCGGTGAGCACGTTGTTGCGCAGGCCGATGATGCCTCGCGAGGGTATGGTGAATTCCATGTGGATGCGGTCGCTCTGCGCGTTCATCGACACCATCTCTCCTTTGCGGCGTGTGACCATGTCGATGATTCTCGAGGAGTATTCTTCGGTGACGTTGACAGTGAGCAGTTCCACCGGTTCGCATTTCACTCCGTCGATCTCCTTGATGATGACCTGGGGCTGTCCGACCTGCAGTTCGTAGCCTTCGCGGCGCATTGTCTCGATCAGCACTGACAGGTGGAGCACGCCGCGGCCGAATACAGTCCAGACGTCTTCCTGTCCGGATTTTTCGACTCTCAGCGCGAGGTTGCGGTCAAGTTCGCGCGTCAGCCGGTCTCCGATGTGGCGAGAGGTGACGAATTTGCCGTCGCGTCCGAAGAAGGGGCTGTCGTTGATGGTGAATGTCATCGACATTGTCGGTTCGTCGATGGCGATGCGCGGCAGGGCTTCCGGCTGGTTGCTGTCGGCCACGGTGTCGCCGATTTCGAATCCTTCGATTCCGACCAGCGCGCAGATGTCGCCTGAGCTGACTTCCGTGACTTTTTTGCGTCCCATGCCTTCAAATGTGTGGAGTTCCTTGATGCGTTGCCGCACTGAGGATCCGTCTTTTTTCATGAGGACGATTTCCTGGCCTTCGCGGATTGTGCCTCGGTGCACGCGGCCGATGGCTATGCGGCCGACATAGCTCGAGAAGTCGAGCGAGGTTATGAGCATCTGGGCCGGTCCGTCGATCACTTCCGGTTCGGGGATCTGCTCGATTATGGCGTCGAGCAGCGGCAGGATGTTGTCGGTGGGGTTCTGCCAGTCTGTGCTCATCCAGCCTTGTTTCGCCGATCCGAATATGGTGGTGAAGTCGAGCTGGTCTTCTGTGGCGTCGAGGCTGAACATCAGGTCGAAAACCATGTCCTGAACTTCGTCGGGGCGGCAGTTGGGTTTGTCGACTTTGTTGATGACCACTACCGGTTTGAGTCCCATCTGTATGGCCTTCTGGAGCACGAAGCGCGTCTGTGGCATCGGGCCTTCAAAGGCGTCGACCAGCAGCAGGCATCCGTCGGCCATGTTGAGCACGCGCTCGACTTCGCCGCCGAAGTCGGCGTGTCCGGGAGTGTCGATTATGTTTATCTTGTATCCGTTGTAATTGATTGAAACATTTTTGGAGAGGATTGTTATGCCTCGTTCGCGTTCAAGGTCGTTGTTGTCGAGAATCAGTTCTCCAGTGGTCTGATTGTCGCGAAAAAGGTTGCCGGCCATCAGCATTTTGTCGACGACTGTGGTTTTTCCGTGGTCGACGTGGGCTATGATGGCAATGTTTCTGATCTTCTGCATCGTCTGAGTTGTCTTATATCAAAATTCGGGCACAAAGTTACGCAGAAATCCCATAATCGCCAAAATAATCTGACGGTAGGCGTTGCCGGAGGCTCTGTCTGAGAGAATGGAATCAGCGCCGGAGGCAGGCTGATAGCCTTCTTCCGGCGCTGACTTTATGGTTCAGGCGGCATGTCGCCTTGTTGTCATTTCAGGATGATTTTTTTGAACTGGTTGTTGCGGCGTTCGATGTAGACTCCGGCGTGCTGAGGTTGCCTGACGGTGCGTCCGTGCAGGTCGGTGTATGTCGGGGCGACGTCGTTTTCGTCTTCAGTCTGGACGGTGTCGATGCTGTCTTTGTTGAAGTAGTCGATGCTGTAGGTTTTTCCGCCTTCGTTCTGCTGGCCTTCTTTCTGGTATACGCGCACATAGTCGAATTCGGTCTTGTAGACCACTGCGGGGTTGCCGTTGCCGGCCCAGCTGCCGTCGCCGATGCTCTGGTTGATGCGGATGAAGTAGGGCTTGTCGAACACCCAGTTGGCGTCGCCGATGCGGTTGTGGGTCTTTTCTACTTTATAGACGCTTTCTCCGTCGATGAACCATTCGAGATAGTCGGGGGTCCATTCGAGTCCATAGACGATGGGTCTGCTGTAGTCGATGGGGAGCGCTCCGCTCGAGATGCTTCCTCCGTTGGGGTTCCAGGGGCCGTGGATGGTGTGCCAGCTGCGGGTGGGGCCGTCGGCTGCTTCCCAGATGTCGATTTCGCCGCAGTAGGGCCAACCGGCGCTCTGGTCTTCAGGCATCATCCAGTAGGCGGGGAATGTTCCGGCAACGTAGTGACACATCAGGCGGGCTTCGGTGTAGCCATAGGTGTAGTTGAATTTTGTTGCGCTTTCGAGTGCGCCGGTCACCCAGGCCGAGGTGATTTCGGGGTCGGCTCCGTCGTTGACTTTGGCCGCGAGTACGACGCGTCCGTTGTGGATTTCACGCAGGTCGTCGCGGTCGGTGACATAGCGGCGCCATGTGGCGTCCATGCGGCTTGGGGTCTGCCAGTTGTCGACCATGTCGGCCGAAGTGCCGTCGGGCTGGTTGAATTCGTCGCTCCACACCAGGCGGTATCCGTCTTTTTCAATGGGGTCGACAAAGTCGCCTTCGGCAAATACGGGGGTGAGCACTATGCCGTCGCCCAGCACCATGTAGGAGGGGATGACGCCTTCGTTGCGGAAGATTTCGGGGCCTTCAACCGTGTGGGTGAACGAGCTGATGTTGTCGAACTTGACTTCAGCGTCGGGATAGCCGTATTCGACGCGGATGGATTCAAGGTGCTGTCCCATGTCGGGCAGGCCTTTGAATATGATTGAGCTGAGGGCAGGCACGGATGAGGGCAAAGCCTGGCGGTCGGGCTGGACCAGACGGCCTTCTTCTGCGTCGATTCTCAGGGCCACGTCGTCGTTTCCGCACACCATCAGTATGGCGTCGGTGATCGATCCTTCGTTTCTGACGATGTGGTTGTCGGTGACGGTGCTGCCGCCCGGGTCAATGGAGTTCCAGTCGACTTTGTAGCGTATGCGGTAGACTCCGGGAGCGATGTCTTCGGGGAGCGTGAAGGCGGGGAGCGCCATGGTGTTGGAGGTGCTGTTGGTCTCTCCGGCGGAGTTTACGCCATCGAGGTTGCTGTAGCTGACCGCTTCTGTCTCGGAATCGAATTCTCCGTCGTTGTTGTAGTCAATATAAACGTATGCGTTCATCCATGCGCCTGAGAAGCTGATGGAGGCTGACACGGTTTCGCCCGGTGTGACTACAAACGGTGCTGAGAATACCTTGTGGTACAGTAGGCGGTCTGTCGCCTGGGGCACTGCCAGGGTCTGGGTTCCTGCCAGTCCGCTAAGGGAGATCGCTCCTGTGGAACGGTTGTTGCTTGAGTTGATCTGCTGTGTCTCAGGGTAGTTCAGCTCATAAGGAGCAGCCATGGCCGGCAGAGTCACGGCTCCCAGAGCAAGAAGAGTCAAGGTTTTCTTCATAAGGTTGCGGTATTTATGTTAAGGGTGATTGATCAAAAGATTGTTGTCGGATTAACTCAAGGTGCAAATTTAGTAAACTTCTGTGATAATACCAACCGGAATGTGTAATAAATTTACATAGCAGTGCGTTGTGTCTTAAAAAGAAAGTTTCAGCTATGGGTAATAATAAAGAATGGAAGACGCTTGGCAGCGAATATATTATACGCCGGCCATGGCTTACGGCGCGGCGTGACCGCGTGTTGCTCCCGACGGGTGTGATCCATGAGGAATATTATGTTCTTGAGTATCCGACGTGGGTCAATGTGATCGCGCGCACCAAGGACGGACAGTTTGTGATGGTCAGGCAATTCCGTTATGGCCTGGGCGTGACTCTGACCG
Organism: uncultured Porphyromonadaceae bacterium; assembly: GCA_947177035.1. Classification (GTDB taxonomy): domain Bacteria; phylum Bacteroidota; class Bacteroidia; order Bacteroidales; family Muribaculaceae; genus UBA3263. The sequence continues at coordinate 6,695 of CAMWSS010000024.1, read as the reverse complement.
AGCTTTGCGCGGGTGTGGCCGAGGCCGGGGAGACTCCTGAGCAGGCCGCACGCCGTGAACTTGCCGAGGAGACGGGCTATACCGGAGGCCGGTGGCGTCTGCTGACTGTCTCGTCGGCCAATCCGGGTTCGCTTAATAATCTGAGCTATAGCTTTGTGGCCGAGGGCGTTGAGTTGACCGGCGGTCAGCATCTTGACGAGACGGAAGATGTTGAAGTGGTGCTGATGTCGCTGCAGGAAGTAGCTGAGATGTTGCGCCGCGACGAGCTGAAGCAGTCGCTGATGACGTCGGCTCTGTATCGCTATCTGTTTGAGAAGGAATTGTCTAAGCTTTGATTCCGTCGCGCCGGAGGAGAGCGTCGATCGTCGCGTCGTGTCCGCGGAATCGGCGGTAGAGTTCGGCCGGATGCTCGGAGCCTCCGCGTTCGAGGATTTCGTGGCGGAATCTTCTGGCCGGTTCTCCTGAGAACGGTCCCATCTGCTCAAACATGGCGAATGCGTCGGCGTCGAGCACTTCGGCCCATTTGTAGGAGTAGTATCCGGCGGCATATCCTCCGGCGAATATGTGGCCGAACGATGTTGATGTGACAGCCGATTCCGGAGTGGGGATAGGCGTGACTGCGGCAGTGGCTTTCCGTTCAAATTCCGCCGGATCGCTGACCGGAGCGGAGATGGTGTGCCACGCCATGTCGAGGTAGCCGAACGACAGCTGGCGTATGCATGCGTAAGCGGCTCCGAACTGACGTGCCGCCTTCATGCGTTCGAGCAGCCGGTCGGGCATCGGTTCGCCGGTGAGATAGTGGACGGCGAAGGAGTGTATGAATTCCTTGCAGTCGAGGAAGTTTTCCATGAACTGCGACGGGAGTTCGACGAAGTCGCGGCGCACGTTTGTGCCTGCCAGCGAACTGTAGCGGCATCGGGAAAGCAGCGAATGCAGCGAGTGGCCGAATTCATGGAGGAACGTGTTGACTTCGGCCGGTGACAGCAGCGAGGGCCTGTCGGCCGACGGTCTGGTGAAGTTCATGACGATGATGACCAGCGGTCGGTGCGTGGCATCGGCTTCGCGGAATTCCGTCATCCATGCTCCCGGGCTTTTGCGTCCGGAGCGGGGGAAGAAGTCGGCATAGAGCAGTCCGAGCGGCGAACCGTCGGCGTCGGTGACGCGGAACGCCTTGACGTCGGGGTGATATACGTCGACGTTGTCGGCCGGGGTGAAATTGATTCCGTAAAGTCTGTTGGCCAGGCTGAACACTCCGTCGATGACGCGGTTAAGCTCAAAATACGGTCTGAGTTCCTCGGGGTCGAAGTCATGGAGCTTGCGGCGCAGCCGGTTGAACTGGTATGAATAGTCCCACGGTTGAGGCTTTTCGCCTGCAAACTCCTCGATCTGTTTCAGTTCCAGATGCAGTGCGGGAGTGTAGGCGTCGCGCAGGCGGTCGAGCAGTCCATACACTTGTTCGGGAGTCTGGGCCATAGTCCGCTCGAGTTTATATGAAGCGAAGTCTTGGTGGCCGAGCAGCCGGGCCATTTCCAGGCGCAGTTCCGCTATCTCGGTGAGAATGGCGGCGTTGGAGTATTGGCCGGCGGTGTTGCGTGCGGAATAGAGCCTGTAGGCTTTCTCGCGGAGCGGTCGGTTGTCGGCCAGTTTCAGCACTTCGGTGTAGACCGGCTGATCCAGAGTGAGAATCCATTTGCCCGGCATTCCGGCGGAGTTGGCCAGTTCGGCCGCTTCGTCGGTGATGTGTGGCGGAATTCCGCGCAGTTCCTCGGGGTTGTCGATCACGATGCGGTATGTGGCCAGCTCTTTTTTCACGTTCTGGCCGAATCGGGTGGTCAGTTCCGAAATTCTGGCCGATACCTGGCGGAAGCGTTCTTTGGCGCTGCCGTCGAGCAATGCTCCGGAGCGTGTGAACCCTATGTAGGTGTCGGAGAGCAGTGTTTTCTGTTCGGGAGTCAGTCCCGAGATAGATTCCATGCTGTCATAGACCGTTTTGATGCGGGCGAACAGCCGGGGGTTGAGGCTGACGTCTGACGAGTATTCGCTCAGTTTGGCCGACACTTCGATCGACAGATCCATCATTTCGTCGTCGGCGTTGGCCGACAGCAGGGGGTAGAACACGCCGAGCACGCGGTCAAGCAGCTCGCCGGAGCGTTCGTATGCCTCGATTGTGTTGGCGAATGTCGGTTTGTCGGCACATGATGTTATCGCGTCGATGTCGGCGCGGGCTTCCTGTAGCGCTTTGTCGATGGCCGGGCCGAAATGGCGGGTCTGTATTTCGGAAAACGGCGGGGTGTCGAAGTTTCTGAGCAGCGGATTGTCAATCATAGAGTATGGCGTCGAGAATAAGAGGGATGACAGAGGTGTCGGCTCCGGCTTCGTCGAGCATGGGCCTGTCGGTGTCTAATGCTTCGCGCAGTTTTTCGACCGAGCTTCGTTCGGTGAATGTGCGGTAGCAGTTGATGGCTTCGCGCGGGTTTCCGGTGGCCAGGTGGAGGTGTCCGAGGTTGAGATAGTCGTTGTTGTCGGGGGTGGACTCTGTCATTATCCGGTCGAAATACCGGCGGCTTGTGTCGAAATCGCGCATCAGCAGTGTCACCCATGCGATGGGGCGTGCCGGTTTCAGCGATTTTTCGTCCATGAATTCAGCCCGATAGTAGCAGTGGAGCGCTTCGTGATATTGTTTCAGCTCCAGGTGGCAGTGTCCTTCCGAGATCACCGGGGCGGGATCGTCGGGACACAGGTTCTGTATGCGGCGGAAATAGTCGATGGCCTGTGCGGGCTGTCTGCCGGCTCTGAGCAGTGCCGCTATGCGCCTGAGGGTGTAGGGGTTGTCGGGGGCGATGGCTTCGGCGCGCCGGAATGCTTCGAGCGCGCTGTCCGTGTTGCCGAGTTTCTGGAGTGAGAAGCCGAGTTTCTGGAGTATCGCCACGTCGGTGGTGTCGACCTGGCTGAAATAAGCGGCGGCGTCGTCATAGCATTTCAGCCTGAAGCAGAGTTCGGCCACGGCCAGGATGGTCTGAGGGTCGATCGCGGAGCCGCAGACTGCCGTCAGGTCGATGCGTCCGGCAAAAGGGTCGGTGAACTCGCTTTTTCGGCGGAAGTGTGCGAAAAAGCGGTATAGATCCTGGACAAACATCTTGATGATGTCGCTTCTGCCCGGTGTTGCGACGCTGCCCGGCTGCATGGCTCCGATTGTAGAGAGCATGCGGTCATAGTTTTTGGTCAGTTCCTGTTTCTGGCTGTAGGGCAGGGAGTCGAGCGACAGGATCAGAGAGTATTTGTCGCTGTCGCACATCATCGGGTTCTGCTCCATCAGGGTGTTGATGACTTCATTGTGGCCGTTGCCCAGGCGGGAGTGTTCGGAGTCGAACGGCATGAACCAGTTGGCCGTTTCGTTGAAGAAGGTGTCGTGTTTGGCGGATCCGATGCTTGAGTGGGTCACGTCGGCTCCGTTGGCCAGCAGTTTCTGGAAGTCATCGAGTTTTTGCCGGACACCGCTGTCGGAGAGCATCTGTTCCCATTCGGGATTCTGTTCAAGGAATGTTTCCGGATCCGTACCGATCTTTGATGCGAATTGCTGCATTGTCGGGAGCACTTCGTCGCGGAATTTGCTGTCGATGCGGTCGGTCAGTTTTGAGAAGTTGAAGTATTGCCACACGTCTTTCGCCACTTCGGTCCATTCCGGTTTTCCGGCCAGAGAGTCGAGCCGGGTCCTGACGGCTGCCGTCGGCGCTATGTAGGCCGGCCGCCGTCCGATCAGCATCAGAGCCGCCGTGGCCGCTCTCAGCTTCAGTCTTGCGGTGGATCCGCCGTCGGCCACATCGAGCAGCACGGCGAGCGCTTCGTCGTCGGGAAATTCGATTGAGCCGAGCAGCAGGGCGCCGGTGATCTGTAGCGGCAGCCGGTCAGGAATGGCCGGGTCGGCACACAGGTCGGTGATGGCGTCGGCATCCTGGCGTGAGAGCGGAAATGTGGTCCAGACGCGGTTGAATATGCGCCGTTCGGCTTCTTCGCGTTGCCGCGGGGTGAAGCTGTCGGCTCCGGCTCCACCTGTCGCGCGGTTGAAGATTGAAGTTCCGGCCATTGATCTGCGGTAGGCTTCGAGCAGCGCGGGAATTGAGTCGGCCGGGCGGGTCTGCTCATAGCGCAGGGTCGAGAAGTAGAGCGCCGGAGAGTCGGCGGTCCATGCCCGGCGTGTGATCATGAGCAGCACGGAGTGGAGCCGGCGTGTGATGTCGGCGTGGAGTCTGGTGCGTTCGGGGTCCTGGCCTACGGAGTTGAAGGCATATTGCAGCATGAGCCGGTAGTCCTGCTCTGCGCGGTCGATTTCAGAGGTGATCTGCCATTGTCCGGCGGGCGCGAGGGTGCGCAGCCGCGATATCGCGTCGTGAAGGCGATGCTGTCGGAGCAAGCTCTCGACGTGTTGGCGTTCTTTGTCGGGCGATTTTATCTGCATGTGATTGTCTGTCAATTTGATTGAGGAGCGAGGACGGTCAGACAGTATTCGCGCATGCGGTTTTTGCTGTCGGGCGAGATGACGGGGTGGCGTTTCAGGTAGCGGAGCAGGTCGTCATAGGCGATCCGGGTGCTTTCGGCCACTTTGCGGGCGTGGGTGAACGGAGTCATATAGTCGCCTCCGTTGGCCAGATAGTCGATTGTGGCGATGCGGTATGTGGCATCCGGTGCGATTGGCTCGCCGGCCAGTGTTGCAGCTGTGATTTTTGAGGATGTTGATTCAACTCTGACGTCGAATTCGCTGCTCACGGCGTCGCCTCCTCGTCCGGCCATAACGTTAAGAGCGTCAAGCAGGTCGGAGCCTTTGATGTCGATGACTGTGATTTTGTTGGCAAACGGCATCATGTCGATTGCCGCGCCTTCGGTCACTGCTCCGGGGTGCCAGGTGACGCGCAGTCCGCCTTTGTTGGTGATCGCGCCCTGCACACCGTCGGTCAGTTCGCGTCCGGTTTCGGCCACGAAGTCGGCCGCGAAGTTGAGCATTGCCTGCGATGATGAATTTAGGCTTCCGGCCGCGGAGTCGACGCGTGCCACTTCACGACGGTAAAGCGAGTCAACGCCGTCGCGCCACTGTTGGATCCGGCCGGTGAATTCAGGGTCGAGTTTCGGGTCGAGGCGGCTGTTGACCGGGATGTTGCGCGACGAGGTCTTTCCTGAGGCGAGGTCGACAGTGATCTCGCCGAGGTAGTTGCCGTATTTTCCGGTCTGCACCACCAGCACGGAGTCGCCGTCGGCGTCGGGCAGGCGGAGATTGTCGGGGAGACGGTCGTGGGAGTGCGCGCCGATTATGATGTCGAGTCCGCGCGTCTGTCGCGCCAGGTCGCAGTCGCCAAACAGCTCTTCGCTTTCGGCGCTTCCGGAGTATCCGATGTGGGTGACAGCAATGACGATGTCGGCCCCCTCCCTGTCGCGGAGCATGTCGATGGTGGGTTGAGCGACCTGCTGCCAGTCGATGTAGCTGACGCCATCATAGTTGCCTTCGGCCACCATTCCGGCCGGGTTGAGGTTGATGGCAAACATGCCGACTCTCTTGCCGGCATATGTCTTGACCAGATATGGCACGAATAGCCCGTCGAGGGCCGAGGAGTCGGCAAATTCATAGTTTGAGGCGAGCAACGTCGGTTTTGCTTCCGACAGTATTCTGGCCAGAGCGTCCGTGCCGTTGTCGAATTCGTGGTTTCCGAGAATCTGCACGTCGTAGCCCAGGTCGTTTATGACCTGCTGTTCGGCTTCGCCTTTATAGAGGTGGAAGTAGAGGGTGCCCTGCACGGCGTCGCCGGCGTCGATCAGCAATACGTTTGGCTCTGCATTTCTGACGCTGTCGATCAGCACTTTGCGCCGGGCGGCTCCGCCCATGTCCGATGTCGGGTCGGGGTCGAGGTGAGAGTGGGTGTCGTTGGTGTGGAGAATGACGAGGCGGTTTCCGGAACCGGAGTCGGCGGAACCGCAGGATCCGAGGGCCGCGGCTGCCATCAAGGCGAGTCCGGCCGATATCGATAGGGTGAGTCTGCTATGTTTCATAAGAGCTTTTTTATAGAAATGTTGCTGACCGGATCAACCCAGAAGGTCGTTGATGCCGGTCACTGCGCCGGCGATTGAGAATATGATCAGCAGTCCGCCGATAATGCGGTTGACGAGCCACAGCGAGCGCACGTTGAAGTGGGAGCGCACTTTGTTGACGGAATAGGTGATCGAGAACCACCAGAATATCGCGCCGATGACGATGCTGGCATAGCCGGAAACATAGTGAATGAATTCAAACTCCGGAAGCAGGAAGTTGAACCGTGCGAACAGACCGATTATGAAGAAGAGGATCAGCGGGTTGCTGACTGTGAAGAGAAATCCGGTCATCAGATCTTTCCAGTAGGTGTTGGCTCCCGGACCAGGGTGTCGCAGCGCGCGCGCCGGATTATTGCGAAACAGGTATATGCCGAATGCGGCGAGAACCACCGAGCCGATCAGCTGCAACACCATCTGGTTCTGTTCGACGAATTCGGTGATGAAGCTCATGCCGAATCCGGTCAGCAGGCAGTATAGCAGATCGCTCAGGCTTGCGCCGATGCCGGTGAAAAAGGCGGCCCACCGGCCTTTGTTGAGAGTGCGTTGAATCACAAGCATGCCGATCGGACCCATTGGAGCCGAGATCAACACGCCGATTGCGAAGCCGCGCAACAGGACAT
>CAMWSS010000023.1 GCA_947177035.1 uncultured Porphyromonadaceae bacterium | reverse complement strand
ATACCCGTGCCGATCCACATATGCCCGCCCTCGGCCGGGAGTGGATTATACGAAACGTGAAAAGGAGGTTACCTCAAACAATGAGATAACCTCCTCCTCACGTTTCAACTATTTATTTATGAGAGCCTCTGCGACTAATTTCGCAATCCATACACAGAGGACGAGGGATGTCGTTTGTCATGTGAATGAACGATGAGCACCGCTGTGCCGCAGTGGCAGACGGTTGTTGAAAGCTCTTCTTTTGAAATTCATTGATATAACACTGATGTTGAACTTTTAGTTATATGAGGGTGAGCAACTTTAACTAATTTTCAAGATTTTAACTTCGCTATATCCTGTCATTGGAAATAAATGTGTATATTTGCACTTAAATACCAGAAGCAATATATTATTAACGTCCATGAAATCAAAACAATTAGCTATCTCTGGCTTGGCAATGCTGGCTTCTCAGGCGGTCTTTGCCGCTGATTACGGTTTGAACTATCCTGATGGCACAGTGATAAGCAGTTCGCGTACTCTCAACTCAGTGCGCCTGCTTTCGCCGACTGACGGTTTGCAGACGATTGAGTCGTCTCAGGCCAGTGACCGCGCTCTGTTTCACGACCGCACGTCGCGGTGCTTCAGTGCTGTTGCCGGTGAGAAGGTAACAGTCACTTTTGATTGGACAGGCACATGGATGCATGGATACGTTTTTATAGATTGTGACAATGACGGCGTCTTTGATGCATCGGGAGCGGCAGACCGTGACGTGATGGCGTTTTCAAACTATAATGGAGTGAATTCTGCCGGTGTTCAGACAAACGACGGTAATGTTGGCGTCAATCCTCCGTCATTTGAAGTGCCGGATCTTCCCACTGGCCTTTATCGTATCCGCTTTAAAATAGACTGGAATTCGATTGATCCCGGAGGCCGTGTTGGTGATAATCTGATCACTGACAATGGCGGCGCGGTGACTGATGCCATGATATATATTCATGGATCGGAAGCTTCCTTCAGTATGGATTCCGATGGGGGAACGCTGATTGACGCGTTGAGCGGCGATCCGGTTGACAAGTCATCGCTGGTGTCGGGAACTCCGCTCACACTTAAGCCTGTGGCTGATGATGGCTATGTGTTTGATGCCTTGACTGTGGCATCGGGCTATGATTGCGGAGTCCAGACTGTGACGTTTGCAAGTGAGTCACTGCAGCGCAGCGAGCGCACCTACCCATCGTTCCTTCTTAGGGGCGGTGCGTTGACAATCCCGTCTGATATGCTTTGCGGAGATGTTGTTTTAAGAGCATCTTTCCTGCCGGGTGACGTTGCCGCCGATGGCGAATATGAGTGTGAGACCACGGGGGCGAAAGACCCTGCAAGAGGTATCACCTCAATTTCTGTGGCCGGAGTGACTCTGCCTGTCGCTTCGGCTGACCGATATTGCTTCCTTAACGAGACCGCTGTGGGTGTGATGGCTGGCGAACCATTCGTGGTCACTGCCGATTACGTCGGCTCGGCTCTTCCTCTGCGCCTGTATGTGGACTATGGTCAGGACGGCGTGTTTTCTGAGGTTGACGGAGCAAGCTGTTCCGATATGCTTGGCTCGATCGGGGGCGAATCGAAGTTTACGCTGCATCCGATGCTGCCGGCGGGGGTATATCGTGCACGCCTCGAAGCCCGGGGTGACTGTGCGGTAGATTTTCTTCTGAATGTGCATTTGCCGGAGGGTAAGCTTGATGTCAAGGCCATGAACGGCAATGTGGTGGCATCCGACGGATCTGCGCTGCCAATGACCGTGGGCTATGGATCGGTGCTCCAGGTAAAGCCTATGCCGGTTTTGCCCGGATATGTCGCTTCACAGATCATTGTCAGACACGGCCAGAACCTTGACGGCCCGGCTTATATCAAGGGTAATCGCCAGTGGCGTGACACCCCTGTGGTGATCGGCTCAAACATGACGCCGCTCACATCCGCGCTGACCGATGGCGACGTCGACATATATGCGATATATGAAGAACAGCCTTCTTCGCAGTGGACCAAAGTGTGGGGCGATGAATTCAATGGCGAAGGCATTGATCCTGACCGCTGGGGTTATCAGGAGCGTCAGAATGCGACGTGGAACCGGCTGACAGCGCAGGGCGATGAGATTCCGCTGGTCAACGTTGTCGAAGACGGACGCTATAAAGCTTATTGCATTGCGACTCCCGAGCAGTTCAAGCCGCAGGAGAAACAAGATATGATCTCGGCTGCGATTCACAGTCAGAGTAAATTCCATTTTACATACGGCCGTGTCGAGGCGCGAATCAGGACCAACCGTCATGTGGGCAATTTCCCGGCATTCTGGATGATGCCGCAGGATCAGTCGTTGGGCTGGCCCAAGGACGGCGAGATTGACATCTGGGAGCAGATCGATGAGGAGCAGGTTGCCTATCACACGGTTCACTCCGGATGGACATACAAGAGCTTTGACGAAAACTGTCCGGTGAGCACTCCGCAGTCTGGCGGCAATGAGTGGGTGGATCATGACCTGTGGCATGTATATGCTCTGGAATGGGATTCTGAGCAGTTGCGTTGGTATGTCGACGGACAACAGAAGTTTACGTATACAAATCAACACTACAGCAACGGCGGAAGCTACACCGAGCAGATCACATGGCCGTTCTATAAAGACTTCTACATCATTCTGAACCAGTCGGTCGGCAATGGCGCGTGGGCGCAGTGGTGTGACACCGAATACACTTATCTCACCGAATTCGACTGGGTGCGCGTCTATAAGCGCAAAGGCGACGATGCCTATACCACCAATATTGACACCAACGGTGATGATCCTGACTTCTATGTTGAAGCGGATGATCCTTACACTGAAATCAAAGATGTGACAATTTCTGGCTCGGATGTTGCCGGTGATCAGTCTGTCCGCTACTTCGATATGCGCGGAATCATGGTCGATGCTCCGGCTGCTCCCGGTCTATATATTGAACGTCGTGGCTCGACTGCGACTAAAATACTGAAACATTGAGCACCATACAACAATCAGAATCCAACCGACAGAATAAGACCAGAACCCGCACTCGCCGCATCATTGTGGCGATGTGGGCTTTGTTTGTCTGCGGAGTAGTGGCTGTGGGCGTTTTCTTCACTCTTGTCTATAACGGAGTGGTGGGATATATGCCCGATGTGAAATCTCTGAAAAACCCAACCGACAAATTCGCGTCGGTGATTTATTCAGCCGACGGGCAGGAGCTTGGACGCTATTTCCGTCCGACCGGAAACAGGGTTTATGCTGATTATGATGAAATTTCGCAAAACGTCATTAATGCGCTGATAGCCACCGAAGACGTTCGCTTTAAAGAGCATTCGGGCATTGACATAAAGGCCGTGGCCAGAGCTGTGACCAAAACTTTGCTTATGGGGCAGAAGAATGCCGGCGGCGGCTCGACAATCACCCAGCAGCTGGCCAAGCAGCTCTATTCTCCGGGCAGCACCGGATTGTGGGATCGTGCACTGAAGAAACCGATTGAATGGATGATCGCGGTCAAACTGGAGCGCTATTACTCCAAGGAGGAGATCATCAAGATGTATCTCAATCAGTTTGATTTCCTCTACAACGCTGTGGGCATCCGCTCGGCTGCTAATGTGTATTTCGGTAAGGACGCTCTTGATCTTGACGTGCTTGAGGCGGCCACACTGGTCGGAATGGTAAAGAATCCGGCCTATTTCAACCCTGTCAGGCAGAATGAGCGCACCCGTCAGCGCCGCAATGTGGTGCTGGCCCAGATGCAGAAGGCCGGCTACATAAGTCAGGCCGAATGCGACTCTTTGTCGGAGCAGCCGCTGGTGCTCGACTACCATAAAGTGGACCACAAGGAAGGTATGGCCCCGTATTTCCGCGAGGAGTTGCGCATGATGCTCACCGCACACCGTCCGGTCAGAAGCAATTACATGCAGTGGGAGAGCCAGAAGTTTACCGACGACTCTATAGCCTGGGCCACCAATCCGCTCTATGGCTGGATCGACAAGAACCCGAAGAGCGACGGATCGAAATGGGATATCTATTCCGACGGACTGAAAATCTACACCACGATTGACTCGCGCATGCAGCGCTATGCCGAAGAGGCGGTGGTCGACCATCTGTCAAAAACATTGCAGCCGGCATTTTTCCGCGAGAAACGCAATGTGAAGGGCGCTCCCTACACAACGAACCGCTCGGAACTGTCGGCAGCGCAACTCTCCGGCCTTATTGAAAAAGCCATCAAGCAGAGCGACCGTTATCGCGCGCTTCGGTCGGCCGGCCTGTCTGAGCATGAGATAATGGCGCAGTTTGACAAACCGACAGAAATGAAGGTGTTCAGCTATGCCGGTCAGATCGACACAGTCATGACTCCGCGCGACAGCATCATATATCACAAGCACTTCCTGCGGGCCGGATTCATGGCGATGGATCCGCGCACGGGCTATGTGAAGGCTTATGTGGGAGGTCCCGACTTCCGTGCGTTCCAGTATGATATGGTGTCGACCGGACGCCGCCAGGTCGGATCGACGATGAAGCCGCTGCTCTATACCTATGCGATGGAGGAAGGATTCACTCCTTGCGACGAATTCCTCAACGAGCAGCCGACGATATATGATGAAGTCGGACGTCCGTGGACGCCGCGCAACTCCGGCTCGGCCCGCATCGGCGAGATGGTTGATCTGCGCTGGGCCTTGAAAAACTCCAACAACTGGATCTCGGCCCGCCTGATGGAGCAGCTCAATCCGGCCACGTTCGTTCGCAATCTGCATAACTTCGGCATCAACAACCATCTCGATCCTGTGGTGTCGATTTGCCTCGGTCCGTGTGATGTCTCTGTCAAAGAGATGGTCACCGCATATTCAGCCTTTGCCAACAAGGGAATGCGCACAGACCCGCTTTTTGTCACCGCCATCGCCGATGCCGGAGGCAATGTCATCTCGGAATTCACGGCCACCGGATCGGAGGTCATATCAGAGCGCGCCTATTATCGCATTCTCTCCATTCTGCTTGACGTGGTCGATTCCGGCACAGGCAACCGTCTGCGTCGCGCGCCGTTCAATCTGACCGCGCAGATGGGAGCTAAGACCGGCACCACAAACTCCAACTCCGATGCCTGGTTCATGGCCTTCTCGCCAGAGATAGTGGCGGGCACATGGGTTGGCGGCGAAGAACGCTATATCCACTTCAACTCAATGACTTTCGGCCAGGGCGCCGCTGCGGCTCTGCCTATCTTCGGCAAGTTTATGAGCAGGGTATATGCTGACAAATCGTTGCCCTATTCACAGACAGCCCGATTTGAATTCCCTGCCGGTGTCAATCTGTGTGAGCGCGAAGATTTCGGCCCGATGATCGAGCCTGATCCGACTGACGCCGCAATTGAGGGTATCTTTGAATAAATGCAGTATTTATGAAAAGACGCATATGGTCGATCTTCTGCCGGGGCATTGTGGCCGTCATTACAGGCACATTGCTCGGATGGGGAGGCTATATTCTTGACCGCACGTTTGTCGACTGGTGGTGGCCGGTCGGCTGTGCGGTGGCACTTGCCGCCATTCTCTGGATTCAGGCGCGTAAATGGCAGTGGAATGAATCTGGCGCGGTTGTGCGCTTTTGCGTTCACATGGCCGTTGTGTCCGTTTTTTTCTTCTGGGCCGGGATGGCGCTGAATTACTATTGCGCCGACTCCGGGTCCACCCATGAAGAACAGGCCGTGGTCGAACGCAAATTCAAGGAAGAGCGTCATCGCTCACGAAGAGTGGGCCGCCGTTACGTCAACAGCGGCGAAACATATTATGTATATTACATGGAATTGCGCTTGCCCGACGGACGCGCCAAGAATGTGCGGGTTTCACAGTCCCGCTATCGCAACATCCGCGTCGGATCAACGCGCAGCATTTCAGTGAGCGACGGCCTTCTGGGCCTCACGGTCATGCCTGCCGGCTGCTGATGCTTTCAACAAACGAAGTCAGGTCGATAAACTCTTCGACCGTCAGCTGCTCCGGACGCTGTCCGGCCAGAGGATGATCGGTCGGGAAGTCCGGACAAACCGAACGTATGCTGTTGCGTATGGTTTTGCGCCGTTGTCCGAATGTGCTCTTGACCACTGACTTGAACAGCTTTTCCGAGCATGGCATTGACTGGCGTCCGTTGCGCGTCATTTTTATGACGCCTGACTTTACTTTGGGCGGAGGATTAAACACTCCTTCACTCACCGTGAACAGATATTCAACGTCATACCAAGCCTGAAGCAACACGCTCAGAATTCCTCGGGCTTTGGTGCCGGGAGGTGCGGCAAGACGTTCGGCAACCTCGCGTTGAAGCATTCCCGAACAACACGGCACCAGATCCTTATATTCCAGCACGTGGAAAAAGATCTGTGATGAGATGTTGTAGGGATAATTCCCTATCACGCAGAATGGCTTTCCGCCAGTAAGACCAGGCAGATCGGTGCGCAGAAAGTCAGCCTCGACAATGCGGCCGGCAAGCGCCGGAAAATTTCGTTGCAGATAGTCAACCGACTCAGTGTCAAGTTCGATCACGGTCAGATCATGTTCCTGCTCGAGCAGAAACTGGGTCAGCACCCCCATGCCAGGGCCAACCTCGATCACAGGCACACCCTTATGGTCAGTTAGAGTGTCGGCAATGCGGCGTGCCACCGACAAATCGGTGAGAAAGTGCTGTCCGAGCGCTTTTTTCGGTTTGACGCGGTCATTCATAGGCGTTCAAGCACATTGCGGATTTTTTCATATGTAGTGATCCGGGTCGGCACCAGCGGCAGTCTCAGTTCATTTTCCATCCAGCCCATGGCGTGAAGCAGACACTTCACTCCGGCCGGGTTGCCGTCGACAAACAGCAAAGAGAACAATTCCGTGAACTTGTGATGAATGAGCAGCGCGTTAGCATAATCACCTTCGAGTGCCAGGCGCACCATGCGCGAAAATTCTTTCGGGAATGCGTTGCCTATCACGGATATCACCCCGACAGCTCCGAGAGTGATCAGCGGGAACGTGATGCCGTCATCGCCCGAAATCACCATGAAATCAGCTGGTTTACGCTTGATAATGTCGTCTATCTGGCTGAAATTGCCTGACGCTTCCTTCACGGCCACTACCGTGTCGGGGAAATCATTGGCCAGACGCAGAGTCGTTTCGGCCGTCATGTTGACGCCGGTGCGTCCCGGCACATTATAGAGCACGACAGGCAGCGGAGACGCCTTTGCAATGGCGGCATAATGCTGATATATTCCTTCCTGCGACGGTTTATTATAATATGGCACCACCGACAGAATAGCCTGATAGTTACTCAAGTCGGTCGATTTCAGTTCTTCGACAAGGCCCATCGTGTTGTTACCGCCCATGCCGAGCACCAGCGGCACCCGTCCGGCCACTCTTGCTGCAACAAAATCACGAACCTGTCGCTTTTCATCAGCCGATAGAGTTGGTGTTTCGGCTGTGGTTCCAAGCACTACCAGAAAATCGATTCCCGAGCGGATCTGATGTTCCACCAGGCGGGCAAGCGCCTGAAAGTCTATTGATTTATCGGCTTTAAAAGGAGTAACGAGCGCCACGCCCATTCCCCGAAGATTTATTCGAGCCATAAAGTAATTTTGAGTTTAATACTGCAAAGTTACTCCATTTTCGGGTAAATCGCAAAAGAGAATTGCATGATTGCAAAAAAAAGCGTAACTTTGCAGTCGAAATAAAAAATGGTTCCGTAGCTCAGCTGGATAGAGCAACAGCCTTCTAAGCTGTGGGTCTTGGGTTCGAATCCCAACGGGATCACACGAAGGACGCATTTTTCGCAAGAAGATGCGCCTTTTTTTATGAGTAACTAATGGCTTTTTGTCGCGAAATTTGAAAATATTTGCAGATTGTCCCTTTTTTTAGGACGGAAATTGCTATATTTGTCCCCAAATTTAGGACAGCATGGATACGCTCTATCTCAAAACCCAGATTGCAATGCGTCAGGCGGAGTTTCCGACTGACTTGAAGAAACGTGAACACCCCCTTCCGGTGAATGACGGCAAGATTGTCACGATCCCCGGAGTCCGGCGCTGTGGCAAAACATCGAGAATGGAGGCTGTGGTAAACGAACTCCTGGCTTCAGGCATCGGACGGGAGCGATTTTTATGGGTAAGTTTCGACGACGAACGCCTTGTCCGCATGGACTCGACGGAACTCGATAAGATCATAGAAGCATACCGGGAAATGTATCCTGATATTGAGATCTCGTCGGTGTATATGTTTTTCGATGAGATACAACTGATTGAAAACTGGGAGTATTTTGTGATGCGCCTTTACAAACACTACTCTAAAAACATATATATAAGCGGCAGTAATGCCACCATGTTGAGCACGGAGCTTAAGTCGGCATTAAGAGGGTGGCCGGAGGAAGAAGAGACGTTGCCTCTATCGTTTCTCGAATACTGTGAATTCAAGGGCATAAAGACCGACAGCTGGCTGGAGTCGGATCTGGCGAAGCTCCGCAACGCATTTTTTGATTACAACAACGAGGGCGGCTTCCCCGAAGTTGTGCTGACGGAAAATCCGCTGCAAAAGACGAAGATATTGCAGAATTACTTTGACACAATGCTGCTGAAGGATCTGGTGGAACATTACGGATTGTCGAATATTGAGGTGCTCCGCTATTACTTGAAGCGCATAATGGCCAATCTTACCAAGCCTACATCCATACGTGGCATACATGGTGACATAAAGTCCCGCGGCCTGAAAGTCAGCAAGAACGACCTGTATGATTGGGCAAACCATGCCTGCGACGTCTTCATGTTTATTCGTGTTTCAAATTACAGCAAGTCATTGCAAAAGGTCGAAAGTTCGCAGCCAAAATATTACTGCATCGATAACGGATTGCGTGACGCGGTGTTGCTGCCTCAGAGTGACGATGACGGCAAAAAGCTTGAAAACACAGTCTTTCTCCAGCTTTATCGTCAGCGGACACCAGTTCACCGGATATTCTATTATCAGGGCAGGGGCGAATGTGATTTTGTAGTCCAGCGTGGCGTGGAAATAGACAGGCTTATTCAGGTCACATGGAATCTGAACGATGACAGCACTCGCCGGCGTGAAATCAACGGACTCGTCGAGGCGGCAGAAGCCACAGGATGTCGCAATCTGTTTATCATAACGGCTGACACCAGTGAGGAGATCAGTCTTGACAACGGTATGACAATCCAGGTTCTGCCGGCCTGGAGGTGGCTGCTTGGCAAATGAAGGCTTAACCGTATGTTTAACAAATATTATTGAACGGGCGGGGACTGGGTTTGACGAAAAATTCGTAACTTTGCTGCTTCAAAAAACAGCACGTTTAAAACCATACGTTTATGAACCTGACAGAACTGACCGCCATTTCGCCCGTCGACGGGCGCTATCGCTCGAAGTGTGAGCGCCTTGATGAATTTTTTTCTGAATTTGCTCTGATCCGCTATCGTGTGAGGGTGGAAGTGGAGTATTTCATCGCTCTTTGCGAACTGCCTCTGCCGCAGCTGGCCGACGTTCCCGCATCGGCTTTTCCGTTGCTGCGCGCGGTTTATGAGAATTTCACGGTGGCTGATGCCGCTCGCATCAAGGAAATTGAGTGCACGACCAATCATGACGTCAAGGCGGTTGAATATTTCCTGAAAGAAAAATTCGCCCAGCTTGATCTTTCGCCATGGAAAGAGTTCATTCACTTTGGTCTGACAAGTCAGGACATCAACAACACTGCCGTGCCCATGAGCGTGGCCGATGCCATTGTCGAGGTCTATGCTCCGGCTATTGATTCTCTGGTAGGCAAGCTTGAGGATCTGGCCGCCGAATGGCGTGATATTCCGCTGCTGGCCCACACTCACGGCCAGCCGGCCAGCCCGACCCGTCTGGGCAAGGAGATGATGGTTTACGTGAGTCGTCTGCAGACGCAGCTGGCATTGCTGAAAGCCACTCCGATCAGCGGCAAGTTCGGCGGTGCCACCGGCAATTTCAACGCCCACACTGTGGCATATCCGCAGATCGACTGGAATAGCTTTGCCCGCTCATTCATGCGCGACAAGCTCGGTCTGGTGCGCGAGTATCCGACCACGCAGATCTCGCACTATGACAACATGGCCGCCCTGTGCGATGCCATCCGTCGTGTCAACACAATCATTCTCGATCTGGACCGCGACATGTGGATGTATATCTCGATGAACTACTTCAAGCAGCGCATCAAGGCCGGAGAGGTGGGATCATCGGCCATGCCCCACAAGGTGAACCCGATCGATTTTGAAAACTCCGAAGGCAATATCGGCATGGCCAACGCCATTCTTGCGCATCTGGCCCAGAAGCTTCCGGTGAGCCGCCTGCAGCGTGACCTCACTGACTCTACAGTGCTCCGCAACCTCGGCGTGCCGTTGGCCCACACTCTCATCGCGATCGCGTCTACTGCCAAAGGTCTGGGCAAACTGCTGCTCAACGAGCAGGCCATCGTCTGCGACCTGGAGCATAACTATGCTGTGGTCGCCGAGGGCATCCAGACGATTCTGCGCCGTGAAGGTTATCCCAATCCCTATGAAACGCTGAAGGCTCTGACAAGGGTGAACACTGCTGTCACTCCCGAGTCGATAGCTGAATTTATTGACACTCTTCAGGTGAGCGAAGAGGTCAAGGCCGAACTTCGTGCCATCACCCCGATGAACTATACCGGCACTCTCTGAGTTATAACGTCAGACATAAATTATTATTAAGCTTTGAGGGCTCTAACCAGTTTAGAGCCCTTAAAATCATTAAAGAAGCCAACAAAGCATGAAAATAACCAAACAGGAGGCACTTGACTATCACCGCTGTCCGCGTCCGGGCAAAACGGAGGTAGTGCCGACAAAACCTTATGCGTCGCAAACAGACCTGGCCCTGGCCTATTCGCCGGGTGTGGCCTATCCCTGCGAAGAGATCAAGGCCAACAGAGCCGACGTGTATGAATATACCAATAAAGGGAATCTTGTCGCAGTTATCAGCAACGGCACCGCAGTGCTCGGTCTGGGCGATATAGGTGCTGAAGCCGGAAAGCCGGTGATGGAGGGCAAGGCTTTGCTATTCAAGATATTTGCCGGACTTGACTGCTTCGACATCGAGGTCAATGAAAAAGATCCCGAGCGATTTATTCAGACCGTCAAGGCCATCGCGCCCACTTTCGGCGGCATAAATCTGGAAGACATAAAGGCTCCGGAGTGCTTCGAGATAGAGCGTCGGCTTAAGGCCGAATGCGACATTCCCGTGATGCACGACGACCAGCACGGCACCGCGATAATATCGGGCGCCGGCCTGCTCAACGCTCTGGAGATCCAGGGCAAGCAGATCGGCGACGTTAAACTGGTGGTCAATGGCGCCGGAGCCGCGGCTGTGAGCTGCACCAGACTCTACATCGCCCTGGGTGTCAAGCCTGAAAACGTTGTTATGTGTGACTCGAAAGGCGTTATCCACGCCGATCGTTCCGACCTTAATCCGCAGAAGCGCGAGTTTGCCACAAGCCGGCCTGTTCACACCCTGGCTGAAGCCATGGAGGGCGCCGACGTCTTTCTCGGTCTCAGCGTGAAGGACGTGGTGACTCCCGAGATGGTGCGGTCGATGGCTCCCCGTCCGATTGTCTTCGCTCTGGCAAATCCTGATCCGGAAATTGCCTACGACGTCGCGCTTGCCTCGCGCAGCGACCTGATCTTCGCAACCGGCCGCAGCGACTATCCCAACCAGATCAACAACGTGCTCGGCTTTCCCTACATATTCCGCGGAGCGCTTGACTGCGGCGCCACCGAGATCAACGAGGCCATGAAACTGGCTGCCGTGCGCGCCATTGCCGCCCTGACCAAAGAGCCGGTGCCGACGGTGGTCAACACGGCCTATAATGACCAGCGCATCTCATTCGGTCCGCAATACATTCTTCCGAAGGCGCTTGATCCGCGCCTGCTCACGACTGTGGCCCCTGCGGTGGCCCGCGCCGCAGCCGAAAGCGGCACGGCACGCCGGCCGATCACAGACTGGGAAGCATATGCCGAGAAGCTCCAGCGCCTGATGGGCTATGACAACAAGATGGTGCGCCGCATCTATGACGAAGCCCGCTCGGCCGAGCGCCGGCGCGTGGTGTTCGGCGAGGCCAATACCGACAATATGCTCAGGGCCGCTGTCGCTGCCCTTCACGAAGGCATCTGCCAGCCGCTGCTGCTTGGAAATGAAGAGATGATCCAGAAGCGAGCCGACCGCCTGGGCCTTGACATTTCCGACATTGAGATCATCAACCTGCGCCACGATCGCGAGGCTTCACGCCGCGAACGCTATGCCGACGCGCTGGCGCTGAAATGCGGCCGTCAGGGCATCACCCGCGAGGAGGCAATGGAGAAAATGTTTGACCGCAACTATTTCGGCATGATGATGGTTGAAAGCGGCGACGCCGATGCGTTCCTCTCGGGAACGTATTCCAGCGGCATCCCCAACCGCGAGATAGCCAAGCGGATAATCGGCATACGCGAGCCTTACGGCACATTTGCAAGCATGCACATTCTCAACACAAAGCGTGGCACATATTTTCTTGCCGACACGGCGATAAATTCCGAAATGAACGAGCAGGTGCTCTATGACATAGCGCGTCTGACCCGCCATTCCGTCGAGTATTTTGCCCATGAACCGGTCATGGCCATGGTCAGCTTCAGCAATTTCGGATCGTCGCAGGAGCCGGAGGGCCAGATGATAAGCCGGGTTGTCGAGCGCCTGCATTCCGATTATCCCGACATGGTTGTCGACGGCGAAATGCAGATCCACTATGCGCTCAATGCCCAGCTGCGCGACGAGACATATCCCTTCACCCGGCTCAACGGCCGGCAGGTCAACACGCTGATTTTCCCTGATCTCACAGCCGCAAATTCGGCATATCGCCTTCTGCTCGAGATGGGAGTCGCCGATGCCATCGGACCAATCCAGATCGGACTGAACAAACCGGTGCATTTTGTCAACGTCGACACCCCTGTGCGTGACATTCTGCATCTCGCCGCCATTGCGGTCATTGATGCAAATTATCATTGACGGCAATTTGCTCGGATTGTCTATTAAAAACATTCAAAATGTTTCAAAAAAGTTAAAAAATACGATTTCTTCTTGAAAATATTTTGTGGGGTAGAAAAAAATGCCTACCTTTGCAATGTGTTTTTCATGGTATTAGATTTAAGGTTAACTAAGATTGGTTGTCGTGATGACAATCAATTTTTTTTGCTACCTGCCTCTGTCGGTGATTAACAAGTTTAAACGCTTGTAAACCAACCTTTAACTCTGATTGGCGGTTATGATGTCATAATGTTGTACTAAAAAACAAGAAATCGTTATGAAGAAAATGATCATGATCGCCGCAGTCGCCATTCTGCATCTTGGCGCTTTTGGAGCGTTGGCCCAGAATGACAATAATGTCAAAGACGCAGTGGGCTGCACATGTAAGAAGGTGAAGAAAGAAGTCCGCAAGGATTACAAAAAAGTGAAAAACGGCACCGTGAACACCTTTGACAAAACCAAAGCCGGTGCGAAGGACGTCTACAACAAAGCCAAAGACGGCACTGTCAAAGCATACGACAAGACCAAAGACGGCACCAAGAAGGTTTACGAAAAGGCTAAGGCCGGCACCGTCAAGGCATACGACAAAACTAAGGACGGTGCCAAAAAGCTGATTGACAACATAAAAAAAGACGGAAAGAAATGATATGACGCTTTTTGCTGAAGCGTGTGCCCGGTCGTTTTTTTTACGGCCGGGCTTTCTTTTTGTGTCGAACATGTTCCTGATTTATTGTCATGTCAGAAATAATTCGTACCTTTGCAGTCGCTTTTTACACACGTTTCAATATGGTATTAGGTATAAGGATTAGGAAGGTCGCATGGCTCCTTCCGATTATGGTTTCTGCTCTATTCTTGGCTCCGGATGTCGCTGCGCAGCGCATAGCGCTTAAAACCAACGCATTGGAGTATTTCACTTTGTCTCCGAATCTTACTCTGGAAGCACGATTGAGTCGTCGCGTGTCGCTGCAACTCGGTGTCGCCACGAATCCGTTAAGTTTGTCAGTGGCAGACATAAAAACCACTAATTTCCGAGTGGAGCCAGAGGTGAGATACTGGTTCAACCGCCCGATGGCACGTCATTTTGTGGCAGTTAGTGCCACTGCCGGAGTGTGCAGCCTGCGTTTTCGCGAACGTTATTTCAGCGGAGATGCCGTCGCCATGGGTGTCAGTTACGGATATGCCCTGGTGCTTGGCTCCCACTGGAACATGGAGGCCGAGATCGGCGTCGGCTTCGCGTCAGTCCGCGGATATTACTACAAAGGCGCTGACAACAAGCCGGTAGATGTAAATTACAGTCGTATACTTCCCGTGCCTGTCAGGCTCGGGCTTTCATTCGCATATATATTCAAATGAGTATGTGGACCGGATTAAAACATTCAGCAGCAATGCTTCTGGCGGCTCTGTCGGTCATGGCAGTTCCCGCCTCAGTCGAGGCCCGTACCATCAATGTGCGCGGCCGTGTGACCCAGCAGGGTTCAGGCGAACCGCTGTCGGGCGTGACGATCTATAACGCGTCGTCCGACAAACTTCTGGGCATTACCAATGACGAAGGACGCTATACGGTCAGTGTCGATGACGCGGACTCGCTGATCTTCTCTTCGATTATATGTGAGGATCACCAGGAGCCGATCAACGGACGTCTCTCGGTTGACGTGGTCATGGTGCCTGCGGCGCAGGAACTGCAGGAAATCGTGGTCAAGGCCAAAGGCTCGGGCAAGGCTCTGGTCACCGAGCCGGCCGATCTTGACGTGGAGGGCAACTTCATACGCCTGAAAACCAAGGTGAAGATCCCGCCGCGTCTGTTCAACTCACAGGTGCGCATGATCATTCAGCCTGCCATATATAACGTGACGCGCAAACACGTCAATTTCATCACTCCCGTGGTGTTTGACGGATGGCGTTATGCCGACACCCAGAAACGCATGCTTGACTGGGACATGACCGAAGATCCGCTGGCCAAGTATCAGCAGGTGAAGACCACCGGACGCCGGGCCGACAATATAATCTATCTGATAGACTCGCTCTATGTCGACAATCCCAACGATGACTTCATGTGCGTTGTGATGTCGTCGCTCGAGGATTACAACCGGATCATCTATGCCGACACGTTTGAAATCGCGCGCGGCACTGTGAACCCGCTGCGCTTTCTGAACTATCAGCTGGCCGGAGCGCCGATGAACGAGGAGCGCTTCCTGCCGATGCCGGAAATGGAGCTTTGTGACGCGGCCGGAGAGATGAACCTGCTTTTTGCCGTCGGTAAATCTGATTTTGATCCCTCGCTTGGCAACAATGCCGCCGAAATGCAGTCGCTGATCAACGAATTCCACATAATCGGCAACGACCCTGACATGACGCTCAAGAGCTTCACCATCTATGGCTCTGCGTCGCCCGAAGGCAGCTATGACGGCAACTTGCGCCTGGCCGGCGCCCGCATGAAGTCGGCGATGCGCATGATCATGGACTCTGTCGATCCGTCGCTGCGCCGCAATGCCGAAATGAACTCGGAGGCCGAAGTGGCTTCATGGGACGACGTGGTGACTCTGCTCCGTGCCGACGGCCGCGACGACGAGGCCGACAAGGTGCAGAACGTGATCGATTCCTATGCCGGAGTCGACGCCCGGTCGCAACGCATGACGCGCCTGCCCTTCTATCGGTCGCTGATCGTGCCGGATTATCTGCCAAAGCTGCGCCGCGTGCGCTATCACATCATCTCGTCGCGCTACAGACCGCTGACGCTGCCCGAAATCGCCAGTCTCTATGCCGCCGACAAATCCGGCCTGAGCCGCTATCAGTACTGGCGCCTCTACACGGCAGCCGACTCCATGGGGCTTGACCGCGAGCAGGTGATCACCAACGCACTTAACGCCCATCCGAAATTTGCTGTGGCTGCCACTGAAGTGGCCAACATCATGCTTGAACGTGGCGAAAACCCGATGTCGATACTTGAACCGTTCTTTGCCGACGAGTCAAAGATCCATTCACTCCCGATGGCGATGCGCTATGACATGGCTGTGGCCTGCATGGACTCCGCGCGTTTCAGCCGCGCCGACTCATTGCTTGCTGATCTGCCCGATAATCCCGAATTCCACAAGGCAAAGATCTATTGCGCCGCGCTCAATGGCCGCTATCACGAAGTGATGCAGGAAATCTCGGAAGATTCGCCGCTCAATGAAGTGCTGCTGCTGCTGGCTGTCAAGGACAACGAACATGCCTACAACCGCGCGCAGAAACTTGGCGGATCGGCCATCGAAGAATATGTGAAAGCAGTGGCGGCAAACCGCCTGGATGACTATATAACGGCAATCTCCCACCTGGAGAATGCACTCGCGCTCGATCCGTCGCTGATTGAAGTGGCCAGAGTGGATGGCGATGTGGTTGATTTGCTTGATGAAGAAGATCTTAACAGCGATGAAGATGATGAAAAATAACCGCAGCATATTCAGCAGGACTATATGTGCAGTGGTCATGGCCCTCTGCCTGACCGTGCCGGCTTCGGCCAAGAAGCCCTCGCTCAACGTCGCCGGACGTGCAAGCTCCGGATTCAATGCGCTTGAACACGTGCTTCAGCGTCCGCTCGGCAACGACACCTTTCCTGCCGGACAGAATTTCGGCACAAATATGTTTATCAGCGCCGGAGTCGGAGTGTCGTTGATCGGTGACGAATTCAGCGGTCGTCTGGTTCCCGGAGGCCGCATCGGCGGACAGCTCGGCGGCTGGATCACGCCGGTGCATGGCGTGCGTCTGGGTGTGGACGGCGGTATCCACTCGGTCCACCGCGACACCAGGAGAGCCTGGCTCGGATCTGTGCGCGCCGACTATCTTGTCAACTTCACCGCTCTGCTCAGAGGCTACAACCCGTCGCGCTGGTTTGAGCTTATTGGTAGCGTCGGCCCTGAATATCAGCGCATACGTCAGAATGGTGCCTGGGGAAATGAATTCGGCATCGGCGCTTCGATGCAGATGCGCTTCAATGTCGCTCCGTCGATGTATCTGTATCTGGAACCGCGTATGGCGGTGCTGGCCGGCACGCGCTATGACCGACCCTATGACTGGCGCCGCGTTAAGATGGATGCCTCGATGAATCTCGGTCTGGGCTATCGCATTCTTCGCGGTGCCCAGCGTCAGGCCGGCGCCACCGGATTTGAACAGCGCAAGGACGACAATCTCTTCTTTGGCCTCGGTGGCGGAATCTGGGATATGACCCGTCCATCTTTCCCCAAACACATGTTGACCGAACGCAACCTCACTGCCATGGCATACGTCGGCAAGATGTTCTCGGGCACGTCAGGACTCCGCGTCGGCCTGAACATGGGCGAATATGACAATGGCCGTAAAAACCTGAAAGCAGGCATCGCCTCGCTTGACTATGTGCTGAATCTCAACAGCCTTTTCGGCGGATACCGTCCGCGCGAAGTGTTTCAGATGATGCTTAATCTCGGTGTGGATGCAGCATATGTCGACAATGATGGCGGCGGCGTTTGTCCCGGCGTCAACGCCGCGCTCACGGCCCTGTTTCGCCTGAGCCATAACTGGGGCCTCTTTATCGAGCCGCAGGTCCACGTGTTGTCGCGTCAGTTTGCCAGCAATCTTGGCGCCACCTATTCGCCGTTGGCCGCGCTGAACGTCGGCCTGCGCTATACCGTCGGTGACTTCAGCCGCCTCTTCCCCGACAGCTATGCCGACTATGCGCCCGCCAAGCACTGGTTCCTGACCGTTGGTGCCGGTCCGGCGCTCCGTATGCGCGGTGACTATGGCACGGGTGCCGGTGCCGTTGTCGGTTTCGGAAAACGCTTCACTCCCGTGTCGACATGGCGTGTCTCTCTCGACGGAAACATCTACCCGCGTTCGCCGATCTATGTCTCGACGATGCTTGCTGCCGACTATATGCTCAGCCTGACCACCGCCGCCTGCGGATATGATCCCGACCGCGTATTTGATCTCCACGGAGTGATCGGCGTGATGGGCGGAGTCGCCAACTATGACTCTCCGCTGCGCGCCACCTATGGAGTCAAGGGCGGATTTCATGCCGCTTTCCGCCTGAACGAGCATCTTGACCTGTTTATCGAGCCGCAGGTGCTCGCTGTCAACGGTCCGGCTGCCTACGATACCAGACTCTGGACTCCGGATCTGAGGGTGCTTGTCGGCCTGAACTATAAACTCGGCACACCTGAAGGCATGCGTGGCACTCTGTCTGAAACCCTCTATGGCGAACGCCGCAATTTCGCATCGCTGGCCGGAGCTCTGGCCGTCTACAGTGGCGGACGTCAGAAAATGGACGGCGGACTCGACCTCAGCGTCGGCCGCTGGCTCTCGAAGGTGTCGGGCGTGCGTGTAACCTATGCCAATGACTGGCTGAACGGATATCGCAAACGATTCTATGTGGGTACGGCCCATCTGGACTATATGTTCAACATCACTTCGATGATGGACCGCTCGTCGGCCCGCCGCTTCCACATAATCGGCGCTCTCGGTGCCGGCGCGGCATTCTGCGGCAACAGCAACGCTGACTCGTCGCTCGGTCTTGCAGTGGTTGCCGGCCTGCAGTTCCGATACAATCTGCCGGGCAACATCGACATTCATCTCGAGCCTAATGTCACCGCATGGGCCAACCGTGTGATCATGGATTTTGCCAGCCCTCACCGCTTCACCACAGATATGCGCGTGTCGTTCGGCGCATCCTATCGCTTCTGATAATCGACACTATTATAAATTCGATGCGCTCCATTCAGTCTGATTCGACTGACGGAGCGCATCGCTGTTTTTTTGTTATCTCTTATTGGCCTATCTCAGACTCATGCCATTTTCTGATGGCGTCGGGCCACCGAAACTGCTTCACGGCATTTGTCGGAGATATACTCCCAGTCTTCAGCGGCAATGCGGTCTTTGGGAAACAGTTTGGAGCCCATCCCGACGCAGAACACGCCGGCCGAAAACCATGCTTCAAGATTTTCAGCCGAAGGCTCGACTCCGCCGGTAACCATCAGTTTTGACCATGGCATCGGAGCCAGAAGCCCTTTCACGAATTTCGGGCCGAGCACGTCGCCGGGAAAGACCTTGCAAAGGTCACAGCCCGCTTCCTGCGCGAAGCCCACTTCCGAAACGCTGCCGCAGCCGGGAGTGTAGGCTATGCCGCGCCGGTTGCACGTCCTGGCGACGTCGGGGTTGAACAGCGGGCCGACAACAAAGCATGCCCCCAGCTGGATGTAAAGGGCGGCGGTGGCGGGTTCTGTCACAGAGCCTACTCCGATTGCCATTTCCGGACATTCTCTGGCCGCGAATTTAACAACTTCGGCAAACACCTCATGCGCGAAGTCGCCTCTGTTTGTGAACTCAAATGCCCGGATTCCACCGTCGTAACATGCTTTGAGCACCTGGCATGCGGTGGCTGCGTCGCTATGGTAGAAAACCGGAACGACAGGAGTCTGCCTGATCTTCAGCAGAACTGTAAGTTTATCAAATCTTGCCATTATTGACTGAAATTTTAGCGTTGAACGCGGCCGTTGGCATTTCCGCCGGCCAGAGATTCGACTTCCGACTCACTGACCAGATTGAAGTCGCCGGCGATTGTGTGCTTCAATGCTGATGCCGCAACGGCAAACTCCAGAGCCTCGCCCTGGCTCGCCTTGGTCAGCAGTCCATGAATCAGGCCGCCCGAAAAACTGTCGCCGCCGCCGACGCGGTCTATGATCGGACTGATGTCATAGCGCTTGCTCTGATAGAATTCCTTGCCGTCATATATCATGGCCTTCCATCCGTTGTGTGTCGCAGAGAACGACTCACGGAGTGTGGACACAACATATCTGAACCCGAACTCTCTCATCATGGACTCAAAGATCCCTTTGTAGCCTTCGGCATCGGTGTTGCCCCCCTCGACGTCGGCTTCGGGTTTGAAGCCGAGACACAGTTCGGCATCCTCTTCGTTGCCGATGCACACGTCGACATATTTCATCAGCGGACGCATCACTGAGATCGCCTTTTCGCTTGTCCACAGTTTCTTGCGGAAGTTAAGGTCTACACTCACTGTCACGCCGTGGCGTTTTGCCGCCTCGCACGCGAGCCTTGTCAGTTCGGCCGCCTTGTCGGAGATGGCCGGAGTGATGCCGCTCCAGTGAAACCAGTCGGCGCCTTCCATGATGGCGTCGAAGTCAAAATCAGACGGATCGGCTTCTGCGATTGCGCTGCCGGCACGGTCATAGATGACTTTTGACGGTCGCATGGATGCCCCCGTCTCGCAATAGTAAATGCCGACTCTGTCGCCGCCACGGGCAATGAACCGGGTGTCAACGCCATATCTGCGCAGAGCGTTGACTGCTGCCTGGCCGATCTCATGCGCCGGAAGTTTGCTGACGAAAAAAGCCTCATGGCCGTAATTGGCGCAGCTCACGGCCACATTGGCTTCGCCGCCGCCCCAGATCACGTCAAAATTATCAACCTGCACGAAGCGTTTGCATCCGGCTGGCGACAGGCGGAGCATGATCTCGCCTAAAGTTACGATTTTACTCATATCCTGTGTGTGAGGTTTGTTTATTACATTGCAAAGACGTTGAATCCGCCATCGACCACAGCGACTGTTCCGGTCACGAATGTCGAGGCGTCACTGATCAGATACTGTATGGTGCCGCAAAGCTCTTCAGGCTTGCCGAAGCGCTTGAACGGTGTCTGACGGATCACGTCGGCTCCGCGGGCGGTGAGCGAGCCATCGGGATTGGTCAGCAAGGCTCTGTTCTGATTGGTCAGGATGAAGCCCGGTGCAATGGCGTTTACGCGGATTGACGGAGTGAATTTGGTGGCGATCTCATTGGCCATAAAGGCGGTGAAGTTGCTGATGCCGGCTTTTGCCGCGGCATAGCCGAGCACTCGTGTCAACGGGCGGAAGGCGGCCATTGACGAGAAGTTGACAATCGCGCCCTTGCCTGCCTCGACCATCGGCTTGAGAAAGATCTGGGTGGGAATGACGGTGCCGGTCAGGTTCAGGTCGAGCACTTTCTGGAATTCATTCACCTTGACGTCGAAGATATTTCCATCGGGCTGAATGGTCGCGCCGGGCATATTGCCTCCTGCGGCGTTGAGCAGAGCGTCCACTCTGCCGTATTTTGCAATGATTTCATCGCAATTCTGCTGTACGACAGCGCTGTCCATCACGTCGGTGACGAGGAATATCGCCTCGCCTCCTTCTGAGACTATGTCGTTTACGATTTTATCGCCTTCATCCTTGCGGCGGCCCATAAGCACGACCTTGGCGCCTTCGTGGGCAAGGTGCCTGCCGATGCAGGCGCCGAGCACACCGGTGCCGCCTGTGATGACAACGACTTTATCTTTTACTGAGAATAATTCGTTCATGATCTATGTCGGGTGATTGATATTATCTGTTTTCGCTGTTGACCGTGGCCATTATGCCGCCAACCATGCCGAGGGCGAGCATCCGGCCATGGAAAGAATATCCGGCGTTATAGCCCATTTGGTCATCTCCGAGCATCAGCGGCGCATGGTCGACTCGCATGGGCACGTCAGGACACGACTTCTCAAACGTCCGCACAACGTCGATCAGACGCGGATCCAGATGGCTTGACTCCTTGAAGTCACCGTCGGGAAGCACGGTGCAGATACGCGCATGCACGAAGTGGGTCCGCTCTGCATATTTTTTAGCAAGTTCGGTCACGTCATTATGCGCGCCGGCGCTGAGTGAACCGGCGCAGAACGTGAGTCCGTTGTGTTTGTCGGGCACTGCGTTGAGAAACCATTCAATGTCATCATCGCAGGTCACGATTCTTGGAAGACCGAACACCGGCATTGGAGGATCGTCGGGATGAACGCACATGTTGATGCCATATTCATTGCACACGGGCATGATGGCTTCAAGGAAATATTTCATATTTTCCCTGAGCGCGTTCTTGTCGATTCCGTCATAAAGCTTGAGCAGCTGCCTGAATTTTTCAACTGGATTCAGATCGCCTTCTGAAAAATTGCCGCTCACAAAGCCCTGAGTCTTGATGATGATGTTTTCAACCAGTTTCGCCTCCTTTTCAGGAGTCATGGTCTGAGCGAGAGCGTGCATCCGCTGCACTGTCAGGGCGTCCCACTGGTCGATGGCGCCCGGACGCTTGAGTATGCACACGTCGAAATACGCGAACTCCGCTCTGTTGAAATAGAGATTTGAAGTGCCGTCGGGATTCGGATGCTCCAGGTCGGTGCGTGCCCAGTCAAGAACCGGCATGAAATTATAGCAGATGGTCTTGACTCCGGCCTTGCCGAGATTGGCAAGGCTGATCTTATAGTTCTCGATAAGGGCGTCGCGGTCGGAGCCGGCATACTTGATTGACTCGGACACGGGCAGGCTTTCGACTACGCTCCAGCGCATTCCATGATCCTCGATCATTGTTTTGATCTTCTCGATTTCCTCCGATGGCCAGATTTCGCCGTTGGGTATGTGGTGAAGGGCGGTGACGATCCCCTCGACGCCAATCTGGCGAAGCATGCCGAGTGTGATTTTATCGTTGGGACCGAACCAGCGCCAGGTCTTTTCCATATAAATTATGTGATTAGGTTAGAAGTTGAAATAGCGTTTAGCGTTGTAGTAGCAGATGTCTTCAACCATCTGTTCGACGCGGCCGAGTTCACACAGCGGAATGAGTCCGCGGTCAATGTCAGACCCGATCAGATTGCAGAGCACACGCCGGAAATATTCATGTCGGGGATATGACAGGAACGAGCGAGAATCGGTGAGCATCCCGACGAAGCGGCTCAGGAGTCCTTGTGTCGACAGGGCGTTCATCTGATCCTCCATGCCTTTGATCTGGTCGTTGAACCACCATCCGGAACCCATCTGGATCTTTCCGGGAAAAGATCCGTCCTGAAAATTGGCGATCATCGCCGCCACCCAGACGTTGTCGGCCGGATTAAGGTTATAGAGAATGGTTTTGGCAAGCTTGTTTTCGCTGTCAAGCCGGTCGAGCAGCGACGCGATATTTTCCGCTCCTTTGAAATCGCCGATTGTGTCGAATCCGGTGTCAGGTCCGAGTTCATTGCGTGCGCGGGTATTTACGTTGCGGAGCGGGCCGAAATGGATCTGCTGCGCCCATCCGCTGTCTGAGTTCATGCGCAGAAGCTCTATGAGAATGGCGGTTTTCAGCCTGTCGGTGTCGGCCGGGCCGATTACCTCGCCGGCCATTACTTTGGCAAACAGGCTTTCTGCCTGGTCGGCCGTACACTCTGAAAACGGCACGTAGCCAAGTCCGTGGTCGGCGAGCCGGCAGCCTTGTTCATGGAAGAAGTCATGGCGTATTTTCAGAGCCGCGATCAATTCTCTGAACGAACCGATGCTGACTCCGCTTGCCGACTCGAGCAGGCTGACATACTCCCTGTAGTTCTCGGGTGACTCGATTGCCATTGCTTTGTCCGGACGCCATGTCGGCAACACTTTGATCTCGAACCCTGACTCGGCGATAGACCGATGGTGTTCCAGAGTGTCGACCGGATCATCGGTCGTGCACACTGCCTCCACATTATATCGCCGCATGAGACCTCTTGGAGTCATGTCCGGCTCCTGAAGCCGGGCATTGCATTTCGCAAAAATCTCTGATGCGGTGTTGCCGTTCAGAATATCGCTGATGCCGAATGCGGTGCGGAGTTCAAGATGAGTCCAGTGATATAACGGATTGCGTAACGTGTAAGGAACGGTTCCGGCCCATTTGTCAAACTTCTCTTCATCCGAAGCGTTTCCGGTGATGTAATGCTCGTCCACGCCGTTCGCTCTCATTGCGCGCCATTTATAATGGTCGCCGCCAAGCCAGAGTTCGGTTATTGACGCGAAAGGCTTGTCTTCGGCAATCATCTCGGGCGACAGATGGCAATGATAGTCTATGATCGGCATTTTAGCCGCGTGGTTGTGATACAGATGACGGGCTGCCGGAGTGTCCAGCAGAAAATCATCGTCCATGAAATTTTTTGAAATTTCCAGCATGTGGGGTTCAGTCGAGTTCAACAAGTTTGTATTTCGGGACAAGAATCTTCATGATGCACCAGCTGAGCAGATAGGCCAGTCCGGCGCAGATAAACACAATCATATATCCTGCATTCTTTCCTTCGAAGCCGAGAAACGCAAGTCCGATTCTGTCGGTATAGTCAAACAGCTGTCCGGCACCGTAATTGCTCATGAAACTGCCGAGACCGCTTGCAAGGCCGGCAGCTCCGGTAACCGTCGCCACCACCGATTTCGGAAACATGTCGCTGACAACGTTATACACGTTGGCGCTCCAGCTCTGATGAGCCGCAGCCATAATGCCGATTATCACCACCGGAAACCACATTGACACTTCGCCCAGTGGCATGACTCCGATTCCGAGAAGCGGGAATATGGCGAAAATCAGCATGGCCTTCATCCGGCCGGCATAGGGATTGAGCTTCGACCGGTTTATGAAAAACGTCGGGAGATAGCTTCCGGCCAGTGAAAGCATCGAAATCAGATAGATCGTGAAAATTGCGAGCATTCCGGTTGATGAAGCCGACGAATGGCCGTAAACGTCGCTGATGAAAGCCGGTGCCCAGAAAAGCAGGAACCACCACACCGAATCAGGCAGGAAACGGCCGAAAATCACAGCCCAGGTCTGCCTGAACGAAAATGCCTGAAGCAATCCGATTCTGGCCTTCGGTTCCTCCTGCGATGGGGCAAGGCGCTCTTCGGTGCAGGCATCCTGCTCGATATATGCCAGCTCGGCTGAGTTCACATGGGGGTTTTTACGTGGTTCTTTATAGACGAAGATCCAGATTCCCATCCACAGGAATCCAAGCAGTCCGATCGAGAGGAATGATGCCTCCCATCCATAATATTTGGCGATAAGGGGAATCGAGAACGGTGCGATCAAGGCTCCGATCTGTGCGCCGGAGTTAAAAACGCCTGTTGCAAAGCCGCGGTCTTTCTTGGGGAAATACTCTGCGACCGCTTTGATTGAGCATGGAAAATTGCCGGCTTCTCCGAGAGAAAGCACGCATCTGGCGGCAAGGAAAAGCCATACGCTCACCGTGGTTATCATCACCGCGATATCAGAGGCCATCTGAAGAGATTCGAGGTTGGCTTTCGCCGCACTGAAGTTCAGCGTCCAGTGGCCGCTGACGATTCCGTTTGTCGCAATGCCGCAGAAGGCATGCAGGCATGCTCCGGCAGACCAGATCCCGATGGCCCACAGAAAGCCTTTTTTAGTCCCGACATAGTCCACGAACTTGCCGGCAAAAAGCATGGACACGGCATATACGATGGAAAAGACTCCGGTGATCAGACCGTAATCGGCGTCGCTCCATCCGAATTCAGGGGCGATGAAGTTTTTCCACGTCAAGGAAAGAACCTGGCGATCAAGATAATTGATCACCAGCGCAAAAAACAGAAGGCTGCAGACTATCCATCGGAAGTTAGTCATTCTGGCATTAGAAGGTGTGGCTGGCATAATTTGATATTATGGATTGTTTTAGGCAAAGTTAATGTAAAAAAATGGAAATCTCAAGTCTGACGCGGCGATTTCGATAATAATGCGTAGGCTGTCGCTGAGATACGTGCGATCGCTTTTGCGGCCTGAGCTTCGTTGCCTTTGAAATCTTTGACAAACACGGCCAATGTGTAGTGGCGTCCGTTGTCGGGCAGGCTGATATAGGCCACGTCATTGTGGGCTGCGAGCACTCCGTCTTCATTCGTATAGCCGGAGCCGGTCTTGTGGGCTATGACAACCCCGTCTTCCCCAAGCAGAGGCGCTGCTATCCTGTCTTTGCCGGTGGCGCATTCTCTTAGCGTGGACATGATGAAGCGTTGCTTTTCGCAACTGACCAGACTGTCGGTAAACAGGCGGTTCATCAGCGAGGCCGCGCTTAACGGCGACGTGCGGTTGGCGTATGCTTTGTCGTGGTCTGCCGACATATCCTCCTCCGTATAGGCTATCTGAAAACCTGAGCGGGGAATGAGGGTGGCGATGAAGTTGTCGGTCTGAGCGACGCCGACCAGGCTTTTGAACATCAGATTGCTCGCATTGTTGTCGCTCTGGATGAGAGTATAGCGCAACAGGTCTTTGACCGTCAGCGAAATCGTCGCTTCCTGATGCTCCTTAAGCATCGGACTCCACGTTCCGGGGTCAAGGCTGCCTCTTTCAATGGTCATGACAGAGTCAAGAGAAAGCCCTCTGCGGTCAAAATCGTTGCAGACGGCCAGTGCCTGATGGACTTTAAACACGCTCATCATGGGATACTTCGCCTGATTGTTGACGGTGACCGTATCCGTGCTGTTGATGATCACGGCCACTCCGATCTCCCCTGGATAGTCCGACACTATAGCGGAAATGGAGTCGGTGAGAGTCCGGGCGGTTATATCCTCCTCCTGCACAGGTTTATGGTGGCACTGCAGAGCCGTTGGCGCGACCAGGCCAAGAAATAAGCCTATGGCCAACCGGTGGGTCTTCTTGATTCTTATCATGACAGGATTATGCGTTTTCGTGACTGCCGTGTATTCAGCATGTCGCCTGTTATTTGATGCGGTAGTTGAGCTTTTTTGTCACGCGCCTGTCGCGTGCCGAGCCCGGATGCAGTGCCGCACGCAGCAGGGCGCAGGCGGTGCGGTGCCGTCTATGATAGCTCTCGTAGGTGTCATCGTCACGGAAGTCGGCCTTGTAGCAGCTGTCGGGCGACACATAGCAGTATGTGACATCTTCGATCACGGCCGATGCGTTGTCTTGTTGGCCTCCGGTGGATCCGACATCGGCGCGCGACGGCGCGATGCAGATGATTCCGCGCCGGCGGCACTCCTCGGCCACCGCTCCGATTGTGCTGTCATAGGCTGCGATTATAGGCTGCAAGTCAAAGTCTTTCCATGCCGATTTGCCGAGATTCTGCACCGGTCGCAGCTGCACGATGTCGGGCTGGACTCCGTCTGGCCACAGATTCCAGAACTTCTCTCCCTCAAGGTCGTGAATGTTGAGGGAGTTGACAGTGTAGTTCACGCGTATCTTGAAATCCGGGAAGCGGGCCTTTACGTCGCCGAGTAATTTTGTCAGAACCAGCAGGTTGTCGAATTTTGCGCCGGTCATCAGCTCTTCATAGACGGCGGCTGTGGTGCCGTGCATGGAGAGTGTGATCTCGTTGAGTCCAGCCTCCGCGAGGGCATATGGGTCGACCTTGCCTGTGGCGAGCAATTGCCCGTTGGTGGTCAGCGATATGTAAGGCACACCGGCCTGGCGGCCGCGTCTGACCAGTTCACACAGGTGAGGATAGAGCGTCGGTTCTGCGCCGCATCCGATCTGCAGTTTCAGCGCGCGGTGAAACAGCGCGCGCTCCGCCTGGTCGATCTGTGCGGCTGTCATCACTCCGTGCAGCTGGCCGCGTTTTTCAGGATCGCTGAAATAACACATACGGCAACGCAGGTTGCAGCTGAGCACCGGGTCGATGAAGACTCCGGCGGTGCGTCGGCCGCATACGTGCAATGCCCACAGACCCAGAAGTTTCAATGGTGCCGGGATGGAGCCTCGGCCGGCAAATCGCAGTATGTTGTAGATATTCATGCGGCTGCTGATAGAGTTTAGTAGAGCGACAGAGAGCGCAGCGGAGCCTCGGCGATCACCGTGGCCGCGCGCCTGAGGTCGTCAGGCGTTATGGCGTTCAGAGCGGCGGCCGTGTGTGCGGCCGACGGGGCCGGCAGGCGGTGCAGGATGGCCCGTCCGGTCGAGATGGCCATCTGCTCTTTGTTGTCGGCGCCGAGAGTGGCTTGGCCGATGAACTGCCTGCGGTGGGCGGCCAGAGTGCGGAGCGGCAGCGGATCGGAGGCGAGGCGTTCGAGTTCGCGCCGGCACAGGTCGGTGCAGCGGGCCACGTCGTCGTGGTCACAACCGAAGTAGATGGTCACAAGGCCGAAATCGTCATAAAGCGCGGTCGACGCGTCGACCGTGTAGACCAGACCGCGCCGTTCGCGCAGGCTGACGTTGAGCCGGGAGTTCATGCCCGGTCCGCCGAGAATGTTGACGGCCAGCGCCGTGGCGAAGCGGTCGGGCGAATGAAGCCCGCCGACGGTTGTGCCCATGACGGTGTGGCTCTGATGGTTGTCGGTCGACAGGCGCCGGCATTCGGGCGCGCAGCGATGAGGCGACACCCGCGGTGTCCGCGCCCACGTGGCCGGCACTCCGGCAAAGGCGCCGGAGGCCGTGCGAAACACTTTTTCGGCCGGCTCAGGGCCTAAGTAGAAAAACACCATGTTGTCGGCCGTGAAGTGGCTGACGAGAAAATCGCGACACATTTCCGACGAAATCCGCTGCACTGATTGCTTTGTGCCGAGAATGTTGTGGGCCATGGAGCTGCCCTCAAACATCATTTCGTCATAAAGGTCGAACACGGAGTCGGCCGGCGAGTCGAGATATGAGTCGATCTCGTCGGCTATGACTTCGCGTTCGCGGTCGATTTTTGCCGCCGGAAATGTCGATTCGGTGACCAGTTCGGCAATCAGGTCGGTGGCGCGGCGCCAGTTGCCTGCCGGCATGGCCGCATAGACCGTGGTTTCCTCTTTGGTCGTGAATGCGTTAAGTTCGCCGCCGACCTGCTCCATGCGGTTGATCACATAGGAGTCTGACCGACGGTGAGTGCCCTTGAAAATGGTGTGCTCGACGAAATGGGCCAGGCCGAACTCTTCGGGGTTATGCTCGTCGCGCGAGCCGACGTTGGCCGTCACGCCGCAGTATTCGCTGACTCCGGGACAATGCCGGTGGACCATCGTAAGCCCTGACGGTCCTTGGCCCAGGGTCACGGTTGAGTCTGATCCGGGTCTTTCCAATCTCCGTTCTCTTTGATGAGGTTGACGAGGCGTTCGATCGCCTCTTCTTGTGGAATATTTTTTACTATGCACTCGCGGCGGCGGTAGAGACTGATGCGTCCAGGTCCGGCTCCGACATACCCGTAATCGGCGTCGGCCATTTCGCCGGGACCGTTGACAATGCAGCCCATAACGCCGATTTTAAGCCCCTTAAGGTGGGCCGTGGCCGATTTCACCGCTTTCAGCGTGGCCTGCAGGTCAAAGAGAGTGCGGCCGCACGACGGGCAGCTGATGAACTCCGTTTTGCTGATGCGCGAACGAGTGGCCTGCAGAATGCCGAGGGCAAGGCTGGCTGTGGGCAGTCCGGCGCGCGAATCGATGCTGATGCCGTCGGCTGTGCCGTTGAGCATAATGGCGCCGAAATCAGCGGCGGCTTTTATGGCCAGAGTCTCGGCGTCGGTGTCGTCATAGCTGATCTGCATGATGACGGGGTTGTCAACTCCCTGGATGAGCATCCGGTGGCGTGCCGCCTGCAGTTCGCCCGGAGCGTTGGTGTGGGCGGAAGTGAGCAGCACGACCGCGTCGGGGGCAATGCCCGTGAAGTCGGTTGCCGATGCGCTGACGGTGACAATTTCGGCGTCGATGGTGTCAAGGCCATAGACTGCCGGCACGTTGTCGCCGCCGATGCTTCCGATGGCGCGCGAACGCAACCGCTGCGGATTCATCGGATCATAGCCCGGGGCATATGCGCCGTCGATTTGCGGGGCGCCGGCGCGTGAGCCGATGTGTTGGAGCAGCGCGCGTGCCACCGGCACTTCAAGTTCAGGGTCTTCGCTGAGCGACACTCTGATGGTGTCGCCGATGCCTTGGGCGAGCAGCGTGCCGATTCCGGCTGCCGATTTCACCCGGCCGTCTTCTCCGTCGCCGGCTTCGGTGACGCCGAGATGAACGGGATATTCCAGGTTTTCGCGGTGCATGGCCTCGGTGAGCATGCGCACCGTGCGCACCATCACCACCACGTTGCTCGCTTTTATGCTCACAACCACCTGGTGGAAATCGTGGGCCGCACAGACGCGCAGAAACTCCATGGCGCTTTCAACCATTCCTTCGGGAGTGTCGCCATAGCGCTCCATGATCGAGCGCGACAGCGATCCGTGGTTCACGCCGATGCGCAGCGCCGTGCCGTGTTCTTTACAGAGGGCCAGCAGCGGTGTCATGGCCTGTTCGGGGCTGACGCCAACATGACAGAAGTTGCCGGGGTTGATGCGCACCTTGTCGGTGGCGGCGGCGGCAGCCATGGCGGCTTCGGGATTGAAGTGGATGTCGGCAACCAGCGGAACGTCGACCAGTTCGCGAATGCGGCCGATGCTCTCGGCTTCGCGCACTCCCTGTGCGGTGAGGCGCACCAGCGGGGCGCCGGCTGCGGCGATGCGCCCGATCTGGGCCACCGAGCCTTCGACGTCGTTGGTGTTGGTGTTGGTCATGGACTGCACCGCAATCGGGTTGTTTCCTCCGATTTTCACCTTGCCGCCCACTGTGACCGTGCGGCAAGGACGGCGGTGATAGTTGAACAGATCCATCAGTTTGTCTTGAAGTTATATTTTATCGAGCGCAATTCTTCGTTGGCCTTGACGATTTTCTGTGACAGGGTGGCGCGGTAGGCGGCGAAGCGTGCGGCGACTTCCTGATCGCTGATTGCCAGCATCTGGACGGCGAGCACTGCCGCGTTGAGTCCGGCATTGATGCCGACTGTGGCCACTGCCACTCCCGGAGGCATCTGCACGATCGAAAGCAGGGCGTCTTTGCCTTCAAGCGACGAGTTGATGGGCAGGCCGATCACAGGCAGCGGTGTCATGGCGGCGATGACGCCGGGCAGGGCGGCGGCCATGCCGGCTGCGGCGATGATGACTTTGATGCCGCGCGCCGCGGCTCCGGTGGCGAAGCTTTCAACCTCGGCGGGGGTGCGGTGGGCCGAAAGGGCGTTCATTTCAAACGGCACTTCCATTGATTCGAGGAAATCGGCTGCCTTGCGGAGTATGGGCAGGTCGGAGGTGCTGCCCATTATTATACTTACCTGGGGGTTCATGGATTTCTGATTCTGGTATTTTTTTGTGGGAGGGATTGAAAAAAACAAAGGCGCTCTCGTCGGAGAGCGCCGTAATGTTTATTTTGCAATAGCTGCTTGCTCGGAGGGTTTCAGGCGGCGCTCTTTGATGCGGGCCTTCTTGCCGGTGAGGTTACGCAGATAGTAGAGCTTCGCGCGACGCACTCGGCCATACTTGTTGACTTCGATCGAGTCGATGAAGGGCGATTCCATGGGGAAGATACGCTCAACGCCGATGTTGTCGCTCATCTTGCGCACGGTGAAACGCTTTTTGGCGCCTTCGCCGGAGATTTTGATAACCACGCCGCGATACTGCTGGATACGTTCCTTGTTACCTTCTTTAATGCGGTAGGAAACGGTGATGGTGTCGCCCGGCTGGAAACGGGGATAGGTCTTGTTCTGGGCAAAAGCCTCTTCGGCTACCTTGATTAGGTCCATTGAATTTGGTGATTGATATGGTTTTACAATTGTCCGCAACATAACGCGCACCTCTTCGTCGCGACAGCGATTGCGAATTCCGGCTGCAAAGTTACAACTTTTCCCGCTCACACGCAACTTTTTGCCCATCTTTTGCACGCACGCGCCGCACCGCTGTCACACCGCTGTCTCACCACCCGCGCCGATGGGGATTGGTGGGGAGCGCATCGGCAAAACCAAAAGAGAGGCGCAAGTGTTATGATTATATAATTATAAAAACTTCCTCACTATGGTTTCAACTCAGATTCATCGCGACATGGCTCTTTGCATAAGTCATGATTTATTGTCCAAGCGAACTATTGACTGTGGATTGCTTGGCGGAGACTTTGGCAAAATAGTGTATCTGTTTTATGCGTCCAGAGCCGGTTTTGTCGATTATGACGTGCCGGATTCGCTGCTCTCGCGAATGTTGGCCGACAATGCGGCATCCACCCCTATAATGACCTACTGCAACGGTGTGGCCGGTATGTGCATCGGCCTTGAATTGCTTGGCCGGGAGGATTTTATCGAGAATTGCGGCAATGCCACGCTTTCCTGTCAGTCTGTGCTGGCCCATTGGCTGAGAATCTATCTGTCAATACCTGAAATAGATTTTCTTCACGGTGCTGTGGGACTGGGATTCTATTTTTTGCGCCACGCAGCAGAATCTGACATATCATTGAATGCAGTCCAGAGCCTTGTCGACTATCTGTGGTCACACGCCATCAGAGACGATGACGGCTCGATATATTGGCTGTATCGCAACAAAGACAACCAATATGTACAGAATGCATCCATCTCTCATGGAATTTCATCTACTGCAATATTCCTCCGTCGGGCATATGATATATTGCCAGACGGTAAAGCAAAGGAAAATACGCTGTCCATGCTTGAAGGCGTTGGCACGTATCTGATGCGGCAGATTTATGACCCCAGACAGCTTGGCAGCTTCACCTCGGTATATCCTGACGTCAACGACCCTGAGAAACGTTGTCGCAGCAGGCTGGGCTGGTGCTATGGCGACATCGGAGTTTCCGTGGCGTTACGCAATCTCGGAGAAGTCCTGCAAAATGACCATTACAAAGCTGCGGCCAAAGAAATAGCGATGTTCTCTGCTATATCTCGCCGAGATCCACAGCTTTGCGCTGTTTTTGACGCCGGTATCTGTCATGGATCGGCAGGTGTCGGGCAGTATTTCAAGCGGTGTCATGAAATATATGGAGACTCTGTGTTTTTCGATGCTTTCAACTATTGGCGTGAAATCACTATCGGCATGTGTCGGAGCAACAAAGGATTCCGCTGTTTCGGCCGTTATTCAATAGACCTGAGAGGAATGGAGCCATCGACCAACCTGCTTGAAGGAGATGCCGGCATCGGAATGTTCTTGCTTGACTGTGACAAATTTTTAAACTCTGTTTTGCTTTATGACTAAATTAAGGCCATTCGACACTGTGGTGATCCGCCGGCCTAAGTATGACTATTGGCCTGATGGCGGATCTATTGATTGCAGACTGGATGAAACTATTCGGTCTGATAGTTTCCGTGAAGCTCTGTTTTATGCATCGCCTGATCTTTACGGCGAATTTGAAAAGTACCTTGACGGCAAACTCGCTGAAAAGGAGTCGAAAAGGATGCGGCTGACTCTAGCCAAGTATCTCTCGCGAATGACCTACCGGTGTACTCCTTTTGGCGCGTTTTCTGCTTGTGGTACAGGTTGCTACTCTGACCGCGCCGAGATTGCGTCAGCAAAGTGTCAGAGCCTGCATTTCCGTTACGATTGCCGTTTGTTGTTCGACATTGCCAGAAAACTTCTCTCCGAGGCCGACATGGGGCTGTTGCGCAGGTTGTCTTTCATCAAGAACCAGACTGCAGTCTGGATCGGAAATGATTATCATATTCAGATTCGCGATGCAACTGGCTCAGTCGAAACAAACACTCTTAAACGTACCGGCCTGCTTTCAGACATATTGCGGCTGACGAAATCGACCATTGGCTTTGATTCGCTTTTTATGGCCATCCGTGAAATATATGATATAACCCCAGAGCAGTTTGCCGGATATGTCAAGGATCTGGCATCGCGTGATGTGTTGTTGACAAACATAAATCCTGAAACCGTCGGATTTGACAATCTGCAGGCCTTGGCCGATGTCATTCCATATGATTCAGAATCCATCATGGCGCAATTGGTATTGTTTTTGAAGAGGAAGATGGAGTCTCTTAATAGAAGTAAGAGTTTCGCTGAACGAAAACAGATTATTGACGATATTTTTTCATCCGTGAGAAGCGCAGGTCTGACCACCCCGATAAAGCAGCTCATTCAGGTTGACTCATACCTTGATACAGAATCAGAGATAGACACCAGAGCACAACAGGCAGTTATAGAAACTTTGCCACTTATGCTTGATACTGCTCTCGCCTCTGGCAATGCCATTTCATCGTTCATCTCCAGATTCTCATCCCGCTATGAATCGCAGTCTGTGCCGCTGCTTGAAGCCCTTGACCCCGACATCGGCATCGGATATGACAATATTCGCACTGGCTCCCATCCATTGCTTGAATCCCTGATGAGCCATTTTCCTGAAACAGCACCTCACACTTCCGGTCAGAGCATATTCTTGTCTCCGTTTGAGAAAATAGTTCTTCGCAAAATGAAACAAGAGTCTCTATGGACGGCAAAACATTTGACACTGACAACCGAAGACTTCAAGTCACAGCCGCCGACGGCGCCGGCGTCATTGCCATTGTCAATGGCTTGTATGTATCGTATTGTCGGGTTCAACGACAATGGGCCGGTCATAGCCGGACTGCAGTTCACCGGCCACTCCGCAGCCAGTATGCTCACCCGCTTTGCTGATGGGAGCAATGAAATCGACAGCATTGTCAAGCAGATAGGTCGGCTGGAGCAGGACTTGCAACCGGACAAGATTATTGCAGAAATTTCACATCTTACGGAGCCTCATCTCGGAAATGTGCAATGCCGCCCGCCATTGCGCGATTTCTTACTCACCTATCTTTCATCGCCCCGATGCGATGTCAGGACAATTGATACTTCAGACCTGTATCTGAAAGTCGAAGGTCAACGTCTTGTGCTGTATTCCAAATTGTTGAAAAAAGAAATTCTGCCGCGGTTTACGTCAGCCTACAACTATCAGTTCAAATCATCCGCCCTATACCGGTTTCTCGGCGATCTGCAAAATCAGGGTGGAAAAAATTCGCTTTACTTCGCATGTCCGGGTATATGCGGCATAATGGGGCATCTGCCACGCATCAGTATCGGAAATGTGATCCTCGTCGCCGAAACATGGGTGATCGGTCTCGGTCCGCTGTCACGCGGAGGCAAGCCTGATGCCGACATGTTCAACTCTTGGTGCGATGCCCATAATGTGTCGCGTCATATCGTCTACTCTCAGGGCGACAACTGTCTGGTCATTGACCGGCAATCGCCACTAAGCATTGAAATGCTGTTTTCTGTCATCAAGAAAGCCTCCGAAATCGCAGTCGAAGAATTCTTGCCGATGGACAACGCTCTGAGACATTACAATTCAACAGTCGAAGTGCTTCAGCCCTTCATCCAAACCCTCTGAGCATATGAAACAACGTAATTTATTTCCGGGCGACGAATGGCTATATTTCAAGGTCTACGTCAGCACCAGTCATGCCGACTCCATATTATGTCACCGCATCCTCCCAATGACGCGCAGGCTGAAAAAATCCGGCATAATAGATAAATGGTTTTTCATTCGCTATACTGATCCGGGGCATCATCTGCGTGTGCGTTTCCATATTCAGTCACCTGAAGCATCCGGCACCGTCATCAGCCGGATGAGAAACGCACTCGCCCCCGAACTGAAATCCGGCATTGTGAGCGACTTGCAAATCTGCACCTACCGTCGCGAAATAGAGCGTTACGGCGCCGACACTATCGAGCGCTGCGAAGATCTGTTTTGCGCCGATTCCGAAATGACTGCAAAATATTTGCGTCAACACGACCCGTCAGACTCCACAGCAAGAGCAATGGCGGCAATTGCACGCATCGATGCCATTTTTGCAGCATCAGGACTGACCATAGACCAGCGGTTTGCCTTGATATCGCGAATGGCTGACGCCTATCATCATGAATTTGGCTATGGTGCAAAATGCGACGATCTCAATTCTCTTTATCGCAAATACAAAGACACCGCATTCAACGCGATTACATCCTCTTCTTCACCAGAGAATTATTCTGGGTTTGACTTTTCGTGGCTACAATCCGACCGCATCCGCGAGGAATTGCTGCCTTCACTGATTCATATGCTGGTTAATCGGCTCATGCCGACATCACAACGCCAATATGAACTCGTGATCTATCATTTTATGGTCAAACTTTACGCTCGATTAATCCATTCCAACGAAAGACAATGAACTATTACCAACTTGAGACGTTTTAGTTATATAACCTATTTTTAACTCTCTAACTCTCAAAAGCCATGAAGAAGAAAATTACCTCCGACGACCTAAAGGTCAACCTCGAAAAGATTTCACAATCTTCAAATTTCAATTCCACTAGTAATACGCGTGATGATTGCGGGTCTAAGACTAACTGCAATTCACATGAAACGTGTGCAACTTGCATATCCTGCTACACTTGTCCTGGAGGAGATCCTTCAACTGAAGACGGCACCCTATGTCAAACAAATACAAATTGTGCTTCAAACAACTGCAATCAAACAGAACAGACGGATTGCGTAGCAACCATTTCCGCTGGAGCTGTCTGTTGCGAACTTACACGAGCGAATGGCTGTCAAGATAGCGTTGATAATTGTCCTCAAAAGCCATCTGTTGACGTTTGCCCTGCAACACAACAGGCCACCTGCGAGAATTATACTTGTGTCCCGGTAGAAACAGGAGATAATTGCTTGGCTTCAAATTTTTGCATGTCGATCAATGATCCCTGTAAACCTATAGTATCTGTTAATATGTGTAAACCATCTGTTGATATTTGCATTAGCCCCAATAAAGCAAACCAATAAGCAAACACCGCAATCAAAAAAACGAGGTCTGATGACCTCGTTTTTTTATTTTATTATGAATATTATCTCGTTGTCATCTGATATGCCGTTGATAACGGTACGCATTGCTGGATCTATAATGTCAATATGATCGGTGATCGGGGTCCAGACTGATGTATTGACTGTGCCGTCAATGGTTTCGCGATATTGATAATACGGATTATAGGTTGCAGGCTTGTTCTGGTAGCCAAACGGAGTGACGACGCGAGTGAAAAGCTGAGTTTCCCAATCAGGCGTCTTATCATATGATTTTGTCTTAAAAACCAAAGCTCCTCCGTTATATGCAGCGGACGAACTTATCATAAGCGCTATACTTGAATTGTAATACTCTATACTTTTAATCGTGCTGAGAGGATAAGCATTCTCAAATTCGCTTAATTTCACGGCATCTGCCTTTGGCAACGAAACGGGAGTGTATTGTTCTCCGATAGGCTGCATGAACCGTAATGAAGGAATATAGGCTGCCCCAGTGAGAGAAAATGAGTTCCACAAAGAACCATCCACCCAAAATTCTACCCCTGTGCCGCTACCATAAATACTTGAAGCTCTTGTAGAATACACTGCGCCGTTCACGATTCTGATCCCTGGAATATTCCGAAGGCATTCTTCGTATGTGGTGAAATTACGAGCTGCCATATCGGCGTCAGTCACAGACTTGACGCCGAGGGCCTTGAACATGGCGGCCTGCAT
The DNA here is from genome assembly GCA_947177035.1 of uncultured Porphyromonadaceae bacterium. Taxonomy (GTDB): domain Bacteria; phylum Bacteroidota; class Bacteroidia; order Bacteroidales; family Muribaculaceae; genus UBA3263. The sequence goes on along the minus strand of CAMWSS010000023.1, from coordinate 829 downwards.
CTCTTCTTCCGACTTTTCTGCCGTGACTGTGATTTCGTTGAGCAGGATGTCGGAGCCATAGCCGAGGATCGGGCCGAAGTCCGGATCGGAGGCTGTGTCAGCAGCATGCCAGCGGGGAATGATCACGGAGTTGTTGTCGGGGAAGCGGTCGCGGTCCACTTCGAAGTTGTGTTCGCGGTCGCCTTTCTTGCCGGTGGCCTGGAAGACGAAGGCGGTGCCGTCGGGCCAGTCCACGCCGGTGACTGCGAAGCGGCCAAGGGAGTCGGTCTTGACGGTTGCGGCATATTCCATCGACGGAGCGAGAACATTGACGTCGGCGCCCTCAAGCGGTTTGCCGCGCCAGCGGGATTTGACAACGCCGCTGAGCTCGCCGCCGATCTCCATCGGCATCTGCGGATCGGTTATTCTGCCGCCGATAACCGCGGCAAGGTCATAGCGCTTCCAGTCTTGCGTGAGCAGCAAGGCGTCGAGGTCGGCCCGGACGGTGCGGTCCGGACGGCGGAAGTAATATGCCGCATCCTCGACATAATCTCCCAGTTCGCTCTGCAACAGAAGCTGGGCGACGATGGAGTTGGCTGTGTCGGGAACGGCATACTCCGCAGCGGTGACGCTGACGGAATAGTCGCCGGGGCCGATCAGGGAGTCCGGAACCTCGCGCGGATAGACAAAGGCCAGGCGCGACGACAGGATGCGGCCCTGAGAATCGGCCAGCAGGAACTGGACGGTGCCGCCGTCGCCAAGAGCGTCAGAGGAGAAACGGACAGGGCGGCCGGCCGACACGGTGTCGGCATAGAGAAGGCGCCCGCGGCTATGGGCCAGAAGCAGAGCC
>CAMWSS010000022.1 GCA_947177035.1 uncultured Porphyromonadaceae bacterium | reverse complement strand
GCACGGCGCTTGACCGCCCCAGCGTTAACAAATATTGGGGAACGGGGTCTAAAACAAATAGTGGAGAACGGGGTCTAATTCAGGATTAATGACTAAATTTGCAGAGTGAAAAGAATACTCTCATATATAATAATGGTTGTTGCGGCAGCCGCCGGACTCAAATCGGAAGTCACAGCGAGTCTGCTCACTGCTTCGCCAGGCGCGGAGATTTATGAACTTGACGGTCACACCGGACTGCGGCTTGCCGATCCTGACCGAGGGCTGGATGTGGTGATCAACTGGGGCGTATTTGATTTCGATGCGCCGAATTTCATCTGGCGCTATGTGAAAGGTCATACCGATTATCTGTGTGTGGCGACAGATACCCGATATTTCATGAAGCTGTATCTTGCCGGAGGGCGGACCATCACCGAGCAGCATCTCAGTCTTTCGCGCTCCCAGGGCGAGGCGCTTTATGAGATGGTGCGTATGAACCTTCTGCCTCAGAACCGCGTTTATCGTTACAGCTATATTTATGACAACTGTGCGACGCGCCCTCTCGAGATGATAGAGCGGGCTGTCGGCAGGCAGCTTATTGCTTCCGAAGAGTCGGGCATGACGTTTCGTGATGAAATGACGGTGAACCACAGGCTGTATCCGTGGTATCAGTTCGGAATCGATCTGGCACTCGGGTCGGAACTTGACCAGCCTGTCACGGTCAGGCAGCTTGCGTTTTCTCCTATGCAGCTTTGCCGCATGCTGTCGGCCGACAGCATTGTTGGCGCCACGGAGGTGCATCAGGCCCAGACCAGGCTGGTCCACACTCCGACTCCATGGCCGCTGCGCCCGCTGGCGGTGACACTGGCGGTGATGCTGCTCACGGCGGTGGCGACGGCGCGCGATCTGCGCCGCCGGCGTATCAGCCGATGGGTTGATTCTGTGGAATTTACGCTGTTCGGCATTGCCGGATGCTTGATCGCATTTCTGGTCTTTGTCAGCTCTCACTCAGCGACTTCGCCTAACTGGCTGCTTGTCTGGCTCAACCCGCTGTGTCTGCTCGCCGCGATATTGCCATGGATAAAATCAGCAAAAAAGTGGTTAAATTGCTATCATTTTGCTAACTTTGCGGTTCTGATAGTGTGGCTTTTACTCTGGCCGCTCACGAATCAGCATATGAACGATGCCTTCTGGCCACTGATTGTGTCCGATCTAATGCGCTCAGGCGCAAATATATATATATGTCGAAAAAACTGATATACTCACCCGCCCGCACTGCGGCGGCTCTGGCGCTTCTTGCCACTCTGGCTTATGCGTTGCCTGCCAAGGCGGCGGATAACTCGGCGTCGCGTCGTCCGCAGCTTGTGCTCGGCATAATGGTGGACGGTCTCCGGGCCGATTACCTGCAGCTGCTGTCGGATTATTTTGGTCCCGACGGTTTCAACCGTCTGACAGGCGGCGGGGTGTTGATCGAGAATGTCGACTATGGCCCGGGGGTGGACCGCGCCGGAGCTATCGCCATGATCTGCACCGGAGCCTCGCCTTCGGTCAATGGAATAGCCACCGAGCGGGTATATGACACAAGCCGGCATCTTGACCGGCCGGTGCTCTATGATGCAGGCAAGATCGGGAACTACACGGACGAAACGCTGTCGCCCTCGGCGTTGCTTACCTCCACTCTGGCCGACGAACTGCGCATTGACGGCGCGGGCGCTTCATACGTCCATGCCATCGCGCCCGATGCCACCTGCGCCATCATAATGGGCGGACATGCCGGCAACAGCGCTTTCTGGATCAACGACGCAAACGGCAACTGGGCGACGACCACACATTATAAAGATGTGCCGACGCCGGTGAGCAACCGCAATTTCACCGCTCCGCTTTCGGTGCGCATCGACACCATGCGCTGGGAGCCGAGCATGAAGCTTGAACTGTATCCCGGGCTGCCGCCACACAAACGCCGCTATCCTTTCTCCCATACGTTCAGCCGCGGTGACGCCGACGTCTACAGGCTGTTCAAGCAGTCGGCTCCGGTCAACACCGAAGTCACGACGCTTGCCGGAGAATATATAAAATCAATGCGCCTCGGACAGCGTGGTTCGGTCGATATGCTCAATATCGGCTACACTCTCGCTCCATATCCCGGCAGCAGCGACACCGACAGCCGCCTCGAGGTGATGGATTCATATCTGCGCCTGGACCGCGAACTTGCCCGCCTGTTCAAGGTGATGGACGAAAGCGTCGGGCCGGACAACTCTGTCATCCTGCTTGCCGGAACGCCGGCCAAGGCTCCGACCGACCCCTATGATCCGCAATGGGGTGTGCCGACCGGTGAATTCTCCTCGCGCAAGGCCCAGTCGCTGCTCAACATGTTTCTCATCGCCCGTTACGGCAACGGAGAGTGGGTGACCGACTATCATGACGGCGCATTCTATCTTAACCAGCAGCTGATAGATAGCAAACGCCTTGATGCCGAGGCTGTCAGGGCTGAAGCTGCCAAATTCCTCTGCCGCATGAGCGGAGTGGCGTCGGCCCACACGATAGATGACATACTTGAAAACCGATTTGACGAGAAGCTGCGCCGCAACACCGTTGCCGCCAATGCAGCCGATGTGTTCATCACCATTTTGCCCGGCTGGCAGCTTGTCGACGATTTCAATCCCCTTGAAAAGAAACGTACCACCCAGCGCACGATCCCTGCGACCGCGCCGGTGGTTATTTATGCTCCGGCCATTGTCGATGCCTCGCGCATAGACACACCGGTCGATGCGCTGCAGATCGCGCCGACAATGGCCAGAATCCTGCGCATACGTTCGCCCAATGGTGCCGGAGAACCGTCGCTTTCCTCGATTTTTGTGCGGAAGGCAAAATAAACACATACTTATCAGATACGATTCATACACACCATTTAAGATAAAACATAATGTCACTGACTTCATTTTTAAATAAAGTTTTTGGGAATAAATCGCAGCGAGATCTGCGTGAAATACAGCCGATTGTCAACAAAATCAAGGCAGTCGGCGGCGAAATCCAGGGGCTGACAAACGATCAGCTCCGCGGAAAGATCGACGACGTGCGCGCCGACATCCGCTCGGTGGTGGCTCCCCACGAGGAGGCTATCGCTTCGCTCAAAGCCGAAATCGAGACCAAGCCTTTTGACCAGCGTCAGCCGCTGTGGGACAAAATCGACGAGCACGAAAAGCAGATTCTGGACGCTATCGAGGATAAACTCAACGAGCATCTGCCCACCGTGTTTGCCACCCTGCGCGAAACCGCAGCCCGTTTCGCCAAGGCTGAAAACGGCGAAGTGGTGGTGACCGCCACACAGCGCGACCGCGATATGGCCGCCGAAGGCCGCGACTTTGTGAGAATCGAAGGCGACAAGGCCATATATGCCAACCACTGGATTGCCGGAGGCAACGACACAAAGTGGGACATGATCCACTATGACGTGCAGCTCATCGGCGGCATTGTTCTGCATCAGGGCAAAATCGCCGAGATGGCAACCGGTGAAGGTAAGACTCTGGTCGCCACGCTGCCGGTGTTCCTGCGTTCGCTGTCGGGACGCGGTGTCCACGTGGTGACAGTCAACGATTATCTGTCGAAGCGTGACTCGGAATGGATGGGACCGCTTTATATGTTCCATGGCCAGACCGTTGACTGCATCGACAGACATCAGCCCAACACTCCCGAGCGCCGCGCTGCCTATGAGTGTGACATCACTTTCGGCACAAACAATGAATTCGGCTTTGACTATCTGCGCGACAACATGGCCATGAGTCCTGAAGACATGGTGCAGCGCAAGCATTATTATGCGATTGTCGATGAGGTTGACTCGGTGCTGATCGACGACGCCCGCACGCCGCTGATCATCTCTGGTCCGGTTCCGAAGGGCGAAGACCAGTATTTCGACCAGTTCAAGCCCAACGTGCAGAAGGTTGTGGAGGCTCAGCGCAAATTGCAGATCAAGCTGATGACCGAAGCCAAGGAGAAAATCGCTTCTGACAATTCCGAAGAACAGAAAGAGGGCGCTCTGGCTCTCTATCGTGCATATCTCGCCGGCCCGAAATATCAGCCGCTGATCAAATTCCTGTCGCAGGAAGGCATGAAAGCGCTGCTGCTCAAGACCGAAGGATATTTCTTGCAGGACAATGCGCGCGAAATGCCGAAGGCTGTCGAGCCGCTTTATTATAAGGTCGATGAAAAGAACCGTCAGGTTGATCTGACCGACAAGGGTATAGACGAACTCACCGGTTCAACTCCCGACCCGACATTCTTCGTCCTTCCCGACATAGCCGCCCAGCTGTCTGAACTGGAGACCATGCCCGACGGAGAGGAAAAGTCACTGCGCAAAGACGAGCTGATGCAGAACTATGCGGTGAAGGCCGAACGCGTCCACACCGTGAGCCAGCTGCTCAAGGCATACACTCTCTTCAACAAAGACGAAGAGTATGTGATCGACGACAACAAGATCAAGATCGTTGACGAACAGACAGGCCGCATCATGGAGGGTCGTCGCTATTCCGACGGACTCCATCAGGCCATTGAGGCAAAAGAGGGTGTGAAGGTCGAGGCCGCCACTCAGACATTTGCCACAATCACTCTCCAGAACTACTTCCGCATGTATCACAAACTGGCCGGCATGACCGGTACGGCTGAAACCGAAGCCGGTGAGTTGTGGGACATTTATAAACTCGATGTCGTGACAATCCCGACGAATCGTCCTGTGGCGCGTATCGACATGAACGACCGCGTCTATAAGACCAAAAAGGCCAAATATGCCGCCGTGATCGCCGAAGTGGAGCGTCTGGTCAAGGAAGGCCGTCCGGTTCTTGTCGGCACGACTTCGGTCGATATTTCCGAAAATCTGAGCCGCCAGCTCACCATGCGCAAAATTCCGCACAACGTGCTGAATGCCAAGCTGCATCAGAAGGAAGCCGACATTGTTGCGCAGGCCGGACGCGCAGCCACAGTGACCATAGCCACCAATATGGCCGGCCGAGGCACCGACATCAAGCTCCCTGAAGAAGTGAAGGCAGCCGGCGGTCTGGCCATCATCGGCACCGAGCGCCATGAATCACGCCGAGTGGACCGTCAGCTCCGCGGCCGTGCAGGCCGTCAGGGCGACCCCGGTTCGTCGGTCTTCTTCGTGTCGTTCGAGGACCAGCTGATGCGTCTGTTTGCCACAGACCGCGTCATGAAGACTCTTGACCGTCTCGGCTTCAAGGACGACGAGATGATCGAGAGCAAGATGGTCAACAAGTCCATTGAAAACGCTCAGAAGCGCGTCGAGGAAAATAACTATGGCATCCGTAAACGTCTGCTTGAGTATGACGACGTCATGAACAAGCAGCGCACATATATCTACTCCAGGCGTCAGCATGCGCTGAAAGGCGAGCGCATCGGCATCGACATTGCCAATATGCTCTATGATGTGGTCGAGAATATGATCAACACCCACGATCCGGCAATGCACGATTACTATGATCTGAAGCATGATCTGATGTCGGTGCTCACGATCGATGCTCCGTTTACCGAGGAGGAATACGCCTCTCTCGCCAAGGAGGAGCTGATCGAGCGCCTGCATGCCGCCGTGATGGAGACCATGAGCCGCAAGAGCGAACGCATTGTCGAAGTGGCCACTCCCGTGATTCGCGATCTTTATGAAAATCAGGGCTACAAGAGTGTGATCCAGGTGCCTATCACCGACGGGAAGAAACTCTATCGGCTGATTGTCAATGTCGAGGAGTGCTACAATAATGAATGCCGCTCAATTGTGACGGAATGGCACAAGCTGCTGATGCTGGCCTCGATCGACGAGCTTTGGAAAGAGCATCTGCGCGAACTCGACCAGTTGCGCCAGTCGGTTCAGAATGCAAGCTATGAACAGAAAGATCCGCTGGTGATCTATAAGGTGGAATCTTTCCATCTGTTTGAGAATATGCTGAATAATCTTAACGTCAAGGCTTCGTCGGCTCTGATGCGCGGTCAGATCTACGTAAGGCAGGCTCCGCCGGCACCCCGGCAGCCGGTAGCCGCAGCCGAGTCGGAATCAGGCCAGCAGGAACAGCCTCAGCAGCAGCAACAGCAGCCTGCGGCTGAAAAACCGCAGCCGGAGGTTCAGCGTGCAATGCCGAACCAGCAACACACTGACTATTCGCGTTATAAAGCCAACAAGGAGGCATATCCTGGTGAAAACGAACAGCGTCAGGCTGCTTCGGCATCTCAGGGAGAGCGTCAGCCTTCCACTCCGGTCAAGGCTGCTCCGAAAATCGGGCGCAATGACCTGTGTCCGTGTGGCAGCGGCAAAAAATACAAGTCTTGCCATGGCCGCGGCCTGTGAGGAACGCCTATAAGATAATACGTTTTATAGTGGTATCCCTGCTGATTATGACAGTGGGGATACCCGCTATTCTATACCTTGTGTTGTGGATCTCGCCTGTGAGGACCATGATCCGCGATCTGGCCGAATCGGAGCTGTCGCAGTTGCTTGGTGTGCAGGTAGGAATCCGGTCTGTGGAAATCGAGCCTTTCACCCGTCTGAACATCGACGGGATCAGTGTGTGTGACTCGGCCGGCCGAACGGTCGCCGAGGTGCAGCGGATCAGTGGCGGCATCAGTCCGACAAGGCTGATCGCCATGCGCAGGCTTGTGGTCGACGACGTCGAGATCATCGGCCCGACGCTGTGCCTGTGGCGTGACTCGATCCATGCCCCGCTTAACATCGCCCCGATTATAGCGCGGTTGAAGTCGTCACCCGACAGCGACAATGACAAGCGATTTTCGCTGTCGCTCCACACGGCGGTTGTCAGGCAGGGGGCTTTGTCATACAACGTGCTGGACCGGCCTATGCCTGAAGACGGGCGATTCAGTCCGGACCATGTCGTGATTCGCGATCTGAAGGCTGACGTCGCCATGCCAAAAATATCAGACCGCGATATGACCATACACCTGAAGCGCTTGCAGGCCAGGGAAGCCTCTGGATTTCAGCTGAAAGATCTGCGAGGATCGGTCAGATTCACCGATTCGCTTCTCGCAGTGACCGGTCTTGGACTGGAGTTGCCGGTCACAAAGCTGTTGTTTTCAGATATGGAAGTGCGCTATCAGTCTGCCGACAGTCTTGTGTCCGCGCTTGCGGCCGGATCTCACACTGTGGCCATAGAAAAAGGCTCGACAATATATCCGCCTGATTTTGCGCCCTTTCTCCCGATGCTTTCGCGTCTTGATGTGCCGGTTTCGGTAGAGGCTTCCGTCAGGAGCGACAATGGTGATTTCAAGCTTCAGAAGCTGGAACTCAAGGCCGCCGGTCATGACAACGGATCATTGCTCACGCATGGTTTTGTCGATGATGTGATGCGTCAGGGCAACGCCAGCGCCGGAGTGGGCGCTCTCGAACTGACTCTGCCTGCATCCGGGGCCTTGTCGGTGGCTAATTTCTTTCCTGACGCTCCGTCGGCGCTGGCGCGGGTGATAGCCGCAATGGGGCGGATCGATATCAGCGGCAGTGCGGGTGCTGGCGCAGCCGACGGCGGTTATGCTCAGGTGGTCTGTCGGGTCGCTTCCGAAGCCGGAGTCTTGCAGATGGATATAAATGCCGGTTTTGGCAATGAAAAGTCTGTCGAGGCCAAAGTCAGCGGCGAAGAGATCGATCTCGGAGCTATGACCGGCGACGGCCGGCTTGGCACCGTCGACTTCAGTGCGGCGCTGTCAGGGCGCATGAGCGGCAGATCGCGGCGTTCGGGCGAAGTGTCGGTCGTGGTGCCGAGACTTAACGTCAACGGGCATGACTACACTGATATAACGGCCGATGCTGCATTAAACGGCAATAAACTGGAACTGACGGCCGAGATTGTGGACGAGCTGCTTGGGGTGTATGTCGACGGTTCGGTGGCGCTTCCTGACCGTGACAATCCGCGGCCCGATGTCAAGCTTTACACCCTCGTTGACCATGCCGATCTGTGTGCCATGGGACTCTGGGGTAAATTTCCGGGCTATTCGCTCACGGCCGAGGTCGACGCCGACCTTAAGGAGATCTCGCCACGCGGCACCATGGGCAGCCTTGTGGTCAGCAATTTCTCGTTTGCAAACCGCCAGACCGGATCGTCGATAGCGCTCGGGCCGCTGACGGTGTCGTCGCTCCGTGATCGCGGCGGCGAAGCGGTCGTGGAGTTGAAATCCGATCTGCTGGAGGCCAGGTTGGCCGGCGAGTATGATTTCGCCGCCTTGCCTGCCGAACTCTATGCTCTGATATTCGGCAAGTCAGATCTTGAAACCAGGCGCAACAAATTCAATATAACAGGTCATATTTTCCCTGAACCGGAGTTTTATGACTTTTTCCAGATTCCGGTCAAGCCGAAACACATCGCCACGATCGGAGCCGGAGTGGACTCGACGCGTGCATGGTTCATGTTTTCGGGCCCCTATCTCCAGCGCGGCAACAAGCTGCTGAAACAGACTTCGGTCAACGTCAGTCTGGCCCGACGGATCGATCTGCTGGCGTCGACCATGATGAAGACCAAAGACGGTTATGCGGCGCTTAAATTCGGAATCGTCGGCGACAGCATCTCCGACACTCGCTCGAATTTGTCATGGCGCATAGACCGTGACCGAGACTTCTATGGCGACATTGTTGTCGACACCCGGCTCAGCACTGATCCCGACAACGGACGTGTTGTAGGCGCCGGAATGCGTATTCATCCGTCAGAGCTGGTTGTCAATGATTCGGTGTGGCAGGTTGATCCGGCCACTGTGGCCTGGGCCGACGGGAAAATCACGGTCGACGGCCTGCACATAGGGCGCCTGAATCAGTCGGTCGACATTGCCGGTGTGGCTGCGCCTGATTCAGCCTCGCGGCTTGACGTGGCGCTGAAAAATATAAACCTCGACTATATTTTCGAGACGCTCGATCTCGGCGACAATCTGATGTTTGGCGGTGTGGCCACCGGTAACGTCAGCGGCCATGCTCTGCTGTCGCCTTCGCCGATATTGCGCACCGATGATCTGGCTGTCAGCCGGTTTTCATACTCCGGAGGATGCTTCGGCGAGGCCGCGATCACTGCCCGCTGGGATAACGGACGGCAGGCCATAATACTGAATGCCGACGTTGAGCAGGACAATGGCCGGACCACGTCGGTCGACGGTCTGATCGCTCCGAAATCGCCCGGGGTGCTTGACTTCACGTTTTATGCCGACCACACTCCCGTCGCGTTCCTGCGCAAGCTTCTGTCGGCTTTCGCTTCCGACGTTACCGGCGAAGCCTCTGGACTGATGCGTCTTTACGGTTCGTTCAAGAAGGTGCAGATGGCCGGCGCTCTGAAACCGCATGATTTCGGACTCACTGTGGCCGCGACCAACTGCGCTTACTTCACGGAAGATTCCGTGATTCTGACTCCGGGAACCATATCGTTGAAAGACATGACTATACGTGACTTCAGAGGCCGCACGGCAAAACTCGACGGCAGAGTGTCACACAATTATCTTAAAGACGTGTCGTTTGATTTCCGGGTCCACAATGCACGGCGCTTTCTGGTCTATGACACCAGGCCGTCAGATCTTGACAACTGGCACGGGCGAATTTTCGGATCGGGTTCGGCTCGAATTTACGGCATGCCGGGAGTGGTCAACGTCGAGGCCAGCATTTCAACTGACCCTGATTCAGAGTTCACGTTCACGCTCTCTGACCGTGAACAGGCCGGTGAATATTCCTTCCTCTCGTTTCGTGACAGGAATGCAGTCCGCCACACCGACGTAATGTCGCTTAAACCCGGATCGCCGGAACTTGACAGAATCATGGAAGATGAGGTGAAATCCGAAGTGGCCGCCGCGACGGCAACTGCATTCAATATGGATCTGAAAGTGGCGGTCAATCCCTCGGCCAGGATAAATCTGATAATGGATCCGGTGAGCGGAGACAAAATCACGGCCTATGGTTCAGGATCGCCTAACATCATATATAATTCATCGAAAGATGATTTCAAGATCTTTGGCGACTACACGATTGAACGCGGTGACTATCACTTCACCCTCCAGGATATTATCATCAAGAATTTCATCATCGAGAACGGCAGCAAGGTGCTGTTTCGCGGCGATCTGGACCACATAAATCTTGACATCAACGCGATATATGCGCTGAAAGCCAATCTGAGCGATCTTGACGAATCGTTTCTCAACGACAAGGAGGTGGGGCGCACGTCGGTGACAGTGCAGGCGCTGCTGAAAGTCGACGGCGCCATCAGCGCGCCCAACATCGGTTTTGATCTGCGCTTCCCGACTCTGACGTCAGACGTGGACCGTAAGGTACATGCTATCGTTTCGACCAAAGAGATGATGAACCGGCAGATCATCTATCTGCTTGCGCTCAACCGGTTCTATACGCCGGACTATATGATGTCGACATCCGGAAACCGCGGCGGCGAGCTGGTGTCGGTGGCCTCGTCGACAATATCGTCGCAGCTGTCCAATATTCTCGGTCAGATCTCCGACAAGTTCACTCTGGCACCGAATCTGCGCTCTGACGCCGGCGACTTCTCTGACGTGGAGTTTGACCTGGCGTTGTCGTCGACTCTGCTCAACAACAGACTGTTGCTTAACGGAAATTTCGGCTATCGCGATCAGATGCTCAACAACAATCAGTTTGTCGGTGATTTTGATATCGAATACTTGCTGAACCGTGGCGGAAACTGGCGCCTTAAGGCCTATAACCACTTCAATGACCGCAATCTATACGTGAAGACTGCAATGACAACGCAAGGACTCGGACTGGTCTTCAAACACGATTTTGACTCGTTTGGAAACTTCTTCCGCCGCAAAAAACACCGGCGTGAGGAGCCGACAGAGCGGGTAGAACCACAAAACTGACATTTTAACGACTTTCAGGCATGAACAAAATCAGACGGGTGGATGTCGGGACGGATGCCGCAGACATCGCACGGATATATAACAGATATGTGACCGGAACAACGGTGTCGTTTGAAGTGGAACCGCTCTCGGTCGACGCGATGCGCGCTCGCATCGCCGATCTGTGTGATGGAGGATATTCATACTATGTGAGCTTTGATGAAGCCGACGGGCGCATCACCGGATTCTGCTATGCCCACCCGTGGAAAGAGCGTTCGGCCTATAATCCGACTTTGGAAACAACGATATATCTGGCGCCAGACGTCTGGCACGAAGGAATCGGGCGCGCACTGATGGCACGGCTGATCGCCGATTGCCGTGCCGGAGGCTATGTGTCGCTGATAGCGTGCATCACGGCCGAAAACCAGGCCAGCTGTCGCTTCCACGAATCGCTCGGCTTCGTGAAAGTGTCGTGCTTCAAGGCGGTGGGGCGTAAGTTCGGACGACTTCTGGATGTGGTGGACTACCAGTTGATGCTATAGAAAATAGCATCAGCCAAAAACTTTTTTGATCTGAAGTATGTTCTGATAATCAAAAAATCACATATCAGAACATACAATGAAGAAAACCGCTATTTTTTACGGCTCAACCACAGGCACCACGGAAAAAGTGGCCGAAACCATAGCCGAGAAACTCGGAATTGCCGCGCAACACGTCTATAACGTGGCCGAAACAGCTCCATCGGCTCTCGGCGGCTATACCAATCTGATCTTCGGCACCAGCACATGGGGCGACGGAGAGGAGCAGGAAGACTGGTATGATTTTCTTGACGGAGTTGAAGAACTAGATCTGCGCGGAAAGCGCATAGCCCTGTTCGGACTCGGCGACGAAACCATGGCCGACACCTTCTGCAACGGCGTCGGCGAACTCCGCAAACGCCTCGACGGCACCGGCGCGCAGTTCATCGGGTCATATCCGGCCAATGTCTACAAATTCCGCACGTCAAAAGCCATCGGTCCCGATGGCCAGCCCTTCGGGCTGCTGCTTGACCAGGTTAATCATCCCGACCTGACCGATGGCCGCATCGATGGCTGGCTGCTCAGCCTAACCCGGTTTCTGAACTGAGAAACAATGCGGTGTATTCGCTCTCGAAATTCGGAGTGAATATGCCGCGTCCTATTCCATCGGCGATTGCGTCGGCCGCCCAGAATCGACCGCCGTCAAGTTCGCTTGCCGACGGGCGTGGCACGGTGTCGACCACGGTGCGAAACACGTTGACAAGTTCGCGCTCCCGATCCGACTCAAACACATATCGTTTTATAAATTCAGGCTCGAAATTCTCCAGCCCAAGTTCCTCGCGCGCCTCGCGCCGCAAAGCCTGTCCGACCTCCTCGTCCATGTCTATGTGGCCGCCTACCGCCGTGTCCCATTTGCCAGGCTGAATGTCTTTCCACAAAGGGCGCTGTTGCAAATATAGATTGCCTTGTCGGTCAAACACGTGAAGATGCACCACCGGATGGAGCAGCATGCTTCCGCCGTGGCACACTCCGCGCGTGGCGCTGCCGATGACTGTTCCATCTTCGTCAACTACTGGAAAAATTTCTTCTGCATTATCCATAACGGCTGCAAAATTACACAAAATCCGCGTTCCCGACAAAGAAATAAAGACACAGTGCCCTATGCTTTAATGTTTTCAGTAAGAGAGACCCAGAATCTCGGAAATTATTACTAACTTTGCGATCGCAGACCGTATCGCAGACCACGCCAGTAGGGTGAGGTTCTTACGAACCAACCCCCGGTCTGGGGTTAAGCGGAGCGGGATGTAGTGAAAATACATAAAGAAAGCGTTTATCCGCGCTCATTCTTGACTACTGGAAATTCTCGCAAAATTTCAAAATCGAAGTCAAGGGTTGTGCAACGGTAGATGCCCGTGGATATGTGATTATCTTGCTTTAGGCTTGATTTCCGTGAGGAATAATAGCCTGATGCATGGTTGCATATACTGGCGTGGGCTTCTGCGTTGCCGTCCGACTTCGATTAGGCAATGCGAGAAGCCTCCAGTAGTAGGACGGTAACCGATACAGATTCCTACGCTTTTTCTTTTATCTAACCTAACGCCAACGAGAGGATGACCGCGGCACCAGTTTTTATTTATGAAATGCCATTTTATATGGTTTTATGTGGTAATGATAATGACGTGTGGCTGTTCTACCTCTGGTAAACTATCAGTGAGTTCCGTCGCATATCAGTCCTTGCGCACAGACTTTGCACAGCCTCAGTCAATTGCAAAAGATGCTAAAATTGCAGTTGAATACTTTTTCAATTCAAAGGGTGAGATGCAGCCGGTTGTCTACAATCTGACATCAGAAATTTTAGTGTTGGATCAGACTAAATCATTTGTCATAATGCCAGATGGAAGCTCGTTATCATATTATGATCCGACGATCCGAACATCTACAACCGGAACATATAGTTCCGAAACAAGTGGAGCTACTTTTAATTTGGGTGGAATAACCAACGCATTAGGAATTGGAGGTGCTCTTGGCGTATTAGCTAATGCGACGAATGTCGGATCGTCTCACACTGATGGTATAATGCGTCAAAATACCGTCTCGGTGACAGATCAGCCTCATGTTTATATAGGGCCAAAAGGAAGTGTGGCTATGTCAAAAGCATATAAAATAAATGGAATAGGAGATGCTTCATATATTGGCAGGAATGTAATTGATGTCGCTCCAAGTGCGTCAACTGTCAGATTCAGCGTTTGTGTCTCATATTCTTTTGACGATGGGAAACATTATGAAAAACTGGTCACTAACTTCTACATAAGTTCAAATATATCAGTTCCAGTGATTGATAGAAAAGTAAGCAAGGCTTTCTATAACATCTATGAGCAGAAACCGGATGCATTGGCGGAAAATATGTATTTATTTGTGTTGCCCAATAATATCAAAGGTGTTACCACTGATGTAATGGGCGAATTCCTTGTTCATAGTAATATATACGATACGTATATTTATGGGTCTCTTATTGATTTCCAATAATCATAAATCTGATTAAACCATGCGCTTAAAAAACATTATACTTATTATCTGTGCTCTGTTGTCGTTAACCGGATGTTCGACTGCTGAAAAGTTTTCTGTATATGGTTCAGGTGGGACAAAAATTTATACTCCGTATAATACCGTTACGTCTCAAAGCATTGCTTCACAGTCTGATAAGGTCGATATCGCTGTCCCGTCTGATATGTATTGCGGTTTTATTTTGGCCCAGCCATCCGGTTGCAATGTGAAAATTCCGATTGGTCTTGATTATAAAATATCTCGTCACACAGGAACCAAGGCCGCTCTTTATGCCGGTGGAACAGTTGCGTCTGTTGGGATTGGTGTCACAATGATTGGTACAATTGCAATGATTGCGGCGAAATGCAATGGAGATGACGAAGAATCAGATCGTTTCGGTTTGATAACTGGAATAGGAGCGGCGGCCGCTGGTGTAGGGGCTTGCATCGGAGCGCCATCACAATCTCGTTTGCGCCAGACAGCATATGACTATAATTTCGGTTATGAGAAACAACAAAGAGTCGAAATTCCCAGGTTGTCTTTCACATTGTTGAATCCAAATAAACCCAAAGGATATATGGAGCAAACGCAGGCCGGAAATGAATCATCTTCTCGTAGAAAAGCTTCGTCGGGCAAAGATGTAAAACCTGATTCTAAATCAAATAATATATCGGTGTCAAGTTCAAAAGTAAACAAAAATAGATCAGACTATTCCAAGAAGATAGAAGGCACATATATCGGCACAGGCTCATTATTAACAGGGGCAAATGTTGATGAAAATTACACTGATGTCAATGTTATTATCAAGAGAATAGACCGTAATCATGTTTCTGTAAATGTTATAGAAAGCGGCGAAGAGTATTTTGAAGCTCCGCTACTATATGAAGTTGTTGCCAATAAAAATAATGGCTTTAACCTGGTTATGGATAAATTGCCAGACGCTGTAATTCGTATATCTAAAGATGGCAAATTGCATTTCAATCATAAAAAAGTAAATATTGACAATGTAATCTATACATTAGATATAAAGGCTAAAAAGAGATAATAAGATTAACAGCTCTTCTTGTTTGAATGTGGTGATCCAGTTTGTTTTGGCTGGATCACCATATTTTTTGCCATAAAATACTATCGAAATATTCAGCTACATCATCGAGCTATCCAACAAGGACCGCCGTGGCGGTAAAAGAGGGTTCATAGATTATAGGAAAGCGAAATGTATGCTCCTTGCATCAATGATTTATGAGGATAAAAGTTTTTGAAAGAGATGCCATTGTATGACAAATGCCGGTATTGGCTATACACGTCATGGTTGGATATAACATATCCTACACTTACACCACATGGATCGATGTCAAGGCTTACGCCTATACGCAAGTCTATCGCCAGCCACTGTCCTTTGGTGGTGCTTATATAGTCATAGTCAGCTGCGGGCCAATTTGGGGTGGATTCAATGCAGACACTTTGGTAGGGAATATTAAGCATCACTCCCGGCTCGGCAAATACTGACCATGAGCATGCGCGGTGTTTCAGTGCGGGTGTCTTTAATAGAATAGATGGACGGATAAAAAAGTTCCACGGTTTGTTGTAGTCTTCATCAATCTTCCAGTTGCTGCCTGATGCCCAGCCTTCTTCGTAATAAACTTCCCATGAACCAACGGAGCCGCCAAATCCAATGTGTCTGTTGAGCATATAATGATATGAAAATTCAAGCAGCCATGAAAGTGAAGACGTTAAAGAACCGTTAAATCCCACACGGTGGTGCGTTTTGTCTTCGATTTCACAGACTTGTTTTTGCCGAATGTTTGTGTCCGTTTGTTCGGCTTTAACAACGAAGCATACAAATGAGAAAACAGCAATAGCAATATATTTGATATATAGCGATAATTTCATGTGCTGATCGCAATTTTGCGGGGGTGGAAGGGGTAAAAGAAAAAGCCTCTGAAATTCAGAGGCTTGGGTCGGTGGAGTATAGCGGACTCGAACCGCTCACCTCGACACTGCCAGTGTCGCGCTCTAGCCAGATGAGCTAATACCCCGTTCTTATTTTTGCACTGCAAAGGTAAGAACTATTTTTGAATCTGCCAAATTTTATGGCGAAAAATTTTGATGAAATTTTGCGATGATTTCGCAATCGTCTGAATCGTTGCGGATTATGTGGCTTGTGGCGATTCTTCGGATTCGCGTATTATCAGGAGTACGTCGCCGAGTTCAAGGCGAAGAGTGCCGTTTGGCACCATGTATCGGCCGTTGCGTCGGATCATCATCACCAGCGATCCGGCCGGCAGTGACATGTGGCTCAGCGTGTTGCCGTCGGCGAGGTGTTGTTCGGATAGGGTGATGGTGTGGAGCGACGTGGGCAGTTCTTCGGCAAGTTCGACGCCGAAATCGTCGTCGTCGGAGGCTGAGTTGTCGATCAGATCCAGCGCTTTTGCCGCCGGAATTACCGTGGTGCCCTGCACCAGCAGAGAGAGGAGCGTCACAAAGAACACGATGTTGAAGATCTGAGACGCGCCTTCGACTTCGGCCACGACGGGATAGGATGCAAAGATGATGGGCACGGCGCCACGGAGGCCTACCCATGAAACAAAGGTTTTGTCGCGCAAGGAGATTCCGCGCAGCGGTGCCAGCGACAGAAAGACGCAGAGCGGGCGGCCGATCATGATCATGAATGCGGCGATCAGCAGTGACACTGGCGCCACGTCGATCATGTCTGACGGGTTGACGAGAAGTCCCAGCATCAGGAACACCACGATCTGTGCGAGCCATGTGAGCGAGTCGACAAATCTGACAATGCTTCGTTTGGCGGGGATGCGGGCGTTGCCCAGCACAATGCCGGTTATGTACACGGCCAGGTAGCCATTGCCGCCAAGGTCGGTGGATATGGCGAACGTGAAGAACATGGCTCCGAGCATCAGTATGGCTATCATTGCGCTGGCCTGGCCGGAATCAACGGTGCGGCCGCCGCCTATGCGGTCATAGACTCCGATGAGCCAAAGGGTGATGCGTCCCATCAGCCATCCGGCCGTCGCGCCAACTCCGAACTGGAGCACAAGCTGTCCGCACAGGTTCAGTGGCGACAGCGATTCGTTGAGCTGGACGGCTTCGATCAGTATCACCGTGAGCATATAGGCCATCGGATCGTTTGAGCCGCTCTCGAGTTCGAGCATCGGACGGAGGTTGTGTTTAAGTCCTACTTTCTGGCTGCCAAGGATTCCGAAAACTGATGCGGAGTCGGTTGATGACATGGTCGATGCCAGCAGCAGTGACGGGAGCAATGCGAAATGGATGTTGGTCCAGCTCATGCCGGACAGCCACCAGATGAACAGGCCGGTGACGAAGGCCGTCAGCAGGACGCCGACCGTTGACAGCACAAGTCCGGGAATTATTACCGGCCTGATGGCGGATATCTTGGTGGAAATGCCTCCTGAGAACAGGATGACGCACAGTGCAATCATTCCGATGAACTGTGCCGAGTTCATGTCGGAGAACTGGATTCCGACGCCGTCCACTCCAAAGCCCATGCCGACAAGCAGGAATATGAGCAGCAAAGGCAGGCCGATTTTATAGCTGGATTTGCCGATCAGAACGCCGGCAATGAGAATTGTTGATCCGACAAGCAGGATGTTTTCAGATGTGATAAATTCCATATGGGGGTCTCGTGCAACAGATTTCGTTGGCAAAGATACGAAACATCCGTGAACTCCGCAACGTGTCAGGCCGGTTCGTTGCGGTAGTTGTAGTTGTTGCGGAGCGCTTCAAAGGCATGTGGCGCGGCGCGCAAGGCCATTGTGTCGGCCGCTGGGGAATATGACGCGAGGATTGCGTCAAGGGTGGGGGATATGGCCGCCGGAGGCATCGGCATGTTTATTTCCGGGTCGATGGCTTTTGCTGCCATTGCCGACGCGCGCATTTTTCCTTCGATGGAATAGCCGGCGATGTGGGGGGTGGCCACAGCCGAGAGGCCGAGCAGGATTGGGTCGACTGTCGGTTCTCCTTCCCAGCAGTCGATTGCCGTGGCTCTGATCTGGCGGTCCTGTAGTGCGGCGATGAGTGCTCCGTTGTCGGCGACAGCGCCGCGGGCGGCGTTTATGATGACTGGTTTTCGGCGGCATGCCGCAAGCAGGCGCCGGTCGCAGAGGTGGTGCGTGGTCCGGTCAAGCGGGGTGTGGAATGTTATGGCGTCGGCACATTCGGCTATGTCGTCGATGCTGACGAATTTTCCATTGCCTTCGGCTTTTGCTCTCGGGGGGTCGCATAGCATCAGGTTCATGCCTATTCCGCGTGCCCATCGTTCGACGGTCTTGCCGACGTGGCCGACTCCGACTATTCCGAGTGTCATTCCCGGCAGGCGTTCCGGCCCGACTATTGCTGCCAGTGATGAGATCACGTATTGCGCCACGGCCGGAGCATTGCATCCGGGGGCGTTGCTCACCGCGATGCCGTGGTCGCGACAGTACGTCATGTCGATGTGGTCGGTGCCGATGGTGGCTGTGGCCACATGACGCACCCGCGATCCGTGGAGAAGCGCGTGGTCGGCGCGTGTGCGTGTGCGTATGATCAGCGCGTCGGCGTTTTTGACCGTCTGGGCTGTGATCGCTTCCGGCGGGAGGTAGGTGACGCGATGATTCCGGCGTTCAAGCTCTCCGGCTATGAACGGAATGTGGCTTTCGATGATTACATCCATGAGTTCCAGATGTAGAGCGCAGATATTGCGGTGACGGTGACGGCCACGGCTATCCAGCCTCGTGAGCGTGACACGATGAAGTGGCCGGTGTGGTAGGCCGCACACATGTTGAGCAGAGTGATATATGAGCTGGCGTTTCCTGAGTCGGCTATCGTGACGCATATGGCCATTGCCGTCAGCAGGTAGATAAATGCGTTGAACGCGCGCAGTTTAGCCTGGTAGCCATATGAGGTGAGCATGCAGCATCCGCCGAAAACGATCGAGCATATGGCCGAGAAGCCGGCGCTGAGATAGAGGTGGGGGTCCGCTGCGGCGTCAATGGCGAAGTAGGGCATGTCGGGGACAGCGGGCTGACGCAGGCCGAACCCATAGATGAGCAGCGGACCGGTGATCAGTCCGAGCAGCATGGCCACGGCGCTGCGCATGTTAAGCGCGCGCATCTGTGTGGTTCCGATCAGGAAGATGACGGTCAGAGGAATATACACCCAGCTGAATGTCATGCCTATTCCCGACATGAGGGTGAGCGTGAACAGTGGCCGGGCCGACTGCTGGTTCTGGAATACGGAAAACAGCAGGGCGCATCCGGCCAGTCCTGTCGCCGCCAGCATCCATGATGAAACTGGCCAGTAGATGATCGGAGTCATTGCTGCCTGAAACATCAGGAACATGGCGCATGCGATCGGCGAGTTGCTTTGCGACAGGTTGTAGTGTCTGATGACCGGCAGCATGGCCACTGCCATTATCAGCCACATGGCCGACGCACCGAAGGCGCCGCCCGGAGCCGCAATGGATGCAATGATAGCCGCCACCCCGAGCAGCACCGAAGTGCCGCTTGAGGTGGCTACTGTGTCGATCGGATTGATGTGTCTGCGCTGCATCGCTGTTTCAGAGCAGGGCGATCAGATCGCGGCCGATGTCGCGACGGTAGTATTTTCCGTCGTATTCAATCGTCTGCACTGCTTTGAACGAGCGGGCGGCGGCGTCGGCGATCGATTCGCCATAGCTGCTTGCCGCGATCACGCGGCCTCCGGCCGTGACAAGGTCGCCGTCGGCGTTCACTGCCGTTCCGGCGTGAAACAGCACCGAGTCGCTGACTTTGTCCAGTCCGGTCATTGTCATTCCTTTTGGATATGAGCCGGGGTATCCTCCGCTGACGGCCATGACGGTGACCACCGTGCGCGGGTCGATTTCCAGAGGCATATCTCCGAGAGATCCTTTGGCGGTGGCTTCGAGCAGCGGCAGCAGGTCTGATTTGACGCGCAGCATGACTGCTTCAGTTTCAGGGTCGCCCATTCTGACGTTGTATTCGATCACCATCGGTTCGTTGCCGACTTTGATCAGGCCCAGGAAGATGAATCCGCGATAGTCGATCTTGTCGGCGATCAGACCGTTGACGGTGGGACGTACAATGCGCTCCTCTACTTTCTTCATGAATTCGTCGTCGGCGAACGGAACGGGGCTCACCGCGCCCATGCCTCCGGTGTTCAGGCCGGTGTCGCCTTCGCCGATTCGTTTGTAGTCTTTGGCCACAGGCAGTATGCGGTATTCGCCGGTGCCGTCGGTGAGCACGAACACCGAGCATTCTATTCCGTCAAGGAATTCTTCAACCACCACTGTTGCCGATGCCTGGCCGAACATGCCTCCGAGCATTTCGCGGAGCGATTGCTGGGCTTCGGCCAGATCGTTGATGATCAGCACTCCTTTGCCTGCGGCAAGGCCGTCGGCTTTGAGCACGTATGGCGCTTTGAGCGATGCAAGGAATTCGCAGCCTTGTTCGACTGTTTCGGCGGTGAACGACCGATAGGCCGCTGTCGGAATGCCGTGGCGCATCATGAAGTGCTTTGCAAAGTCCTTGCTGCCTTCCAGCGCGGCGCCGTCGGCTGCCGGACCCACGATCAGCAGTTCGGGCATCGTTTTGGCGAAATAGTCACGTATGCCTGCCACCAGCGGGTCTTCATTGCCCACGACCAGAAGCGTCACACTGTTTTCACGTATGAAAGTCTCGATTGCGGCGAAGTCAGAGGGCTTTATCGCCACGTTTGTGCCGAAGGCCGCGGTGCCGCCGTTTCCCGGCGCGATGTAGAGTTTTTCACATTCGGGGCTTTGGCTGATTTTCCAGGCCAGTGCGGCTTCGCGGCCACCGCTGCCGAGCAGGATCACTTTCATAGTGGTTTCAGTTTGGTTTTAGGGTTTAGGGCTTGTAAAGAGGGGTTTTATTGGTTGTCGGTGCGCTTGCGTCGCCATCCCTTGCGGGGAGATGCGATCTGAGGTTCGCGGTTCATGATCGCTTTGATGGCTTCCGGATTTCTGCGGGCGGCCAGAGGATTGTCGTGATGGACAATTCTCTTTTCTTCGGCGGGCTTAGTTTCAGGCAGTTCCGGCTTCTGAGCGCGCTGGAACGGTTTCCGTCCGCCGAATTTGCTCTTGTTGGCAAATGGGCGTTTGCTGCGTTCGGTTTTGGCGGCGGGGCGTTCGGTGCGTTCACGGCGTATCGAACCTCCGGCGCGGCGGAATGAGCGCATGTCGCCGTCAAAGATCACGTATTCGCGCAGCTCACACTCCAGTGCGCCGTTGAACATCGGCTCGCGCAGCGATGGCGAGAGTCCGATTTTTGCGAATTGCTCGTCGCGATAGCCGATGATCCATGCGTGGTAGCCGGTGAAAATATGTTTGAGTTTTTCGCCGAGGGTGACATAGAGTCCGTCGAGGTCTTCCGGTTTCAGGCGTTCGCCATAAGGCGGATTGGTGATCATGACACCGTTGGCCGGCGCTTCTGTCCATTGCGACAGTTGCTTGACCTGGAGCGTCACGTATTTCGCCACTCCGGCCTGCTTGATGTTTTCGTTGGCGATGTCGAGAACTTTGGGCGACATGTCCGCGCCGATGATGGGGCAGGTGATGGGGCGTTCGTCGGAATCGTCGTTATAGATCCGGTCAAGGATTTCCGGCTCAAAGTCTTTCCAGCGTTCAAATGCAAACGAGCTGCGGAATATGCCCGGTGCTATGTTGGCGGCGATCAGGGCTGCTTCAACCAGGAAGGTGCCTGATCCGCACATCGGGTCGATAAACGGTTTGTCGCCGCGCCAGCCGCTTTTCAGGATGATTCCTGCGGCGAGCACTTCGTTGATCGGTGCTTCGGTCTGCGCTGCGCGCCAGCCGCGTTTGTGAAGCGATTCGCCGCTTGAGTCGAGGCTGATTGTCACGTCGGCTCCCGAAATGTGGACGTTGAGCATGATGTCGGCGTCGGTCAGGCGCACGCCCGGACGGCGGTTTTCGGCGTCGCGGTCACGGAAAAAGTCCACGATCGCGTCTTTTACTTTATATGTGACGAAACGGGAGTGGGTGAATTCGTCGGAGTTGACTGTCACGTCGATAGAAAAAGTGTCGGCCGGTGTCAGCATGCGGGTCCAGTCGAATTCCTTAACCCTGTCATAGAGTTTTTCAGGCGTGTGGGCCTTGAATTTATAGAACGGCTTGAGAATGCGCAACGCGGTGCGGCACCGTAGATTGGCTTTATAGAGCATTTCTTTGTCGCCTTCAAACGAGACCATGCGTCGGCCAGGTTCCACATTGATCGCTCCCATGCCACGGAGTTCTTCGGCCAGCACATCTTCCAGACCTTTGAAGGTCTTGGCTACCATTTCAAACGTGTCAGTGTTCATACTTGTTTCTGTTCTGTTTTTACGGTGCAAAATTACGAAAAATCCGCGTAACATATCGCACTCGGACTTTAAAATTTATTTACCGGAGCTGATTTCGCGTTTTTTGTTTTCTGAAAAAACGCTATATTTGCGACATGAAGAAAATGATTATTATGGTGTTGGCTCTGGCCGGCTGTGTCGGTCATGGTGACCGTCCGGCTGCACTGCCCCGTCCGCGGGCTTATCCTCGCGTTGAGTTGTATCCGGCGGCTTATTCGCCGCATGCAGTGGGCGATGTTGTGCTGATGGTCAATGATTCAGCCAGGGTCGTGGCGGATGGTCTGTGGGTCGATCTGGTTTATCCCGCCTATGGGCTGACTGTGAATTGCACGGTCACTCAAGTGACTCCGTCGACTGTCGCGTCGGTGCTCGACAACCGGACCGAACGCATGGCGCTCAACGCCGGAGGGGCATACGGCGAGATCACGCGACTGATGACTGACGGCGGATCGACGGCCACGTTGCTGGCAACGCGTGCCGGAACCGGTCTGACGCCGATTCAGTTCATGGCGACAGACTCGGCGGCATACGTATTGTCTGGCGCTGTGACTTTTTCTCTGCCGGTTGATCCGGATTCGATCCGTCCGGTGGTGGATGCCGTGGGCGCCGATCTGCTTTATCTCTTACAGAAACTCTAACGTTCCGCCGGCCATCACTTCTCCGTGGGTTATGTAGGTGCGGTCGAGTCGTGTGCCGTTGAGTCTGACCTCCTTGTAGTCGTTGTCCGGATTGGCCTTGATCACGAATTTTTTGCCTTCTGGCAGTCTGATTTCGGCCCGTTTCACTATCGGAGCACCGAGTTCATAGCGCCCTGACGCAGGGTCGAGCGGGTAGAAGCCGATGGCGCTCAGCACGTACCAGGCCGACATCTGTCCGCAGTCCTCGTTGCCGCAGAGTCCGTCGGGCCGGTCGCTGTAAAGCTCTCTCATTATCTGCCGGAGGTAGTTGCGGCCTTTTTCAGGGTGGTCGGTGAAGTTGTAGAGATAGGCGGCGTGGTGGCCCGGTTCATTGCCGTGGGCGTACTGGCCGATCATGCCGGTCGAGAAGATCGGCAGCGACGCGCTGTCGGCCTCGAGGGTGAAGAAGCGGTCGAGTCTGGCTTCGAGCGAGTCGCGTCCGCCCAGAGCCTGGGTCAGCCCTTCGGGGTCGTGCTGCACTGACCAGAGATATTGCCATGCGTTGCTTTCGCAGATGTGGGCGGAATAGTCTTCGGGTGCGAATGGCGAATGGAATGTCCCGTCGGCCAGTCGTGGTCTGAAGAAGCCTGTCTCATGGTCGAAGACGTTGCGCCAGCGGGTGGCTCTTTCGGAGAATTCGGCATTGATGTCTTCCCGGCCGCAAAGTCTGGCCAGGCGCGCTATGCAGGCGTCGTCGTAGGCGTATTCGAGGGTTTTGCTCATCGACCAGGAGGTGTCGGAGTCGCATGCCACCCATGGGCGGTCATATTTCCGGGCTGTGGCGACGCACAGCTCCAGCGCTTCGTCAGGGTTTATGTCGCCGAGCCCTTTGGCTATGGCGTCGGCGATTACCGGAGCTGAATGATAGCCGATCATCATGTCGGTCTCGCCGGCCCACATGGTCCAGACCGGCAGGTGTCCGCCCTGCCGGGCAAAGTCGACCAGAGATCCGGCCATGTGGCCTGCTGCTTCCGGTTCGATGATCGTGTAGAGCGGGTGTGCCGCGCGATATGTGTCCCACAGCGAGAACATGTGATAGTGCGGTTGCTGTGGCGTGTTTGTGTGGATCTGTCCGTCGGGTCCTCGGTAGCGTCCGTCGGTGTCGCTGAACAGTTCGGGGCACAGCAGGGCGTGATACAGCGCGGTGTAGAACGTGCGTTTCACCGTCTGGTCATCGGTGTCGATTTCTATCACCGACAGAGTGCGGTCCCATTCTCCGGTCGCTTGCGCGAGATATATGTCGAAATCGTCGTGAGGAGCTTCTGCGGCGAGGTTGGTCATGGCTCCGTCGGCATCGGTGCCGCTCAGGGCGGTGCAGACTGTCAGAGTCGATCCGGGGGTGGTGGCGAAGCGCAAAGTGGCGATTGCGCCTCCGCCGGCTGTGTCGACGCTCATCGACAGCCATGGTTGCGAGAATCTGGTGGCGAACCACACGCGCTGGTCGCGTGCCCATCCGGTCGAAAATCTGTGGCCGGTCAGAGTCGTGCTGTCCACGGCGCTGATGTCGGCGTCGGTCAGCGCGTCCCAGTTCATGGCCTTTGTCAGGTTGATGATGACGGTGCCTGTGTCGCCGGGCCAGGTGTAGCGCTGCACTCCGGCGCGCGGTGTCGCGGTCAGTTCCACTTTCACGTCATAGTCGTCGAGATATACGCTGTAAAATCCGGCATAAGCATGTTCGCGGTCGTGGCTGAACCGCGAGTGGATGCCGAGCGGCTGGGGCGCCGTTACCGGCGATCCTGTCAGCGGCATGAATGAGATGTCGTATCCGTCGCCGGCGCCTGTTCCGCTCAGATGCGTGTGGCTGAATCCGGCGATTGTGCTGTCGGGGTAGAAGTATCCGGCAATCCTGTCCCAGCCCGGCAGTCCGTTGTCGGGGCTGAGCTGCACCATGCCGTGCGGAGTCTGTGCGCCGGGATATGTGTTTCCGGTGAAATCTGTGCCGGTCAGAGGGTTGACATCGGCTGAATGTCCGGTCTGTCTGCCGGCCGTTGAGCATCCTGCCGCGATGGCGGTTGCCGCTAATATCGGAAATATCGCTTTCATGTCGGATAGATGTTATGATCGGATGTGTTTGCGTAGGGAAGGAAACATTCGGCGCACGCGCAGCAGGGCGTTGTCGATCGGGTCTGCCACCACGACCATTGTCGTGGCGATTATGATGAGTATTCCTCCGGCGAGTTCACGCGTCGTCAGGCTCTGGTCCAGCAGCAGCACGCCGAGCACCACTGCCGTGACCGGTTCAAGCGCGCCGAAAATCGCTGTCGGGGTCGGTCCGATGGCGTGTATGGCCAAGGTGGTGCAGCTGAGCGACACAACGGTCGGGAGGGCCGACAATGCCACTATGTTGAGCCATCCGGCCGAGTGGGTTGGAATGGTCAGCTGGGAGCCTGAGGCGATCATGGCCATGAAGACCGTGCTGCCGAAGGCGAGTTGCCAGAACAGCAATTTCAGAGTCGGGATGCCCTGCACTGTCTTGGACACGTTGGTCATGACTATGTATAGCGCATATGTGAGCGACGATATAAACACCAGCAGGCATCCGGTGACGCTGAGGGTGAAGCCTGCTTCGCTTCTGAGCAGCAGCAGCAGGCCGGCGCCCATGATCAGCAGGCAGATTCCGGTGGTGATCCGGAATCGCTCATGGAAGAAGAAGGCCATGAGCACGGCCACCAGCACGGGGTAGATGAAAAGAAGGGTGGAGGCTATGCCTGAATTCATGTGGTTGTATGCCTCGAAAAGGGTGAGCGACGATATGGCCATCATAATGCCGAGCACTGCCAGCGGAAGCACTTCGTTGCTGCGGAGTGTCAGCTTGCGCCGGCGCCACGCCATCATGATCGCCAGAATCGGCAATCCGAGCAGATAACGGAACAGCAACACCGATGTGGGATTCATTCCATCGGCGTATAGCGGCAGGGCGAATGCCGGATTTGTGCCATATGTTGCGGCGGCGATTGCGGCGAGCAGGTATCCTTTGAATTTCATGTGTATATTCTGACAAAAAAGCCGCAATGTCCTTGTTTCGGGAATTGCGGCTTTTGCGCTTCAGGATGGGCTTGAACCAACGACCCCCTGATTAACAGTCAGGTGCTCTAACCAACTGAGCTACTGAAGCATTTGGGCTGTCCCCTTTGGGAATTGCGATGCAAAATTAGTGGTTTTATTTGATATGTGCAAATATTTGGGTAAAAAAATATGATTTTTTTTGAAAATTAACACCTTCGGCGTTGTTGTTATATATATTAATGTGTACCTTTGTCCCCGCTAAAAATAACTACCAATCTCCAGCTCTGTTTTATCTGATGAGAAAACTATATCTTCTGGGCATATCGGCAGTGGTCGGTCTGGCCGCATTTGGCGCCACCCGCAGTGACAAGACTGATGTGGCCCGTTCGCTTGACGTGTTTAATTCCGTGGTAAAGGAATTGCAGCTTAATTATGTAGATACCATTGATATCAAAAAATCGGTCAATACTGCGTTGCTCTACATGCTCAACGATATTGACCCGTATACTGAATATTATCCGGCCGACGACCGCGAGCAGCTCACCATGATTTCAACCGGCGAATACGCCGGCATCGGGTGTATGATCGGTCGTACTGACAGCGGGTCCGTCTATTTTTCAGAACCGTATTTCAATACTCCTTCGCAGCTTGCCGGAGTGAAGGCGGGCGACGTTATTCTGAGCATTGACGGCGACACGGTCACTTCTTCGTGGGACACCCAGCGGGCGTCAGAGGCACTGCGGGGCGCTGCAGGCACAAAGGTGAAAGTGAGCGTGTGCAGGCCGTTTGCCGCTGATTCCATTGTTGATTTCGTGCTTGAGCGAGCCAAGATCAAGACCCCGTCGGTGGCTTATTACGGCACCGTGGGGCCTGATGGCAAGACAGGCTATATCTCGCTGTCGTCGTTTACGGAGAAGGCTCCCGATGAGGTTGCCGCCGCGCTTGACGACCTGAAGCGCAATCATGGAATCACGTCGCTGGTGATTGACCTGCAGGGCAATCCCGGCGGTCTGCTGGAAAGTTCTGTCCAGATCGCGTCGCTATTCGTGCCGAAAGGCACCGAGATTGTGCGCACTCGCGGACGCGGCACCCTGTCGGAGAAGGTCTATAAGACTTCGCGCAAGCCAGTGGCGCCGGATATGCCGCTGGCCATACTCATTGACGGCGGTTCAGCATCCAGTTCTGAAATTCTGGCCGGCTCTCTTCAGGATCTTGACCGCGCGGTCATTGTCGGCGAGCGTTCCTATGGCAAGGGTCTTGTGCAGACTTCGCGTCAGCTGCCCTATGATGGTCTGCTGAAGCTCACTGTGGCTAAATATTACATTCCGTCGGGTCGTCTGATCCAGGCAATCGACTATTCTCGGCGCAATGACGACGGTTCGGTGGCCCG
The DNA here is from genome assembly GCA_947177035.1 of uncultured Porphyromonadaceae bacterium. Classification (GTDB taxonomy): domain Bacteria; phylum Bacteroidota; class Bacteroidia; order Bacteroidales; family Muribaculaceae; genus UBA3263. The sequence goes on along the minus strand of CAMWSS010000022.1, from coordinate 11,101 downwards.
CACTCCCGACAGTCTCACAACCGTTTATTCGACTCTTCACGGGCGCCAGGTGCGTGACGGCGGCGGCATAACTCCCGATGTCAAAACTGAGCAGATGAAGGCTAACCGCCTGCTCTACAACATACGCCGCGGAAACTATGACTTCGACTTCGCCACGGCTTTTGCCGCGGCCAATCCATCGATAGCCCCGGCACGCGATTTCGTGATCACCGACAGTATTTTCGAGGAATTCAAGCGTTCGATCGATCCGGAGAAATTTCAGTATGACAGGGCGTGTGACTCGGTGCTGAAATCGCTTCGCGAGTCGGCGGAGAACGAGGGATACATGACCGCCGAGGTGGAAGAGCGTATCGCGGAACTTGAGAAACTGCTGCACCATGACCTTGATCATGATCTTGACCTTAACCGCCGGGAAATCGAGATGTTTCTGAGCGATGCCATTGTCAGGCGATATTATTATCAGTCGGGTGGCGTGGCCAATTCGCTGCGCTACAATCGCGCTCTTGCCGATGCGCTGTCTGTGCTCTCAGATCCTGCCAGTTATCGTTCTATCCTGAATAAATGAGATGACACTTGCCGAACTATTGCCGATGCTGTCGGCCGGCGGCCGTCGTGAGGCTCTTGCCGCCGCCCTGAAATCGCGCCGTGTGTCAGTGACCGGAGCAAGCGGTTCGTCGGCGGCAATGCTTCTTTCTCTGCTTCCGGGCAAGCGCCCGGTTGTTGTTGTGGCCGATTCGCTTGATGACGCAGGCTATCTCTATCATGATCTGTGTCGTCTTTGTCAGGGCGGAGAGGCTGCTGTTGCGATGTTTCCGTCGGGCTACCGCCGCCATATAAAATACGGACAGCCTGACGCTCCACAGCAGATTCTGCGCACCGACGCAATGACCAGGCTGTATTCGCCTGGATCGGGATTGCGTTTTCTGGTGACGTATCCTGATGCGCTGGCCGAGCGAGTGGCCTCGCCGGATGCCGTCGCCGGGCATATGATACGCATTTCAACCGGCGGTTCGCTGGATCTGACTGAAACACAGAAGTGGCTTCGTTCAAATGGATTTGTCGAGCAGGATTATGTTTATGAGCCAGGGCAGTTTGCTGTCCGCGGTTCGATTCTCGACGTGTTCGGATGGTCAGGCGAATTGCCGTTGCGCATTGATCTTTTTGGCGACGATGTCGAGTCGATACGTGAGTTTAATGTGGAGACTCAGCTCTCTGAGCGCAAGCTTGAGGCTGCCGATATTGCCGGCAATGTGGTCGCAAAGGGAAGTGGAGGATCGTTGCTGGAGTTTCTTGGCAAAGAGACGGTGATCTGCGTGCGCGATTCGGCCGACCTGGTCACAGCCCGTGTCGCCGAGATTGCCGGAGAACAGTTCAGCGGCTCGGCGGCGATTGCCGATGAGGGCGATCAGAACGCAATGTCGAATGTGGTCGATGCCGATGATTTTTCCGCCAGATTCTCGCGTTTCAGGCTTCTGACGTTTTCGGCCGGGAATTCGGTCGCTTCCGATGCCGGAGCTGTAATTGACATGCAGTGCTCTCCCCAGGGAGTGTATCATAAGAATTTCGACCTGATCTCCAGCTCGTTCAAAGCTTTGCTGGCCGATGGTTACAGGCTCTGCATCCTGTCTGACAGCGACAGGCAGCATGAGCGGCTCAAAGACATATTTGCGGAGCGTGGCGACGATATCGGTTTCATTCCCGTCGACGCCACTCTTCATGAAGGTTTTGTCGACCACATGAGCCGGGTGTGCGTCTTTACCGACCACCAGATCTTTGACCGCTTCCACAAGTATAATCTTCGCAGCGAGAGGGCGCGTTCAGGCAAACTCGCTTTGTCGCTCAAGGAGTTGTCGTCCATAGAGCCGGGCGATTTTATTGTTCATTCCGATCATGGAGTGGGCCGGTTTGACGGACTTGTCCACACAGCCGGAATCAACGGCACGATGCAGGAGATGATCAAGCTGACCTATCTTAACGGCGACACCATCTTCGTTTCGCTTCATTCGCTCCACAAGCTCAGCAAATATCGCGGCAAGGATGGCGCCGAACCGAAAATCAGCAAGCTCGGTTCGGGAGCATGGGCCAGGATGAAGGATCGGACAAAGTCAAAACTCAAGGATATTGCCCGCGATCTCATTTCGCTGTATTCGCGCCGTCGTCAGGAACAGGGCTATAGTTTCTCGCCCGACAGTTATCTGCAACATGAGCTGGAAGCGTCGTTTGTGTATGAAGACACTCCTGATCAGCTCACTGCCACAAAAGCGGTGAAAGCCGACATGGAGTCTCCAAGACCGATGGACCGGCTGATCTGTGGCGACGTCGGTTTCGGCAAAACCGAAATAGCCATACGCGCCGCCTTCAAAGCCGCCACCGACGGCAAGCAGACGGCGGTGCTGGTCCCGACCACAGTGCTGGCCTATCAGCATTTCCGCACGTTCAGCGAGCGGCTTAAGGATTTTCCGGTGCGGGTGGACTATCTCAGTCGCGCTCGCTCGCCCAAGCAGGTCAAGGAGATTCTGGCAGATCTTGCCGATGGCAAAATCGACATAATAATAGGCACTCACAAGCTGATTGGCAAGACCGTGAAATTCAAGGATCTGGGTCTGCTTGTTGTTGATGAGGAGCAGAAATTCGGTGTTGCTGTCAAAGAGAAGCTGAAGGAGCTGAAGGTCAATGTAGACACTCTGACGATGAGTGCGACACCGATTCCCCGCACCCTCCAGTTCTCGCTGATGGGCGCCCGAGATCTCAGCGCCATCACCACTCCGCCGCCGAACCGTTATCCGATCCTGACCGACGTGTGCACGATGACCGACGAGCTGCTGGCCGAAGCGATCAACTTTGAATTAAGCCGTGGGGGCCAGGTGTTTGTCATCAACAACCGCATCGAAGGTCTTTCGACGATTGAAAATATGATTCACAGGCTTGTGCCTGATGCCCGCGTGGTTGTCGGCCACGGGCAAATGCCGCCTGAAAAGCTTGAAAAAGCCATAATTGATTTTGCCGCTCATGATTTCGACGTGTTGCTGGCCACCACGATAGTGGAGAGCGGCATCGATATGCCCAACGTCAACACCATAATTATATATAACGCGCAGAATTTCGGTCTGAGCGAGTTGCATCAGCTGCGCGGCAGGGTGGGCCGGTCGGCGCGCAAGGCCTTCTGCTATCTGGCCGTTCCTCCCGGCGCCAACATCAGTCCGGTGGCCCGCCGCAGGCTTCAGGCCATTGAGAGTTTCAGCGATCTTGGCTCTGGAATCCACATTGCCATGCAGGATCTTGACATACGCGGCGCCGGCAATCTGCTTGGCGCCGAACAGAGCGGCTTCATTGCCGATCTGGGTTATGAGACGTATCAGCGGATTCTCAAGGAGGCCGTGACGGAATTGCGCACAGAAGAGTTTGCCGAGGAGTTTGCCGACGAAGCGGCTGCCGGAGAGCATGATTTTGTTGCCGACTGCTCCATTGAAAGCGACATGGAATTGCTTCTGCCGGCAGATTACGTTCCTGGCGATCGCGAGCGTATCGCTCTTTATCAGGAGCTTGACGGCATTGAGCGCGAACTTGATCTGAAATTGTTTTCAGACCGTCTGCGTGACCGCTTCGGTGCGATTCCGCATGAGGCGGCCGAGTTGCTTCGAGTGCCGCGTCTCCGGTGGATGGCGCGCCGGCTCGGCATCGAGAAGGTGTCGCTGAAGCAGGGCCGTATGTATCTGTATTTTGTCGATGAATCAAACAAAGCGTATTATCAAAGCCCCATGTTCGGCCGCATTCTGGCGTACTTCCAGCAGAATTATCGCCGTTGCGAACTGCGCCAGCGCAACGACAGGCGCTCGATGTTTGTCAATCAGATCACTTCAGTCGAGGAGGCCGTGGCAATTCTTGACAGCATGCTTGCCATGCCGGTTTAATGAATTTAAACACGAAGTGGCCGGGCTGATTTGAGTTATAAGCTGTTTGTGTCAGCCAACGATAAAACAGAGAAAAAACATCTTATCCGCATTTTCATGGTGTCTAAAAATCGTCGTACTGAATAGTCTATATTTTTTGCGTAAAACTTGCATGGACGGGAAATTCTGTGTAATTTTGTTGTTATGCGAAAAGTGTCTTTCTATATGATATGTCTTGTCTGCTGTCTGTTTGTGGCGGCAGGATGTGTCGGTGAGACGTCATCGACAGAATCAGTCGGCAAGATTGACCGAGCCATGGATCTGGGTGACCGTCTGGAGGCGCAGCGTGAATGTGACCGTCTGTTTCGCAATCCCGCTCTTCTTGACTCGCTTCCGATCGATGACCTGTGTCATCTGGCCATAATCATGGCTGACCTGGCCGACACGTCGGACGACCATCGTGACGGCAATGCCGCTCAGGCCGTTCTTTGTTACCGCACGGCATTGCGGCGCGATTCTCTGGCGACTGTTAGCTATCTGCGTTCTCTTGACACGGAGGAGTATCGCCATGTCTATCTGTTGAATCAGCTGCTGCGTCCGATCACCGACCGTGAGGATGGCGTGATTTACTCGTCGGACGACGATGTTGACGCGGCTCTTTCAGATTCGGTCAGGACAATAGTCGAGCAATGAAGGCATTGACGTTTATCAGGCCCGGGCATTTCGAGATGACCGAGAAGCCGAAACCGGAGATCGTGGAGCCGAAGGATGCGATAGTGCGGATCACTGCTTCAAGCATCTGTTCCTCGGATCTTCACATTATTCACGGTTCAGTGCCGCAGGCCGAGCCGGGCGTCACGCTCGGGCACGAGATGGTCGGAGTGGTTGAGAGCGTCGGGCCTGGTGTGAAGAAGCTGAAGCCGGGTGACCGTGTGGCTGTCAATGTCGAGACTTTTTGCGGCGAGTGCTTTTTCTGTCGCAACGGTTGGGTGAACAACTGCACTGACCGCCATGGCGGCTGGGCGCTGGGCTGTAGGATCGACGGCGGGCAGACGGAGTTTGTCAGAGTTCCATATGCCGACAATGGATTGTCGCTGATTCCAGACTCAGTCAGCGATGATCAGGCTCTTTTTGTCGGGGATATCCTTGTCACCGGATATTGGGCGGTGGATATTTCAGAAGTGTCGGAGAATGATACAGTGCTGATTATTGGGGCGGGGCCCACGGGCCTGTGCACTCTTGAGTGTCTGAAACTGAAGCATCCGCGTAATATTATTGTCTGCGAGAAGCAGGCCGGCCGACGTCGGTTTGTCGAGAGGCACTATCCGGGAGTCACGGTCGTGTCGCCTGATGATTGCCTGGCTGCGGTCATGCGGCTGGGGGAGAATGGCGGCGCCGACAGGGTGATAGAAGTGGCCGGGACGGATGAAAGTTTCCGGATGGCGTGGCAGGCTGCCAGGCCGAACGCTATTGTGACCATTGTGGCTTTGTATGACAGGCCGCAGGTGTTGCCGCTGCCCGATATGTATGGCAAGAATCTGATATTCAAAACCGGAGGCGTCGACGGGCGTGATTGTGACGTGTTGCTGGAGCTGATTGCCGCGGGTAAGATAGACACGACACCTTTCATCACTCATCGCTTTCCGTTGAGCCGGATAAATGACGCATATACACTTTTTGGGCAGCAGCAGGATGGAGTGATCAAGACCATGATCACTCCTGACTGAATGAACGGAAGATTCAGCAACAGATGAATCCGTTGCGGCCATAGGTCCGGCGGATGCGCATGCGGCATCCTTCGTCAAGCAGGCATTCGCTGATCTCCTTGAAGCAGGTCTGGACGTGGTTGAACGTCGGGTTTATGATTTCCTTCCATTCCGCCATGCATTCGCCGATGAACTGTGGCAGGCAGTGATATTTTATCCGGTGGCGCCGGGCTATGCGCTGTGCGTCGTGCCGGCTCACGATGATCGCGGTTGAGCAATTGTTGTGTCTGTCCTCATAGTCAATATTGTCTATCGCGATGACCAGATTGTCGTCCATGTCGAATCCGGCGGCCAGATCCTGCACCACCGGCTGGTCGTCATCGGAATTGATAATGTAGCAGAGCGAGTGTAGACTGTCGAGTGTGTGGGCGTGTTTCATTTTTTTCGTATAGTTATAATGCCGCCCCGAAATCCGTTGCGGTTTTCGGGGCGGTCGGTTTTTGATAAGGTGGTTTATGCGCAATAGCCGATGCGCTGGCGGGAGTGGGAGAGGGTTTTGACCGGCGCAGGGATGTCGTCGGCCTGGATTTCAGACAGAGATGTGACGCCTGGCCTGAAGTCTGAGATGACGCGAACGGCCATGGCCGGCAGAATGTCGGTCTGTATAAGGTTGATTACGTGACGGGCATTGCCGAAGCTCTTGTCGCGCCTCAAATAGTCGGCCCGCAGTCTGCGTGACAGAGCCTTGCGTGCTTCGGCCGACAGAGAATACTGATGGCGTTCCAGATATCGCTCTGCTATCTCCAAGAGTTCGCTTTCGGAGTAGTCGTCGAAAACATAGATGTTGGATTCCGGAATGCGGGATTTTAGTCCAGTGTTCATTTCAAACATCCTCAAGGTCTCGTCGTGATAGCCGGCGAGGATCAGCATCCAGTCGCGCCGTGAACCGTCGGCCAGGGCGGTCATCAGCGTTTCGATGACAAAGCGTCCGGGATCGCGCGGGTCTGCCGGCTGATATAGCTGGTAGGCTTCGTCGATCAACAGGATTCCGCCCTGGGCTTCATCGATGGCTTTCAGCGTGTTGCTCTCTTCCATGCTGTAGTTCGGGCCGAGAAGCGTGGCCCGCTCTCTGACGACTACATGGCCGCGGGAGAGCACTCCGGCCTTTGCGAGCATATAGCCCATCATTTTGGCGACGGTGGTTTTTCCGGTGCCGGGCGATCCGAGAAATAGTGCATGAAGGGGGAGCGACGGAGCCGACAGGTCATAGTCTTTGCGCATTTTGTTGAAGAGCACGACTTTTTCATAGACCGACAGTTTTTCCTTTACGGATTTCAGCCCGATCAGATTGTCGATCGGCGACGGGTGTGCGCTGAGTTCAGGCACCTGGATGCTGATTTCTCCGCGTTCAGACGGGTCATCGTCGGGTGAGGAGGCATCGTCATTGAAGTTGTAGTCTTCGTCTTCAGGGTCTCTGCTCAGGAATTCATCGAGTGCGCGATCGAGGTCTTCATCGCTGATGGAGCAGTATGGACCTGAGTCATTGTCGTTCGTGTCTGCTGCGGGATAAGTGTCGCAGTCATTGTTGCATGAGTTGAGAATCTGACTTGATAAAGTCAAAGGGTTGGTTTTGTTTGTCATATAGATATTTTTTTTACAGTTTAAAAGCCGGTCAGTTATTACCGGACCGGCTCGAGAAATTCATTATCTTTGTCCGGAGGCCTGCCTCCGGGACCACTGCCAATATGTCAATGTGCGTTCAGTCGGCAGCCGGGTCAGAATGCGTCAAGGCACACTTCTGGCTGTCGGGTCGCTGACTGCGGTTGAAATTGGAAGTGGAAAAGCACTATGCGCGCCACATCTTCGCGCCGCCTGGAGGGGCGACACCGCAGAAAGATATTTCTGTGAGATGTAACTGCTTCATAGTTAAGGAAAATGAAGTTGTAAACTGTAGAAAAAAGTGATCTGGACACAAGTGTGCCAACCAATATTTACGACGCAAAAGTAGTAAAATTTCCATATTTCAGCAATAAATGGCCTAAAAATTATGGAACATATGCGCTAAAGATTGTAATTTTGATCCGATGAAAGTGACATTGGAATTTCTGCGTAATGAATTCGCCAGATTTAATGGCGAGATATTCGGTGCCCGTCTGCCAGAGCCTGATTTCAGCATTTCAGACACAAAAAGCGCGCTGGGACAGTTTGTGGTCAGGGCCGGCCGTGGCGAGATACGCGTGACCGGCCGCTTTGAGATGGAGCGACGGCAACTGGAGGATGTGCTCATCCATGAGATGATCCACTATTTCATTTATTGGAGTGGTCTGACCGACACGTCGGCACACGGAGCGGCGTTCAAAGGGCTGATGATTGCGATCAATGCCGCTCACGGGCGTGATATCAGGGTGTCGGCCCGGCTGACGGAATCTCAGCGCACTCAGGCCGCACGTCATAGCCGGCGCGAGCGTGTCATCTGTGTCGTCGGCCTTGCCGATGGTCGCATCGGGGTCAAAGTGCTGCCGAAGGCCGACGAGCGGATCAGAGAATTCAGGCGAAAGATCGGCAGGGCGGCCAATGTGGCGTCTGTTGAATTCTATTGCCATGACAATCCGTTTTTCGGACGCTTCCCGACTTCCACCAGCCTGCGTTGCCACATTCTTCAGGACTCGGAAATCAGATCAAACCTGCAGGGGGCCAGAAGGCTGAAATACTGATGCGTCGGGCTAATTTGCTGATATACAGGACGTGGATGAGCGTTTAGTGCGCGAAATGTGTACATATGGGGCAGACTTCTACAATCAAATTTCAATTGTTTTACCATCTACTGGATTGCTATGTGTTTTCGTCGTATTATGGCGCTGGCTATCAGGCGCGTATTTTTTGTCGGCCTCAGAAGCTGCATTATACGTTTTGAATATTAGTGTTTATTTACTAATTTTGCGCAGTTCTAGTCCGCTGAAGTGAGGCCCTTGTGGTCCGGTAAGTAACTTTAAGGATCTCCCTTTAACGAACTATTATTATCATAAACCTAAATAATTATCTAAAAAATTACATTTTTATTATGGGACTTTTTGATAAAATTTTTAGTAAAGTGCCTGAGCAGGATAAGCTCTCCAAGCAGGAGGCTTTTGCTGGTATAGCCCTTGCTATGGCTGGTGCTGACGGCAGCATCTCGCAGGCGGAATGGGACGGAATTGTAACATATATCCGTCGTCTTCGCCTTTATGACAACTTCTCGGGTCCGTCTTTTGACAAGATGTTCGACAAGTTGTTCCGCATCCTCAAAAGTCAAGGAGCAAGTGCTCTTGTGGCTTCATCGATTGACGGCCTTCCCGAAGACCTTAAGCTCACAGCCTTTGCCTGCGCTGTAGACATTGCGCTGGCCGATGGAGTGTTGGAGGATGAGGAGAAGGATATCATCAATCAGCTTGCGGAGTCTCTGCAGATTCCTGAGCAGACCGCAATATCAATCATTGAGGTGCTGATTATCAAGAACAAAGCTTAAGCATCATCGCTTTCAACGGTTCAGGCTTCGGAAGGTCCGTCACAGGATTTTCTGAAGCCTTGTTTTTACGATATGTTTTATGAAAATCGTTTAACAAGCCGGCTTGACAATAAATACTGATTGCGGGGTCGTTTTTGATGAGCAAAAAAAGCCTCGGTCACTCGTCGGCGCTTTGGGCAGGTTTTGAGGTGTGGACAAAATTAACGCACCCCTGATTTGTTCGGAGCGAACATCAGGGGTGCGGTTTTAGATCAAGCGAGGCGAATCTTCGTTGAGAAGCGCCTACAGATTATTCAGCAGCGGCTTCAGCGGCCGGGGCTTCCTCGCCTTCAGCAGCCTGTGCGGCAGCTGCAGCTTCTGCTTCAGCCTTGGCGGCAGCGAGTTCAGCTTTCTTTTTGGCTACTGCCTCTGCTTTAGCCTTGTTGACAGCCTGTTCGGCTTCCAGACGCGACTTGAGAGCTTGCTCCTGCTTGTCGGCCATTGAGCTGCGCACAGCGTCAACAGACTTCTGCTTTTTCTGTTTCCAGTCAGCAAAACGCTTTTCAGCTTCTGCCTGATCAAAGGCGCCCTTCTTGACTCCGCCCTGGAGATGCTTCATCAGCATAACGCCTTCCTGAGAAAGGATAGCGCGCACGGTTTCAGTGGGAATAGCGCCCACGTTGAGCCAATACAAAGCCCGCTCGAAGTTCAAAGATATTGTAGCAGGATTAGTGTTCGGATTATAGGAACCTATCCTTTCAATAAATTTGCCATCTCGTGGCGCCCTGCTATCGGCGATTACGATCGGATAAAACGCGTAGTTTTTGTGGCCACGACGTTGCAGTCTAATCTTTGTTGCCATTGTGTAATTGTGTAAAGTTAATAAAGTTGGTTTTGTATTGTTGCTCTAAAAGCGCTGCAAAGGTACGGTTTTTTCGCCATTACACCAAATTTCCCGCCACAATTATTCATAAATCTTTGTAAATTTGTGCCCATAATATCTTCTTTACAGACAGCGATAAGTTTTATGGCGACAAAAATACGGCAATTGAGCGTGGCGGCCGATCCGACCGGACCAGAAGACGCATTGTCAAAAAGGATAAATCTGCCGGAGGTCAGGAGGATTGCGGCCTGGGCCGCCGAAGGGGTGGAGAATCTGGAGCGGTTATGGCGTCTGGCCGGCTCTGACAACAGGTTGACAGGAGTCAATGCGTTGTGGGTGATGACTCACCTGCCTCGCTCGGAGTCCGCTTGGCTCGATTCGCATCAGGGGGAGTTGATCGATATGTTGCTCATCGAGTCCGATGTGGCCAGAAAAAGGATGCTGCTTCAGTTGTTGAAGGGGCGGAAATATCCCCCCGACACCATGCGCACTGACTTTCTGGATTACTGCCTGTTGAAGATAAATTCCGAATGTGAAGCATATTCAGTCCGGGCTTTCTGCATTCATGTAGCATTTAAAATGTGTCGTCACTATCCTGAGCTTCTCGCCGAGCTGGAGGAGCATCTGTCAATGCTGGCGCTTCAGCATCTGCCTCCGGGGCTGACGAGCGCGCGGCGCAATGTTCTTGCGGCGATGAAAAAAATAGAGTATCGGCCACGATGAATATAGAAGAATTCAGAGAGTACTGTCTGTCGATGGAGGGTGTGGCCGAGAAGACTCCTTTCGGAAAATTTGCCCGACGTTATGATTCGATCCTTGTGTTCTATGTGCTTGATCACATGTTCTGTTTCGTGGATATGGATGACTTCACGTCGGTGACGGTCAAGTCCACTCCCGAAGAGATCAGTGAAATCAGAATGGCCCATTCGTCGGTTGGCGATCCGCTGAACCGGAGTCTCAGACACTGGATCCGGCTCGATCTCAACGGTGATATTCCTGAAAGGGAGGTGTTGAAATTTGTCGACAGAGCTTATGAAATAGTCATGGCCGGATATGCCGGAAAGCGAAAGCGCAGGTCTGGGGTCTAAGACCCCGTTCCCCAATATTTGTTAACGCTGGGGCGGTCAAGCGCCGTGCA
>CAMWSS010000021.1 GCA_947177035.1 uncultured Porphyromonadaceae bacterium | reverse complement strand
TCACTCAGAGATATGCGACCCCAGCGTTAACAAATATTGGGGAACGGGGTCTAAGAGGAGAAGCACACTGATTATACAGAAACCGGGCGGGCCGGCGTGTCGCAGTTTTGTCTGCGGGCGCCGGTCCGCTCTGTTTCTGAGGTCAGAGGGGAAAAGAACTCCGCCATGCGGGCCTTTTGGGCTGCCGCATGGCGGAGTGTCGGTTAGGTCAGGCTGTGTCTGATTTTTGGGAATCAGAGAGCGGGACCGGCGGCTACGAGAGCGCGGCCGGCTTCGTTGTTTTCAAATTTCTTGAAGTTGTTGATGAACTTCTCGGCGAGCATGGCAGCCTTTTTGTTCCATTCTTCGGCCTCGGTGTAGGTGTCGCGCGGGTCGAGGATCTTGGGGTCAACGCCGGGCAGTTCGGTGGGAACTGTGAATCCGAATACGGGGATCTGCTTGGTGGGAGCTGTGAGGATAGATCCGTCGAGGATTGCGTCGATGATGCCACGGGTGTCGCGGATGGAGATGCGCTTGCCTGTGCCGTTCCAGCCGGTGTTGACCAGATAAGCTTTGGCGCCGCTCTTTTCCATTTTCTTGACGAGTTCTTCAGCATACTTGGTGGGGTGCAGGCTCAGGAAGGCTGCGCCGAAGCATGCGCTGAAGGTGGGAGTGGGCTCGGTGATGCCGCGTTCTGTTCCGGCGAGTTTTGAGGTGTAGCCGCTCAGGAAGTAGTATTTGGTCTGGTCGGGAGTGAGGATGCTCACGGGGGGGAGCACACCGTATGCGTCGGCGCTGAGGAAGATCACGTTCTTGGCAGCAGGTCCGGCAGAGGGCTTGACGATGTTGTTGATGTGGTCGATGGGGTAGCTGACGCGGGTGTTTTCGGTCACGGACTTGTCGGCGAAGTTGATGTTTCCTTCGGCGTCGACGGTCACGTTTTCGAGCAGTGCGTCGCGACGGATTGCGTTGAAGATGTCGGGCTCGCTTTCTTTGTCGAGGTTGATAACTTTTGCATAGCAGCCGCCTTCATAGTTGAACACGCCGTTGTCGTCCCAGCCATGTTCGTCGTCGCCGATGAGCAGACGTTTGGGGTCGGTTGAGAGGGTGGTCTTGCCGGTTCCGCTGAGGCCGAAGAAGATAGCGGTGTTTTCGCCCTGTTTGTCGGTGTTGGCCGAGCAGTGCATGGATGCCATGCCGCGCAGGGGGAGGTAGTAGTTCATGATCGAGAACATGCCTTTTTTCATTTCGCCGCCGTACCAGGTGTTGATGATCACCTGCATGCGTTCGGTGAGGTTGAAAGCCACGCATGTTTCGGAGTTGATGCCGAGTTCTTTCCAGTTTTCAACTTTTGCTTTCGAGGCGTTGAGCACCACGAAGTCGGGCTTGAAGTTTTCGAGCTCTTCCTTGGTGGGACGGATGAACATGTTGGTCACGAAGTGGGCCTGCCATGCAACTTCAACGATGAAGCGAACGGCCAGACGGGTGTCGGCGTTTGTGCCGCAGAAAGCGTCGACAACATAGAGGGGCTTGTCGCTGAGTTCTTTGTCGGCGATGTTTTTCAGCACGCTCCATGTTTCGGGGGTGATGGGTTTGTTGTCGTTTTTATATTCGTCGGATGTCCACCAGATGGTGTCGCGGCTGACGTCGTCCATCACAAAGAATTTGTCTTTGGGTGAACGGCCGGTGTAGATGCCGGTCATCACGTTCACGGCGCCGAGTTCGGTTTTCTGACCTTTTTCGAAGCCGGTGAGTTCGGGGTTGGTTTCGTCGATGTAGAGCTGATCCCAAGACGGGTTGTGGAATACCTTGGGAGTGCCGGTAATACCGTACTGAGTTAAATCAATATTGCTCATAGCTTTAACTTGAATTATTGAGGTTTTATGAATTTTGCCTTGTTTATCGGCTACAAAGATACGGAGTTTTTCTGAGATAGCGCAATAATTAAGGAAAAATTTCTTTAAATTCTGTCAAAACCTGCGTTATCGTTGTTTTTGTGTAATTTTGTGGTGATATGAAAACGGTTTTATTGTCTGTTGTGATGGCGTTTTGTGTGTGGGCCGAGGCTTCGGGCTGCACTGCGGCCATTGTCGGTGCGGGCCGGTCGGCGACCGGCCGTGTTTTGTTGTGGAAGCATCGCGACACGTCGGCGGTGCAGAATTTCGTGGCGCGTGCCCGCGGTGTGCGTTTCGGTTTCACGGCGTTGTTCAATGCCGGCGATTCGGCTTTGAGCGAGGCTTGGGCCGGGGTGAATGAGGCTGGTTTCGCGATTATCAACACTCAGAGTTATAATCTGGCTCCTGACACTGCTTCGGTCGCTGACCGCGAGGGGTTGCTGATGGCCGCCGCTCTGGGGCAGTGTGGCAGTGTGGATGATTTTGAGTCGTTGTTGCGGTCGTTGCCCCGTCCGATGGGTGTGCAGGCTAATTTCGGGGTGATTGACGGGTCGGGGGCGGCCGCGTGGTTCGAGACTGATGATCATGGGTTCTCGCGTTTTGACGTGGGTGATGATTCGGTGTCGGTGCGCACGAATTTTTCGTGTTCGGGTTCTTGTGGCGAGGGGCTTGGGCGCGAGCGTTATGCTGCGGCGACGGCGTTGTTGGGCGGGCGGCAGGAGGTCTGGCCCGAGTTGCTGACTGATTCGGTGAGTTGTTCGTTTTATCCTGATGAGGGAGGGGTGCGGTTTGTTGACCGGGGGCAGTATATTCCGCGGCGTTCGACGTCGGCGTCGGTGGTGATTCAGGCTGACGGTGTCATGTGGGTGCGTCCGGGTTATCCTCCGGTGTCGCCGTCGACGTGGCGTGTCGATCAGGATTCTGTTCCTGGTGCTTTGAGTCCGGATCCGGCCGACGGGTGGCATGCTCCTGCGTGGCGGGAGGCGCAGCGTCGGCGCGATCAGCTTTTCAGGCGCAACAAAAAGGGGCAGTGGGTTGTTGATTTCAGTAGAATTGAATGATTCTGTAAAAACAAGTTCTTAATTTTTTTTCTCTCTTTCTTTTTTGGGGTATGATGATGAAGGTATTTGCCTGCTGCGTGCTTCTGGCCGTGGCTTCTGCGCCGGGTTTTTTTCTCGGGGCGTCGGGTCTGACCGCGCCGACGTTGTTTCCGGCCGAGCGGTGTGAGGGTTCGCGCATGCCGTATCCGGCACCGGATTCGGTTGTTGAGTGGCCGGATTCTCTGGTGCCGGTGATGATCAATCATGTCGGGCGTCATGGGGCGAGGTTTCCGACGTCGGCCAAGCGTTTCGGCAGGCTTGCCGGGGTGTTGGAGCGGGCGGAGTCGGGCGGGACGCTCACTCGCCGGGGGCGGCTGTTGTTGCAGTTGACTCGCCGGGCCATGGCCGATGCCGACGGGCGGTGGGGTGAGCTGGATTCGCTTGGCGTGGCCGAGCAGCGCGGGATAGCCCGGCGTATGTTTGAGGCTTTTCCTCAGTTGTTTGTGGGGCAGAAGGTTGATGCGATCTCGTCGTATGTGGCGCGTTGCGTCGCGAGCATGGATGCTTTTACCGCTCAGATCAATGAGCTGGCTGACGGGCGGGTGACTTTGGCCGATGATTCGGGGCGGGAGTTTTCGCCGCTGTTGCGTCCGTTTGAGGTCGATTCGGTTTATGTGGAGTTTGCCGCGGCCCGGCCGTATGCCGGGGTGCTTGATGCTTTTGCTCGCGAGGTGTCGCCTGCTGTGGCAGTGGCCGGTTCGATGGTCGGCGGGGAGCTGGCTGCGGCGGAAGCGGATGAGGTCGCTTCGGATATATATTATGTTGTGTCGGCTTTGTCGGCCATGGGGCTGAGCGCTGACTGGCAGGATTTTTTTTCGCTTGAGGAGTATAACCGGATGTGGGCTGTGGATAATCTGCGGCAGTATCTGTCGCGCACGGCCACCACGGTGTCGGCTGTTCCGGCCGAGATCGCGTCGGCTCTTGTGGGCGATCTGGTGAGGACGACTGATGATTTTATTTCCGGGGCAGATGTGACGCCGGTGCGTCTGCGTTTCGGTCATGCCGAGACGATCATGCCGCTGGCTTCGCTGATGAGGCTTCCGGGGTGTTATTATCTGACGTATTATTTCGATACTGTGGCCAGTCACTGGCAGAATTGGAATGTGGTGCCGATGGCGGCTAATATAAGGTTGATTCTTTTTCGGTCGCAGTCGGGGCGTTATTATGTCCGGACTGAGTTGAATGAGCGTCCGCTGGAGCTGATTCCGGGTTGTCGGGATCTGTATGTTCCGTGGGAGCGCGCCCGCAATTATCTGGTGGCAGTGGCGGGGCTGTGAGAAAAAAAACGGCGCGCCTTCCTTGACGTGATGTTGTTGTCGGGGGGGGGGAAGGCGCGCGTTATGTTCAGTCGGTTTTCTTTTAGCGGACGAGGCGGCTGTGGCCGTCGGGCATCACTTCGATGCGGAAGCCGCGTCGGGGAGTGCCGGGCGGGATTATCCGGCCGTGGAGGTCGTAGGTTACGGTCGGAGCGGCCGCTTCGGGAGCGTCGACGGCGTCGAGTGCCGATCCGCCGATTTCATAGATGGATGAGAATCGTCCCCATTGGGCGTCGGCTTTGTAGGCGTCGAGGCTTTCGGCGGGCACTTGGAGGCTTGCCTGGGCGAAGACTGCCGGCTCGAAGATTTCGCCTGATGGGTTGAGCGGGTTGGGTGTGCTCACAGGCGGGGTCGGGGCGTGGCATATGACGGAGGAGATTCCGATGCATCCGGCAAGGGCGAAGGTGCCGATGTGGGTCAACGCGGCCGGCATTTCCAGTTCGTGGAGATAGCTTGCACCGAGCAGTGAGAGGTCGGCGAGCGAGGTGACTGTTTCGGGCAGAGCCAGGTAGGATGATTCGTGGAACAGTGGGAACTGGAGCAGTTTTGTGAGTTTTTTGTCATAGAGCGCTCCGTCGACCGATGCCAGGTTCTGGTTGTCGGGGCTGACGTTGATGCAGCCGAGTCGGGCGCATTCGGCAAAGAGTCCGTCGGTCACCGCCGACAGGGCGGCGTTGATGTTGATGGTCTGCAGGTGGTATTGCGGGGAGAATGCGCCGTCGGGCACGATCTGCACCGATTCGGGCATGGTGAATTCGGTGTCGGGTTTTGATGCGGGGTAGTGGACGAGCATTCGCAGGTCTTTGGAGTAGAGGATTCCGTTGTCGGCAGTGTAGATGGGGTTTCCTTCTGTGACCTGGATTTCGGTCAGTGCCCGGCAGTACATGAACGATGCGTATCCGATCTGCGTCACGGAGGCGGGGATTGTCAGGGTCGACAGGTTTTCGCAGTATTCAAAGGCGAAGTCGGCGATGCGTTGCAGTTTGGCCGGGAGGGTGATTTCGGTCAGTGACGAGCAGTGGCTGAAAGCCTGGTCGCCGATGTATGTGATCGCGTCGGGGAGTTTGACGGATGTCATTTCGGTCGAGTTTATGAAGGCCAGGTTGTCGATGCCTTTGACCGGATATGTCTGCATGCGGTATGTGACTTGCGCCGGGATGACGACGTTGCCGCTGTAGGTTCCCTGGAGGTCTGAGAATGTGACGCTTACCGATGTGTTGTTGAGGTTGTAGTATATTCCCCCGACTTCAAAGTCAAAGGCTTGTGCCGCCGGCACGAATGCCGCCGACACAAGCGCCAATGACATGATTCGGAGCTTCAAGGTCCGTTTCATTCTTGTATGGTCAGGTTTTTATTTCACAATTTTGAATGACTGGTTTCCGTTGACGCACACCACGTATATGCCTTTGGGCAGGTGTGATGCTTCGATTGTTGTGCGTCCGGCCAGTGCGGCTGAAGCCACAGTCTGGCCTGCGGTGTTGATCACGGCGGCCGATCCTTTTGCGCCGTCGATGACGATGTTGCCGGATTCAACGGTGACGCTGACTGCCGGAGTGGTTTCGACGTCGGTCAGGCCGGAGGGTTTGTCGGGGTTGCCTGTCTGCTTGACGGTGATTGCGGTGTGGTCGCCGGGGATTACAACGTGGAGTCTGGTTTCGCGGTCTTCGCAGTATTCGATCGGCTTGACGGTGATTGCCAGGGTGTGGACTCCGTCGGAGCCTTCGGTCACTTTGTAGGAGATCCAGTCGGGTACGGTGAGTCCGTCTTCGGTGATTTTGACGCGGTCGGCGTCGGTTCCTTTGAGCGCCAGGCGGAATTCTTTGGTTGTTCCTTCCATGGGCGCTTCGATTGAAGCGTCGGCGTCGAGCAGTTCGGCAGTTGCGTATGTGACGCCGATTGACTGGAGGAGTCCGGCGAAATGACCTTCGGTGGCGAAGGGCATGTTGTTCATGTTGTAGAACGTGTCATACCAGTATTCGTTGACAGCGTCCCAGGCGAAGTAGTAGAGCAGGGAGTTGCCGACGGCGCTCGATGTTGTTCTGAGGTAGGGGAACACGATTGTGTCGTAGTCGCGGTCGGAGTGTACCATCAGGGTGATGATGTCGGTGTTGGCGGGCACGAATACGGGTACGTCGAATTTGAAGCGGATGTTAGTGACGTTTTCGCTGACAGTGTAGTCCGATGCGCCGACGAAGGCGATGCCGATCATTTCGTCGGGTGATCCGTCGGCGAGGGTGTACACCTGGATCATTGTCTGGGAGTCTTCGCGCAGCGGTTCGGGCACGATCACGGCCATGTCGATGAAGTCGAAGCCATAGGGCACCGGCGATGCGGGGTACAGGTTGCAGAATCCGCCGACGTCGATGGCTCCGTCCATCATTCCGAGGTTTCTTTCCCAGATGAGGTCGAGCGAGGGGTTGAATGAGATGTTGTCGGTGCTTTTGAATACGTTTGCGAGCGGGTCCATTATGTCGTATACGCCTGCGCCGAATTCGCATTCGTTGCCCGAGGTGTCTTCACCTTTGAGGGTTCCGCCGGCCTGAATCATGGTGTGGTTGAGGCAGAACGGTTCAGACTGGCGGCTTTCAAAGATGCCGACCAGCGAGGGGGTCTGCACCAGTGATCCGGTTTCGTAGGCGGGGGTGACCAGGTCGACAACGTCGGAGGTTACTGTCGCTCCGCTCTTGTCGGAGTATGTCCACACATAGCGCTGTGATGCTTCCGAGCGGTTGGCCCATACGGTTTCGCGGTCTGCGGGCATGATCAGGGTCGGGACAGCGGGTAGTTCGCCGAATGACGAGATGCCCTGTCGGAAGCATCCTGCGGGCATTGCGTAGAGAGCTTCGGGCTGCGGCACACCGACGGATACGTTGTCGAGTCCCACTCCGTGTCCGTAGTTGCCATAGAAGCGGAATGCGAATTTGACGGATTTGTCGAGGTAGTCAGAGATGTTGACGTATACGGGAGTGTAGTCGAGTCTTGTCCAGTCGATGAGGTCGGCGCGGAGCTGTTCGTCGGTCCAGTTTTTGCGGATTTCGTCGTCGATCAGGTCCCAGAGTTTGGTCCATGTGGCGCCGTCGTCGGTCGTGGCATATACCTGGAGGGAGTTGTTTTCGCCGGAGAAGTCGTTGGCCTCGCGGTTGTAGACTACCCATGACGGATCAAAATGCACTCTGAAGAAGAGCCAGTCTTCGCCAGTGGGGACGACTGCGGGTGTGATCAGCCATTCGTCCTGGTAATCCAGTTCGAGGTGGTCGCCATATGCCTGGTCGGGCATGATGTAGGCGAAGCATTCGCCTTCAAATGCAACGCTGTTGCAGTTGGGGGCGCTGCTGCGGTCTTCGTTGCTCAGCACTCGCCATGTGAGGTTGTGGCGAGCCTCACCGAGCAAGGGCACTGTCTGGCCTGATTTGCTGAGGTCTTGCCATCCTTCGGGCAGCCATTCATCATAGTATGTGCCGAATCCTTCGGGTCGGCCTTCGAAGCTTTCAAAGAAGGTGAGGTCTGAGCTTCCGGCTCTGCTCATTACCTTGGCAGGCGAGAGGTCGATCTGTGCGATCGATGCCGCATCAGAGGGGAACCGGGTGAGGCCCGATGTCAGCGGAGAGGATGCCGTCAGCGGCATCACAAACGCTGTGCTCAGGGCGCATGCAGTAATAATCTTTTTCATTTGCAATGGAAATTTGATTGATTTATTTTGTATGAGTGCTGATTTTGTTCGGGTTATTGGGGGTGTCCGGCTCATCGGATCATGACTTTGACGGCCGCTGATTCGCCGGCTTTGACCAGGTAGAGTCCCGGCGCGAGGGTGACGGTCCATTTGGCCGGCGCTTGCGGTGTCCGGGCCACTTCGGCTCCGCTGGCTGCGGCGATGACGCTCACTTCGAGTCCTTCGGCTCCGGTGATTTCAGCCTGTGAGCGCGAGGTCGTCACGTTGAGGGCGTTGGCGGCGTGGTCGGGGCTGAGTGATGAGAGTTTGTCGTAGGCCACGGTGAATGGTTCGGATGCGTCGTTGCTGCTGTCTTCGTCGCCGTCGGTTTCGACGCGGACGATGTAGGTGATGCTTTCGGGGGCGTCTTCAGACCATTTCAGTTCGAAGAATTGCTGGAACTGGGCGCCTGGCTGGATGGCTTTTTCGATTGCGACCGATGCGACGGTGGTGTTGTCGCTTTCGAGAATGACATTGCAGGTGGTCGGTTCGGAGCCGTTGTTGACGATTGTGGCGGTTACTTCAAAGTAGCCTGTGGCGAACACTGTTTCCGGGGCTGTGACTTCGGTGACGGCCATGTCGATCGCGGGTCCGGTGATTTCTTCGGCCGTGATTTCGATTTCGTCGATGCTGACGGTGTTGTTGGTGTAGTAGGGGCCGAAGTCATAGAATCCGAGGCAGTAGTCGCCTGATTCTTCGACGGAGAAGGTCATTGACTGTTGTTCGAAAATGCCGGCTCCGATCGGTCCGGGGCTGAACGACAGGTTAGGTTCGATGTATGGTCTGATATGGAATTCTTCGCTTTTGCTTTGTGCGCGGCTCAGGAAGATGCGGATCTGGGTGTTGTCCGACGGGCTGCTGTTGGCGATTTTGAACGAGAGGTTGTAGGTCACGCCACGGCGCAATGCCAGCGGGGCGGTGAAGAAGTAGTCGTCGCGGGTGTTGGGGTATTGTCCGGTGACTGACAGGAATTTGTTGCCGTCGTCGTCGCTGTCGAGGATCCAGGTGTTGGATGCGGGTTTGTCGTTGATGACTTTGTAGGCGATTTCGCTGAGGTCAGACACGGTGTCGAAGTCTTGTCTGTAGGGGATGGTGTGGGCTTTGCCGACGAGCACCGGCTCGGCGACTTCGGTCAGTCCGGCTTCGGAGTCGTTGTAGACGGTGACGGTGTAGGTGTATTCGGCGACTGGTGCGTCGGGCACTTCGTCGGTGAATGTCGTTTCGGTCAGTCCGGTGGCGACTTCGTCCCATTCGGGGATGCGAGTGACGGTGTATGTGATCCGGCTCAGGTCAACGATGCCGCCGTTGATGCCGGTTGGTTCGTTCCATGTGAGGGTGACGCGGTTGCCGTCTACACGGGTCTTGATGTCGGTCACGGCGCCGGGTTCGTCAAAGCCGACAAAGACGTTGGCTTCGGCCGCCGGACCTTTGCCTGATCCGTTGCTCATGGTGACCGACAGGGTGTGGTCGCCGTCGGAGAGTGTGAATATTTTGGAGTAGGCCGCTCCGGCAGCGATGGTTCCGGCGTCGATTTCGTCGCCGTCGGCAGTCAGGGAGTATTTGATGTTGCCGGAGAGTTTGTATCCGCCGAAGGTTTTTTCGGGTGCAGTGAAGGTGACTTCGACTTCAGCGCCGTTGCCGGTGAAGCGTCCGGTCAGGTCGGTGACTTTTGCCGGGGCGCTGTTGCTGGCTTCTTTGACGGGGATGTAGAATGCGCTGAAGCGGTCGCCGGCCGGGAAGTCATAGATTTTTTCGGCTGTGCAGTTGTTGACGTCAACGCTGTAGAGCGATGCTTTCAAGATGCTTTCGATCGCACCCCAGTAGAGTTTTCCGGAGTTGAAGTCGAATGCTGCCGATTGGTTTTCTCCGCTGGCGCAGATGGGTAGCGATCCGGTTTTTTCAAGCGCTCCGGTTGTTTTGTTGATTTTGTAGAGGTCGCCGAGCGATCCGGCCAGCCCCCAAAGCTGTCCGTCTTTGTCGGCCGCGATTGCTGAGATGGGCACTGAGGAGTTTTGTCCGACGGGTGTGATGGCGCAGGATTCGCCGTCGTAGATGCAGAGTCTGTGTTCAAGGCCGGCTTCGTCGGCTTTGAACCAACCGTAGATCTGTTTGGTCACGGGGTCGAATGTCATGTCTGTCGCAATGACTTCGTAGGTGAAGTCGACGTATGGCGGCGGAGTGCGCCAGCTCCATGACACGTGGCTCCAGGGGCCGTCGGCGCCTCCTTCGGCAGTCGCTTTTCCGGCAAATATCATGACGCCTTTGGATTTGGAGCCATAGACGGTGTTGCGGTCGGTGAATGTGCCGCCCGAGCCGCTGAAGTCATATTGTATATACGTAGATCCGCTGATTTTTGTGGCGGAGTAGTTTCCGGACAGTGGCAGAGTGTAGACTCCATGCTTGCTTTCAAGAGATCCGACGCAGTAGATGGAGGCGGTGTTGTCTTCGCCGACATCAATGGCATTGGCCGAAAAGGATGCTGTTGCGATAACGGCCGCCAGACTCATCATTAAACATTTTTTCATAAGCTAAAAACGGTTGTTAGATGTTATTAAGTACTTATTGGATCGCTAAATCAATGCAAAGATACTAAAATTTGTTATCAGGGCAATGGGTAAGGGTGTAAATATAATGTGAATGCGTTGATTATTTTGATACAAAACATTGCGACGCCGGTCTTAATTCTTTGAAAAGGGCTGTGTCCGCATCTTGGTGGAGCTGATATTTCGGGAAGATTGTACTGGCAATTGACGGCGGTGTGTGTGAAAAAAAATAATGGCGGCGAGTCTCACGACGGGCCACCACTCGGGATTTTACGGTAGTACTTAAATGCTATTATTCGTTATGTCTTAGCCTATATGTTTGAATGAAAAAGATTTTAGTTTTTTGAAGCATCAAAATGCTTGTCATTTGCCGTGTGGAAGTCGCTTCCTCCGTTTGACGATGTCAAAGTTACAACGAAAAAAATCAAAATGCAAGTGATATGTTTAAAAACATACGTTGGCGATTATGTCGTCTGCGCTGGTCGAAATGCGAACAAACACGTGGCGTCCCGTTCATTTTTCTGAGTGGAGTGATAAATTGTCAGTTTAGGGTGCCTTGAAATAACAACCTATCGCTGAAAAAAATTTGGAAGAGCGAAGTGCCAGATGGCAATGCCGGCAGTTACGGCCACGTTGAGGGAGTGTTTTGTGCCGAATTGCGGCAGTTCGATGCAGTGGTGGCATCGGTCGACGACGGCCTGGTCCACGCCATGCACTTCGTGTCCGAGCACGATGGCGTAATGGCGTCCGGGTTCGACGTTGAATTCCTGGAGGGCGATGCTGCCGTGGGCCTGTTCGATGGCGCAGAGCGTCACTTCGGGTCCGAGCGAGTCGAGGGCTTCGATCGTGGAGGGGAAGTATTTCCATTCCACAGTCATTTCTGCTCCGAGGGCTGTTTTGTGGATTTCGGGCGACGGAGGTGTGGCCGTTATTCCGCAGAGCAGGATTTTTTCCACGCAGAATGCGTCGGAGGATCGGAATATTGATCCGATGTTGTTGAGCGATCTGATGTTGTCGAGCACGACGGTGACTGGAAATTTCGTTTTGGCCTGGAATTGTTCGGCCGTGTCGCGCGCGAGGTCGAGTATATTTTTCTTTATGTTTGTCATTTCAGGATAATGGCTGGCGGTGGGTCATGCGGTTCAGGGTCTTGTCGAAGCTGACGTTGCGGTAGACGAAGGTTTTTTGCAGCAGCATGTTCCAGAACAGCGACACGAGCAGCGACACGGTGAGTCGCGCCACGGTGAAGCGCAGGTTCCGGTCCACTCCCCATGAGTCGAGCAGCGCGTTGTCGGTGAATGCGATGTTGAGCCATTCGGTTCCATATGTGTT
Organism: uncultured Porphyromonadaceae bacterium; assembly: GCA_947177035.1. Classification (GTDB taxonomy): domain Bacteria; phylum Bacteroidota; class Bacteroidia; order Bacteroidales; family Muribaculaceae; genus UBA3263. The sequence continues at coordinate 31,857 of CAMWSS010000021.1, read as the reverse complement.
GAGCAGGAGCGATCCGATCCAGACCATGGCATATTTGATCATTACGTTCAGGACCGGGCATTTGCTGGCCCGGAATGTCCAGCGGTAGTTGAGGGCGCAGTTGACGACGCCGCCCGATATGGCTCCGGCCGCGGCTGCGCCTGAGGCGCTGAAGCCCATCCAGGCGAATGTGGCGAACGACATGCCAAAATCCACCCAGGCCGAGAGCTGGCTTGTGAGCATGGCCTTGAGCAGCCATATGCGGTGGCGGATTATGGAGATGAGTCTGTTGTTCACTTTAGGTTGCGCAGTTCGTATGTTCTGGCCCGGAGAAAGTCGCCCAGTTCGCGTGGCGATCCGTGGTGGAGCATCTGTTCGCTGACCGTGATCGGGCGTCCGACGCTGACGTGGATCTCTTTTCCGTTTTTGCGGAACACTTCGGATGGGAGGCAGAGTGTGCGTGCCGGCCAGCAGATGTGGCCGAGCAGGTTGAACCACCAGGAGTTGCTTCCGTGGAAATAGATCGGGATCACGGGCACTCCGGCGCGATAGATTATCTGGAGCACGGAGTCTTGCCACGGGCGGTCCTGAAGCCGGCCGCGCCAGTCGATCTTGCTCATCGCTCCGGCCGGGAAGAAGCCGACCGGTTCGCCTTGCTGTAGCTGCCGGAGGGCCTGGCGTATGCCGTTGACGCTGACCGCTCTTTTTGCGGGGTCGTTCTGCGCCATGGGGTCGACCGCGATGAAGTTGGGGCGCATGGCCGATATGTGGTTCAGAAACATGTTGACCATGACTTTGAATTCGGGCCTGCGTGAAGCGATCAGGTGTATGAGCACGATTCCGTCGAGCGCTCCGAACGGGTGGTTGCTGACCGTTATGAACGGTCCCTGGGGCAGGTTGTCGAGCGTTTCCTGTCCGTCGATGCGGAGCGTGTTGTTGAATTGTTCGAACAGTAGCCTTTCGGTGAATCTGGCTCCCGGAGTGTCGCAGCAGGCTCCGTGCGCGCGGTTGACTTTGTCGAGGCTTAGCAGTCGGATAAGAGCGTTTGCAAGCCGCGGGTGTCCGTCCAGCGGCTTGATTATGTTCATGATGTCGTCGGTGTTGAGCACGTCGGGGCGGACTTGATATTTTTCGTAGTCTGTCATTGACGGTTTTTCCTCCTTACGTTAAATTTTTGTTTTATTTTCGACAGGATTACTGATGCGATCGCCGGCGCCGCTTCGTCGCTGCATGTCGAGAAGCTTGGCCAGTCGTTGAAGTTGATTATTGTTATCTGTCCGGTCGGGGCCACGATGCAGTCGCCGCCATAGATGTCGATGCCGAGCACGTCGGCAGCCCTGGCGGCGTTCTGTTTCAGTTCGTCGGTCGAAAAATTGTAGACCGGCGGGAGGTTTTCGCCTTTGGCGTCGGCTCCGGCCGGGTAATAGTAGTGAAAGAAGTCGGTTGAGCGCACGCCGTAGAATTTCACCAGGTTGCCGTCGATGTGGCGTTCGATGACTGCCGAGCGGATGTCGCGGAGGAAGTATTCCTGAAGCACTCGCTGGGCTTCGCGCGGGTCGCGCGCGAAGGTGATGTCTTCTTTGTGCATTGAGTGGAAGTCTGCTCTTTTCACCCAGCATCGGCTCATGCCTGCGTTGGCGATGACGTCGGTGACCAGCCGGTCTGTTTCGACTGTTATGGAGTCCACGTATCCGACTCCGGCCTGGGTGAGCAGCGGCGCCATGATTCCGCGTTTGCAGTTTTCGATTCCATAGGGAGAGTTGACGATCAGCGCGCCTGAGTCTTCCATCTGCCTGAGGATTTCGATCGAGCGTCGGTCGCGACACATGCTCAGCACGATGTTTTCGCCGACGTCGCCGTTTTGCAGTTCGGGTTCGCTATACACCGCTACTTCGCGTCCGCGCTTGCGCAGGCGCGCGCACACGGCCATGAGGATCTGGGCGTCGGCTCCGATGTGGTTCGGGGAGTAGGCCGGCGATCTCAGGATTGCGGCTATACGGTAGTTATTCAAGATTGAGTTTGACGTTGTCGCGTCCGCGTTCCACATAGAGTTTGGGCAGCGGGTCGGCTGTTGCAGCGGCTTCGCGGGCCCGGTTTCTGAAGGCGTCGATTGCGGCATAGATGGCGCATCTCATCGATTGTGCGTCGGCCGTGTTCTTGCCGGCGATGTCGTGGGCGGTGCCGTGGTCGGGCGATGTGCGCACGATTGGCAGTCCTGCCGTGAGGTTTACTCCCGAGTCCATGCCGAGGGCTTTGAGGGGGGCGAGTCCCTGGTCGTGATACATTGCCAGCACGCCGTCGAATTTTCGGTAGTGGGCTGCGCCGAAGAATCCGTCGGCGGCATATGGTCCGAATGCGTCGATCTTTTTGGCGCGTGCGTCTTCGATGGCTGGGGCGATGATTTCGGTTTCTTCGGATCCGAGCAGTCCGGAGTCGCCGCAGTGGGGGTTGAGGGCGAGCACCGCGATGCGAGGGTGGTGCACTCCGAAGTCGGCTTTCAGGCTGTCGGAGAAGAGCTGGAGTTTTTCGGCCACCAGCTGGCGGGAGAGTGCTCCGGAGATTCCGCTGATCGGGAGGTGGGTGGTGCACAGTGCCACCCGCACCATGTCGTTGCACAGTATCATCAGGGCCTTGGCGCCGTCGCCGAGGGTAGATTCCAGGTATTCGGTGTGGCCGGGAAAGTGGAATTCGTCTGACTGGGTCGTGCTTTTGTTGATGGGGGCGGTGACGAGAACGTCGACGTCGCCCTGGCGTGCGTCGGCCACCGCGGCCTGCAGGGCTGCGCGTGCGGCAGCGCCTGATGTGTCGGATGGGCGTCCGGGTTCGACGCGGGTGTCTTCGGGGATTACGTTGACGATGTTGATGACTCCGTCGCGTGCGTCAGCGGCTGAGTCCACGATGTTCAGGTTGACGGCGGGCAGTCCCATTCCGCGCCGGTAGTATGCCCAGATTTTGGCCGAGCCATAGATGACGGGGGTGAACAGGTCGAGCATGGCCGGATCCTCAAGCGCCTTGATGATCACCTCATATCCGATGCCGTTTATGTCGCCGTGGGTTATTCCTACTTTTATGAGACGTTCGTCTTGGTTCATTTTGATGCTGATTTGAGGGAGTTAAGCACTGTGGCACAGAGGCGTTCGTGGCGGCTTCGGGTGATGATGAGCACGACGTTGAACACTGTCAGTTCCGCGGCGAAGTAGAGCCACGGTGAGCCTGCCAGCAGCGAGGCGAACAGGAAGATGGTGCGCCAGTTGAATGTCATGAAGTTTTCCCATTTGCAGAGCGGGAAGCTGAGCCTGAGGAATTCCTGACGCACGGGTTCGGGCACCTGGCCGTCGGGGTAGTCGGCGCGCATGTGGTCACGGAGCCGCTGCATGGCGGGGGTGAATTGTTCCTGTTGGCGGGTGTAGCCGTAGTATGTGGAGAGCGCTATGCGCCGGAACGGGTTTGCGCCTTCGGCTTTGAGTCGTTCAAGGTCTTCTTTCAGTTGGGCCGATGAGTCGAGTTCGCTTCCGGCGGCTCCTTTGAGGAAGAAGAGGTGGAACTGGCGGTAGTAGTCGGCAGCGGCGGCCTGTTTGGCATGGCAGAGTCCGGCGGCGACCGCCACGGCCCAGATGACCCACTGGTGTTCCATGAAGAATGGCACGGTGGCGTTGGTGCGCAGGGCGATGGCGATGTATATGCTGGCGAACCAGAAGTCGCCCGACACTCCGTCGAGGATTCGTCCGATCCGCGAGTATTGTTTTGTCAGTCGAGCCAGCTGGCCGTCGGCGCTGTCGTATGAGTTGGCCCATATCAGGAGCAGCATTCCGAGCAGGTTGATCCAGATGTCGGCCGGATAGAAGCATATACCTGCGGCCACGCCGATGAATATCGATGCGATTGTGACGGCGTTGGGCGTGATGCCGAGTTTGCGGAACAGGCACGCCCAGGCGAATCCGATCGGGCGATAGAAGGCCAGGTCGATGTTTTCTTCCGTGTCGGCGGATTTCAGCGATGACCGGTATTCGGCTTTCAGCGATTCAAACATATTCTTCGCCGTTTATTTCGCGGAGAAACGCTTCGGCCACTTCGCGGTCGTGGCCGCAGTCGACGTCGAGCGCTTTGCTGAATTCAAAGATTCTGACTTTGAGCGGGCTTTCGGCGGCGAGTATGCGCTGGAAGTCGCTCAGCGATTCGGGGTATTGCTTTCTGGCGGCCACGAATTCCATTGCTTTTGGGGTCAGGCCATAGAGTCCGGCCGAGACGATCATGTCGCCGGCGAACGGTTCGCCTCCATAGCGGTAGTCCACGACTTCCGATCCGTCAGTGGCGAGTCTGGCCCAGAGGGGGCTTTCGTCGTCGACGAAGCGTGTCAGGCCCATCATCACGTCGGAGTCGGGCATTTTTTCGACCGCGGCGGCATATTCGCGGAATTCGGCGATCGGGAAGATGGCGTCGACGGTCATGGCGATGAACCGGCCTTCCACTCCTTTGCAGGCTTCGGAGAGGCTGTAGTATGAGTTGTCGCTCACGATCGGGCGCACGTGCAGCGGGTATCCTTCGGCTTTGAGTCCGTCGAGATAGTCCACGAGTTCGGGCATGCGGCTGTTGGCCACGATGTATATCTGTTCTGCATTGCAGCTCATGAGCACTTTGATGAGGCGTCCGATCATCGGCTGTCCCATAATGCTGACGAGCGGCTTGGGGTTCTTTTCGCCTTCGCGAGAGAAGCGGGATCCAAGTCCGGCTGCAAGAATGACGTAGTTCATTTCGTTGGTTGTGTTGATTGGTTGATTCCGAAATGCAAAGTTACGAATTTTTCAGCGCAAACTCTTGATAGGGGCGCTTAAATTCGCCAATATGGCACATAATGTGACGGTTTTGTCAAACTTTGCGTTTATTCTTTGGTGCCGTAGGCGAGGTCGCCGGCGTCGCCCAGTCCGGGGATTATGTAGGAGTGGGAATTGATTTCGGGGTCGATCGCGGCGGTCCAGATCGTGGTCTTGTCGGCGGGAAAAACGCTTTTGACGTAGTCGACGGCCTGGCGCGAGGCGATGACCGAGGCCACGTGTATGTGGGCGGGTTCGCCTTTGGTCAGCAGCGCGCGGTAGCTCAGTTCCATCGAGGTGCCGGTGGCGAGCATCGGATCGGCGATGATCACTGTTTTTCCGTCGAGGCGCGGCGAGGCTATGTATTCGATGAACACGTCGAAGTTTTCTTTTTCTTTATATTTCCGGTAGGCGGAGACGAATGCGTTTTCGGCGTGGTCGAAGTAGTTGAGGAAGCCCTGGTGGAACGGCACTCCGGCGCGGAATATGGTGGCGAGCACCACTTTTTCGTCGATCACGCGTGCCGGGGCTGTTGCCAGCGGGGTTGTCACGTCGATGGTCTTGTAGCGCATGGATTTTGAGATTTCATATGCCATCAGTTCGCCGATGCGTTCGAGGTTGCGCCGGAATCTGAGCATGTCGCCCTGGATTTCAACGTTGCGCAATTCCATGACGTATTGACTCATCAGTGAGTCTGTTTCTGCAAAGTTTATTTCTTTCATCTGGTTGTTGTCCGTGCTTAGAATTTATATGTTGCTCCGGCCATGAATCGGATTCCTTGTGAGGGGATTGCCGGTCCGAGGTAGTAACGGTGGTTCAGAAGGTTTTCGCCGCGCAGCGACACTGTCCAGCGGTCGGTGATGTCGTAGGCGGCCGATGCGTCGAGGTCGCGGATGTTGCCCAGGTTCTGGCTGGCGTCGCCGGGCAGTTGTTTCTGCCGGCCGGTGCGCAGGTGGAATGAGGCGTTGAGGGCCAGCGGTCTGATCGGTCGTGACGACGCGCTGAGGGTAAGGTCCATGCGCGCGTGGTCGCGCCAGAGGTAGTAGCCTGAGTCATAGTCGCCGTCGTCGGCCGACGAGAGTTCCACTTTGGCTTTGATCGCAATGTAGCTGCGATAGGAGTAGTCGAGGGCGATGCCGTAGAGTCCGCCGGCAACGTCGTGTTCCTCCCAGTAGCCGGTGCGGAGGCCGGGCATGAGCCAGTCGGAGGCCATGTAGAATCCGGCGAACGCGGTGATCGAGGCTCCGCACCACGGGCCGATGGTCATGCCGGTCTCGAAGTTGTAGATGCGTGAGTAGGCGAGCGGTTCGCGTATGGTCTGAGGGGCGTCGTCGTTCCAGTATGTCACGGGCGAGTAGTTGGCGGGGTAGTTGTAGGGCTGAGCTTCGAAGAGTGCGGCCAGTGAGTTGGCGTCGGTGCGTCCGTCGGTGCGTCCCCAGAGGGTGAATTTGGCCGATGGGCGCCAGCGCAGGTCGATTTGCGGATAGAGCCAGCCGACGGTGGTGACATAGTTGTTGGTTATGTCGGGTCTGATGCTCATGTTTTTGACGTTGCCCATGCGGAAGTCGGCCTTGAAGCCGATCGAGGCGCTGAAGTGGCTGAGGGTCAGCTGATAGCGCGGGGCGAACGACAGCACTCCCTTGTGGCCGAATCCGTCGACGCTGATCCAGAGGGCGGAGATGTCCATCATCCAGTGCGAGCGGCGTCCGTGGTCATATCGCAGTCCGGCCGAGATCGATCCGCGGTTTTCGTGAGGAGCGTCGGGGTAGCGGCTGAAGGCTGTCAGTCCATAGCTGGCTCCGGCGGAGTAGGAGAATTTGCCGCTGACGGCGTGGCGCCATTCGGTCGAGAGTGCGACGCCGTTGTGGTTGACGAAGTTGCGGTTGATGGTGCAGAGTTCCGGGTCGGCAAACGGTCCGGGCACGGGGAGGGAGAGGTCGACCACGGGCATCGGTATGTTGTGGGCCGAGAAGTTGTAGTGGCCGCCCAGTTTGAGTGATGCGTTGCGCATGGGAGTCCATGCCGACCGGAATCCGGCGGTGAATGAGTCACGCCACAGGCGCTGCGGTCCATAGACCCGATATGAGCGGTCGGGGTGTTTGCTGGAGTATTTGAATCCGTTGAACTGCATGAATGCGTCGAGGCTGAAGGTTTCGCTGTCGGCCACGCGATATCCGGCCGATGCGTCGAGGTTGTAGGCCGGTCCATAGGCCAGCTGGGCATATCCGCGCCAGGGCCACCGGGCCAGGCTTGTCTGCCACGGCGCCGGTTCGAGTCCGGCGGTGACCGGCATTAGTGCGGTCCGGCCGAGCAGGGTCGAAGCGGGCAGACGGCCTGCGTCGACAGGCCGGAGCGCGATCGAAGGGAGCAGTTGCAGTCGGGTGGCGGCCTGTTCTTCGGGCACAACCTGGTGTGTCACCGTGAATTCCGAGTTCAGTTCCTGGGCCTCGGCTGTCAGCAGCGATGCGGTCGTCATTGCCGCAATGATATAGAGGTGTTTCATTTGAGGCGTTGGTCTATCATTTGGAAAATGTCGGCGTCGTTGCCGGGATAGTTGGCGCGGAGCACACGCAGATATTCGTCGGCTTCAAATTCCGAGCCTTTGTCGCGGAGCATGTCGCTGAGCAGGATGAATGCCCGGGCCATCCAGTAGGCGTGTGGCGGGTTGGCGTCGATCAGTTTGTTGACGGTGTCCATTGCGCGGCGGTTTTCTCCGCTTTCGCGCAGGGCTTCGGCCATTGACAGCGCCGCGCGTGTGCCGTAGAGGTTTTCGGGATGCTTGGCCAGCGATGTCCACAGTTCCATCGCCTCGTTGTGCTGTCCGTTGTCGTGGAGCGCGCAGGCCAGCAGGTAGTTGACGCGCGGCAGGTCAGAGTCTGATCCGGCGGCCGATGATTTGATCTGCCGGGCTGTGGCGATGATCAGGTCGTGGCGGCCGAGGTCTGTTGCGGCGGCGAGCACTCCCATGCGGGCGCGGTGGTGCATTCTGGCCGACGAGGCTCGCTCTTCGAGTGTGCGCCAGTCGGTCAGGGCTTCTTCGGTGCGGCCTTCTTCATAGAGGGCTTTGGCTCTGATGGCCAGGGCTTCTTCGGCGGCTTCCGAGTCGGGGAATCTGTCGAGCAGGTCGGATGAATGGGCGATTGCGTCGGTGCGCCTGCCGGCGGTTTCCGCGCTTGCCGCCTTTTTGAGCAGCGAGGCCGAGGCCAGTGCGTTGAGTTCGACGGAGTCGATGGCGGGTGCGCCGTTAATGGTGGCGAGAAATGCGGTCAGTTCGTCGATGCGGTCGTCTTCGCCCATGATTCTGGTGAGGTCCTGCACGGCGATGGCGGCTTCTGATGACGACGGATAGGAGGAGATCACCTGCTTGTAGCGGTCGATGGCTCTGGCGCGGTCGCCGGCGTTGAGGCTGAGGATGGCCAGCTGGAGCATGGCGTTGCGTCCCTGTGCGGTCGCCGGATATTGGGCGGTGACATCTGAGTAGACTTCCATCGCTTTCTGCGTCTGGCCGGCCGAAGCCAGGGTCAGTGCTTTTTCGATGAGTGCCGATGGTGTCAGTGCGCTCTGCGGGTAGGTTTGCACCATGCGGTCGAGTCCGTCGAGTTTTTCCTGGCGGCGTCCGAGCAGGCCGAGCATCATCGCCTGTTGCATCATGGGGTAGTCGCCTGCCGGCGGATTCATTTCGCGGGCCATGCCATAGTATTTCAGGGCGTTGTGGAAGTCGCTCTGATAGTAATATGTGTCGGCGACTCGGTTGCAGGCGTCGGCGCGTATGGCCGAGCCGAGTGCGGTGGCTTCGGTGGCTGTCAGCAGGCGTTCGCGTGCGGCTTCATATGAACGGGAGCCGAACAGTGCATAGCCGAGATTGTAGGTGGCTGTGGCCACATTGGGGTCGTTTTTTGGGGCGCGGTTCAGGAAGGCGCGATATTGCTTTTCGGCTCCCTGATAGTCGCCTTTGGCATAGAGGGCGTCGCCGAGCCAGAGGGTGTTTTGCCGGGCGATGTCCTGGTCCGGTCCACCGAGCCTTTCGGCTGCGCGCAGCTGCTCGATGGCCGCGTCGGCGTTGCCGGCCTGGAGGGCGCGGGTGCCGAGCACGAAGTGCACGCGCTGTCTGGCGGCCTGCACGTCGGCCGACGGGCGTTTCAGCGCGTTGATCGATCGCAGTGCGGCGGCATAGTCGTCGGTGGCTATGTAGCCTTTGACCAGATATTCCTGGACGGTGGGCGCGTGGCGGCTTTCGGGGAAGCGTTTGAGGAATTCCTCGAGGGTGCCGATTGAGTTTCCGAACGGCACCCGGCCGCCTTCGGTTCTGGCCACGGCATAGTTATAGAAAGCGGTCTCGGTGACCGTCGGGTCGAAGTCCATGTCGATGGCACGCTGGAAAGCAAGGATTGCCGCCGAGGTGTTGCCGAGGTTCAGGTAGCTGAGTCCGAGCATCAGAGCCGCGCTCTGGCCCATTGCGTTGTGGCCGAATCCGGGCGCCGACAGCAGTTGGGCCGCTTCTTCGCATTGTCCGTGGCGATAGGCATCGGTTCCGACGGCATATAGGGTCGACACCGGAGCCGATTCACGGTTTCCGGCGAGATATTCGCGCAGGATGGCCACGCCTTCGTTTTCGCGTCCCAGCGCGAACAGCGATTCGCCGAGCAGACGGCGGCTTTCGGCGGCAAGGCCGGCCGGCACGTTCTGTAGCCGCTGCAGCGGTTCGGCCAGCTGAGCGGCGCGTTTGAAGTCGCCGCGGGCATAGGCTATTTCGGCCAGATAGTATGGCGCCAGGCGTCCCGGGTCGGCGTTCCGGTCTGTTTGAGAGAAGAGGCGTTCGGCTTGGTCGAGATCGCCTTTGGTCCATGCGGCATATCCGCGGTAGAAGAGCGATGCGTCGGCATATCGGCCCGTTTTTTCAAGTTTGTCGAATAGTTTGACCGCACGGTCGTGTTCGCCGAGCATCATGCAGCAGTAGGCCATGCGGTATGTCAGGTCTTCGGCGGCTCCGGGTTCGAGCGATGAGGCGCTGACTGCCTGCAGCTGAGTCAGTGCGGCAGCATAGTCACTGTTGAAAAACGTGAGCGACGCGCTCATCAGCCTGGCCTGTTCCTGCATTGGAGATGCTGGAAACGCGCGCATGAATGCCGTCAGGCGTTCGCCGGCGTCGGCGAATCCGCCTCTGTAGGCGGCCACTGCGCTCATCCACATCAGGCCTTCGCGTCCGGCCGGGCTGATCTGCAATGCCATGGTGCATTGGTCGATACATCCCTGGAAGTTGCCTTCGGCAAGCATTGCCGAAGCCCGTGCCGCATAGCCTTTTGCCTGCGGCGAATTGAATTGGGCGGCAGCCGGAAGGGCCATTGCCGCCGCAACAACTAAAGTCGTTATTTTCGTTTTCACACCGCAAAGTTAGCAAAAGATAACGAAATCCGGTAAATAACGGTGTAACAAAAGCGGAGACCCTGCCGTAATTGTTTTTACGACAGGGTCTCTGTGGCGGTATGCCGGTGAGTGTCAGCGGCGTGACAGGCGTCGCGGCGCCACTTTCGCGGCGGGCGCGTCGGAGCCATAGCTGAAGGTCAGCGATGCGGTGGCTTTCTGTTCGCCGGCTTTGTTGAATCCGACGGCCACCAGGGTGTTGTCGCCGGCGGTTTCGGGGCTGAGGGCGATGTTGCCGGACGCGCTGGTTTCGGCGGTTTCTACCGAGGAGTCGCCGGCGGCGATTTTCTCGGCCAGAGCGGCTGTTTCATCGGCTGAGAGTGAGCCTTCGGCTACGGTGTATTTCACGGTGGCGATGTCTGCGCCCTTGAGGAGCGACACGATGGCGAAGTCCTGGCCGGCCACGTTTACCTGGCCCATGGCGGTGAGGGTCAGTGTGTAGTCGCCATGGTCTGCGAATCCGTCGAGCTGGCAGTATTCGTAAGTGTCGCCGAATTCACCGGCTTCGCAGTAGCATATCAGATAGAGAGTAAACAGGCCGGTTTCCGGATCATAGTATGATTCGGGGGCATAGGAGGGGTCGCCGGTGTAGGAATAGACATCTTCCATGTAGACGTCGCCATAGACAGGATGCTCGCCCACTGTCTGCTGCGGCACGATGATGGTTTCGCCGCCGTCGTCGGTCGATGCTTCGAGGTAGAGATAGTATGTTTCGGGGTCTTCGTCGTCGAGCGCGGCCAGGAACCGATACTGGATTGCGTCGGGGTCGTTGGTGAGGTGGCGTTCCATTACTTTGGCGGGGCAGTCGCCTTCATACCACATGGTGAAGGTGTAGACTCCGGCGCCCATTTCGGCCCATTCGCTCCAGGAGAGGTGGATGATGTTGATGGTGACGGTCGATATGCCGTATTCGTTGGCCTGGGCTTCGTCGACCGTGATGGTGACGGGGTAGACTTTTCCGGAGGCCAGTTCGGCGGCATTGAAGCTGACGGTCACTTGGGTGACGGTGTCGCCGGCGGCGAAAGTGGCCTCTGAGGGTACGTGTATCAGGTCTTCGGGCGTGGTTGCCGCGAGCTGCACGGTGTATGCCTCGGCAGCAGTGGCCGCCGGGCGGAACAGTTCGACGGTGACCGAGGTGGCGTCGTCGCCTACTTCCTCATTGATGGCCGACGAGGCGAAGTAGATGCGCTGTCCCTGTGGCGTCGATGCCTGCGAGTAGTGCAGGTCTTCGGAACCGTCGCATGAGGAGAATCCGAGCGCCGATGCGGCCATTGTGATGGCGGCCGCGAGTATATGTCTGGTTTTCATGTTGTTTTGCTCTATGCTATTGGTTATTGTGCTACCGGACGTGATGCCGATTTGTTGTTGTTGTTGGCCAGGCGGAAGGCTTCGTTGCCCTGCACTTCGGTCTGGGGAATGGGCAGGCGCAGCAGGTCGGATCCGGCCGGAATGTTGTAGTCCCATTCGTCGGGGAAGCCTGCTCCGGTGCGGTCCAGTCCTTTGTTCAGACGCAGGAAGTCATAGTATGTCAGGCCTTCGCCCCACAGTTCGATGCGGCGCTGTGTGAACACCTGGTCCTGCACCTGCTCCGAAGAGCCGGATGTTGCCGAGAATGACGGGTCGCGATAGGCGGAGACAAACTGTGAGAGCAAGCCTGCGCCGGTGCCGGGGTCGCCGGCCATGGCAGTGGCTTCGGCTTCGATCAGATACATTTCTTCGATTCGCATCAGAGGCACGTCGGATGCGTTGTTGGAGGTGCCGAGTTCGTTCTGATAGGGGGCGTATTTGACCTGGGTGAACGGAGGCAGTCCGCTGCCGGAGGCGTATTCCTGCCATTCGGCTGAGAGGTTTGTGGAGATGCCGTCGGCGTCGAGCCACCATCCGCGGCGCACGTCGGTGGCCGGAATCGATGCGAAGAGTGCCTGGTTGATCGACCGGAATGCTCCCACTCCGGCATAGCCATAGTTCATCGAGCCCATGTGTGACGGGAAGTTGATGATGCCGGAGGTGACAACGCGGTCGGTTTCGGCGACGGGTATGCCCCACATCCAGCTGTGGGATTCGATGTTGTTGAATCCGGGCTGGGCGGCTTCGGCCATGCTGAGCGGCGAGATTCCTTCGCGTCCGGCCTGGGTGATGGCGGCGCGTGCGTCGGATGCGGCGTCGGCCCAGTTTTCCATCAGCAGGTTGGCGCGTGCGCGCAGGCCATAGGCTGTGGCCAGTGAGATGAAGCGTTTGGGCTGTGAGCTGATCACCTGCGAGCTGCGCACTCCGGATTCGGTGAGCAGGTTGATCGCGTCGGTCAGGTCATTGATGATGAGCGAGTATGTGTCGGCAACCGATGAGCGAAGGCATCCTTTGACGGTGGCTTCTTCGCGGTTCTTTTCGGTGATGAGCATGATGCACGGCTCGTCCTGGTGTCCGGCATAGGGGAACTGGTAGTTCTGAGCCAGCATCATGAAGTCGAATGAGCGGAAGGCCAGGGCCTGTGCGCGGTAGAATTGGAGGAAGGGGTCGGTTGTGTCGGCCTTGATTTCGTCAAGCACTGCGTTGGATGCGAACACCTGCTGGTAGAGCACGCCCCAGAGCAGTTCGGTGTAGTCGGAGTTTACGTTGCAGTCGCTCAGTTCGGCTGATTCGGCAAACCAGTTGTAGCCGGAGTTGGGGCTGACCATGTCGACGCCGCGGCAGTCGGAGAAGAGCATCAGTGCGGGGTAGCCGAAGTCGTTGTGGCGGTTGAGCACTGTCATGTAGGTGTTGAGCGTCTTGGCCACGCCCGACACTCCGGCCAGAGCCATCTCGGGGTTCATCTCCTTGGCTTCGTTTTTCTGGCCGGTGGTGACGTTCTGGTCCATGGGATCGGTGGCCAGGTCGGAGCATGAGCTTATGTTGAGGGCCAGGGCCAGTGCCGGGGCCGCATATTTTAAGAATCTTTTCATAGAGAATAGTGGAATTTTTGAGCGTGAGGAGATTAGAATGTGATTCTCAGGCCGCCGGATACGCAGCGGATGGGGCTGTAGGTCGAGTTGGTGGTCGATGCGAAGCTCTGGCGCGGATCCAGTCCGTGGCGTTTGGTCCAGAGGGCCACGTTTTCGGCTGAGCCATAGACGCGAACCGATTCAAGACCGATCGAGCGGCACCAGTTGTCGGGGAGAGTGTAGCCGAGGGTGATGTTGTTGAGCGAGAGGAAGTCGCTCGACACATAGAATCTGTCGCTCGCGGAGTTGGTGTACTGGTCGCCGGCGTTGATGCGGGGCACGTCAGTGTCGCGGTTTTCGGGAGTCCAGGCTTTGTTCATGTCGATGTGCCAGTTCATGCCCACGTCGTTGGTGGTGACGCCGTGCATGAGCGAGCGGTATGTGTTGTCGAAGATCTTACCGCCGAACTGATAGGCGAAGCTGATTGAGAAGTCAACGCCATAGGCTTTGAGCGAGGTTCCGAATCCGCCGTATGCCTTGGGCAGGAGCGAGCCTGATTTTTTTCTGTTGGCCACAAAGTCGCTTCCGTTGCCCGAGTAGGCCAGATCATAGTCAGTAGTCTTGACTTCGGTTCCGTCGGCCTGTTTTGCCCAGTAGAGTGCCTCACCGGTTTCGCGGTCCACTCCAGCATAGGAGGGGAGATAGTATTGGTACATGCTTTCTCCTTCGCAGTATATGCGGCTGCCGTCGATCCACTGGCCGTTGAGATAGGATGCGAGTTTGTTGATCTTGTTGCCGATGGTCGTGATGTTGAAGTTCACGTCCCAGGTGATGTTCTTGGTGTTGATGAGAGTTCCGTTCAGTTCGACTTCCACGCCGTAGTTGCTCATTGAGCCGACGTTGGCGGGGTAGCTGGCATATCCGAGCGAAGGAGCCGCGGGCATGTTGAAGAGCATGTCGGATGTGCGGCGGTTGAAGTATTCCACGGTTCCGCTGAGGCGTCCCTGGAAGAACGAGAAGTCAAATCCGGTGTTGAGGGCGTTGGATGTTTCCCAGGTGATGTTGCGGTTGCCTTTGAAGAGGAGGGTGGCGTCGTTCCACACTCCGTTGGCGCCGGTGGCCTGATACTGGTCCTGCCATGCGTAATAGTATTGCGGGTATGCGCTCATGTCGCCCGAGAGTTTGTCGTTACCGTTCTGTCCGAATGAGAATTTGAACTTAAGCTGGTCGACGTTGGCGAACTGCTGCATGAATGCCTCTTTGGCAATGTCCCAGCCGATGCTTGCGCTCCAGAAGTTGCCCCAGCGCTTTCCGGGCGCGAATACCGATGAAGCGTCGCGGCGGTAGCTGGCATGGACGAAGTAGCGTCCGGCATAGTTGTATTTGGCGCGTCCGAAGAAGCCGCGGGTGGTGTAGTCGATGTCTTTGCCGCCGGAGGTGACCTGCTTGTCGATGGTGTTGCTCACGTTCCATCCGCCGGGGATGTAGACGTTGTAGCCGAGTCCGTAGACGTATTCGCGGGTGTAGTGGTAGTCTTCATATCCGACCATGAGATCCATGTTGTGGAGGTCGGCGAAGGTGCGGGTGTAGGATGCGATGCCCTGGAGGTTGAGGCTCATCGAGCGTGAGGCGTACTGCATGGCAGAGCCACCTGATTCGGCACTCTGGCCATAGAAGGGGTTGTCCGACATGTGTTCGCGGGTGTTGTCGACGAAGTAGCCGGCGGTGCCTGTGATGTTGAGGCCTTCGACGGGGGTGATTGTGGCGAACCATTTTCCGTCGAACGCGTCGCTCAGGAACTGGTCTTTGTTGTAGATGAGGTCTCCCGCGGGATTCGACATCGACATGTAGTTGCGGGTGAAGTTGGTCTGTCCGTCGCCATAGTCATAGATGGGGCGGTTGTATTGTTCGTTGCGCATTACGTTTCCTGTTGCGTCGCGCACGAAAATCGGATAGACGGGAGCCAGCGAGTTGATCAGGAAGAAAGCGTTTCCGCTTGATGCGGCCGCGCTCACGTCATTGTCGCCGGGATAGAGGGAGGCGGTGTGTACATAGGCCATGTTTGTGCCGATCTTGAGCCATTTCTTGGCCTGGTAGTCAACGCTCGCGCGGGTGGAGAGTCTGTTGTAGTCGGAGTTGGTGATGATGCCTTCGTCGCCAAGGTATGACGCGGCGACATAGTATTTGAGTTTGTCGGTGCCGCCGCTCACTCCCAGGTTGTATTCCTGGCGGAGTCCGTTCTGGATGGTGTGTTTTGTCCAGTTGTCGGGGGTATAGTAATATGTGCCGTCGCTGTAGCCGAGCGATGCGTTGGGGTTCAGGCGTCCGTTGTGGCCGATGAGTCGTTCGCCTTCGGGCAGCGAATAGATGCGGTAGCCGGTGACGCCTCCGCGTCCGTTGAGCGGGAGCACCTGGTTGTTGGCCGATTCCCAGGCGCTGTTGGCCGACAGGCCTCGGGTCTGGGTGTAGTAGTTATAGTAGCCGGCATAGAGCATTTCGTAATACTTGTCGGCCGAGCCGATGACGTTGTAGTTGTCGATGGCCCGTCGGTTGCTGCCCCAGCGGGCCTCAAGGGTCACTTTGGCTTCGCCGGAAGAGCCTTTTTTAGTGGTGATGAGCACCACGCCGTTGGCGCCGCGCGCACCATAGAGGGCTGTCGATGCGGCGTCTTTCAGCACGGTCATCGATTCGATGTCGCTGGAAGCCAGCTGGGCGATGTCGCCTTCATAGGGCACTCCGTCGACCACATACAGCGGATTCTGCGAGGCGTTGATCGAGCCGACACCGCGGATGCGGATCGAGGGCTGTCCGCCGGGGCGTCCGTCGGAGCTGAGGGTCTGCACGCCCGACACTTTGCCCTGGAGCACGGATGTCACCGAGGTGACGAGTGCGTCGGAGATGTCGGCCGATGTCACCACGGAAGCAGATCCGGTGTATTCACTCTTTTTGGCGGTTCCGTATGCCACGACAATCACGTCGTCGAGGCTATGGGCCATGTCGGTCAGGGCAATGGTCATCGGGTGTGTGAAGTCGATGGCCACAGTGCGGGTTTCAAATCCGACATAGGATACCTTCAGTTCTTTGGCAGATGCGGGTACTTCAAACGAGAAGCGTCCGTCGACGTCTGTCGCGGAGCCGATCTGGGTGCCGACCGCCATTACGGTGGCGCCGACCAGAGGCTCATGATCCTGGCCCGATATTACGGTGCCGGTCACTGTCTTCTGTTGCTGTGCCACGGCAGCGAATCCTGTGAGCACAATTGTCAGAATGATTGAAAACAGTTTTTTCATGCTGAATATAAATAGTTAAAAAGTGATGTCGTTGTGCGAACGGCTGTTAAATTTATTGTGATACCATATAAACAACAAATGCGGCAGAAAAGTTGATTTCATCCCGATAAACGCTGGCATTATGCATCACTTGCTTCCGAAAATCCGACGTTGTCCGTAAAAGTATTACCAAATAAATCCGATGCAAAGTTAAGATAAGTTTTCTTACCCCCCCGATTTTTAACGTATGTTAACTACAAAAAAGGCCGCGGACATGACCACAAAGGCCATGCCCGCGGCTGTGGGTTGAGAGGCGGTCAGTAGTCGGCGCGGAGTCCGGCGGAGATGATGGCGTCGGGCGGGACGATGGCGACGTCGACGTTGTTTTTGATGGTTTCGGCGTCGTCGGCCCGTGGCGAGAATAGCACTTTGATGTGGCTTCCGAGTTTTTCGACCAGAAAGCCGGAGCCGATTGCCGTCACGCTCACTCCGCCGGGGACCATCGGGATGAAGTCGCCCGGAGCGAGCCAGCTGACGGGGTCGCCGGCGGGGACGTCGCCGGCCGGAATGTCGGCGGCGGCGAATATATAGGTGCGGTTTGTGTTGTCGGCCAGTGAGAACACGTTCTGGTCGAAGCGTGTGCATAGGATCACTACCGGCACTCCGGGCCGGGCGCTTATCATGGCCGAGAGGCGGAAGTCGGGGTCGTCGGCGGGGTCAAACGCCAGGATCACTCCCGGCAGGGCTACGGCATGGGCGTGTGAGGCTCCGAGCCGCGAGAGTTCAATCGTTTTCATTTCTGTCGAATTGGTCGGGGATGTGGATTACGAGTCCGTCGTAGGCGAGTCTGACTCCGTCGGGCAGCCGGAGCGATGCTTCGGCATAGGGGCCCATGTCGTGGCTGATGTGGGTTATGTAGGCCACCCTGGGCTTGACTTCGGCGATCACGTCGAGGGCCTGCTGGAGGTTCATGTGGGAGATGTGGTCTTTGATTCTCAGGCCGTTGATGACGAGGGTGTCGATGCCGCGGATAAGTTCGAGGGTGGAGTCGGGAATCTTTTTGGCGTCGGTTATGTAGGCGAGGTTGTCCATTTTGAATCCGACGATGGGCAGGCGGTGGTGCATGACCGGGAGCGGGATGACTTCGAGGTCGGCCACGACGAACGGTTTGGTGGTGATTTCGGTGATGTTGAACGCCGGCACTCCGGGGTATGGCACTTCGGCGAAGCAGTAGGGCACCCGGTCGCGCAGGTCGCCGGCCACGTCGGCGCGGCAGTATATCGGGAATCCGTCGCCCATGGCGCAGTATGGGCGCAGGTCGTCGACTCCGCCCACGTGGTCATAATGGCTGTGGGTGATGAGCAGGGCTTCGAGCGACGGCGATCCGCTTTCGAGCATCTGCTGGCGGAAGTCCGGTCCGCAGTCTATCAGAATGTTTTTGTCTTTGTATGTCACCATCGCCGAGCAGCGCAGGCGTCTGTCGCGTTCGTCGCGGCTCTGGCATGTCGGACAGCTGCACATGATCTGAGGCACTCCGGTGCTGGTGCCCGTGCCGAGGAATCGTAGTTTCATAAATCTTGATAAACAGTTGAGAGTGATAGGTTGAAGTTGTTTCTGTAATTGAAACGTTAGAATTTGTAAAAAAGTTTATCGTGAGGGAAAAATAAGCTAACTTTGTGGCTCAAAACCAATTTATAATCACACCCATGACCAAATCAATGCTTCTGATTCCGGCACTGGCACTGGCACTGGCGGCCGTGTCGGCGTCGGCCGGCCCACACGTCGCCACTCAATGGCGCTCGACGGAGCCGGTCGTTGTTCGTGCTCCGTTCATGAACGATTCGATTTCGCCTGACGGTCAGGCTTATAAACAAACCGCTCCGCTTGGTGCCGCTCTGCGCGGAAAGATGGCCGATGGAGTGCTGCTGACTGCCGATACCGCCGGCGTCGTGGCTCTTGCCTCACCGGCAGCCGACGGCACTTTGCAGATGCTCCAGAGCCGGCTGCGCGCTGCCCGGTTTGCCAAAGGCACTCTGAAAGTGACGTCGCAGCTGCCGTTCAAGGTGGCTCTGGACGGTGCCGATATCATAACCAAGGAGTCGGTGCAGCGCGATAGCGTGAGCGCCGAGTCAACCGCCACCGCCCAGCTCCGTCTCGAGCCTGAACATGACGTGACTCTCGCCGTGAAGCTGCTGGCCTATGCTTCGGATTCGGTGGCCGCTCCGGGAGTGAAGGTGGAGTTCGTGCCCGATGCGGCCTATGATTCGGTGGAAGTCGTGTCCGGTCCCGACATCAAACGCCGTTTCACGCTCGATGACTCTGAGTTCGGCAACCGCGTGAGCGGCCTGGCCATGAGTCCTGACGGCCGTTGGCTCATTATTAAATATTATAATTATTACGGGCTGAACCGCTATCGCGTCTGGTCGACACTGACCGACCTGAAGAGCGGCAAGGTGGTGAACGAGAATCTGAACGGTTCTGTCAAATGGATGCCGTCGGGCAAGCAGCTGTATTATACCGTCACTGCTTCCGAGGGTCATGACCTGATTCTGGTTGATCCGGCCACCGGGGCCGAAACCGTGGCAGCCACGTCCATGCCGACCGACAATATCATCTGGAGCCCGGATGAGAAATATTTTGTCTATCATCATTATGAGGCCGGAGTGCAGGAGCAGGGTCCGCTGCGCCGTTATGTCACTCCCGACGACCGTCAGCCGGGCAACCGCCAGCGCTGGTTTCTGATCAAGTATGATCTGGCCACAGGGTTGAGCGAGCGTCTGACGTATGGCAATCACACCACGTCGCTCAACGACATCAGCCCCGACGGCCGGAGTCTGCTCATCACGACTTCGTGGGACGATCCGACCACCCGCCCGTTCTATCGCCAGTGCATCTATCAGCTCGATCTGGCAACTATGACGGCCGACACGATCGTGGCTCCGCAGCCTTCGTTTGTCAATTCGGCCATCTATTCGCCTGACGGCAAGCGGGTGCTCTTCAGCGGTTCTCCGTCGGCCTTCGGCGCCATCGGCAAGAATGACGGCGGTCATCCCATCGCCAACGACTTTGACGTGCAGCTGTATGTGATGGATCTTGATTCACGCAATGTCACTCCGCTGACTCGCGACTTCAATCCGTCGGTCAAGAGCGTGAACTGCTGGAATGCAGCCGACGGCCGCGTATATTTTGTCGGCGAGGACGGATTCTATAACCGGATCTATGCCCTGGATCCCGCGTCGGGCAAGATTGAGCAGCTGCCGGTTGAGGTGGACAACGCTTCGATGAGCATGGGCGACCGCTCGGCAGCCCGTCTGGCATATTCCGGTCAGGGATATGAGTATATGGGCCGGGCCTACCTCTATGACGTCAAGCGCAAGACTTCGACTCTGCTGGCCGATCCGTCGGCCGAGCGAATCGCTGAAATCGAGCTTGGAAAGGTTGATCCGTGGACGTTTACCGCGGCTGACGGAACAGAGATTGACGGCGTGATCTGCTATCCGCCGGATTTCAACCCTGAGAAGAAGTATCCGCTGATTGTGTATTATTATGGCGGAACGTCGCCCACACAGCGCTCGATCACTCAGCCTTATACTCCGCAGCTGTTTGCGTCGCGCGACTATGTGGTCTATGTGGTCAATCCGTCGGGCACTACCGGATACGGACAGGAATTCTCGGCTCGCCACGTCAACGCATGGGGCCGCCAGACGGCCGACGATATAATCGAGGGCGTCAAGAAGTTCACCGAGGCTCACCCGTTTGTCGACGCATCGAAAGTCGGATGTCTGGGCGCAAGCTATGGCGGCTTCATGACACAGTATCTTCAGACGCAGACCGACATTTTTGCCGCAGCGGTGTCGCACGCCGGCATCTCCAGCGTCACTTCATATTGGGGCGAGGGCTATTGGGGCTACAGCTACAATTCTGTTGCCGCCGCCGATTCCTATCCCTGGAGCGATCCCGATCTCTTCAAGCAGGGTTCTCTCTTCCAGGCCGACAAGATCAACACTCCGTTGCTGCTGCTCCACGGCACGGTTGACACCAACGTGCCCATCGGCGAGAGCATCCAGATTTTCAATGCGCTGAAGATTCTGGGCAAGCCGGTTGAGTTTATCAGTGTTGACGGCGAGAATCACTTCATCTCAGACTATTCCAAGCGTATCCTCTGGCAGAATTCCATCATGGCCTGGTTTGCCAAATGGCTGCAGGATGATTCGTCGTGGTGGGATGATCTCTATCCGCAACGAAATCTGTAAGACAATGAAATTCCCCGAACGCCTCCGTGGCCTTCGGGGAATTTTTTTGTGGGTCAGTTTGTTTTATGTCTGCAATATAGGTATGACGACGCTGATCCGATGTTTGACAACGTGAGATTCAATCTGGTTGATTTCGAGCCGCCCGCATTCCCGCGAGGGCAGGCCGACTGGTCATTGGCGGCGGAGTATGGAGACGTGTTCGACGCGGACGTCATCGGTCATCGGGAAGTATGTGGCCGGATTTGTGTGATGGTGCCGGAATCCGCATTTTTCCTGTGCTTTGCGTGATTTTTCGTTGCCGTCGAAATATCCGCACCAGAGAGTCGAAAGACCGAGATCCTCGAATCCATATCTGATCACTTCTGTCATCGCTTCCGGAATCAGGCCCTGTCCCCAGAACGGGACTCCGATCCAATATGAGATCTCGCCTTCGTCCTCGCCGATCGGGAAGTTGCTTTTCGCACCCCGGATCAGTCCGATGCATCCGATAGCCTTGTCGTCGCCGGCATCCTTCAGAGTGACGGCAAATACGCCGTCCTGCATGAATATGTCGCGTATGATCTGTCGGCTTTCGTCGACGCTGCTGTGAGGCGGCCATCCGGCCGCCGGCCCTATGCGTGGGTCGGAAGCATATTCATAAAGGCTTTCGGCGTCAGATATGCGCCAAGGACGAAGCGTTGTCCGTTTGGTATGTAAGGTGGTTGTTGTCATGATGGCAAAGTTATGACAATTATTTTACCGTTGCAAATTTCAAGCACTTAAAGACGGGGCAGCCTATAATTTGCATTTCCGGGCAAAAATAGTTAATTTTGCAGTCGGATAGTCTTCGGGCTGTCCACGACATTTTGGTAAAATAAGAAGCGTTATGCAAATCTTGTAACTTGAAAACGTAGGAAATTTTCAAATAGGACAAGGATTAGCATAGTGATTCCCTCGCATATGCGTGGGTCACTATTGTTACATCTGTCCTAATGGTTTCCTACGACCTTCAAGTTAAGACGTGGCATAGTTGGCTCACGTTTCTTTATCTATAATGCAGCGTTGAGCCAATCGCATGCTAAACGTTATAAACTACTTATGAGAATCAGAACTTTGTTATTGACTCTTCTCCTGACCGTATTACAAATTGCGGCACAGGACCAACCATATCGCCCGTTTCAGATAAGTTTTGTTTATCCATTGGGAACCAATGGCCTGTCAGCAAAAGAATATACCAATGGCGTGTCAATAAATCTGTTGGCTGGTGTATCTAAGAACGAGAAATACTTTAGTTTAGCCGGATTGGGCAATATTGTAATGAATAATGCGACAGGAATGCAGATTTCCGGAATTACCAACTATATCGGAGGAGTCGGCACCGGTTGTGCCATAGCCGGAATATCCAATATTACTGCCTCATCCTATCGCGGTTTTCAATTGTCCGGCATTTTGGGTATTTCCGGCTCCGGTTCAAAGGGCATGATGTTTAGTGGCATCGGGAACTATACCAAAGGGGAATTCGATGGAATACAGTTTGCCGGAATTGCAAATATTGCCGGAGACGTCAGTGGCTTACAATTCGCCGGGATAATGAACAAAGCCCAAAAAGTCAAAGGAGTACAGTTTGCAGGCATCCTTAATATCGCTGAAGAAAGTGAATTTCCAATCGGTTTTGTAAATATAATCAAGAAGGGTGAGTTTGGTTTGGCTCTCACATATGACCTGCTGGGTAATACAATGTTGTCATTCAGATCAGGAGGCAAATACACCTATGGTATTCTTGGTGTAGGTTTTAATCATAACATGAAGGATAACAAGGGTGTCGTGGAATGTGGTTATGGCATACATATTCCGGCAACAAAATGGTTTCGGATAGACAATGAATTCAAAGGTCATACATCTGTGATTACGACTGAAACGGATCCATCGACATACAATTTAGGCTATCTTCTCGCTCCTTCATTTAAGTTGTGGAATCACTTTAATCTCTTTGGAGGCGCAAGCATTAACTATCTATACTCCGATTTAAATGCTTCGATAACACCCAAGCACACCCTTTGGTCTAAAACAAATGAAAAAAGCGAACAGCATTTGTACATAGGTTATGAAATCGGAGTACAATACATTTTTTAGAATTTTAGACACAGTTTCATTCTTTCCCAATATAATAACAGCTACCAGACCGAACAAGGCTTGATAGCTGTTATTATCATTAAAGAATTAGCGTTTTACGCCTCTGCGGAATGCTTGTTTAACATTTTGCGGCGGGGTGAAAAATAAAGAAAGAGCTAAGTCTGCGTGACTTAGCTCTTTCTTTGTGTTGCCTTGGAAGGATTCGAACCCTCACAGGCGGAACCAGAATCCGACGTGCTACCATTACACCACAAGGCAAGGTGGTATTGTCGTTTTGACAGGTGCAAAGGTATGAACTATTTTTGAGTTGTGCAAATTTTTTGAGGTTTTTTTTGCGATTATTTTTTGTCGGTTGTGTCTGCTTTGTGGTCAAGTGCCTCGTATTTCGAGTGTTGCGATCGGAATTCGGGGACAAGCGCTTTCATCGCGGCCACAGTTGTCATGTCGTCGGCTGTGGTAGCGAGTTTTATGATTTCGCAGATTGATGTGTTGACTTCGTTGAAATCGTATTCGCGGACCTTGGCGATTTTGATTTTTTTGTGGAAGGTCGGCATTGTGATTTCTTTGTCGTTGAGCACTTCTTCATAGAGTTTTTCGCCGTCGCGGAGTCCGGTGTATTTGATCTCGATGTCTTTAGCTCCGCTCATTTTGATCATTCGTCGGGCGAGGTCGGCGATTTTGACCGGTTTGCCCATGTCGAACACGAAGATTTCGCCTCCGGTTCCCATGGTGCCTGCTTCGAGCACGAGTTTGCATGCTTCGGGGATGAGCATGAAGAAGCGTATGATGTCGGGGTGGGTCACGGTGACCGGTCCTCCGGCTTTGATCTGGCTTTCAAAGAGCGGGATCACCGATCCGTTGGATCCGAGCACGTTGCCGAAGCGGGTTGTGACGAATTGGGTTTTGCCTTCGACCAGTCCGTCTTTGATTGCTTTGTCGAGTGCCTGGACGTATATTTCGCATATGCGTTTCGAGCAGCCCATGACGTTTGTCGGGTTTACGGCTTTGTCGGTGGAGACCATTACGAATTTGACGGTGCCGTATTTCACGGCGAGGTCGGCGATGATGCGGGTGCCGTTGACGTTGTTTTCGATTGATTCGGAAGGGTTGTCTTCCATCATCGGGACGTGTTTGTAGGCGGCGGCGTGGAAGACGTATTCAGGCTTATGGCTTCTGAAGATCTCTTCCATGCGTTTCTGGTTGGCGATGTCGGCGACTATGGTGAGTGCGTCGATTTCGGGCCATTGGCGTATCATCATCAGTCTGATGTCGTGGAGCGGAGTCTCGGCCTGGTCGACGAGTATGAGTTTTTCGGGTTTGAATGGAGCGATCTGTCTCACCATTTCCGAGCCGATTGATCCGGCCGCTCCGGTGATCAGAATGCGTTTTCCGCGGAGCAGGTTTCCGACTGCGTCCATGTCAATTTCGATTTTGTCGCGCGGGAGGAGTTCTTCGACGTTGACAGACCGGAGCTGGGTGTAGTTGAGTTCTGATTTTCCGTCCCATTCTTTGGCGGCGGGAAGCATCATTATTTTGATGCCAGCCGCGATGAGTTCGTCGACCATTTCCCGGTTGTTGCGCACGCTGTCGCTCAGTAGAGGCGAGACGAGCAGGGTGGAGGCGTGTTTTTTGCGCATTATGCTGACGATGGATGTGCCGCCGGGATAGATGTTGTGGCCCATGAGTCGTTTTCCGATCATGTCGGCTTCGTCGCATGCGAATCCTGAGATCACGTATGGCGACTGGGGCTGGGCGTTGATGGATTTGGCGATGGCGACTCCGCCGTCGCGGACGCCGTAGATGAATACGCGGATATGGCGGGAGGAGTTGATGATGCTGTCGTAGATCGATTTGACGACGATGCGTGTGCCCCACATCAGAAGGATTGAGGAGAGTGAGGTGAACAGCAGTGTGGAGTCTCTTACGGGGAGCAGGATGGCGTCGAGGTTGAATATGACGCGGAGGAGGGCTATGAGTATGAAGCCCGTGAGGACGGCCGATCCGAGTCGGCGCAGGTCGGCGAATGATGCGAATCGCATGACTCCGATGTAGGGCCGGAATATGCGGAAGCTGATGATGTAGGGTATCAGGTATACGAGCATTGTGCCGAGCAGTGCCGGGAATACCGATATTGCTACTTCGATGCCGTGGGTGAGGGTGTAGACTATGATGCCTGAAATGAGGATTTCAAGGCAGTCGATGGTCAGAATTATCCAGTAAGGGAGTGCTTGCCGTGAAAAGTACCACGACACAGCTTTGTCGATGGCTCTCATTTTATAGTGTTCTGTTGAGGAATTGTCGTTTGTATGTTGTTGATCTTGAATCGGTTGGCCTGGTTGCGGTGGGGGATAAAAGCTGCCCCGGGTTCGTTTTGTGTCCTATCCATGTTGTGTTTGTGCGTTTTAAGGGGGGGGGTGGGGAGTCACCCAGGCCGATCAGTTGGCCTGGGTGTAGTGGGAGTAGTTTCCGTAACCATACCCGTATCCATATCCGTATTTTCCGTAAGTGTGGCTTTCGGATGCAGGTGTGGCGTTGAGGATAAGGCACATGTTGCGATATTTGCGTTCAATGTAGATTCGTTCGAGTTCCGGGAGCATGGCTCTGACGAAGAGTCCTGCGCGGATGACAAAGATGGTGTTGTCGGCCACGGCATTGATGATCTGTGCGTCGGCCATCATTTCGACTGGCGGGCAGTCGATCAGGATGTAGTCGTAATCTTTTTTGAGATTAGAGATGAGAGTGCTGAATCTTTCGGTTTCCAGCAGTTCTGTGGGGTTCGGCGGGATTGCGCCTACGGGGAGCACCGAAAGGTTTTCGGCTATCGTGTCTTTGATGATCACGGAGTTTATGTCGGTGATCGTGTTTGAGAGGTAGCCACTGAGGCCGTTGGCCGGGGTGTCTACATAGGAAGAGGTGGTGCAGCGGCGCAGGTCGCCGTCGATTATGAGCACTCGTTTGCCTTTGATGGCGAGGCTGGTGCCAAGGTTGAGGGAGATGAACGTCTTGCCTGATCCGGGGTTGAATGAGGTGATCATGATGACGTTGCATTCGCTGTTGTTTCCCTGGTTGGTGACGAATCCGAGGTTTGTGCGGAGCACTCTGAAGGCTTCGTTGATGACGTTGCGTTTGCCTTGTTTGACGACGATGCGGTCTGTCTGCGCTTTTTTGTTGCGCGGACGGCATTCGGGGATTTCACCCAGGAATGGCATTGTGAGTGCTTCGATGTCTTTGCGGCCACGCACGCGGTTGTTGGTGCTTTCGAGCAGGTATGTGACGCCGAATGGGAGCACAAGGCCGATGGCGAAGGCGGCAAGCAGCAGGGATTCTTTTTGGGGAGATGTTGGCAGGGGGCTGCCTGAGGGTCGGGTGATTACTTCGGTGTTGTAGGCGGTGAATGCCTGTGACAGTTCGTTTTCTTCGCGTTTCTGGAGCAGGAACAGGTAGAGTGATTCTTTGACCTTCTGCTGGCGTTCGACCGAGAGCAGGTATTTGGCCTGTGCGGGGTTGGCCGCGAGGTTTGCGGTGGCAGTTCGCTGTGTGGCTCTGAGGTTGCGTATGTTGGTGTCGAGCGCTTCGATGTGGGCGTCGATGGTCGCTATGATGGCGGTGCGGAATCCGGCCATCTGGGATTCGACGTCGGTTACCACGGGGTGTATTGCCGAGGTGTTGTTTTTGATGTATTGTTCGCGCTGGATTGCCAGGGCGTTGTATTGTCCGATGAGGTTTTCGACGGCCGAGTTTTCGACTCCGACGTTGGCGGGCAGTACGGTGTATTTGTTTTCGAGGTCGTTGACGTATGTGCGCAGGTGGCGGGCGATCTGTTGCCGGTTGCTCAGTTCGGCGATCTGTGCGTCGGCTTCGCGTGTTTCGGTCATGTAGATCGAGGCGGCCTGGTGTACGTCGGGGATCAGGTTTTCGGCCTGGAAGTTGGAGATGTCGGCGTCGACGTTGCCGAGTTCGGTTTCGATGACTTCAAGGCGTTCGTTGATGAAGTTGGACGTCGATACGGAGATCTGGTTTCGGTCGGCCATCCATTTTTCGGAGTATACGTCGATGATGGTGTTGAGGATGTCTTCGGCGCGCTGGATGGATTTGTCGTTTACGGTCAGGACGATCACGTTGTCTTTTGTGCCTTTGCGTATTGCCGAGAATTCTTTCATGTAGGTGCTGACAGCTTCGCGCAGCGGCATCTGCCGGATGTTGACCGATTCGTGTGATCCGGCTTTGTGGTAGGGGGTGGCTTTGATCACGAGTGATCCGGCCTGGGTGGCTATGGTGTCGCCGAAGTGGTGTGATCCGGAGGGAGAGGTGAGTTCTTTGCCGTTGAGTGTGAGGTCGCTGAGTGTGATTTCTCCGTTTTTGCTGATGTTGATTTCGGCTGATGCTTCTTCGGAGTCGAGCAGGGAGATGAATTGTGCGGTGACGGGCTGTGAGGTGCCGTAAAGGACGTTTTCGTGCCAGGTGCCGTCGGCGGTGTAGTCCATGTTGAGGTTGAGCCTGAGCACGACTTCGCGCATCACGTCGGGCGATTGCAGTTTGTTGAGTTCGTCGTTGATGTTTGAGGTCGGGGGTACGAGGCCCATGCTTGCGAATACGTCCATTTCTGACGATGCACCGCCTTTGTTGGCCATGTCGCCTTTGATGAGGATGGATGCGGAGCGTGTGTAGACCGGCGGAGTGAACTGCAGGTAGAGCCATGCGGCGCCCACGCAGAGCAGGACTGAGAGAAGGATCCAGGGCCATCGACGCAGTGTCATTGTCAGGACGTCGGTGATCTGTACCTGGGTTATTATTGCGCTTTTGAATTTGTCTTTGTTATCGTTTTCAGCCATGTCGGTTGCAGAGGTTTCGGGTTATCGGAGAATAAGAACCACCATTGAGGTCAGGAAAGAGATGATCGAGAGCCAGAATCCGGGGGTGAGGAATGTGTTGCCGTTGGCCGTGGACTGGCGTTTTTTCGTGTCGTTAGGTTCGACGTATATGACGTCGTTCTGCTGGACGTAGAATGCGGGTGATGTCATCAGGGTTTCCGTGTCGGTGAGGTCAAGGCGATAGGCAACGTCTTTGCCGTTTTCTTCGCGGACCACTAGCACGTTTTGCCGCATGCCGGTGATCTGCAGGTCGCCGGCTTTGCCGAGGGCTTGCAGGATTGTCATGTTGTCGCGGTCGATGGGGTATTCTCCCGGTGAGCTTACGTCGCCGAGCAGTGACACCGTGGCGTTGAGGAATTCAACGATGACGATGGGGTCTTTGAGCAGGTTTTCGGCAGTCAGTCTCTGCTCGATGGCCGAGGCGAGTTCGACGCGGTCAAGTCCGGCCACGTGGAGTTTGCCGAGGATGGGGTAGTTGATCGTTCCGTCGGGAGCCACGGTGAAGGCGGCTGTCTGTCCGTTGCTGGCGGAGGCTGCCTTGGCGCTTTGTCCTGCCCGCAGTTGGGCGATGGTTAGGTTGAACACCTGGGCCAGTTCGGGGTCTTTGGCGCTGACGATAATCGACAGTTTGTCGTCAGGCTGTACTTTCATGCGGGTCATTTCGCGAACGGTCTGGGCCATTCCCTCGTCAAACCCTTGCATGTATGTGATGTTTTTCGGCGTTACGCATCCGCACAAAAGGCTTGTCAGCGCCAACAAGGCGCATAGCAGTGTCTTGTTCATATTTTGAATACCGATCGGTTTATTATGCATACTGCGATGATAGATAAATGTATATGCGACTGCAAAGTTAGTGAAAAAAGAAACGATATGCAAATGTTTATGACATATTTGTCGCGATTGCCGGGCCGGTGGAGGCGAAAGCCGGCGGTTGCGGTGGGCGAGGCGCTTTGTGGCGGATGTCTATGTCACACGGATACCGTGGCGGCTATGTGGGGCTGCGGATTGTAGTCCGTGAGGGTGAAATCTTCGAATTTGAAGTCGAAGATTGATTTGACGTCGGGGTTGAGGTGCATCTGCGGCAGTTTGTCGGGCTGACGTGAGAGTTGCAGCCTGGCCTGGTCGATGTGGTTGAGGTATAGGTGGGTGTCGCCGAGGGTGTGGATGAATTCGCCGGGTTTGAGTCCTGTGACCTGGGCCATCATCATCAGCAGCAGTGCGTATGACGCAATGTTGAACGGGACGCCGAGGAATGTGTCGGCACTCCGTTGGTATAGTTGGAGCGACAGGCGTCCGTCGGCCACGTAGAACTGGAAGAATGCGTGGCATGGCGGGAGCGCCATGCTCGGGACGTCGGCCGGATTCCATGCGGTCACGATCATTCGCCGTGAGTCGGGCGTTTCGCGTATCTGTCGGACCACGTCGGCTATCTGGTCGATGGTCTGGCCGTTGCGTCCGGGCCAGGATCTCCACTGGTGGCCGTAGACGGGTCCGAGGTCTCCGTTTTCGTCGGCCCATTCGTTCCAGATTCTGACGCCGTTGGCTTGCAGGTATCTGATGTTGGTGTCGCCGCTCAGGAACCAGAGCAGTTCGTGGATTATTGATTTTAGGTGGAGTTTTTTTGTGGTCAGCAGCGGGAAGCCCTGACTGAGGTCGAACCGCATCTGGCGGCCGAATACGCTTATGGTTCCGGTTCCGGTGCGGTCGGATTTGACAGTTCCGTTTTCGATGATGTCGGAGAGCAAGTCGAGGTATTGTCGCATATCTGGGTCTGTGGGGTTGGTTTCAGAGATTGCATCATTGGGATGGAGAGAGTGTGTCGGCGCGTGGTGTAGGCGATGGCTTCGTTCGGACACACGGGCAGGCAGTTGAAGCAGACGACGCATCGGCTCATGTCGGCCGTGTGGCTCAGCATGTCGATGCATCCGGCCTTGCAGGCTTGTTCGCACCGGCGGCACTGGATGCATCGGTCGGTGTTGATGTCGATGCGCATGGCGCTGTGGCGGGCGATGATTCCGAGGATGGTTCCGGCCGGGCATACGGTGTTGCATATCAGGCGTCCGCGTCGCCATGCGGTGATTGTGACCGCGGCTGCGGCTGTCAGTGCCGCTGCAGTGCCGAGCGAGATTCGCGGCCAGCGTATGCCGGCGATTATTTCGGAGTATATTCCGGCCGGTTCGATCCATTGTCGCGGTATGACGGCAGACACGGCCATGATCAGGAATATGCCTAAAAAGAGGGTGCGGAGCCATTCGGCCGGTCTGGAGTATCGGTAGGTCCGTTTCTGCGGCCTGGAGCGCGCGGCCAGGTCCATCAGCGCGCCGAGCGGGCACACTGTCGAGCAGTATATCCTGCCGAAGATCAGCGTCAGGCCGATCCAGACGGCGATCGTCGACAGGCTGAGGGCGAATGCGGCGGGGATGAGCTGGATGGTCTGCAGGTAGCGTCCGATGCGGGTCATGCCGACGCCGGCGTCGATTATGGCGGCTGTGATGAAAAATGCGGACGCTGCTTCGGCGGTTATGCGAAGCACCATCCACAGTCCCTGGCCTCTGTTGCGCAGAATCAAGCTCATGGTGCAAAATTACGAATAATTTTCAGGTTTTGGCTCCGGTTTTGCCGGTTTTTCGCGGGAAATGCGTAATTTTGCAGAATATGAAGCAGTTAAATGACATCAGTTGGGTGTGGTTTGATCTTGACGACACTCTGTGGGATTTCCGCAGCAATTCGCGTGAGCTGCTGGGCGCGATCTATCATGAGCGCGGTTTTGACCGCTGGTTTGCCACGGAGCAGGAGTGGGTGGACCGTTATGAGGAGCATAATCACAGGCTGTGGCGTGAGTTTGCCGCCGGAAATATCGACAGCGCGTTTTTGCGGGCCGACCGTTTTCGCCATCCGTTGGCCGAGGCCGGCTGTCGGAGGGCCGATGAAGAGGGCGAATTTCTGGACGGACATTACCTTGACCGCCTCGGCCGCATGTCGCGCCTGCTGCCCGGTGCGCGAGAGATTTTGGAGGAGCTTCGTTCGCGTTCATATAAAATAGGTGTTCTTTCCAACGGATTCACTCAGGTCCAGCATTGCAAGTTGCAGACGTGTGGGCTTGACCGTCTGGTTGACGCGGTGGTTTTGAGCGATGATGCTGGAGTGGCTAAGCCTGACCGCCGCATATTCGAATATGCAAGGCGCAAGGCCGGAGTTCCGGCCGGTTCATGTCTGATGGTCGGCGATAATCCCGACACTGATATTGCCGGCGCGATGGCAGCCGGATGGCATGCCGCGCTCTTTTCTCCGGATGGCGATAAAATTTGTCCGGAGGGTGCGTTTGAAGTCGCGGAACTTGGGCAAATCGGCTATATTTTATCCGATTAGCGAATTTTTTCAGCGCTTTTTTGTGGCTATGTGAAAAAAAATTCGGATATTTGCACTCGCAAAACATCGCAAGGCTGTAGGATTATGGGCTGCGATGTGGCCCAACAATAACTATTAATAAGTAAAACTCAATTAATTAACCCATGACAAAAGCAGACATCGTCAGCGAAATCGCCAAAACGACCGGCATTGACCGCGCCAATGTTCTTGAAACAATTGAAAAATTCATGGACGTTGTCAAGGACTCTCTGATCAATGGAGAGAATGTGTATCTGCGCGGCTTCGGCAGCTTTATTATAAAGACCCGTTCTGAAAAAACCGCCAGAAACATTTCAAAGAACACCACCATTATCATTCCTGAACACAAAATCCCCGCATTTAAGCCGGCGAAAGCGTTTATGGAAGAGGTGAAGAAGTAATTCCGGCTTCTCTGCTTACGACAATAGACAAATAACATTCACATCATAACCTCTAAAGCTCAACATCATGCCCAGCGGAAAGAAACGCAAAGGCCACAAGATGGCTACTCACAAGCGCAAAAAGCGTTTGCGTAAAAATCGTCACAAGAAGAAATAAGTTTTAGTGACGCGGTCTGGGCGGTCCACACCCGTTGGCAAGGCCCAGACAAAGACAACAAAAAGAATTCAGAACAAACTTTTGAGTCGGGGAAAGGCGAATTGGCTGAAATACAACCGGGCGAAAGTTTGTTCTATTTCTTTTTTCTACAAACTCTAATATTTAACCGAATCCACGTAAATGAAAAGTGAACTGATAGTCGACGTGCAGCCCGGCGAGGTGTCAATAGCCTTGCTTGAGGATTCGCGTCTTGTGTCACTTCAGAAAGAGGGACGAAA
>CAMWSS010000020.1 GCA_947177035.1 uncultured Porphyromonadaceae bacterium | reverse complement strand
AAACACCCAAATTTTTATGTTTTACAACATGTTTTTCACAATTCATTACAAAACAGCCGCTTACACCAACTTTTTTATTTCCGACTTTAACATTCATTAACATCAACAACAGCCAACAATCCGCGTAAAACGCCCAAAAACACGCCACTCAGCAACCGCCGGCACACCATCAAAAACTCGCCGGAAAAGCGCCGAAATCCACCCACGGCATCTCTTCTCAAGAAAATTTGGTTGTTTTTTATATAATGTGTAATTTTGTGGGCTAATATAATATAGCTTCAACCATGAACAGATTACTGATTTTAATCATCGCAATAACGTCGCTGACCGGCATGAATCTCCATGCGGATTCATACTTTCCTTATCCGGCCGTGCCGGAATCGCTTCCTGTCGGACGCGCGCGAGCAAACTATATAGTCGAACACTTCTGGGATCATTGTCCATGGAAAAGCGCGTTTTCATCCCACAAAAAGATGGAGAACGCTCTCCGGGAATATGCCGAGATTTTCCCGCTGGCTGCCGCCGATACCGTTTTCGCCTCGATTGACAATCTAATCGACAAAGTAAGCAAACGTCCAAAAGACCTTGTGGAACTGACCCGGATGGCCGAAGCGCTGTTTTATGCCGACAGTGCGTATTTTCCAAACGAAGAGATCTATGCCCGCTTCGCAACTGCCGCCTCAAAGCACAAAAAAACACCGGCCGCAGACCGTGAACGGCTAAAACGACAGATCCAGGTGATCAACCATTCCAAAGAGGGCGCGGCTCTGCCGGCCATTCCAATGACGCTGGCCGACGGATCAACCATTATGCTGAACGACACCACCGACGCCTATTCGGGAGAATACATCCTCATCTTCGACATCCCCGATTCGCCCGACGGCAGAATGGAGCGTCTGTTTCTCCAGGCCAACGCCTCGGCATCGGCCCTGATCGAATCAGAATGGATAAAGCCGATATTCATATATCCGGGCACTCCCGACCAGTCATGGTGGAAAGCACTGGAAAACGTGCCGCAAAAATGGATCGTCGCCGCCTTGCCTCAAGCTTTTGACTACTTCGACCTGCGACATCTTCCCAACGTCTACATCGTCGATTCCAATAAAGTGATAACCCGCACGAATCTGACCATACCATTTATGATTCAGACCTGCGAAGAGATCATGAACCAAATCCGCAGAGAACAATGAGAATAGCAGCACTGATTTCAGGCGGAGTGGACAGCGCCGTGGCCGTGCACCGCCTCGTTGAACAAGGCCACGACATACACCTATTTTATATAAGGATAGGACTCGACAACGGAGAGGGTGACTGCTCGGCCGACGAAGACATTGAAATGTGTCAGGTGATAGCCCGACGTTACGGCCTTCCGTTCGACGTCGTCTCCCTACACCAGGAATACTGGGATTCTGTGATGGAATACGCGCTTCGCACCGTGCGCGAAGGCCTCACTCCCAATCCCGACATCATGTGCAACCGCATGATAAAGCTCGGATATTTTGAACAGCGCTGGGGAAAAGACTTCGACAAGACCGCCACCGGACACTATGCCACCACACTGTGTGGCGACGACGGACTGACATATCTCGGCACTGCTCCCGACCCGGTTAAGGACCAGACGGATTTTCTGGCGCAGATAACATATCAGCAACTTTGCCACGTGATGTTTCCGATCGGCGACATCCCCAAAAGCCGTGTGCGCGAAATTGCCATCCAGGAGGCGCTGCCCAACGCATACCGGCGCGACAGCCAGGGAATATGCTTCCTTGGAAAAATAAACTACAACGACTTCATCCGTCGGCACCTCGGCGAAAAAGCCGGGCCGATCATCGAGCTGGAAACAGGGCGCAAGTTAGGTGAACACCGTGGCTTCTGGTTCCACACCATCGGACAGCGAAAAGGCCTCGGCCTGAGCGGCGGCCCATGGTATGTGGTCAAAAAAAACGTCCACGACAACGTGGTCTATGTCTCACAAGGCTATGACACGGAAAAGCAATACGGACACACCCTGCACCTCGACGAAATGCACTGGATCACCAAAGATCCATCTCTCACCGAGATCACATTCAAAAACCGCCACACCCCAGAATTCATTCCGGCGACTCTCACCCGCCTCTCCGACCGCGAATTCGTGATCGAAAGCCAGGAGAAGATACAAGGCATCGCCCCGGGGCAATTTGCTGTCATATACGACCGCGACCGACGCATCTGCTATGGCAGCGGAGTCATCACAGGGCAGAACATCAACCGATAACGCAAAATATGTCAGCCACACGAATCAGACTCAAAGTGCTCGGGCTGTCGATCGGACAGATCCGTCAGGGCGCATATGCCTTAAT
This sequence comes from uncultured Porphyromonadaceae bacterium, assembly GCA_947177035.1. Taxonomy (GTDB): domain Bacteria; phylum Bacteroidota; class Bacteroidia; order Bacteroidales; family Muribaculaceae; genus UBA3263. Next base: position 42,082 of record CAMWSS010000020.1, on the reverse strand, counting down.
TCTGGCACAGGCCGACGGTCCGATACGCATTCCGGTGGTGATAGGAGTGCCTGAAGCAAACGCCATCGCGGCACGCCTCGACCAGTCGGCGGCGTCACGCCGTCCGATGGTCCACGACCTCTTCTCCACAATGACACACGCATTCGGCATTGCCCTGCAAGAAGTATTCATCTACAAATTTGAAGACGGAGTATTCTATTCCGAACTAAGATTCACCGATGGCGAACGACGTGTAAACATCGATTCCAGAACATCTGACGCCATTGCCATCGCGATGCGCACCGGAGCGCCGATCTACACCACTCCAGAAATCCTCCAGGAATGCGGATTTGTGCTCGAAAACGAGCCAACAACACAATCCAATGCTGCCACCGACAACGAACCGACCGAAGAACAACTGCGCCAGATGCTGGACGAAGCTGTCAAAGCCGAAAACTATGAAGAAGCAGCCCGCATCAACTCACTGATAGACAAAAAGAAAAAACGATCATAACCGACAATGAACAGAATCAAGACAAAACTATCGGTCATGAACTTCCTCGAATTCGCAATCTGGGGAAGCTATCTGACCTGCATGGCGAACTATCTCGGCCCACACGGCCTCGGCGAAAAAATTCCGCTATTCTATGCCATGCAAGGCATCGTGTCAATCTTTATGCCGGCCATAATCGGCGTGATCGCCGACAAATACGTCCAGCCGCAACGACTTCTCGGTCTCTGTCATGCACTGGCGGCAATCTTCATGGGTTGCGCATGGTGGTATGGATCCACTCACCCCACGTTGGAATTCGCTCCGTTCTTCACGCTCTACACCCTGTCAGTGGCATTCTTCATGCCGACAATCGCCCTGGCAAACACCACGGCATTCTCTATTCTGAAACGGTCAGGTCTCGACACAATCAAAGACTTCCCGCCCATCCGTGTGCTCGGCACCGTCGGCTTCATCGCCGCAATGTGGTTTGTCAACAGCTTCTACGTGGCCGACGGCACATTCGGATTCTCTCTGTCCAACCCGCTTGGCGAAGGCTCAGCCTATGATCCCCGCTTCCAATACACTGTCAACCAGTTGCTGGTTTGCGCCATTCTCGGACTCTGCCTTGCACTCTACTGCCTGACTCTGCCGGAATGTCCGCTGACAGGCAATGTCGCCGAAAACAAAAATCAGAAAAAAACGCTGGCCCAGATGCTCGGGTTCGATGCCCTCCGGCTATTCAAAACGCGAAAAATGGCCATCTTCTTCATCTTCTCGATGTTCTTGGGCGTATCACTCCAGATCACAAACGGATACGCCACCCCGTTCATCACCAGCTATCTTCCCGAATTTCCCGACTCCTTTGCGGCACAAAACGCAACCCTGCTCACCTCTCTGTCACAAATTTCCGAAGCATTCTGCATCCTGCTGATCCCATTCTGCCTGCGACGCTTCGGCATCAAAAACGTAATGCTTATGGCCATGGGAGCATGGGTGCTCCGCTTCGGCCTGTTCAGCATCGGCGGACCCGAATTTCCCGGAGTGCTGGCGCTGATCCTGTCAATGATAGTCTATGGCGTGGCTTTCGACTTCTTCAACGTGTCAGGCGCATTATTCGTCGAACGCGAAACCAGCCCCGAAATCCAGGCATCGGCCCAAGGCCTGTTCATGCTGATGACCAACGGCATCGGCGCGACTGTCGGCATGATAGCCGCAGGCGCCGTGGTCAACCACTTCTGCCACTATGAAGGCAACTTCATGGTCGGAGACTGGAGCAACACATGGCTCATCTTCTCAGCATACGCCGCTGTGGTCCTTGTGCTCTTCGCCATCTGTTTCAAATACAAGCACCAGCCACAGAAGTGATCCGGTTCTACGCCCCCGACATAGCAGTCAGCCCGATACTTCCCGAATCTGACTCTCACCACTGCGTGAAAGTGCTGCGCATGCAGCCCGGCGACGAGCTTGAACTCTCCGACGGCAAAGGCCGGCTATATCACTGCCGCCTCCTGTCGGCACACCCTAAGCACGCAACAGTCGAAGTGATCGACACAACAGACCACCCCTTGCCTTGGAGCTACCGGCTCACCCTGGCAGTGGCTCCGACCAAACACCTCGACCGAATGGAATGGCTTATGGAAAAACTGACCGAAGTCGGAATCAACCGCTTCGTTCCGCTCCTGTGCGCACGCTCCGAACGACGCGAACTGAAAACCGAACGCCTGACCAAAATCGCCGTCAGCGCCATGAAGCAATCGCTCAAATCCGTGATGCCTGAAATTGACGCAATGACTCCGATAAAGCGCTTCATCACAGAATGCGACGCCACTCGGAAATTCATATGCCACTGCGACCACGAATCCGAACGCCTGCTGCTGGCCCGCCAGATCATTCCGCAAACCGACACTGCCGTGCTCATCGGACCCGAAGGCGACTTCTCTCCCGACGAAGTGCAACTGGCACTCGACCACGGATTCACCCCCGTCACTCTTGGCGACAACCGGCTGCGCACCGAAACCGCGGCATTGTTTGCGGCTTCGACGGTCCACATAATCAACCAACTCTAAGAGCCTGTTTAATAATAAAGTTGCCGGCAGGGTCGCATAGCTTGAGCCGGATTTCGTCACAAGACGAAAAGCAGCAAAAAATGCGAAGCATAAGGTAACTTAATTATCAGACAACTCTCTACCGCTAATTTCTAAAATAAGACAAAAGAAGTCTATGATGAATGATGCATCCGTCCGGCCATTCGCCGGCAGATTTCCGATAGCACTTCGGTCGTTATGAAACCCCATAACCCCCTCATCGCAAGCAAAAATATGCTCGGTGACTGACCGCCCGGCCAGTAACATCTATTATTAAACAAGCCCTAACCAGCATTTCCTATGAATTTCAATAAAACAATCATAGCCCTGATCTTTGCCGCCGCAACAACCACCGCAGCACCATCCGCCTCACAGGCGGCAATACCCTACGACAACATCTCACGCGCGGTGATGAACACCTATGAAGAGATGCTTCGCGAAAACTATCGCGACTATGAAGTACTATATCGCCGCGCCAACGACTACTACCACCACGAAGAATACCTCAAAGCACTCGACGACCTTGACCGCGCCGTAAAATACTGCCCGGAAACAGACACCGAGCTGCTCTTCCCGATATATGCACTGCGCTCCGCTTCATACTGGCAACTGAAACGATACACCCAGGCACTCGACGACATCAACCAGGCGATCACAATCGACCCCTCAAACTCGGCCGCACTGCAAATGCGGGCTGACCTTCATCTGGAACTGGACAACATGTCGGCCGCCAAAGCCGACTATGAGCGCCTGCGCCGCATGAATCCGCGGAGCACAGAAGCCCTGTTCGGACTGGCCCGCATAGCCGCCAAAGAACAAAACATCGGCATGGCCAATGAATACTGCGAAATGGCAACGGGACTATCTCCGGCTCAAAGCGCCGTGTTTGTCGGACGGGCCGAAGTAAAACAACTGATGGGTGACTACAACGGAGCTGTCGACGACCTGCTGCTCGCGCTCGCAACCGACTCATCCGACCCCCTGGCCCTGCCGAAACTGGTGGAAATGGCCAATGGAAACTATGCCGCCGTCATGACCGGACTGAGCAACGCCATCAAAACCGCACCCCGCACCCCTCTATACTACTGGCTCCGCGGATCCATCGCCGCCGCACACTATCACTATGTGTCGGCCATCAAAGATTTCAGCCACATCATCGACAACAACCTCTACAACTACGCCGGACTTTACACCCTGCTGGCCGAATGCCACCATGCGCTCGGCGACTACCCCACGGCACTCGACAACATCGAACTGGCAATCACAAAATACGACGAAGATGACGACGTGGCCCACTACTATGCCGTCCGCTCCAAAATCCTGCTGGCACTCGACGACAACGAGCGTGCGCTCCAGTCGGCCGAACGCGCGCTGGACTTCAACCCCGATTCAAGCGAAGCGCTCATGGCCAAAGCAATGGCTCAACTGGCGCTGAAGCAATACGACGATGCCCAGGCAATTGTCGGAGAAGTGCTCATGAACGAGCCCTACAACCCCATGACATACTTCTATCGCGCATGGATTCTCAACGACTTCCTCAACCAGCCCGCCACAGCCAAAAACTACTACACCCGCGTCATTGACCTTGGACTCGACCACAGCGAACGCATCGGCTCAATGCTCGGCTTCGCACGCCTCTTCGCCGGAGAAACACCAAGAGCAACGGCTTGGATGGACGAATGCCTGTCACAACCCGACTATGACGGACGCGCACACTACCTCGGCGCCTGCTTCTATGCCTGGGCCGGACGCAAAGAGCGCGCCCTCGAATGCATGGAAAAAGCGCTGGAACTCGGCTATGCCAACTACCACGACTGGACCAGCAATTCAGACGCCCGCATCAACGTCGCGCCACTCCGCTCACTTCCACGGTTCAAAGAACTGCTTGACTCACATGCCTCGATTTTCGGCAAATAATCCGCTTCGACGCATCATCATCTCCGCCACATTCTGCGTCCTGTGGCTGACGGCCGCACACCCGTCGGCCCCGGGACCAAAACGTGACTTCCGTGGCGCGTGGATCCAGACCGTATTCCAGGAACAATATCAACGCCGGAATTCCAGCCAGAACCAGAGCGAACTGAAAGCCATGCTCGACCGCCTTCACCGCGCTGGCATCAACGCCGTCATCTTTCAGGTGCGCCCGTCGGCCGATGCTTTCTTCATCTCCGAAATCGAACCCTGGAGCCGCCATCTGACCGGCCGGAACGGAACTGCGCCACAACCGCTGTGGGACCCGCTGCAGTTCATGATCGACGAATGCCACGCCCGCGGAATGGAACTCCACGCCTGGATCAACCCATACCGGGTCACTGCTTCGCCGAACGAAAAACTGCCCGACAACCACTTCACAAAGCAACACCCCGAACGTTACGTCACATTCAACCGCAGACTCTACTTCAACCCCGCCCTGGAAGAAAACAGACACCACATAGTAGAAGTGGTAACCGACATCGTGACCCGCTATGACGTTGACGGCATACACTTCGACGACTACTTCTATCCATACCCCAACGGAGCTGAAAAATTCGCCGACCACAAACACTACCGCGAATCAGGATCAAAACTAACGCTCGGCGACTGGAGACGACAAAACGTCGACAAACTTATCGAACAGGTCCACACGGCCATATCGACCGTCAAACCCTGGGTCCGATTCGGCATAAGCCCATTCGGCATCTGGCGCAACAAAACGTCCGACAAACGCGGAAGCGAAACGTCAGGCCTGCAGAACTACGACGACCTCTATGCCGACGTTCCCTCCTGGGCCGAAAAAGGATGGATAGACTATCAGATCCCGCAGCTGTATTGGGAAATAGACCACCGCCGGGCATCCTACCGCACCCTGTGCGCATGGTGGGCCGAAAACGGACGAGGCCGCCACGTATACATCGGACAAGACGTAAAAAAAACAGCCGACGCCGGCGAACTCGCCGACAAACTGGCCATGACGGCACAAGCCGACGAAATACAGGGCAACTGCTGGTGGTATGCCGGCAATCTTGACGCGATATCCGAAAAACTCCGCGCCGGAGCATACTCCAAGCCGGCGCTGGTGCCCGAATACCTGTGGCTGCACGTTGAACCCGCCGACAAACCATCCGACCCGACATTCTCCAACGGCCGGCTACACTGGAAAAAAACACCCGACGCGAGAAAATGGGTCATATACCGATTCGACGACCCCGAAATGATCGACATCGACGATCCGGGCGCCATCGTCGGCATAACATATTCCCCGGAATTCACCCCGACAACGTCAGGCTACTATGTCATAACAGCGCTTGATTACGCCAACGGTGAATCCGCGCCGGCCATGCCGGTTTACATTCCATGAAAAATGATTTCAATATCAATCTGCACATATCACACCGACACCCAGGAACTTGACCGTTGCCTCCAGTCACTCACATCGCCCAGAGTCAAACGCATAACCATTATCGACAACGGCCAGGAACAACGCCTCAAGACATTCGCCAGAGAACGAAACCTGGACTACATACCGCTGCCAAATCCCGGATTCGGCGCGGCCCACAACGCCGACATGATGCGCACATCAGAACCATACCATCTGGTGCTCAACGCCGACGTGTTTTTCCAACCCGAAATTCTTGACGAACTGACCGACGTCATGGAGCGCAACCCGGAAATCGTGCAGATCCAGCCACGGGTACTCCTCTCCGACGGCACTCCGCAATATTCCTCACGCCTGCTCCCGTCGCCATTGATCCTGATGGGACGGCGATTCTTCCCGGCGCTGATCCGCAAAGCCAACCGGCGATACATGCTCATGGACCGCGATCTCGACAAACCGATGGCCGTCCCCTACCAGACAGGATGCTTCATGCTCCTGCGGACGGCCGACGCACAAGCCATCGGAGGATTCGACGAACGCTTCTTCATGTATCCCGAAGACATTGACCTGTCGCGACGCATGCACCAACGCGGCATCATACTCTACTACCCCGCCGTCAGCATCACCCACGCCCACGCGGCTGCATCATACTCCTCAGGCAGAATGCTCCGCATCCACATCTGCAACATGCTGAAATACTTCGCCAAATGGGCCTTCTCTTCCGGACGGCGACGCATCAACAAAACCATCAGACCCTACAACCCCAAATGAAAAACCGACGACTTGAGGCGCTCGACGTGATGCGCGGACTCACAATCGTGCTGATGATCATGGTCAACACCGCCCTGTGGGGCACACCAGTCTACTCCCAGCTGCAACACGCCCTATGGAACGGACTGACTGCCGCCGACCTCGTTTTCCCATTCTTCATGTTCATCATGGGCGTCAGCATCAGCCTGTCGCTGCGCCGGTTTGACTTTCAACCCTCAGCCATCGCGATCAAAAAAATTCTGCGCCGCACCATGCTGATATTCCTCGTCGGCACTCTGCTCGACCTCGCCGAAAAAGACATCTCCGGAGCCATCAGCGGACTCGACTTCAGCACATTGCGCTTCACCGGAGTGCTGCCTCGCCTGGCCTTCAGCTATGGAATCGCCTCGCTGCTCGCCCTCTGGCTCAGCCGCCGCAGACTGCGTATCGTCGTGGCGCTGCTCCTCATCGCCTACTCCATCATCCTGCTGATGTTCAAAGGCTTCGAACCTTCAATCGAAAACATAGTCTCAAAAGTCGACCTCGCGATCTTCGGCTCAGACCACATCTATCATGACTGGGTGCCCGGAGGCCGCATAGCGCTCGACCCCGAAGGACTGCTCGGCCTGCTGCCTTCAGTGGCCCACGTGCTCATCGGCTACCTGTGCGGACGCACCCTCGCCGAAAAAAACGGCGACATAACCCGGCTCCTGCTCGTCGGCGCAGCTCTCACCATAGCCGGCTTCGCACTGAGCGCCGGAATCCCGATCAACAAAAAAGTCTGGTCACCGACATTCGTCATGATCTCATGCGGCATGGGCGCATCACTGCTCGGCATCCTCATCTACCTGATCGACATCCGCAAAGCCACTCGCCCGTGGATGACTCAGCCATTCCGCGTGTTCGGAGTCAACCCGCTCGCCCTCTATGTGCTCAGCTCCCTGCTCGGATGCCTGCTCTGGGAAATCCCCGTCGGCCAGTCATCACTCCCGGCCGCGCTATACAACAGCCTGCTGCATCCCCTCTTTGGATCCGGCTCGGCAATGCCGTCACTGATATACTCACTGCTGGTAGTGACCGCCTGCTATCTGGTCGGCCTCATATTATACCGCCGGCGCATATACATCAAACTCTGACGCCGCAGCCCCGCAACGATCGATCAACCAGGCAATTCCGGCGAAAATTTGCTAAGCTGTCGGAAAATTGTTATTTTTGCAGAAAAATATTCTTATAGCTATATAAAATGAAACCCTCCATACCCAAAGGAACCCGCGACTTCTCCGCCTGCGAAATGGCCAGGCGCAACTATATCTTCGACACCATCCGCTCCGTGTTTTCTCTCTTCGGATATCAGCCCATCGAAACTCCGGCCATGGAAAACCTCTCCACACTGATGGGAAAATACGGCGAAGAAGGAGACAAACTGCTGTTCAAGATATTGAACTCCGGAAACTGCCTCAACGGTGTGGACCGGTCGCTGATCGAAACGGAAAACATCGGCAAACTGACTTCACAAATCTGCGAAAAAGGATTGCGCTATGACCTCACCGTGCCATTTGCCCGCTTTGTCGTCCAACACCGCAACGAACTGCAATTCCCATTCAAACGATACCAGATCCAGCCGGTATGGCGCGCCGACCGACCGCAAAAAGGACGCTACCGCGAATTCTATCAATGCGACGCCGACGTAATCGGATCAGACTCCCTGCTCAACGAAGTCGAACTCCTGCAGATGGTCGACGAAGTGTTTGCCCGCCTCGGCATACGCATAACCATCAAACTCAACAACCGCAAGATCCTGGCCGGAATAGCCGAAATCATCGGCGAACCCGACAAACTGATCGACATAACAGTCGCCATCGACAAAATCGACAAAATCGGACTCGACAACGTCAAAACTGAACTGACCGAACGCGGACTGAGTGCCGGCGCGATCGAGGCCCTCACTCCGATCCTCGCCATCAGCGGATCTCCGGCAGAACGACTCGCTGCCCTGCGCACCCTGCTGGCACAAAGCGAAACCGGATCAAAAGGCGTGGAAGAACTGGAATACATCATTGCCGAATCCGACCGCCTCGGACTCCGCGCCGAACTCGAACTCGACGTCAGCCTGGCCCGAGGACTGAACTACTACACCGGCGCCATCATCGAAGTAAAAGCTAAAGACGTGGCCATCGGCAGCATAACCGGCGGCGGACGTTACGACAACCTCACCGGAGTATTCGGCATGCCCGGAATCAGCGGAGTCGGAATAAGCTTCGGAGCAGACCGCATATACGACGTGCTCAACACGCTCGACCTCTACCCCGCATCAATGCTCAGCGGCTCAAAAATTCTATTCCTCAACCTCGGACACGACGAAGCCGCAGCATCGGCATCATTCGTCAAATCCATGCGCCAGGCTGGAATCGCCGCCGAAATCTACCCCGACGCCGCAAAAATGAAAAAACAGATGTGCTATGCCGACAACCGCGCCATCCCATTCGTGGCCATCGTCGGCGAACAGGAACTGGCCGAAAACAAACTGACATTAAAGAACATGCAGACCGGCCAACAGTCACTTCTGACCATCGACGAAGCCATCGCATCACTCCTTTCATAATGGAACTGCGCGAAGCCAAACAACAGTTCTTCGCCCTGCGCAACGGACTGCTGGCCGACACTCTCAAGCAACAGACCGCCACACCCCACAGACTGATCTTCGGCCTCAACCTGCCTCAGCTCATGGAAATTGCCGCAAAGGCCGGCAAAGACGAGGCCCTGGCCGACGCACTGTGGGCCGACGCCGACTGTCGCGAATCGCGCCTGCTCGCGCCGCTGGTGTGTCCCCACGAAGCTCAGCGCCCACAATGGCTGGAGCAAATAAAATCAGTCGAAGAAGCCGACATACTGTGCCACCGGCTGCTGCGCCATCAGCCGGAAGCCGCCCCGACGGCCATACGGATGGCCGAATCGACCGACCCGCTCATGCGCTATGCCGCCCTTCGCCTCCTGCTCAACCTCATGCCGGCTTCGGCCGACGCCGCATCAAGCGTCATCAAAAACACCCCCGACCATCACCTCACAGCGGGAATAATCCGCCAGATCAACGAAGAACTGCAATGGCTAAAATAATCTACCTCCACGGATTCCAGTCAGCAGGATCATCAACAACGGCCCAACGCCTGCGGCGGTCGCTGAAAGGCCATGATGTCATGTCGCCCGACATACCCGTCCAGCCGGAACAGGCATTGATCACAATGCGCAACATTGCCGCAACGCTCCGGCAGGGCGACGTCGTTGTCGGCACCTCACAAGGCGCATTCTATGCCCAGCTGTTCCGAGGCTGGCACCGGATCCTGGTCAACCCATCGTTCCACTCGTCAAAAATCATGCGCAGACACTGCGGCGAACGCCTTCCGTTCCACAACAGCCGCAAAGACGGCGCCACATCATTTGAAGTGACCGAACGCATGTGCAAAAAAATGGAAGAAGCCGAAGCCCGACAATTCGACCCGAAATTCGGATTCATCGCACCGTGGGGCGACAGGCCGGAACTTGTGCAGGCTTTTTTCGGACTCCACGACGACGTTGTCAACTGCAAAGACGAATATCTGGCCCACTACACCGACTTCACAGACTTTGAAGGCGGACACCGGCTGGACCCCGACACCACCCTCGCGCTGATCCTACCGGCCATACGCGCCGTCATCAAACAATAAAATCAGGGCGAGAGGCGTTTTTATCACATGAAGCTTCTCAAATTCATCGTTCTGCTGCTTTCGGCCGCCGCACTCGGCGGATGTTCCGGAGCCAAACTTTCCGTGGCCGACGAACAGATGGCAAGAGGCGAATTCTTCAATGCCGCCAAAACATACCGCAAAGTCTATGACAGACTGCGCAAACCCGACGAACGGCCGCAACGCGGACCGATAGCCATGAAAATGGCCGAATGCTACCGGAGGCTCGGACAAGACGCGCGAGCATCGTCCGCCTACCAGAACGCTATGCGATACGGTGTGACTGACTCGACTGCCATTCTGCGCCTGGCCCAATGCCTGCACTCCGAAGGGAAATACCAGCCGGCAATCACAAACTATGAAAAATTTCTGGAACTCGCACCCGGCAACGCCGAAGCCGAAGCCGGACTGACAGGCGCGCGGATGGCGTCAAAACTCAAAGCCGAGCCGACGCGCTATGTCGTGCAACGCCACAAAACTCTGAACTCATCGCGATCAGACTATGCCCCGATGTTTGGCTCGGCCGATCTGGACGTATTATACTACACCACCACCAGCGAAAAAGCCACCGGAACAAACAAATCGGAAATCACCGGAGCAAAAAAACCCGACATATGGGTGATGCGCAAAGACGAAAGCGGAAAATGGCTGCGGCCGGAAGCCGTGGAAGGCGAACTGAACTCCGACGCCGAAGAAGGAATAGTCAGCTTCTCGCCCGACGGAACCACAATGTATCTGACAAAAGCCCGACGGGAACCTAATTCCCCGACAGGAGTCGAAATATACACCTCACAGCGAAGCGACGCATCCTGGAGCGCGCCGGTGAAATTTGAAGTGATCCCCGACACAATTTCCAACTTCGGACATCCCGCCGTCAGCCCGAACGGAGAATACCTGTATTTCACCTCTGACATGCCCGGCGGACAAGGCGGATACGACATCTGGAGGATCAACCTGAAAGACAAAGTCGGATCGCTCGAAAACCTTGGAGAATTCATCAACACTCCAGGCAACGAACAATTTCCATACTGCCGCACAGACTCAGTCATTTACTTCGCCTCCGACGGACATCCTGGCATGGGTGGACTCGACCTGTTCAGAGCGGAAATGACACCGTCGGGCGGTTGGAACGTGGTCAACATGGGCTACCCCATGAACTCGCCGGCCGATGACTTCGGAATCACATTCGGAGCCGGCGAAAGCGGATTTTTCAGTTCATCACGCGGAGACGCGCGAGGATTCGACCACATCTACACGTTTGAACTGCCCGACCTGCGCATCATGATCTCTGGATGGGTGCTTGACCGCGATGAAGAACCGGTCCCCGACGCAACCATACGCATCGTCGGCAACGACGGATCAAACCAGAAAGCCGTGGCTCGCGACGACGGATCATTCTCATTCCCGCTTCAGCGCGGAGTCAGCTACACAATGCTGGCAGGAGCCAGAGGATACCTCAACGCAAAACAGGAATTCACGTCAGACACTGCCGAAGAAGACGCCGAATATGGCGTTGACTTCATTCTCGCATCGATAACAAAACCGGTCGTCGTCGAAAACATATTCTACGACTTCGACAAAGCCACCTTGCGCCCTGAATCAAAAACCGCGCTCGACGAAATGGCACAGATGCTCCGCGACAACCCCAATGTCACGATTGAAATGGCGTCACACACCGACCGCAAAGGATCCGACGAATACAACATGGCCCTCTCGGCTCGCCGCGCACAATCCGTGATCGATTACCTCATCGCGGCCGGAATCAGCGCAGACCGCCTCCAGCCCCAGGGCTATGGCGAATCAAGACCCAAGACCATCACAAAAAAACTCGCACGCGAATTCCCGCAATTCGACGAAGGCTGCACCCTCACCGAGGAATTCATCCTAACCCTCTCGCCCGAAGACCAGGAAATCGCCGACCAGATCAACCGACGCACAGAATTCCAAGTGCTGAGCATTGACTATCAGATGTTTTAATGAATTTCCGAACAGCCTTACAGGTGCCGACTGGCACAGAGATCACACACCGTGACCAACTGCTGATGCTCGGCTCTTGCTTCTCGACAGAAGTCGGAGCCAGACTCCTGCGCGACGGCTTCAACACCACGGTCAACCCCACCGGCACACTCTATAACCCGATGTCAGTGGCCAAGACAATCGGCCTGCTTGAATCCTGCACGCCGATCCTCCCGGGCCACCTGTTTGAAAACCAGGGTCTGTGGCGCAGTTTCGACCACCACTCCTCGCTTTCAGACCCCGACCGCGACAAAGCTCTGGAAAAAATCAACTCCGCCATAACAGCCGGACATAAGGCTCTGCAAGAAGCCACCCACGTTTTCGTGACGTTCGGCACTGCCTGGGTGTTCGAACTCCCCGAAGGCGGAATCGTGTGCAACTGCCACAAACTGCCGCCCCGGAACTTCATCCGACGGCGCGTGACAGTCAACGAAATCGTCGGCACCTGGACCCCGATCCTGCGCCGTCACCCCGACAAACACTTCACCTTCACCGTCAGCCCGATCCGCCACACTGCCGACGGACTGCACGGCAACCAGCTTTCAAAATCAACACTGCTGCTGGCGGTCGACGAACTTTGTGCCGGTGGCGCCGCAGAATACTTCCCGGCATATGAAGCCCTCATTGACGACCTGCGCGACTATCGTTTCTATGCCGCCGACATGAAGCACCCCTCAGACGTCGCCGTGGACTATGTCTACTCCCTCTTCGCCTCCGCGCGCTTCTCTCAATCCACCATGACACGCGCAGCCGAAGCCGCACGCGCCAGCCGACGTGCCGCCCACAGACCGCTTCACTAATCCCTACCCTCCCCCCTGAAACACAAAAATATCCCCCGGACATCCGGGGGATATTTTCATATCATAAAACCGCGACGTATTCTGCCGTCTTTACAGCATCACACGTGTGGTCTGGCGCGACGTGCACAGAATATACAGACCCTTTCGGGGAGCAGTGAGAGTCACCGCGCCGTCACCGGCACCCGACACGACCGTGCGGCCGGCCATATCTATGAGCGAAGCCGAGATCTTACCGTCGAATTCGATCATGACACTATTGCCCGACACTGACACATGCTCACCTGACTCACCCGGAGTCACCGAAACAATGCCCGAATTATCCGACAGCGAAACCTGGCAGACATTCACTGCTGCGCCGGAGGCTTCGTTGAGCAGCATCACCACGACCTTGGAGTGATCGGTATTCACGCCATAAGGAATGGTAATATTTTTGGTAAACGTATACTCCTGACCCGGAACGATCTCCTCGGGAACCGAGCCTTCCATTCCGTTATAGGCATTGTCAATCACCAGACGGGCCACATGATCAAACGCAAAGTTCGACGTGATAATTTCCGGAAGCTCAGTGAAGTTACCCACTGGCGCTCTGTTAGGGAAATTAGCCAGATAGTTGGTCTGATAATAATTTCGGCCCCAGACATTGTCTTCCACCAGCACCATGGCAATGCGATATTTATCATCGACATCCTTGGCGAAACGGGTTGTGGCGGTAATCTCTATCTGACGAGCTCCACGGCCAGTAACCTCGGCAGCGATTTCCGCTTCAGGCAACTTCGCGAAAAACTCCTCGGCGGTAGAGCCGAAAGCTCCGCGATCCATCACATAATATTCGATCGGACCGGAAGTGACGAGAGTCATCGGCTCAACCTGCTTGGTGCGGTCAAACAGGCCGATAGGCGCGCCCGACACCTTCAGAGCAGAAGCATATGCTTCCATAGCGAGCACATCCTGTCTTGCATCCAGATGGATGGCAATAGGAATTATATCGTCGCCATATTTCATGTGGAGACTGTCTGTGGCGACAATGCCAAGCGGACACCAGCCGCACCACATTCCGGTACCCTCTTCCAGAAGCACCTTCTTGCGGGGCAGGAACGACAGCTGCGTGGTCGTGCTATTGATCTCGTCATATGGCTGACCGTTGACATAAGGCGTCACGCTATAACTGATCGACGAACCGAGACCGATGTTAAATACCTGATCGATCATCAGATCAGTCTGAGCACCGTCTACCAGATCCAGCCCGTCGGCCTCCGCCGTATATGTCGTGCCGTCAATCTGGCAGCTGAGGCCCACCGAAGTAACCGGAATAGACGATGAAGCGGTGAATGTGGCTCCGATCTGGAATCCGTCATTGCCAAGGGCATACTCGCCCGGAATCAGCGAAACGGTGGCGGCACCGGGCATTCCCGAAACGACAATGTCGTCAAGGCCAAGCACCTCTCCGTTTGTGGTATTGTTGACAAAGACAATGTTGACACGCTCGCCTTGAAACTTCTCAAGCGAGATCACATTTTCCTGCCATGTTCTGCCGACTGGCGCCTCGGCCTTGTCGACAACCGTCTGGCCGTTTACGATGATGGAATACGTGGACGGGGTATTGGACTGTTCATTGATCGAACGAACCTTCCATCTGAGCCTGGTTCCTCCGCCGCGCAGGAATATTTCGGGCAGAGCCAGCCGGTCGTCAGCCGGAGTGTTGGCAGTCTCATGCATTGACGGACTGGCCACATATTTATTGCCTGACGGACGTTCCGTAAAGATCTTCCAGCTGTCGCCCTGATCAAAGCCGGCCTGAATCATCAGAAAATGAAGTTTCTGTCCGTCTCCATCCGAAACAGTGACTTCGCTGGGCACTCCTGCTGTAAAATCGGCATTGAAGTAGTCGATGACTCCGTCAGCGTCCGCTCCTGCGGCTGTCAAGCCGGAAATAAAAGCGGCCGAAATTGCGATTACTTTCAGATTCATTAGCGTTTGATGAATTTTCCGGTGGTTTGCGATCCGTTGGATGCAGTCACCACATATACATAGACTCCGGCAGAAAGCGATCCGGTCGAAAGAGTTGAGCCTGAGGTGCCGAGCACTTCCACTCCAGTTACCGCACACACCGAGATGGCTGCGGCTCCGGGTGCGGAAATTTCGCTGTCGGAAACGGTCACGCTGACCGGTTCGCCCATAATCTCAGCTATGCTGTTGACCTCTTCGCCCATGCCGTCGCCACGACGGACACGATAGACACCTGAGGTGCTGTTATAATAATCGTGCTGTGCGGCAAAGAGATAATTCTCCGACAATGCGAGCTGAACTGTGCGGTCGGCGAAAATTTGAGGAATCTGCGGATGCATCGGCAGTCCTTCGCCGACAGTCTCCCAGGTCTGTCCCAGATCTTTCGTCCGGAAGAGTCCGCGGTTGATGGTGGCGGCATAGAGATATTCGCCATCATGGGCAATAGCGCGCACATAGTTGGTCTCGATCGTGGCGGGACGGGAGGCCACAGCGCCCCAGTTGAGCATGTCGGAAGTGTACATGACGAACGGCTTTTCCGCATCATCGTCTTCCATGCCGCGCGACGCATAAAGCACTCCGTCGTGAATTGCCGTAACAGCCAGGAAGTTGGTGTTGATCTCCATTCCATTCGGGGTGCGCATGCAGTCCCAGGTATCGTTTTCCGCATCATATATATAGATACGGTAGATGCCATAGACCTGCAGCTTGCCATTGAAGAATGTCGAGCTATAGAATGAGTCAAACACCGTTGTTTCCTCATCAAATTTGATCTGCAGCGACTCGCGGTCGGTAAATGACCAGGTGACACCGAAGTCATCAGAATAGATCACGCCGACAGTGCTTGACCACACAGGCAGGTAAATGCGCTGCCGATCAGGATCATATGATGCCGTATATGCAACAAGCGACTCCTCGTCTTTCGGATCGACGTACTCTTCGATATAACGGGTATAGTTGAGCACAGTCCAGGTGCGGCCGTCATCTTCAGAGCGGGCCAGACGGCCGGACTCACCGACAGCAAACACATAGTCGCCGGCTTCAAAAAAGTAGCTGTACAGCCATGGGGCGACCGAAGCCTGGGTCCAGGTATCGCCTTCATCTTCAGAATAATGGATGCCGCTTGTAGCCGGCATTGTATAATCATTGTCTGCGGCAAGCACTGTGCCTTTGGAGGTTACATAGACAGCGTCCACAGCTTTGAGCGGAAGCGAAAACTCCCACGGTGTAGCAGCTGACACGGTTGTCGCCGCGCTCAGACAAACCGTTGCGGCCAGAAGCGATTTCAGATTAGCAGTAAAGAATCTCATAAGCATTTAGGTTAGATCAAACAAAATTTTCACAAAGATACACATTAATAATCAAACAAGCGGCCTGCCGTTGTTAATCTATGTTAATAACAAACTGCGCGGCCGATAATTGCGGAAAAATTTCAGTAATTGAATAATCTGTCGTATCTTTGCACTCGTAATTTTAACCAAAAATCGAAGTATATGCAGACTAAAAAGCTGAAAATACGTGATTTGACAATGCGCGACGGACAGCAGTCGCTGTTTGCCACCCGCATGTCACAGACCGACATCGACCGCCTGTTGCCACTCTATGTAGACGCCGGATTCTTCGCCATCGAGGTATGGGGCGGCGCGGTGCCTGATTCCGTGATGCGCTATCTTGACGAATCGCCGTGGAACCGTCTTCGTTCAGTGAGCGAGGTCATGCAGGGCAAATCATTGCTCACGGCCCTGAGCCGCGGACGCAACCTCTTCGGATACGTGCCCTATCCCGACTATGTGCTCGAAGGCTTCTACAAAGAGGCTATCGCCAACGGACTCAACGTGATGAGAATATTTGACGCACTCAACGACATCGACAATGTCCGTTTCTCGATAAAGAAATTCAACGAACTCGGCGGTATACCCGACGGAGCGGTTTGCTATACGGTCGACCCCAAACCCGAAAAAAAAACCGGATTCTTCGCAAAACTTTTCGGCAAGAAAGAAGAGAAGATATTCACCGACGAATACTTTGTCGACAAAGCCCGCCAGATGGAGGCCCTCGGAGCTAAAATCATAACGCTCAAGGACATGGCCGGACTGGTCAATCCGCTCCGCGCCGCATCAATCATCTCGGCGCTGAAAGCCAACCTGAAAGTCGACGTCGACTTCCACACCCACTGCACCCCCGGCTATGGCCTGGCTTCATCGCTGATGGCCATTCTCAACGGAGTCGACATCCTTGACACCAACATCTGGTATTTCGGAGGAGGATCCGCCGCTCCGGCCATCGAACTGATCTACATCTTCTGCCAGAAACTCGGAGTGGAGGTGGAAGCCAACATGGAGGCCGTGGGCCGCATCCGCCAGCAGCTTGTCGACATACGCCGCAATCTGGCCGCATTCGACCTGCAGAAAGACCACTTCCCCCGCCAGTTCGATCCGCTCACCGATACCCTGCCCGCCGAAGTCGACACCTTGTTCGACCAGGCGATCCAGGCCGCCAAGGCCCTCGACGAACCCCGCCTGCTTGACCTCTGCCACCGCATCGAAGAATACTTCGGATTCCCGAAACCCAACGAACTCGTGCGCGAAGCCGAAGTGCCCGGCGGCATGTACTCCAACATGGTGGCCCAGCTCAAACAGCTCCAGGCTTCCGACCTGCTCGACGACGCGATGCGCCTGATTCCGAAAGTGCGCCGCGATGCCGGACTGATCCCTCTGGTAACACCCACCAGTCAGATCGTCGGCTCGCAGGCAGTCAGCCTTGCCCTCGACCGGAAAAAAGGCAACCCCGACTACTCCAACCCCTCCATGCAGTTCATCTCGCTGGTCAAGGGTGAATATGGCCACACCCCCGTGGCTGTCGACCCGGAATTCCGCCGCAAACTCACCGGAGCGCCCGAAGAAGTGCCTTACGACACCTCAAAATACAAACAGCCCGAAAACCCCGTGCTGCCCGAATTCGGCGGCGTGAAACTCGCGTCCAACCGCGAAGAGGAACTGCTGCTTGAACTGCTTCCCGCTGTGGCCACAGGCTTCCTGCGCAAACGCCGTCAGGAAGAATTCAACGCCACTCAGGCCGCATCGGCTGCTGCTGCCGCCGCCAAAGCTGCCGAAGAAGCAGCCAAAGCCGAGCCTCAGGAACCGATCACCGGCGAAGTGGTCAAAGCCCCGATGGGCGGCACCATCATGGAAATCCGCGTCACCCCCGGACAGACCGTCAAGAAAGGTCAGGTCATCCTGGTCTATGAAGCCATGAAAATGGAAAATGAAGTCGAAGCCGAACGCGACGCCGTCATCAAACGCATATTCGTCAAACCCGGCGAAGTTGTCGGACTCGAAGCCAATCTCATCGAATTTGCTGACTGAGGCAAAAACATCTGCCGTTAAAAAACGTTATCAAGATATATGAACGATCTTGTTAACACCCTATACCATCTCATGCCACGCACGGCGCTGCGATTAATTCTCGCGGCGGCGTGCGCGGCTTCATTTATACTGACCTCATGCGACGGATCTCCGGTGGTCAGGCCAAAACCGGTCATCTCCGTGAGCATCGAGCCGCAACGCTGGCTACTCGAACAGATCGTTGGCGACCGGATGGAGGTCAAGACCCTGATGGCCAACGGAGGCAACCCCGAAACATATGAACCGTCATTTTCCCATCTGGCCAACATATGCCGCTCGATAGCCTTCTTTCAGGTCGGCAATCTCGGATTCGAAACCGCGATTATCGAAAAAGTCAGGGCCAACAATCCTGACATGCCGATTTTCTGCGTGTCGGAATCGGTGGACCTCATCCATGAGCACGAATGCGGGAACCACTCGCACGGAGCAATCGACCCTCACACCTGGACATCGGCCGTCAATGCCAAGATAATGGCCGCCAACATGCTCCGCGGCATGATCGCGATCGACTCCATCCACTCCGCGGAATACATCAATAACTTCATCGGCCTTTCAGCCCGCCTGGACTCGCTCGACTCACGCCTCAGAGCCATTCTCCCCGACAGCGCCGCCTTCATCGTGTGGCACCCGTCTCTGTCTTACTTTGCCCGCGACTATGGCCTTCGGCAACTGGCTCTCGGCGCCGAAGGGCGCGAACCATCAGTGGCCGACCTGCGTCGACTGATCGGGAAAGCCGAAATCTCAGACGCACGAATTTTCATGATTCAGCGCGACTTTGACCGCAATCAGGCCGACGCCCTTGTGGCCGGACTCGGCGGAGAGGTCACAGTGGCCGAATTTTCACCGCTAAGCTATGACTTCGATACTCAGCTCATCTCAGTTGCCGAATCAATCGCATCAGCAGCAACCGCTGATTGAACTCTCGCACATCGGAATGTCGCGCCACGGACGCAAAGTGCTTTCCGACGTCAACCTCACAGTCAACAAAGGCGACTTCATTGCCCTGACAGGGGCTAACGGCAGCGGCAAGACAACGCTGCTGCGGATGATTCTCGGACTGCTGTCGCCCACAGAAGGGCGAGTGATCCGCTATCCGGCGCTCACCTCCGTCGGCTATCTGCCTCAGAAAAACCGCATTGACTCAATGTTTCCGATATCAGTGAGCGACGTGATCACCTCAGGCCTGCTCGGCCAGAAGTCCCTCAGCCGCGCCGAACGCGCCGCGCGCACCGAGGCCATGCTCCGCAAGGTCGGACTGGAATCATGTGCCGACAGCGCCATCGGCGCCATCTCAGGCGGCCAGCTGCAACGCGCCCTGCTCGGCCGCGCCATCATATCCGACCCCGTGCTGCTGGTCATGGACGAACCGCTCAACTTCCTCGACAAAGAATTCGAGCAGACCATCTACTCCATAATCCGCGACTGCGCCAGCCGCTCCACCATCGTCCTCGTGACACACGAAATGGCCGGAATCGCGGCAATGGCTGGACAACAGCTGCGGATAGCCGACGGCACCCTCACCAACTTATAAGTTCGTCTTCATCTGCTCTCTCATCGCGTCCAGAACCTCAGCACGCTCGCAAGAAAAAATGCGGACCGAATTATAATATTCTTTATTGGATTCATAGTCAAAGTCTGAAGATAGACCCGCATCATATATCAACTTCAGACGCCGCATCTGTTCCTCCTTGCAGTTGTCATCCACAAAGCCCTCTATGCCGATTGATGCTTTAAACTCATAGAACGGTTTATAGTAGATTATTCCATCGGCAAAGGTTTCCCAACTTTTTCCGCTGAAAGGGCGCCATGTGTTGTGATATATGGCCTGTCCAAAAGGATTGCCCTTAATGTCGAAAGCCACAGGACGACAGCCGATAAGTTCAAACGCAGCATCCCAACGCCCTTCATCAAACAGCAGAGAGGGATAATCCGATGAATTTGACATGACATACCAATTAAGGCAGACTATCTTCACGTTGTCAGCCCCGAATTCCTGCTTGATTCTGTAACCCTCATTCTTACTGTAATCATCGTTCACGGCATGTGGATGATTTGTTATGACCAAGGCTTTTCTTGATCCGTCTATCGGCTTCTGTCGTCTGTACAGTCTGCTGAAATTTTCGGCCATGATCCTGTCGCGTACACATTGCTCTTCCGGAGTCTTGTCGGGATACAGCATCGCATAGTCGTAATACCATTGTCTGTAATATTCCGGCGACATGGTTTCATACCAGTCAAACTCCGGATCGGTGAGGCCCAATGTAATCTTCGTGCTGGCCGGCAAACGGTTGTTGATACAATAAAGACTGTCCAAAAACACCGAGCGGTTTGTCTTTTCCCAGCAGAACGAATAGTCCTCATCTCGCAGATAAGACAACAGAGTTTTGCGGAAATCCTCGTCTGACTGATATGTATCCTTGACCAACTCGTTAGCCCGTTGCGTCATATTAGTCACTCCGACTTCGGTGTAGACATATCCCACACGCTCTGCAAACCGCGGATCCGCCAGCAGCGTCGTTATCAACTCATATTGCGTGACGTCCCGGTGATCGCGCTCACCTATGATAACAATATCCGCGCCTTCAAACAGTCTGAACACATACTCGACAGGGTCCTCCCCATTACGCATTGTTTCGACATATTCCGTCAGCACCGCCGCATCGACCCCAGCGGCATTCGACCCCAACGCACATCCCGCAAGCATCACCGCCACGACACCAAACCTACTCAACATTTTCATATTATTTTTCATATTCTATTTCCTGTCAATATCAATTCGTGTGATTTCATGCGACTCCACCCTAATACATTTTGCAGCAGCTTCGTCAAATAAACGCCGGAATCCACTTATCCTTATTTCCCATCAGTTCTTCATTTTGATGCCACGCGTCATAATGAACCGTAGGATGCTTGAAATCCCCATCTTGAGGATTTAAGATCAGGGCAAACGATAGTCCATTGCTAAGCATATCAGCTATCGCAATATTCAATGCGTTTGGCTGCTGTTTAACCGGCTCTAAAATTGGCGTTATAGAGTTTTGTCCTTTATGTGCTTCCGAAAATTCTCTTAAAGCCTTTAGTTCGTATTGCTTGGCGCGTAGATATGGATAATACATATTTTTTATGTGTTGTTTATCGTGATATTTAATTGTCCCAATAATTTCTCAGCTTTATCTGCCGGCAAATTTAAACTCAGCATCATTTGCCGGATAGGCATAGGATACTTACGCAGTAGTAACGTATTATTCCTGCGTTTTTTCACTTCATGCAAGAACAACGTCTTTACTGTTTCGGGATCTGCGTGAGAAATGACATTATAACATAAAGTGTACATATCATAACCACCGACTCCATCCAAAGATGTGCCCAATGCTGTGGCGATATTTTTATATTCATTCGTCCTAAGGCAAGACATTAACGCCTCTGGATCAAATTGGCTGTTCTGAAGCGATTTTTTGACATTCTTAAGTATTATGCGCCCATTATCACAGCTCACGGTTATAATTCCGGTCGTGGACTCAACGATTCCGTAATAATCATCTAATTTGCTTTCTGGTATGGCTATATAGCATTTGTCAAAAAAGCGCTTATAATCTTCCATTTGCTTATCCAGCCTGCGATGCGTATCATATTCCGTCTTTATTTCAAATGCCTTGCTTTCGCCGTTAAACATAACCATATCGGCAATGGAGTTTCCGACTCTGAATTCGTTGAAATAGACGGAATCTTTTGATCCATAATGATGCAACAAGAGCTTTATCAGCTCGTTTTTATACACATACTCGCAGCGGTAAGATTTTGAAATCAACGAATATGCCTTCTTAAGCAGTTCTAAGTAAGTAACACATTTGATTGTATCGTACTTCGAAAGCAACCAATTGAAATGCGAATAATCTTTGAATTTCAAGACGTCCTCAAATGCCCTGCGAGAGAAGGCCGAAGATAGATCCCTCAGCCTGACAATCTCGTTGTTCACATTTGCAGTCATCATATCTTAATTCGCCTAAAAGTAAACTTACTCTAAAACTCAATTGCAAAAGTACATTTTTTTTATAATAAACAAAACGTTATTTTGCAAAGTTGGGCAAGTGTGGTATTATGAAGATATAGAAACTGAAATTGCAGTTACACAGTGAAGTAGCGGGCGGAGGGATGCAGGATGATCAGACCGGAGGTGGATGCTGACGGATTCATGGCTCCGGTCGAAGTCAGCGCAATGCCGAGATCACGGTAGCGGATCAATTCATCAAGTCTGAATATAAGCGACTGGTCGGGAAGCGACGGATAACCGACGGCCGGACGTATGCCCGAACGCTCGGGCAGGCCCCACAGTTCGGTGCAGACGCGGCGGTGGAGCCATTCGGTCGAAGCCTCGGCCAGACGGTGGGCCACGATCTGGCGCATCATGTCATGATAGTCCGTAGTACCCTCCACAGGCAGCTTGGCCGTAACGGCAAAAAGCGCGATGTGATCGTCGGCAGGCGCAACAAAGTCACTGAGCGCAAGGCAGCGGCCCGTCACGCTGTTAGGCTCGAGCGCGCGCGCCATCGGCAGGACAAGTTCGCCGTCATTGATCACAATTTCATCATTTTCAGTGCGATGAGCGCCGCACACAACAACTCGCGCGCAGATAATCTCCTGTCCGGCAAATTCCTCTATCACCTTCCGGGCGTCGGCTATCAGACGCCGGCTCTCGTCAGAATCCTCGGCCGGATTCATGCTCCATTCGCCGAGAAACGCGCGCCAGTTGATCAGATCGGCCACCTGCTCCGGCGCAAGAACATAGTCATACACACCCTGAGCGACACCCGGAGCCGGCGCAGGACGCTCAACGCCCTCGCCGCGGGCACGTGCCTCATCAAGCGACAGAGCCGGGATTTTTCCTTCATGAAGCCGGCGCAACCGCTGCTGCTCAACTGCTATTTCGGCCAGAGCCGCGTCCCTGAGAGCAGGATTGGCCAGCAGCGTGGCCACGCGGGGCAACGACGCGGCATCCGACGTGTGGACGACTCCGCCAGAATAGAGCGGAGCGAGTTTCACTGCAGTGTGCATCGCCGACGTGGTCGCGCCGCCAACGCAGAGCGGCACAGTCAGCCCCTCGGCCTGCATCAGCGAAGCCACCTCGGCCATTTCGCGCAATGACGGTGTTATCAGACCGCTCAGGCCGACAAGATCGGCGTTCTCGCGCTTTGCCGCTTCTATGATTTCGCGGGCCGGGACCATCACGCCAAGGTCTATGACGTTGAATCCGCTGCACCGCATCACTACCGCGACAATATTCTTGCCTATGTCGTGCACGTCGCCCTTCACAGTGGCGATGACCATTTTCCGCCCGGACACGGCCAAATCCGGCGAACCGGCATTCTCGGCCTCAATGCGGGGTGTCAGAATCTCAACGGCCCGCTTCATCACAGTGGCGCTGCGCACCACCTGCGGCAGAAACATTTTTCCGGCACCGAACAGCTCTCCGACACGGTTCATTCCGGCCATCAGGCAGTTGTCGATCACAGCCAGCGCAGTTCCGTGGCGTTCAAGTTCGTCGGCCAGTATCTTTTCTATTCCATCGGCATTGCCTTTGACAATCATGTCCTCCAGCGTCACGACGCTCTTCTGAGCCGCGGCATCCGCGGACTTTGCCGCCGGAACCGCAGGTCCTGTTTCCGCTACCATGCGCGCGGCAACGTCGAGCAGCTTCTGGGTGGCGTCAGGATGACGGTTAAACAGCACGTCGTCGATCGCTTCGGCAGTCTCCCGGTCAATCGTGGAGGGATCAAGCGAAGTTGCCGGATTGACAATCGCCATCTCCATGCCGCGGTCCATGGCGTGAGCGATAAAGAGAGTGTGCATCGCCTCACGCAGCCGGTTGTTGCCCCTGAAAGCAAACGACAGGTTGCTGATTCCGCCACTCACCTTCGCTCCAGGCAGATTGGCCCGGATCCATGCTGTGGCATCAAGAAAATCAAGAGCGTAATTATTGTGGGCCTCAATGCCGGTGGCAACAGTGAGCACATTCGGATCAAAAACAATGTCGCGGCCTGCAAATCCGACCTTTTCGGTCAATATCCTGTATGCCCTGCCGCATATCTCCGTGCGCCGCTGCAAATTGTCGGCCTGACCCTTTTCGTCAAATGCCATGACCACCACCGCCGCTCCGAGATCACGGATGGCGCGGGCGTGGGCAATAAAAGCGTCTTCGCCCTCTTTCAGGCTGATGGAGTTGACAATCGACTTGCCGGGCAGGCGTTTCAGCGCCGCAGTGATGACATCCATGTCCGACGAGTCGATCATCACCGGCACCGGTGCCGTCCGGGCGTCAGAGCCGAGAGCCGACACAAAGCGTTCCATCTCGGCGCGTGCGTCGAGCATTCCGTCGTCCATGTTCACGTCAATAACCGCCGCGCCCTTGTCGATCTGGGCGGCCGCAATATCGATCGCCTCTCCGGTGTTTCCCTCCTTGACCAGCCTCAAAAACTTGCGCGAACCGGCCACGTTGCACCGCTCGCCGACTTTCAGAAATCCGCTCTGCCGCATCTCCTCGAGTCCCGACAGGCGCAAACCGTCGGAATCATCGCGGCGCGGCACTCGCGGCACGGCCTTTCGGGCCAGCCGCGCTATCGCCTTTATATGGTCCGGAGTAGTGCCGCAGCATCCTCCGACAATGTTCACAAGTCCGTTGTCAAGCATATGCCCCACATCGGCAGCCATCTTATCCGGGGTCTCGACATAGCAGCCCATTTCGTCAGGCAATCCGGCGTTGGGATGCGCGCTGACATAATATGGCGACCCGACAAGCATCGGCAGATGGCCCGACATGATGTCGGCTCCGAATCCGCAGTTCAGACCCACGGAGAGCGGACGCGCAAATTCAATGGCGGTCACGAACGCCGGCAGCGTCTGCCCGGAAAGCAGACGCCCCGTTTCGGTGAGAGTGGCCGAGATCATCAGCGGCAGTTCACGCCCCGATTCCTCCATGGCGCGTCTGATTCCCGCCACCGCCGCCTTGGCGTTGATCGGGTCAAACACTGTCTCGACAAGCAGCAGATCCACCCCGCCCTCAATCAGCGCCGATGCCTGGACGAAATATGCCTCGGCCATCGAATCAAACGTCTGGCTGTGGCCTGTGGGCATCGACAGCGACACGTTGGTCGGACCCATCGATCCTGCCACCCACGCATCGACTCCGGCCGCCTGCCTGGCAATGCGCGCGCCTGCCAGATTTATGTCGCGGACGCGATCCTGAAGGCCATAATCGGCCATTGAGATGGCATTGGCATTGAAGGTGTTGGTCTCGATGATGTCGGCTCCAGCCTCCAGATACCGCCTGTGTATGGCGGCAATATCGTCGGGGCGCGTCAGACACAGCAGGTCATTGCATCCTTTCAGCGGCGACGGCCAGCCGGCAAATTCAGAGCCTCGAAAATCGGCTTCGTCCAGCTCCAGATGCTGAATCATCGTGCCCATGGCGCCGTCAAGCACCAGAACTCGGTTTTTGAGCGCTTCTGTGATATCTGTCATCAGCTTCAGAGCACGTTTTTTGCCACCTCGCGAACCGCATCGGAAGCAAGCAGAGTATAGAAATGCAGCCCCGGAACTCCGTGTGCCAGCAGATCGCGACACTGACCGACGGCCCACTCGGTGCCGATCGCCGCCGCCTCGGCATCGGTTCTGGCTTTGCGAAGTTCAGATGCCAGCGCCTCGGGAATATCTGAACGGAACACTCTGGGAAGCACCGTCAGCTGATTGCGGAGAACAATCGGCTTTATGCCCGGAATAATCGGCACGTCGATGCCGGCGGCACGGCATCGGTCGACAAACGAATAGTATTTCTGATTGTCGAAAAACATCTGGGTCACAAGATACTGCGCACCGGCTTCGACTTTCATTCTGGCATAATGCAGGTCAGAGTCGGCGTTGGGCGCCTCCTCATGTTTTTCAGGATAGCAGGCCATTCCATAGGCAAACGGAGTGTCGATGGCCTCGAGAGCCGATCCGTCGAGCGAACGTCCGGTGTTGAATTCATTGACTTGCCGTTGCAGATCCGACGCGTGCTCATGAAACATGGACGGATCCTGACTCGCCGTGTCGATCGACTTCGAGTCGCCTCTCAGCAGCAACAGATTGTGTATGCCGAGAAAGTTCAGGTCAAGCAGGGCATACTCCGTTTCCTCCTTTGTGAAGCCCTTGCAGATAATGTGGGGCACGGCCGGAATGCCATAGCGGTTTTGCAGCGCGGCGGCAACGGCCACAGTTCCCGGACGCTTGCGCACGGTCACCTTGCGGTGGGTGCCGTCGGGCTGCGGCACGTATATGCTCTCGCTGTGGTGCGATGTTATGTTGATATATTTCGGATCAAATTCGCGCAACTTGTCAACGATGCGATATACCCGCTCGATGCTGTTGCCTTTGAGCGGCGGAAGCACCTCGAATGAAAAAATGGGCTTTCCCCCTGCGGTTCTGATTGATTCGGCTACGGTCATGATTCTGTTGCTTTTAAGATTGCTTGTGTCAGATCGGCAATGATGTCGTCGGCATCTTCCAGACCGACAGACAGACGGATAAGAGTCGGCGAGATATCCATGTCGCGACGCTGCTCTTCGGTCAGCGGGCCGAAAATGGTGCTTGCCGGATGAATGGCGAGCGAGCGGTTGTCAAACAGGTTTGTCGACCGGTGCACCAGCTTCAGGGCGTCTATGAAACGGAAGCACGCCTGCTGCGACGGCAGATCGAAGGTGACCATCGCCCCTGTGTTGCCACAGAACTGCTCCATGCAAAGCTTGTGATACGGGTTGTCTTTCAGTCCCGGATAATTGACCCCGACAACCCCGGGCAGACGGCTCAGCGCGTCGGCCACAGCCATTGCTCCGGCCTGCTGGCGGGCATAGCGCACGTGAAGAGTCTCCATGCCGAGAGTCTGCATATAGGCGGCATGGGGCGTCATGTATGCTCCGAGATTCATCACCATCTCCTTGCGCATCCGGTCATTGAATCCGTCAACAGTGCCATAGTCTATCACCAGACCGCCGAGAGCGGTGCCGCCACCGGTGAAATATTTCGTGCTCGACACTATCTCGACGTCGATGCCAAGTCGGCTTGCGCTGAAATGCGTGAACGGAATCATCGTGGTGTCGGCAAGAAGAGGCACTCCCTTGCCACGTGTCACTCCCGAAATGGCGGCAATGTCGGCCACTTCCATCTGTGGGTTTGTCATGATCTCCATGAACACGCAGCAGGTATCGGCGTCAATGGCCTTCTCAACCTCAGCGGCATCGGTCATGTCAACAAACCGCGTCTCGACGCCGAAGCGGCCGAGCAGATCGTTGAACAGCAGGAAAGTGTTGCCAAAAAGATGGCGCGACGTCACTATGTTTTTTCCGGCACCGGCCAGCGCCATGACAGCGGCCGAAATCGCTGCCATGCCCGACGAAAGGGCTATGGCATCGCGCGCGCCGGCCAGCTCCCTGACCCTTTTTTCCAGATAGATCACGGTGGGATTCGTCACGCGCGAATAATCCGGATCGGATGATCGCCCGCAAAACGCCTCAACCATTGAAGCGGCATCTGGAAATTCATAGGCCAGAGTGTGATACACCGGCATATTCAGCGCGCCATACGCGTCAGGACTCTGATATGGCACATGAATGCAATGTGTCTCGGGTTTCATTGCTTTTTATCAATATTAAAAACTACCTTAAATAACTACCGCAAAAATAGTGAAATTTCATGAGTTACGCAACCCCGGGCTGGCCAGGGCGCGCTCACAGGCGCCCGGTCACCCGGAGATAGTCGACGCAATAGATGCGCAGCTGAGTGGAAGCCTCGATCAGATCCGAAGCCGACGTCTGCCACTGGCTCTGGGCATCGAGATAGTCCGTCAGCGGACAAAGGCCCAGTTCATAGCTCCGGGTGATGTTGGCAAGATTCGTCTCCGACTCCGCCATGGCGAGGCGCGCCGACTCCAGCAGCGAGCGTCCGGTGTCGACATTGCTGATAGCCTGCCTGACCTCAAGATCCATCAGCTTGATGTTGTCGTCGAGGGCTATGCGGGCGTTTTCAGCGTCGATACGCGCGTGTTTGACCTTTTTGCAGCCTTCACCCCAATGCCACAACGGCACCGACAGCGAAGCCATGACCGACCAACCGTCGCCTTTCACTCGCGAACTGAACGGCATATAGTTGCCTTCGGCGTCCTGCTGGTAGCCGTTCATCCTGATGTTGCCATATGCGCTCCATCCGGCCACCAGTCCGAGAGTCGGAAGGAAATCGGCGCGCGTCATCTTCACCTGCTGGCGCTTGGCGTCGGCGTCACATTGCAGCAACGCCACCTCCGGGCGGTCAAACAGGTTGTAGTCATGAAGATTTTCCGGCAGTTCCACCTCGGCGTCGGAATCGGCCGGCACAATCTCTTCCGACGTGTCCACACCGATTATATGACACAGATTCATGCGGCTGAGATCGGCTCCGCTTTCAGTCCGGCCGAGCTGATAGAGCACCTGGGCGCGACGCGCCTCTATGCGCTGCAGATCGTTGCGCGTCACCATTCCGGCCTCAAGCGCGGAACGGGTCTGCGAATAAGCGGTGTCAATCTGCGCCACATAGCTTTTCATCATTCTGACCTTGGCAAGAACAGCCACATAGCTCCAATAGGCATTCTGGGCGCCGGCACTGACTTCGGCCGACGTCATGCGCAACTGCTGCGACGCGGCCTCGACGCCGATCCTGGCCATTTTGTTGGCCGCCACGATCTTGCCGCCGGCATAGACCGGCTGGGTCACGTTGATTCCGGCAAGCCACATCGCCTTCATGCTGATCGTCATGCCCATCATGTCTTGATCGGGAGTGCGGTATATTCCCATGGCCGATCCGGCGAAATTGGGCAGATATGCGGTAAACGCCACTTCTTTCTGCAGGCGGGCCTGTTCTTTGGAATTGACGGCCACCTTCATGTCGGCGCTGCTTTCAAGCGCCATTTCCACACACTTGCGGGCATCGACAGTGATTGCCGCAGCGGCGGGCGACGCAAGCATCGCCGCAAATATGATGATATTGATAAATTTTGTCATCAGTCAGGCTTTTTCACGTTAAAGAGCATCGAATAAATCAGCGGCAACAGAAGCAGGGTGACAACAGTGCCGACAGAAAGGCCGCCGATAACCACCACGGCCATAGATCCATACATCGGATCGGCCACCAGCGGAATCATGCCGACAATCGTGGTGAACGACGCCAGAAGCACCGGCCGGACGCGGCTCAGAGTGGCATTGACAACGGCATGATAGAGGTGAAGCGCTTCCTCGGTGTTGAGGCGGGTGATCTCGTCGACCAGCACGATGGCGTTTTTGACCATCATGCCGATCAGGCCCATGAAGCCGAGAATGGCCAGGAAGGTGAAGGGAGTGTCAGTGAGCAGCAGTGCCGGCACAATGCCACAGAGCACAAACGGGAAGCTGACCAGCACCACAATCAGTTTCCGCCAGTTGTTGAACAGGCAGAGCAGCACCACAAACACGATCAGCAGGATCATCGGCAGAAAACCGATGACCGTGGTCGTGGCTTCGCCGCTGAGTTCGCCTTCGCCGACAAAGCGCATGGTGTAGCCCTCGGGGAGCGGAATCGCGCTGATGCGGGCGGCGATATCGGCTTCGACCTTGGCCGGAGTGGCGTCATGCACCCACGGGCTGGGGTCACACTCGGCCTCGATCACACGCTTGCCGTTGAGGCGGGTCATCGACGACTCGCCCCACTTCATCGACGCCGAGTCGGTCACCGCGGCCAACGACGTGGAGCGGAACATGCGCTTTTGCAGATCATCCACAGTGGTGGCGCCGGTGGCGAGCCCCCCGACAAGGGCGGGATCGACTCCCACGTTGGCCGTGGACCACACGGGAATCGATGCGGGATCGGTCAGTCTGGATCCGTCGGCACGCCTCATGGTGACATAGACCGGAATCATATTGTCCTGATCATATACAGCGCCGACAGCCAGACCGTCGCCGGCAGCCTGAAGGGCATTGCCGACGTCCGAACGGTTGACGCCGGCCCTGCTGGCATCGGCCTGCGAGAAAGAATATGTGATTTCGTGGCCGCGCGGCGCCCAGTTGTTCTGAACGGAATACGGATCCACATAGGGCGACTCGCGCATGATCTTCTCGGCCTGGGCCGACAGCTCGCGGAGCACCGCCGGATCAGGCCCGGCGAATTCCACTTCGACGGTGTGGCTGGTCGAGATCGAGAAATTATACTTGCGGGTGCGTATGTATGCATCGGGGGCTATGCCGCGAAGATATGCGCGCAGATCGTTCTGGACCCGTTGCATGGTTTCATAGTCCTTGCAGTCAACGATAAATTCGGCATAGTTGTCGCCTCCCGAAGGCATGGGGCGCACCAGAGTATAGCGCGCCGGCGCGCCGCCGGTGCACACCACCACACGCTCCACGTCGGGATAGGCCCTGACGCTGTCCGACAGCTCCAGCATGCGGTCACGCACGGCCTCTGGATGCGACTGCGGCGGGAAATAGCACTCCACGACAAACTGCTTATAGTCAAAATCCGGAAAAAACACCTGGCGCACAAACAGCATTCCGGCCGACGAAAGCGCCAGCAGAGCCACCGCGGCTGTGAGCGACACGGCCTTGTGGCCGATGAGCCAGCGCAACAGCTTGCCGACAATGCGGTTAAACACATTCGGCTCCGGCGCCGATCCGGCGGCGTCGGCAGCTGCGGCCGACGGATCGCCATTGTCCTTGCCGAGCCATGCGGCGGCACACACAGGCACCTGGATCAGCGCCAGAACCCAGCTGACCATCAGGCTCACGCAGATCACCAGAAAGAGGTCACCGGCAAATTCGCCGGCAGAACCGGGTGTCAGATATATCGGCAGGAAGGTGCACGCGGCGATGACCGTCGCGCCAAGCAGCGGCAATGCCGTGTTGCGGCCGATGCGATAGAGATACACGTCGGGGCGCAGTCCGCGTCGGCGGTCAACGAGAATACCGTCCATGATCACCACGGCATTATCCACAAGCATGCCCATTGCGACAATAAACGCGCCGAGCGATATGCGCTGGAGCGTTGTTCCGAGATTCGAGAGAATCGGGAACGAGAGCGCAACCGTCAGCACCAGGCCGAAGCCGATGATCAGACCCGAGCGCCAGCCCATCGCAAACATCAGAACGATCACCACGATCAGCACCGATTCAAGCAGATTGAGCATGAAGCCCTGCACGGCATCACTGACCTTGTCGGGCTGGAAAAAGATCTTGTCAAGCTCCATGCCGACAGGCAGACGCTTCATCATCGAGTTGACCTTGGCGTCGATTGCGGCGCCCACTTCAGGCACTATGGCCGACGACTCCAGCGCCACGGCAAGCGTCAGCGCGGCCTTGCCGTCAACATAGACCAGATTGCGTTCCGGAGTGGCATATCCGCGTCGGATCTCGGCCAGATCGGCCAGACGCACTTTCTTTCCTTCAGGAGTGTCGATCAGCAGGTTGCCCAGGTCCTCTTCTGTCACAACCGCCTGATCCACATTGAGCGAAATGCGGTTTCCGGCCGAGCTGACAGCTCCGGCGTCGACAGTCTTGGCCGCCGACTGCAGCGCCATCATCAGCTGGGTGGGCATCAGCCCGTTGCGGGCAAGCTGTTCGGGAGTGAACTCCACCGTGATCACCTCAGGCATGGTGCCGCCGATATTGATCCTTTTCACACCGGGCACCGTGAGCAGTTCGCGACGCAGCATCTTGGCATAACGCTCCATTTCGCGATACTCATAACCGTCGCCGGTGAAAGCATACAGAATGCCATAGACGTCCATCATGTCGTCCACGACCACAGGCTCATAGCACCCCTGAGGCAACGTCATGGCCAGATCAGAGACTTTGCGGCGCAGCATGTCGAAATGCTGCTCAAGCTGCGTCATCGGCAGCTCCTTGACAAACTCTACGCTCACCATGGCCTGTCCGGCGTGACATTCAGTCTTGATTTTGTCAACGTCGGGCAGAGTCCTGATGGCGTCTTCAAGCGGCAATGCGGCCTCCAGTTCGACCTGATGCACGTCCGCCCCCGGATAGACAATGACCACCGCCGCCTGCTTGACAGGCACAGCGGGATCCTCGAGTTTCGGCATGCGCATGTAGCTGAGAACGCCAAACGCAAGAATGCCGACAATCAGCGCCCAGAACAGAGTGGTGCGCTGCATGAAAAATCTTGTAGCCCTTTCCATCGGAAATCAGAGAAGATTGCCGACGTTTGAATCCGACGCCGGAGTAATCACATTCACTTTTTCACCCTGAGTGAGATGATGCACTCCCGCGCGGACAATGCGCTGCGAGAGATCAAGACCGGAAGTCACCGTGACGTATCCGTCGGCACCGGTGCCGCTCAGTGTCACCGGAGTGGCACGCACGGTCGAGTCGGAGGCATCATATACATAAACAGCCGGACGGCCCTCAAAATCAAACACAGCCTGCACGGGCACCGCCACAGCTCCGGATCCGCCGCCGGCCATGGTTATGGCCACGCCGACGTTCATTCCCGGCGTCAGCGCCACATCCGCATCGGGTCCGACCGTGAGTTTCAGCTGAAAGAGCTGATTGTTGTCGGCCTTCGGAGTCAGACTGAGCATGCTGAGGGCGAAAGTCTTTCCGGGCAACAGGGTGCTGCGGCCTGTGAACGACTGGAAATCATCTCTGCGCATATATTCGCCCACCGGCAGGTCCACAACCACTTCCAGGCGGGTATTGTCCATCAGATCAAAAACCGGAGTGCCGGCATCGACCAGCTCCCCAGGCTCGAACTTGGCGTCGGTCACCACGCCGTCCACCGGCGCAAGCAGCCGGCAATACGCCAGTTTGTTCTCTTGCAGCGCCAGCTGATAGGCAAGCTGCTCGAGTCCGGCCTTGGCTTTTTCATAATCGTTATCGCTGACACCGCCTGTGGCATAGAGTCTGGTCATTCGGGCAAACTCGGTGGCAAACTGTGAGTGCTGCACCCGCAACTGATTGATTCCAAGCACATAATCGGCCGAATCAAGCTCAGCAAGAAGTTGCCCGCGACGCACGCGGTCGCCCTCCTTGACATAGAGCCGTTCGATCGGGCCACCGGTCTTGAACGCGGCCGAAACCGATCGCGCTTCCTCTACCCGTCCGGAGAAGTCCCTGACCGAAACTCCGTCTACAGCCTGAGGCGAAACCAGAAATACATTATGCAACACATCTTTATGGTCTTCTCTCAGACCGTTGCCGCCGCAGGATGCCAACAATGTGATGGCCACCCCACAGGCGCATATCAGTACCTTATTCATGGTGTGTAATGATTGTTTTTATTTGGAGCGCAAATGTACGCATAAACTATCATCCATCCGGCTTCCCATCTGATTTTTTATAGCCGATTTCTCGCAACTGTTAGTCATTTTTTCTATATTTGTTGCAACAGATTCTGGGCTGCCGGCCGCGGATATGCTCCAGACAAATGCTCCTAAGAGCAAAACCGCTTACATATTGTCAAGTAATTAACGTTTATTAACGCCAATATGTTGCGATATTAATAATTTAGCCTTTACTTTGCAACCGATAAACATCCATTAACAATATAACACACCCCTCAAACGTATGGCAGCTCAAAAATTTATTGCCGGACTGGCCGCTATAGTCGCCGTCGGCCTCTATGGATGCAGCTCTGAAGAAAACGAGCCGACGAAGCCTCCGGTTGATCCGTCGCCGGCCGTCGAGGCTGGTATAGGTTTCTCTGTCGATGAAGTTTCCCTCAACGGATATATCAAAAACTATATCAGTGACACCATCTATTTTGAATCTGACGACTGGACGATTACATCAGTGTCGTTCGGAGATGAGATGAATCGTAAATACCCGCGATGGTATCCGCTGACCACGTATCTGACCGAACTGAGCGGAGCATCGGCGTTTGACGAAAACGTGTCGTGGCTGAACATGCATTATGCCGACAGAAAACTGACGCTTACCGATATAGATCCGTTTTTTGACTATGAGTATCCCAAATACCGTTACGCCTATCTGGAGTTCCGGCGTGGCGAGGTGACAGACACCCTTGTCTGCGAAAGCGAATCTGATATGCCGGTAGGAGGCGGACAACACTCCTATCCGGGCACAGTGGTGTTTCCTGCAAAAGGCGGCACGACCAATGTCATGACCCACAATCACTACTGGGTATTCCTGAAATTACGTATCGACAATATCAGCCACACTTTCAAGGAAGAAGACGGCACACAGGATTTCACAGACTACTGGACCGATCCTGACGAAGTGTTCAGCTACACATTCGGATGGCTCACCATCGAACGCAACAAGCACGGCGACCCCAGAGAGATCACCATCACCCTGGACCCCAACACCACAGGAGCCGAACGAGAATTCCAGATAGTTTTCAGCGGATTAGCCCCCGGCTCACGAGGTGTCTGCTCCGGACGCCAGCTGGCCGAATAACACTCCTGCCCCATTTTCCCGACGCCCCGGACACACCGGCCATCCCCACCCCGTGTCCGGGGCGTTTCGCATCATGTCGGGACTCTGACGACGCGATAGAGGTGGACGCCGGGGTCACGGTGACGGATGCGGATCTGACGGAAACCCGGATAGAGATATGGGGCACGGCGGTTGACGGGGAGCGGAACGCCATATTCCTCGTCGAAGTCCTCGAAAATGGCCGGAGCTATGCCGAGTCCGAGCAATTCCTCGAGCGGAATCATGGAGTGCTTGCGCCAGTCAAGCCGGCGGGCGCGGGCCACTCCCGCCTGACGGATATATTCGAGCTGTATGGTCCTGGAGGTGATGACGTTGTCGCGACGAAGCTTGTCGCGATCAATCACACCATAGTCCGCCAGACGGTCAATCAGACGACCGACGTCGGCCACCGACAGGCCGACCTCACCGGCCAGCACGGCCTGATCCATGGCCGACCAGTCGCGCCAGTAGCCCTCAGACGAATCGAAAACACCGCACAGCAGTCTGATCACTGCGAGCACACCCTGCGCTCCGAACTCAGCCTGGATCGCCCGGACCCAGCGCTGCTCAAAAAATTTGGCATCAACTTTCATAACGCCACAAAGATAAGGCCCTGCATGAGGGCCTTACGGTAGATTTTTATCGGCGGCAAAGTCGTCGGACGCTCCAGAGCACCGCTGCGGTAAGAATCAGGCTCGCCGGGAGCCACAGCGGCGAGAAGGCGCCGAAGGAGCCGGCGTCGGCAGCAATATCGCCGCGGCGCACAAGCCACATGACAATGACAGTCAACGAATTATTGAAAACGTGACCGATAACTGCCGGCCATAGCGAAGCGCTCCACCATGCCGCATAGCCGAACAGAGCGCCAAGCAGCAGTCTGGGCACGAATCCGAAAAACTGCACGTGGAAGGCGCTGAATATAAAAGCGACAGTCCAGATGGCCAGATGTGGATTCATAGGCCTTGTGATCAGCAGGCGCTGAAGAGCTCCGCGAAAAAATATCTCCTCCGAAAATCCGGCAAACACTCCCACAATCAGCAGCCCGAGCAGCAGATCGGCCACCGAGCCTCCGCCGAGCATCAGTTCCGAGGCAGCCTCTGCCGCCGCTTCGGCCCGCGCCATCGGCTCATGCAGCGGCCCGAGGCTGATCGAAGAGTTCCACTCCACCAGAGTGTTGATCAGCGGCACCGCCGCGACCACAGCCAGAGCGGTCAACGCCGCACAGGCCCACTGACGGCGACCGCCGCCTCTGATTTTGAGAAAATCGGCGGGCAGCCGGGTGACCATCACGGCCAGCACCACGGCCGGAAGGATAAAGCAGAACAGATCCTGCACGATGGCAGTGACGCGCAATGCCTTTGTGGCGTCTGAAACCAACGCGCTGATCAGACTTGAAAACAGGCCGGTCAACGCCATGCCGGCAATCAGCAGAAAAACAAGCAGCAGCAATCGCTTTCCGAAAGTAAACATCAGAGATAGAATGACGATGTGAGATTTTTATAATCGTCGGATCCGACAATCAGATCCGAATGCACACAAGGGCCGCCCGTGGCCGAGAATTCAAGCAGGACCCGCCGCGGCGGAGCGCCCTGACGGGTGAACAGTTCCGTGCGGCGAAGACAACACAGCCCGGCGATGCCGGCGGCGAAGATGGCCCTCTCGGCCGAGTCGGCCGGAATGATAACACTGAGCGTTCCGCCAGGCGCAAGCAGCGGCGCGGCGCGGCCGGTCAGCGACTCGAGAGTCAGGCTCGATTCGTGTCGCGCCAGAGCGCGTGTCGCCCCCGGCGCCAGAGCGCCGTTGGTGAAAAACGGCGGATTGGAGATGATCCGGTCAAAGCGGCGTCCGGCAAAGTCGACGGCAGTGAAGTCGGCGCAGATACTCTCCGTCCGGTCGCCCCATGGCGAAGCGGCGGCATTGGCGGCCGCCTCTTCGGCGGCCAGCGGGTCGATTTCGAGCATGGTCACCGCGGCGGCGCCGCGCTGGGCGGCCATCAGCCCGATAAGCCCGCATCCGGCACCGACGTCGAGCACCGTGTCGCCGGTGTCCACCGATGCCCACGCGCCAAGAGTCACGCCGTCGGTGCCGACTTTCATGGCCGACGCCGAGTGACTGACACTGAATTGCTTGAAGCGAAACAACCGCTCTTTCATCTGTCTCTCTCCTCGTTCTTTCCCGGTGCTGAAAAAACACGAATGGCGAGAGTCAAGCTCCCGCCATCGGTAAAAGGATGTGTCGCAGTGGCTCCGACTTACTTTTTGTTGCGGTTGCCGTAGCGGCTCATAAACTTGTCCACACGACCTGCTGTGTCGACCAGCTTCTGCTTACCGGTGAAGAAGGGGTGTGAGGAGCTGGTGATTTCCAGCTTGACCAGCGGATAGGTGACACCGTCGATTTCGATGGTTTCTTTGGCGTTAACAGTCGAGCGAGTGATAAAAACTTCATCGTTCGACATATCCTTGAAAGCTACTTCGCGGTATTCGGCGGGATGGATGTCTTTTTTCATATCTGTCAGTAAGTTATTTGTTTTCTATCGTTTGTGAATTTACCGTTGGTAGGGCGGCTTATTCGTAATGGCGGTGCAAAGTTAGTCATTTTCTGTCAATTCACAAAAATTACACCGAATAAATAATTTAAAAACTATAACTTATGCCGATCGACGGGATAAATGCATGAAGCCGATAGTCGGCCTTGAACTTGCCTGAAGGCTCGAAGCCATAGCTGGCCACCTTGGCCTGCGCCATCTGAGACGCGGTCTCGGCCGGGACTCCTTGCTGCATGAGGGCGCCGGCAATGGCGGGAGTCAGTTTGGCCGGCATCATCCGGCCAAGAAGATCGGCATACTCACAGGTGGCGCCATCCATGCCTACTCCGGCCACATACATGAAGCCGAGATCAATCGAAAGACTCGGAATCGGACGGAACGAGAAGCCGACCGTCGGTTCGATTTTAGTCATTCCCGGAGTTTCAGGGTTGTAGTAATTGCGGTCAACGGGCGAAGTGTCGACCATAAGGCCGGCTCTGAGATCCATGCGTCCGGTGATGGCATATTCGGCGCCGAAGGAGAAGCACCATGAATTGCTGTAGTTCTTTGTGATATACTGATTATAGCCGGAGAGCTGCTCGTTCAGGAATTCGATATCCAGAGTTTTATAGGCTTTCCACCCTGTCAGGCGGGCGTCAAGGGCGAGAGTGAGCCGATCGACGGGCTTATAGGAAACTCCGAGCGACAAAACCCACGGACATGGCATCTCGGATTTGAAATTGGCTTCATTGATCAGGTCGAGCGATTCGCCGAGAATGCTCTGGGCCACCGTGTTGGCATATCTCACGTATGCGTCGCCCGACTTGACCCTCATCCCCATCTTGGAGCGGAACGACGCGCCCACGGTCCAACGGCGGTCAATATTGTACATGACTCCGACATTGAAGCCGACGGCTATCGCGGATGATCCTTTGAGATTGACCGATGCCGGCGCCGTGTTGCCGAAGCCGGGAGTGGCATCAGGAAGCACACCGAGTTCCTTGAGCGCACCGATGGCCTTGTCGGCCGTGGCGGCAGGCACAAGCCCCTTGTTGAGGTCAACGTTACCCCACGACACCATCATTCCGGCTCCGATCGAAATCTTGTCGGTGATGGCCCAGGCAAGAGTGGGCTGGATCGTGAAGACTTTGAGCGACACGTTCTGCGACAGGACGGCGCCGGGCCAGTTGTCGGTCCAGTTGATCGACGAACCATAGGGGGTGTAGAAGGAGATGCCGCCCTTCAGGCTGGGATATATCGAGAACGCGGCGTTGACGTTGATCGGAGTCGACACCCCGTTGTCTGTTTCATAGTCCTTGCCGTCGACCGTGGCAACGGCAGTCGGAACAATACCCGTAAAAGAACCCGAGAGGTCGAGGGTCTTATCCATGAAAGCCATGCCTGCGGGGTTGAAATACATGTTTTCAGCACCCAGTTTGAGCGCCACGCCGGTATGGCCCATGCCGATCTGTTTGGCCGACAGAGAATTGATCTGATAACCCTCGGCCATTGAGATGCCGGCTGAAAGCACAATGGCCACAGCCGACAGAATTGTTTTTTTCATAACTGAAAAAAATTTAGAATGAGAAATAAATACGGGCATCACAGCCCGACACTGTTCTCTGTTAAAAAAAAAGCGAGCGTCCTTGATGGACGCTCACGGAATGTGGTTGCAGTGCCGCCTTACTTGCGGATACCCAGCTCTTTCTGGGCGATGATGGCACGGTAACGGTTGATGTCGGTGCGGATCAGATAATCCAGCAGACGACGACGCTTGCCGACCAGGGCTTTCAGGGCACGTGCGGTTGCATAATCTTTGTGATTTGACTTGAGGTGTTCAGTCAAATGAGCAATACGGACCGAGAATAATGCTATCTGGGCTTCAGGAGAGCCAGTATCAGTCTTACCCTTACCGTATTTCTCAAAGATTTCTACTTTTTCGTCAGAATTAAGATGCATTCTTTGGAAATTTTAGGTGGTTAATATATGAGGATTGTGCTATTAAGCGCCGCAAAGGTAAGCATTTTTAATCACTCTGCCAAACAATTGAAAATAAATTCGTAAATTTGAGGCCGGAAAACCAACATTCACACCTTATATTATATATGCAAAAAATCTTGAAGCCTTTAGCCATGGCATCTCTGGCAGCTTTGGCCACGGCCTGCGGCAGTGGCGCTTCCTCCGAACAGGAGCAGATTATCGACAAGCCCGATTTCAAGAGCGAAGACCGGGTGTTCACAATCGAGGCCCTCGAAGCCATGGGCCGAGTGACCGGCGCACTGGCATCGCCCGACGGCAAACAGGTGCTCTACAGCGTCAGCTATGAAAGCGTGGAGCAGAACC
Organism: uncultured Porphyromonadaceae bacterium; assembly: GCA_947177035.1. Lineage (GTDB taxonomy): Bacteria > Bacteroidota > Bacteroidia > Bacteroidales > Muribaculaceae > UBA3263. Next base: position 2,136 of record CAMWSS010000020.1, on the reverse strand, counting down.
GCTCGAACGCCGACCTTTACGTGATGAACACCGACGGCACAGACGCACTGAGAATCACCCGCACCGCCAAGTCTGAAAACGGCGCTGTGTGGATCGACGGCGGCAAGGCCATCGCCTTCCTCTATCCCGACTCCGAGGGCCGCAGCCAGATCTGGATCATGGATGCCGACGGTTCAAACCGACGGCAGGTCACCAACGGCGACAAGGCCGTCGACGCCTTCCTCTTCTCGCCCGACCAGAGCAAGGTGATGATAGTGCGGCAGATCAAGTGGGCACGCACCCCGCAGGACGTCTATCCCGATCTGCCCAAGGCCAACGCACGCATCATCGACGACATGATGTATAAACACTGGGACGAATGGGTCACCGAGATCCCCCACCCCTTCATCGCCGACTTCGACGGAAAATCCGTCAGCAACGAGCGCGACATAATGGCCGACGAGCCGCTCTTCGAGGCGCCGATGAAACCGTTCGGCGGAGCGGAATCCTTCGCATGGAGCCCCGACAGCAAGCAGCTCGTCTATGTGAGCCGCAAAAAATCCGGCATGGAGTATGCCCTGTCAACCAACTCCGACCTCTATCTCTACGACCTCGAGGCCGGCACAACCGCCTGCATCACCGAAGGCATGATGGGCTATGACACCCACCCCGTGTTCTCGCCCGACGGCTCAAAACTCGCCTGGCTGAGCATGGAGCACGACGGATATGAGAGCGACAAAAACCGCATCTTCACCCTCGACCGCGCCACCGGAGCCAAAACCGACCTCACCGCCGAGTGGGACTATACGGTCGACGACATCGCCTTCTCGCCCGACGGCGCCACCATCTACTTCCGCGCATATAAAGACGGCGTGATGCCCGTGTTTGCCATCCCGGCAGCCGGCGGAGAAGTGGCCGAAGTGGCCGGCGGAGAATGCGACTGGGCCTCCCTGTCGCCCGCGGCCGACGGCAAGCTCATCGCCATGCGCCACTCGATGCTCTACCCCAACGAAGTGTTCAGCATCGACACCGCCAGCGGCGAAGTCAAACAGCTCTCTGACGTCAACGGTTCGATCTTCGCGCAGCTCGACATGCCCACAGTGGAACGCCGCATGGTGCCCACCACCGACGGCAAAGAGATGCTGGTCTGGGTTCTCAAGCCCCAGGGCTTCGACGCCGAAAAGAAATATCCCGGCATATTCTACTGCCAGGGCGGCCCGCAGCAGGCGGTCAGCCAGTTCTGGAGCTTCCGCTGGAACCTGGCGCTGATGTCGGCCCACGGTTATGTGGTAATCGCCCCCAACCGCCGCGGACTCCCCGGATTCGGCACCGAATGGAACGCACAGATCTCGGGTGACTATGGCGGCCAGAACATGCGCGACTATCTCGCCGCCGTCGACCACGTCAAGACAGAACCCTGGATCGACGAAACCAGAATCGGATGCACCGGCGCAAGCTATGGCGGCTTCTCGACCTACTGGCTCGCCGGCAACCACGAAGGCCGTTTCGCGGCATTCATAGCCCACGCAGGCATCTTCAACATGGAGGCCCAATATCTTGAAACCGAAGAGATGTGGTTCGCCAACTGGGACATGGGCGGCGGCGCGGCCAACGCACCCGTCGACACAGCCGACGATCCCGACTATGGCGCATACTGGAACACCAAGAACCCCACCGCCCAGGCCACCTTCGCAACCTCGCCCCATCGCTTCGCCGCCAACTGGGACAAGCCCATCCTCATCACCCACGGCGAATTCGACTACCGCATCCTCTCATCTCAGGGCGAAATGGCATTCAATGCCGCCAAACTCCGCGGCATTCCGGCCGAAATGGTGATCTTCCCCGACGAAAACCACTGGATCCTGAAGCCCCAGAACGCAATCCTCTGGCAGCGCCTCTTCTTCCGCTGGTTCGACAAATGGCTCAAAGGCGAATAAACCGCATTCGTCCAGCCTCATACCCCACAAAAGCACCGGCCCATCCGCCGGTGCTTTTTTTTGGATAAAAAGTTTGCAAAAGTTATAGCATTTTTGTAAATTTGCGACACATACGCACCATCAAATTATAAAAAGGAGGAAATTATGAGCGTTATGCTATCGCTGATCGCGGCTGTGGCCGCGAATCTGCCGGTTGATACCATCGCGTCCCGCATGGATT
>CAMWSS010000019.1 GCA_947177035.1 uncultured Porphyromonadaceae bacterium | reverse complement strand
CAGAGATATGCGACCCCAGCGTTAACAAATATTGGGGAACGGGGTCTAAAAAAATCTCGGGTGAGATACTCCACGTCGCAGTATCTCACCCGATTATTTTTATCGTACCACCACACAACCAGGGTCCGTTTATAAAAAAGTCAGTCACCAGGCCAATAGAGGCCTGGTGACTGTGGTATGAAAGTCTGAATATTTCAAGTAATCAGATACCGAGATCGGCCTTGATGGCGTCGATCTTGACGCGGGCAGCCGAATCGGCGGCATCATAGTCGGCAGCCGAAGCCATGGGAGCCTTTGCCTCGATATAGAATTTGATCTTAGGTTCGGTTCCCGACGGACGGATGGACACCTTTGAACCGTCGGCGGTGAAATATTGAAGAACGTTGCTGGTGGTGGGCATGTCCATTTTCGACACTGTGCCAGAGACCACATCCGTCATGTTGAGATCGGCATAGTCCTTGATCAGGGTAACAGGACTGCCGCCTAAGCTCTTGGGAGGATTGGCTCGGAAGTTTTTCATCATGGCCACGATCTCTTCAGCTCCGCTCTTGCCCGGACGAACCACCGAGATTCCCTCTTCGCGTGAGAATCCGTTGGCCACATAGATCTGGGCGAGCATCTGTCCGAAGTCCATTCCGTTCTCTTTGGCCCAGGCGCAAGCTTCGGCCATGAGCGAGATGGCGCTGACAGCGTCTTTGTCGCGGCAGAACGTCTCGGCCAGGAAGCCATAGCTTTCCTCGCCGCCGCCAAGATAGCGCGCGGTGGCTTCGTTGTCGCGGATCACTGCGGCAATCCATTTGAAGCCGGTGTAGCAGTCGTACATCTTGATGCCGGCGCGGTCGGCAATGGACTTGATGGTCTCGGTGGTCACGATGGTCTTCACGATGAATTCGCTGCCGTCGAGGCGTCCGAGTTCCTTGCTGCGCGTGATGATATAGTTGAGAAGGATCATCACGATCTGGTTGCCGTTGATGAGCACATATTCTCCTTTTGAGTTGCGCATGACGCATCCGATACGGTCGGCATCGGGGTCGGAGGCCATCACGATATCAGCATCGGTTTCCTTTGCCTTGGCTATTGCCATGGCCATGGCTGAAGACACTTCGGGATTAGGCGATTCCACGGTGGGGAAATCTCCGCTGGGCACGTCCTGTTCCGGCACGTGGATTATGTTGGTGAAGCCATAGTTTTTCAGCGAGGCGGGCACAAGGTCAACTCCAGTGCCGTGGATCGGAGTGTAGACGATTTTCAGGTCGCTGTATTTTTTGACCAGATCCGGGCTGAGCTGCAGGCCCTTGATAGCGTCGAGATACTTGCGGTCGATCTCTTCGCCGATAATTTCGATGAGGTTTTTGTCGCCACCGAATTTGATGTCGGCAGGTGTGATGGAGGCCACGCGGTTCACGATGTTGACGTCGTGGGGAGCGATGATCTGCGCGCCATCGGCCCAATATGCCTTGTAACCGTTGTATTCCTTGGGGTTATGGCTTGCGGTGATGTTGACGCCGCTCTGGCATCCGAGTTCACGGATGGCATATGACAGTTCGGGAGTCGGACGGAACGAGTCAAACAGATAGACCTTGATTCCATTGGCCGAGAATACGTCGGCAACAATCTCGGCAAACAGACGTGAGTTGTTGCGCACGTCATGGCCGACAGCCACCTTGATCTGGGGCAGGTCGGCAAAGGCTTCCTTCAGATAATTGGCGAGGCCCTGTGTGGCGGCGCCCACCGTATAGCGGTTCATGCGGTTCGAGCCGACACCCATGATGCCACGCAGGCCACCGGTGCCGAACTCCAGATCGCGATAGAACGACTCGATCAGTTCGGAGGGGTCTTCGGCTTCAATCATACGCTTCACTTCGGCGCGGGTTTCGGCGTCATAGCTTTCGCCCAGCCACTCGGTGGCTTTGGCACGCACCTGAGCCAGAAGTTCTTGGTTGGTTTCCATGTCTAAATTTTTCAGTTATGAGGTTTGTAGATACGCAAAGTTATGCAATATTACTGAAATAAGCAATAGCTTCCGTTGCATTTACATCGGTGTCACCGACCGAAATTGCCTCCGAAAGCCATAAAAACAGCAATACGATGAACACAACGACTCCGACAATAATCCAGATTCTGGAATTTTCAGTTTTCTTCATGTCTTACTTAACTCTTAAATATAGTTTGTCTGGGAAGAAAACGCGGGCCGTTGCCGGAAAGTTCAGTTGACCACCACCTTGCCGGGGAAATAGCGCTCAAACAACTCTCTGGCGGCCTCGAGTTGCTCCGGAGTGTTCTTGGGCGTGTCTTTCAGCTTATATTCCAGCCCCATCGCCTCATATTTGTGGACACCCAGGGTGTGATAAGGCAGAATTTCCACCCGCTCAATGTTGCCGTAGGCTCCAAGAGCCTCGCCAAGAGCCTCGATGTCTTCGGCATAGTCACTGACTCCGGGCACCAGCACATAGCGCAGCCACATCGGTCTGTCATGCTCCATGAGCCAGCGGGCGGTGGCAAGGGTGGCGGCATTGTCGCGTCCGGTCAGGGCGCGGTGACGCTCAGGATTGAACTGCTTGACGTCGAGCATCACCAGGTCTGTTTCGGCCAGCAGAGCGTCGACTTCGTCAGAGCGGATGGCGCCGTTGGTGTCCAGACATATGTGTATGCCGTTCTCGTGCAGCCTCTTGAACAGCGGGAGCAGAGCGGCGGCCTGCACAGTAGGCTCTCCGCCTGAGAATGTGATGCCTCCGCGGCGGCCGAAAAACGGTTTCTGGTCGACGGCCATGGCCAGGATCTCGTCTGGCGGAGTCAGTTTGCCGCCATCGGTTCCGATCGTGTCGGGATTGGCGCAGTAAAGGCAGCGGAACGGGCAGCCTTGCAGGAAAACGACGAGCCGGAGACCCGGCCCGTCGAATGTTCCCATACTTTCGTATGAATGTACTTTGATCATTTATGCTTCATTACATTGACTCATGGAACGAGCGGCTGATCACCTCAAGCTGATGCTCGCGGCTCAGTTTCACGAAATTGACCGCATAGCCGCTCACGCGGATGGTGAGCTGCGGATACTTCTCGGGGTGCTCCATGGCGTCCATCAACATCTCGCGGTTAAGCACGTTGACGTTCAGATGGTGAGCGCCTTTGGTGAAGTAACCGTCCATCATTGTCACAAGGTTTTCCACTCTTTCTTCGTCGGTCGGGCCAAGTGATTTAGGAATGATGCTGAAGGTATTGGAGATGCCGTCCTGGCTGTCGCGATAACGCAGTTTGGCCACAGAGCTGAGCGATGCCACCGCGCCATTCTTGTCGCGTCCGTGCATCGGGTTGGCGCCGGGAGCGAAGGGCACGCCTTTGGCACGTCCGTCGGGAGTGGCACCGGTCTTCTTGCCATACATCACATTCGAGGTGATGGTCAGCAGCGACAGTGTCGGGCGGGCGTTCTTATAGACGGCCAGCTTCTTAAGCTCTTCGCTGAAATAATACACCAGGTCCACACCGAGATGGTCCACACGGTCGTCATTGTTGCCGAAGCAGGGGAACTCGCCCTCGATGTCGAAGCCTTCGGTCAGACCGATCTCGTTGCGACGGGCGGTAACCTTGGCGTTCTTGATGGCCGACAGCGAGTCGATTGCGATCGACAGTCCTGCCACGCCATAGGCCAGATTGATGCGGGGGTTGGTGTCGACCAGCGCCATCTGGGCCTTTTCATAGTAGTACTTGTCGTGCATATAGTGGATGATGTTCATCGCTTCGTTGTAGACTCTGGCCACCTCGCTGAGCACTTTTTTATAGTTGGCCATAACCTCCTCGAACTTCAGAGTGTCTGAAGTCAGCACCGGAATGCCCTTGACCATCACAGTGCCGGTGTTTTCACAGCGGCCTCCGTTGATGGCCAGCAGCAGGGCCTTGGCCAGATTGGCGCGCGCGCCGAAGAACTGGATCTGCTTGCCGATGGCCTGATAGCTGACGCAGCAGGCGATGCCATAGTCGTCACATCCGCGCACTTCGCGCATCAGATTGTCGTTCTCATACTGGATCGAGCTGGTGTCGACGCTGACCTTTGCGCAGAAATCCTTGAAGCCTTCGGGCAGCTCGGGGCTCCAGAGCACGGTCATGTTAGGCTCGGGGCTGGGTCCGAGGTTATAAAGCGTCTGCAGGAAGCGGAACGAAGTCTTTGTCACCTTGATACGGCCGTCGTTGAAGCGTCCGCCAAGAGCTTCGGTCACCCAGGTCGGGTCGCCGGCGAAAATGTCGTTATATGACGACATGCGCAGATGACGGACCATGCGCAGCTTGATCACGAACTGGTCGATCAGCTCCTGGGCGAAGACTTCGTCGATCTTGCCGTGGGCCAGATCGTATTCAATGAAGATGTCGAGGAACGAGCTTACGTTGCCGAGCGACATGGCGGCACCATCCTGCTCCTTGACAGCAGCCAGATATGCCATATATACCCACTGCACAGCCTCCTGTGCGCTGGTGGCAGGCTTGGTCAGGTCAAGGCCATAGTACTCGCCCATAACGGCGATTTCACGCAGGGCCTTGATCTGCTCGGCCACTTCCTCGCGCAGGCGCACTGTGGCGTCGGTCATCGGGCCGGTGATGTTGCGCAGATCCTGCTGCTTGGCCTCGATCAGACGGTCAGTGCCATAGAGGGCCAGACGGCGGTAGTCGCCGATGATACGGCCGCGAGCATAGTTGTCGGGCAGACCGGTCAGAAAGCCCAGCGAACGGAAGCGGCGGATCTCTTCGGTATAGACGTCAAACACACCGTCGTTGTGGGTCTTGCGATAGTGGGCAAAAATATCCTTGACTTTCTCGGGTAATTCTATGCCGTTTTCCTGACAGGCTTTCTCCACGACCTTGATGCCGCCGAAAGGCTTGATGGCACGCTTCAGAAGTTCATCTGTCTGGAGGCCGACAATCAATTCGTTCTCACGGTCGATATATCCGGCTTTGTGAGAGGTGATTGTCGAGATCACTTCGGCGTCGATCGAGCGCACTCCATTGTTCTGGCGCTCTTCTTCCAGCGCCTGGAGGCACTTGTTCCAAACAGCTTTGGTGCGTTCGGTAGGGCCTTGCAGGAACGATGCGTCACCCGTGTAGGGGGCAATGTTCTGGCTCACGAAGTCACTGACGTTAATCTCTTTGGACCATACGCCATCGGTGAAAATGGTGTTTAATTCCATATAAAATATATTAACTATAATGTAATGTATGTTACCTTATTTGACGCTGACGCTCAATTTGGCGGCAGCGCGGGCGGCCTTGGCGCGGGCGTCGTCAACGCTCTCGCCGGTGGCCAGAATGACAGCCATGCGCCGGTGTCCCTTCACTTCCGGTTTGCCGAAAATGCGCATCTGAGTGCCCTCCTCGGCCAGCACCTGTTCCAGATTGCCGAACTCAACATCGGTGCCGGTGCCTTCCACCACCACTGCATGAGAGGCCGACGGGCCATAGAACCTGACGGACGGAACCGGCAGACCAAGCACTGCGCGGGCATGAAGAGCGAATTCGCTCAGATCCTGCGAAATCATGGTCACCATACCGGTGTCGTGCGGACGCGGCGACACTTCCGAGAAGATCACGTCGTCGCCCTTCACAAACAGTTCGACGCCAAAGATTCCATAGCCGCCAAGCGCTTCGGTGACACGCGCCGCAATGCTGCGCGCGCTCTCAAGCGCCGCCTGGCTCATGGGCTGCGGCTGCCACGACTGGCGGTAGTCGCCGTTGACCTGAACGTGGCCAACCGGCTCGCAGAACGCTGTTCCAGAGCATGAACGCACCGTAAGCAGCGTGATCTCATAGTCAAAGTCAACAAATCCTTCCACGATCACCCGGCCGGCTCCTGCACGGCCACCCTCCTGGGCTTCCTTCCATGCGGCTTCGATCTGGTCGGCGGTGCGCACGGTGCTCTGGCCGTGGCCGCTTGAACTCATGATCGGCTTGACCACACACGGCAGACCGATTTCGGCCACCGCGGCCTCAAACTCTTCGCGGGTCGACGCAAAACGGTAGCGCGACGTCTGGATGCCAAGTTCCTCGGCGGCAAGACGGCGGATTCCCTCGCGATTCATGGTCAACCTGGCGGCGCGCGCGGTCGGAGTCACGCTGAAGCCCTCTTTTTCAAGCTCAACCAGCACGTCGGTGGCGATTGCCTCCACCTCAGGGATGATGTGATCCGGACGCTCCAGCTCGATCACGCGGCGCAACTCGCCGCCGTCAAGCATATTGAACACATGGCTGCGGTCAGCCACCTGCATGGCAGGAGCATCGGCATATTTATCACACGCAACCACCTCGATTCCATAGCGCTGAAGCTCGATGGCAACTTCTTTTCCTAACTCGCCGCTGCCGAGCAGCAATGCTTTGCGGCGTCGGTTGATTTTGCAGTTCATGGGGATAATTTTTTTATGTTGGGTTTAATACGGGACTAACCGTGACGGCTCACCTTGTGGAGCTGCGGCTCGTTCAGTATCCTGATGCGCCGACCGTCCACCGTGATCAGTTTCTCGGTGACAAACGCCGACAGTGTCCTGATGGCGTTCGACGTGGTCATGTTCGACATATTGGCCAGATCCTCGCGGCTCATATATATTTTAAGAGTCGACGAATCTTCCTCGTAGCCATAGTTCTCGATCAGCACAATCAGCGCTTCGGCCAGACGGCCGCGTATGTGCTTCTGAGTCAGATTCACGATTTTCGTGTCTGAACTGCCCAGATTGCGGGCAAGCTCATGGATGAAAAACCAGGCCACTTTGTTGTTCTGCTTGATCAGGCGCTCCACCATCGTCAGCGGAAGGGTGCCGACGGTGCTCTGCTCGAATGCCGACGCAGAGCTGACGTAAGGCTCGCCGGCAAAATAAGCGCGATAGCCAAAATACTGCACCGGGCGAATCAGACGCAAAATCTGACTTCGCCCGCCAATGCCCTCTTTCCACTTCTTGACTTTGCCTTTGATCAGACACCACAGCATCTCAGGCTGCTCGCCTTCGGCATATATAATCTGATTTTTCTTGAAATGGTGAAGGGTAAAGTTCTCCATCACCAGGCGCTTTTCGTCGGGAGAGAGCACCGACCAAAGGTCGGCAAGATCTTCGCTGATTACTTGTTCGAGAACTTCTCTGATCATATCAAACGTTGTGATTTCGGCTGCAAAGTTACACATTTTCCACGACACTGCCAAATACCGCCCCGCCGTAACCGCGACTGAACCGTGCATCCATAACAGACCGCAGCCACCTAATTCCATTATCCGTCAAAGCTATGACCTGATCAGCGACATTTTTTTCAGAAACATGAAATGCGATGCCTTTTAGTCGTAAAATAATTCCTGACATTTTGAAAAATAATCTCTTTAGGTGGTTCTCTTGCAGTACTGCTTTGCCGTTTCGCGATAAATCGCTAACTTTGGGTCGCAATGGAAAAGGAAACCGAACCCAAAATCAGAAAAAAGCGTCGCCATGGTCTGTGGTGGAAACTGCCGTTATGGACTCTGGCGATAGTGATCATAGTTATCGTGGCCACACTGTCGGTGGCCTTGTGGATGCTGACACCCGAACGACTCACGGGCCTGGTCAGAAAATATGGCACGGAGTATCTCCATGATGGCCGGGTGGACGCAAGCCGCGTTGAGTTGACCTGGTGGAGCAGTTTTCCGCGCTTTGAGCTGACGGTCGACTCGCTGGCGGTGCGCTCGCTGCTGCCGGACCTCCCCCCCGAGGCATCGACGCCGCTTAGCGTGGAGCGGATTCACGGCGCCATCGATCTGGCCGCACTGCTGGAGGGAGCAGTGACGATCCACGACGTGACCATCACGCGCCCGTCGGTGTTTATATACACAGGGGCTGACGGCCACGGCAATCTCGACATTCTTCCGGCGGCCGACGACTCCCCTGCCCCGCCAGACAATGGGCCTCTGATCCTGCCGCCGCTGACGCTGGAGCGATTCGTGATCGAAGGCGACGCTCCGTTGCGCTATCTGTCGGAAGCAGACTCGATCGACGTAGCCCTGACTCTGAGCGGCCTGTCGGTGATCAATGACGGCGAACCGCGCTATGCCGTCAGCTTCTCGGCGATGCCCAGAACCACCCTTGTGGCACTGCCCGACAGCTTCACAGTCGGCCTTAACGGCAACGTGGCATGGCATCCGGCCTCCCCGCTGACCATCAGACTCAACGACATGACCGTCAGCGCCGGAGAACTGGCTGTGACAGTGGATGCCGAAGCCGATCTGGCCGAACCGCCAACAATCGCATCGCTGAACATTAAAATCGCAGAACTGGACCCGAATTATGCCGTAAGACTGGCCCGGATGCAGCCGGGAATGGATAATGTGATTCCACAACTGGAATTTGGCGGCAGACTCAACCTGAACGCCTCTCTGCTGAAACCATACACCCTGACCGACACTCTGCTGCCGGCCATCGGAGCCGGCCTGGAGCTGACCGACGGCACTCTGGCAGCACCTGACATGCGCCTGCGGTTCCGCAATGCGGCGCTGGCTGCCGACGTCACATATTCTCCGTCAGCACCCGACTCTTCGGTGGTGACGCTGCGGCGGCTGGAACTGACCGGCGACCGCGGTGCCACATCTGTGGCCCTGAAAGGCACCGCCACCAATCTCTTTTCCGATCCGAAAATGGCCGGACACTTCAACGGAAGCATCATCCTGGACCATCTGCCGCCCGTATTGCTCCGACGCCTCGGAGCGGAAGTCGGCGGACTGGTCAGAGCCGACACAGACTTCGACATGCGTCTGTCAGACCTGTCGGCCGCCACGTTCCACCGCGCCAGGCTCAACGGCAGGGCCACTGTTTCAGACCTGAAGGCAACGCTGCCGGCCGACTCGCTGCACGTCACGGCAGCGCTGACCGAGCTGAGGTTCGGCATGTCGACAAAAGTAGATTCAACGCTGATGGTGTCGGTGAGCATCGACACCGCATCGATGTCAATGCCTGAAATGACAGCGCAACTGTCGCGCCTGAAAATGGGCATCGGATGCCGAAACGACGCATCGATCGCCGACACGACCACAATCACGCCGATGGGCGGCATTATCGAGCTGGAACGCCTGCGGTTCACATCGGCCAAAGACTCGCTCAGGGCCATGATGCGCGGACTCAAGGCAAATGCCAGCCTGTTGCGGCATAACGGCGACAAGAAAATCCCGGAACTGGCCGTCGACATGAATGCACGACGCATTGTCTATTCCCAGGGCATGAACCGCATAAGCCTGAGCCGAAGCGATATCGCCGCAAACATGCACCTGCGTCCGCGACGGCAACGCTCCCGCCTGAACATCTCCGCCTCCGATTCGGCCCGGACGCGCAACCGGCGCAACCAGAATATTACCGACAGCAATGACGAGACTCTGGACTTCGGGCTGGACACGAAGACAACGTCGCTGCTGCGGCGGCTGGAACTCGACGGATCGCTGACTGCGGCACGCGGACGGATGTTCACCCCGCTGTTTCCGCTGCGCACCAGCATGAAAAACCTCAATTTCCATTTCACCGCCGACTCGATGTCGCTCCACAACGTGGAAATAACGGCAGGACAGAGCCAGTTCAAAGCCTATGGCTCTGTGAGCAACATACGCCGCTCAATAGCCGGCGGCAAACGGCGTCGGTCTTCGCTAAAAATCGGATTCAATCTCCACGCCGACACTATCAACGTCAACGAGCTGACCCAGGCTGTATTCAAAGGAGCGGCGCTGGCCGCAAACTCCGACTCGGCAGCAATCACCCTGGCCGGATCGATGGACCTTGACGATGACGCCATGCAGGCTTCGGTTGACTCGCTGGCCATTTCGGAAATGGCCGCGGTGCTGATACCTGTCAACGTCGACGCCGACCTCCGCTTCACCGCCGACAATATCATATATTCGACAATGACCATGCACGACTTCACCGGATCGCTGCTGGTCAACAACGGCGCGGTCAGCCTGCAAAACCTCCATGCTCTGACCGACATCGGATCAATCGATCTCAACGCACTATATTATGCGCCAAACACCAGCAACATCGACATGGCAATGGCGCTCAGACTCAACCGATTCAAAATCGGCCGCGTGATCGAACTGATGCCGGCTCTCGACACCATAATGCCGATTCTCGGACAAATCGGAGGAGTGATCGACGTGACTCTCGGAGCCACAACGGAGATAGACTCACTCATGAACATCAAGACCCCCACCCTCCACGCCATGATGAACATGACGGGCGACTCGCTGGTGGTGCTCGACGAATCAACGTTCAAGACCATATCGAAATGGCTGATGTTTAAAGACAAACAGCGCAACATGATCGAACACATGAGCGTGGAGCTGTCGGTCGAGAACTCGATGCTCGAACTCTACCCGTTCATGTTTGACTTCGACCGCTACCGCCTTGGAGTCATGGGGCGCAACGACCTCGACCTGAACCTGAACTATCACGTGTCAGTGCTCAAATCGCCGCTGCCTTTTAAATTCGGCATCAACATAACCGGCCCGGCCGACGACATGAAAATCCGCGTCGGCAAAGCCCGCTACAAAAACAACGCAGCCGCCGAAAGCGTGGCGCTGGCCGACTCAGTGAGAATCAACCTCGTGCAGGAAATCCGGACAGCCTTCAACCGCGGAGTTGAGGCAGCCAGGATCGCTCCACTGCGCGTGAAGTCACACGAAAAGCTGGCAGAAATCGATTCAGCATCCGACACGATTCCGGCCGAACATCTCCGTCAACTTGAAATTATCGAAAAATAATCGTTGGCAGATTCACAAAAAAGAACTAACTTTGCACCCGCGGCTCCGTAGTTCAACGGATAGAATAGAAGTTTCCTAAACTTTAGATCGGGGTTCGATTCCCCGCGGAGCTACCTCCCAAAACAACAGCGAGGCTGAGTCAAATGACTCAGCCTCGCGTTGTTTCTGGTGGGCGGGGAGGATCAGCGGCGGATCACTTTAAAGGAGAGGCCGTTGACATTGAGAATGTAGATTCCAGAGGGCAATGCCGGAGTGAGAGTGAGCGTCTGGCCGGCTTCAAGATCTGCCTCGCAGCGATCCATGAGTGCTCCCTGCAGCGAATAGAGCGCCACTGAGTAGCGTCCGGCGGAAGCGGCGCGCACATTGATCACTTCGGCAAACGGATTCGGGTAAACCGACACGGCTGATGCCGAAGCGTCCACTGCGACAATCGAGGCTGGATCAGGCACCACATTCACCGGAACGTCGTATGCCATACCTTCATGGATATCCTGCATGCAGGGGCCATAGCTGCTATAGCGCCATGCATTCTGATAGATCACGCGCAGACGCGTGAGTCCGGCAGCTGCATCGGCCGGCACTTCGACATTGTGGCTGATCTCCATAACCTGATGGAAATTGGCGAGCACGCCGTCAAATCCGGTGGCGTTGCTGAACTGACCATAGAGCTGCTCTTCGGCAAAGTCACTGAGACCGCGCCAGTCGGAATAGATCACGGCGAAGTTATAGCGCAGATCCTGATGGACCACCGACGTCGAAGCCTCGCCGGCCTTGAAGGCATTGAGGTTGAGCACAAACGACTTGCCGGCCATCACCTCTACCGTCTGGTCGAGAACCTGATAGACAGACTGTGGTGCTGCAGCCCATACGCAGTCAATGTCTTTTAAGGCACCCTCTGTTGTCACAGATTCCAGATATGCCTTGCCGGCGGAATGCATGGTTCCGTCGGGAATGAAAGTCATCGATCCGGAACCGAATTCAATGTCAGCCGGCTCGCCGCTCACATTAACGATAACATCATAAGCGATTCCTTCGTATATCGACTGGGAATAGGCATTGTCGAGATCATGCCATGCGTTCTGATAGATCACGCGGATGCGTCCCTGCGCGGCAGGAGCGTCGGCCGGCACACTGAATTTCTGGGTGAAGTCAAGCACGGTGTCCCAGTTGCCGACCGAACCGTCAAATCCAGCCTGACGGTTGGTCAGACCGACGCGGGCCACCTCGACGAAATTGCCACGACCCTCAAAGTCGGCATAGACAACCGCAAAGCACCAGCGCAGATCTTCGGCGCTCTGGGTGCGCGGAAGCTTGTTGGCCTGGAAGCGCACGCTGAAATCTGAGCCAGGTGACACTTCTATCACACCGGGCAACAGCTGGTAGACGCCCGAAGGGCATGCCGACTGGGCAAATTTGATGTCAGCGTCGGCACCGGATGAGGTGACAGAGCGAAGATATCGCTGCTTCTGACTATGAGTGGTGCCTCCGGGCTTGTCGTAAGCACTATACTCACCGTTATCTACCAGAAAATCAAAATCATAAGCAAGGCCACCCTTGACAGGGCCGTCGCCAGAGGCGATCGCGTCGCTGTCGATGATGAGGCGCGCGCGATACCTGCCCGATGCTCCGGCCGGAACCGCTATGGTCCAGTTGCCGTCGGAAACGGGGGCAACGCACTCGCCGGCCGAGAATGAATAGTCGCGGTCAAAGTCCACAAACAAAGCCATCTGAGCCTTGCCATTAAGGGCGGCGCCGACGCTGAACGAGCCTGCCGGCATTGTCTTCATCGTGCATGGAATCACAGAGTGGAATTCCGACGGAGCCTTGTCGGCCTTATAGTCAAGATTCGACGAAGCGCCCACAGTCTGCAACGACGAGAGCCACGCCGAAGCCGATCGGGTGCCCGACGGAGCGGAATAACCGTCGCCGGCAACCACCTCGGGAGTGAAACGCAGACGATAGGCCATAGTGCCGTTGTCGGGCACGCAGTATTCAGCGAGAGTGCCGGTGCCCTGTCCGCAGGATCCGTTGCCAAGACCACGCTGCATATAGTCGAAATGCACCACCGTTTCCTGACGCGGCTCCAGTTCAAAGTCATGTTGCGCCTCCATCAGCTCTTTGTCGGTGAAATGGAGCGCCGAGAAGCCGACCTGGCCTTCGGTCTCGACAAGCAGCGACGAGCCGGCTTCGTTTGAGAAGCGTACATGACGCAGCCCCTGGCGGTTGCCCATGGACTGAGGCTTGACAAACAGCTCGTGCATCTCGCTCACCGTCGTCGAAAAGAGTCCGGCCCGCGCGCCACTGCGGCGGTCGACATAGTTGGCCCATGGGCCAAGAGCATAATAGTCAACCTGCTCGAATCCGGGCACAAGCTGCATCGACAGGCCGAGGCGTCTCACTTCGGCTGAAGTCGGGGCGAAGGTCACGCCCATGTCCACGACTCCGTCGGCATAGACCGTGTAGCGCGCGATATAACGCGTCAGTCCGCTCGACTCCATCATTGCCGAAAGGGTCACCGACGAACCGTCGGCGGCACGGTCAAGGTTAAGCGCTGTGCAGGCCACAGGCGAAGAGGTGTCGGTATATGAGTCGTTCTCGATCCAGCGGTGATTGTCGAACTTCGGTCCCTGCTGGGCGTTGATGAACTCCTTGCCACGGAACATCATGGAGGTCATGACTCCGTCGGCCGAGAAGGTGTATGCAAACTCCTTGCCGCTGACGGTCACGCATCCGCCTTCGGTGCTGACGTCGACGGTGCCGTCGGCCGTCACGACCGGAAGGACACCGCGCTCCTGCACGGTGAACTGAGCAGCAGCCAGCGACGCTCCGGCTTCAATGCCCGGCATCGCCTCTTTGAGCAGGAAATCCACATTGAGCAGATATTCATGGCCGGGCTTGACCAGTGAGCGGGAATATCCTGTCGTCACCGACACGGTTTCGCCAGGAGCGGCCTTGAGTGAAGCTGTGCCGTCGGCCACTGGCTCGCCATCTTCCAGCAGCTCCCATTTCATTGTGAACCGGTCGAGATCGAGGAAGGCATATCCGTTTCTGACGGTCAGCGTTCGCTCCTCGGGTGAGAACGCCATCGGTTTGATATACTGATAGACGCTCTTGACCTCGGCCAGCTTGGCATTAGGCTTGCGGTCGGGAGCCAGTATGCCGTTCGAGCAGAAGTTGCCCTGATGCGGTCCGTCGAAGTCATATCCGGTGTAAAATCCGCGAGGATTTCCGGCAAGCAGTTCCGACGGTTTATAGATTCCCTGGTCAATCCAGTCCCAGATGCAGCCGCCGATGGTGCGCTCCGAATTTTCGATATAGTCCCAATATTCCTGGAGATTGCCGATGGCGTTGCCCATGGCGTGGGCATACTCGCAGATGAAGTGCGGGCGCGGATCGTTGCTCTGATCCTGTTCGCGAAGCAGGCTCATGCTCGGATACATGCGCGAAGTCATGTCGGTGTAGTCCCACACCTTCTGGCCTTCATAGTGAATCATGCGCGGGTCGAGCGAGCGCACCTTCTCATAGCAAGCCTTGAAGTTAATGCCGCAGGCGCTCTCGTTGCCGAGGCTCCAGAAGATTACCGAAGGATGGTTGCGGTCGCGGAGCACCATGCGTTCCTCGCGGTCGACGAAAGCCTTCTCCCATGTGGGATCTGACGACAGCTGCGTTGTGGCGTGGCATTCAAGATCTGCTTCGTCCATGCAATAGACGCCGAAATAGTCAAACATCGCATACATTTTGGCCGCATTGGGATAATGACTTGTACGGATGGTGTTTATGTTGTTCTGTTTAAACAGTTTGACGTCAGTCAGCATCATCTCTGTCGTGACAGCACGTCCCACTGTCGGATCAGTGTCAGAGCGGTTTACGCCCTTGAAAAGCACCTTCTGGCCGTTGACGTGGACAAAGCGGCCCACCTGCTCGATATGACGGAAGCCATACTTGGTCGAGAAGTATTGTGCGGCGTTTTCGTCGTTGACATCACGCAGACCCACCACCACGGTGTAGAGCGTCGGAGTTTCTGCGCTCCAGAGTTTCAGTCCGCTGACGTTTCCGCCAAGGGCGATTGTTTTAGATGCGCCGGCGGCAATCTGATCAAGCGAAGTTGTCCAGTAAGCCACCCTCTGACCGTCGGGGCCGAGAAGCATCACTTCCGGGACGAAATCCGTCCTGGAGTCCGACCTGTTTTCCACTTCAAGTTCCACGCCGAACGATCCTGAAGTGTAACCGTCGGCGGCATTGAGCTTCGATGTGATATAGTGGTCGCGCACAAAAGTACGGGGCACGGCGGTAAGTGTCACGTCGCGGTATATGCCGCTCATGCGGAACATGTCCTGGCACTCCAGATAAGATCCGTCGCTCCAGCGTATCACCTCGACACACAGTCTGTTTGATCCGGCACGCAGAGCGTCAGTAACGTCAAACTCATGATCGTTGTTGGCTCCCTGGGTGTAGCCGATATATTTGCCGTTGACCCACACGAATGCGGCGGAATAGATGCCGCCGAAGTTCAGAAACACCCGTTTTCCGGCCCATGCCGCAGGCAGGTCGAACTCGCGCACATACGTGCCCGTGGGGTTCGCTTCATAGCTGCCGCGCGGAGTGCCGATCGTGGGCGGATTTCCGGAATTGAAAGGGTTCTGCTCGTTGCAGTAGATCGGTGTGCCGTAACCCTGCATCTCCCAGTTTGACGGCACCGGGATCTCGGCCCATGAACTGACGTCGAACGAAGCGTCGGTTGCAGCAGAGGCGGGGCGCGCGTCGGGAGTGGCCGCAAAGTTGAAGCGCCACCGGCCGTTGAGGCTCATGCGCAGGTCGCTGTTCGGCTCCACCCACGGATATGCAAAAAATTCCGCGTCGGCCATCATCGCCTCCTCAGAGCTGTATGGCACATACGTGGCATGCGCCTTCTCCCGGTTTTCGCCGACCATATACTGGTTTTCCCAATAATTGGCACCGGTAATGGCCATTTGCGCCCGGGATGAAAAAACACTCGCTGCGACACAGAAAGTCGCAGCGAGTGTAAATGATAGTTTTTTAGACAAAGTCATATGTTTGTTTTTTTTACCGTAATGACTATTTTACAGCCACTTTCTGCGAAACGGTGCGACCATCGACAGTGTTTACACTGACAATCACCACGTTGCCGCAGCCTTCGGGCACAACGACAGAGGGAGTTGCCACAGCAGCCACCAGGCGGCCCTGCATGTCATAGACGTTCATCGAAGCGATTTCGCCGAATGCGGTGACGGTGCGGCCGCTGACACTCAGCTCAACAGGCATGTTGCCCTCCTCGACGTCGACGATCGACACGCCTTCGACAAATTCCACCAGAATCACGTCGCCGGGTTCAGTCTCGATGGTCTTGGTCACGTCGGTGGCAGATTCGATCTTCTGTCCGTTGACCGATATGGTGGCCTCGTTCAGCTTGGCGGCACGAATGGTCAGAGGCTGTCCCTGATTGCTGACAATGCGCACATATGACGGAGTGCGTTTCTCCCAATAGAGATCGACAGTGAAGTCACCGATGGCCTTAAGACCAGTGAGATGGCCGGTCTGCCAGGCGGTCGGCATTGCGGGGAAAAGATGAATTTCGTCATTCTGGCTCTGCATGAGCATTTCAGCGATACCGGCGCATGAGCCGAAGTTGCCGTCGATCTGGAAGGGCGAGTGAGAGTCGAAGAGGTTGTAGTAGATGCCGCCGGCAGCCTGGTTTGTGCCATAGCTGGTCGAGTGGCGCAGGGCGGTGTGGAGGATGTTGCGAGCGCGGTTGCCTTCGAGCAGACGTGCCCAGAGGTTGATCTTCCAGCCCATTGACCAGCCGGTCGAGGCGTCGCCGCGGAGTTTCATCGAATTGACGGCGGGAGCGAAGAATTCGCTGTCGGGAGTGATCTGGTTGAAGGGATACACAGCCATGAGGTGGCTCATGTGGCGGTGTCCGTTCTCGCCCGAGGTGTAGCTGCTCTTTTTCCATTCGCGGAGCAGGAGGTCACCGCTGTTCACTCCGTTGGTAGTGCCCCATGCACCGGTGTAAGGTTCGGTGGCAAGACCTTTGTCGAGTTTGCTGAAGCGGTCGCGGAGAGTCGAGAGGTCATGGTCGACGCCAAGCACCTCGGCGGCTTTGAGAGTGTTCTCAAAGAGGTCATAGATGAGCTGCTGTGCGTGGGCCACGCCATCTTCGGTCGGACCTTGTTCGGGAGAGTATTCGCGAGGAGCCACATAAGTGCCGTCGGAGTCGAGTTTCAGACGTTCCACCCAGTACATAGAGCAAGACCACATTGCAGGGAAGACTTTGGCGAGATATTCCTCGTCAAGTGTGTAGCGGTAGTGCTGCCAGAGGTGCGTGCAATACCATGCGTTGGCGATCACATAGTTGTGCATGAATGATCCGACACCGCCGAAAATGTTGTTTTCAGTGTAGAGAGTCCATCCGACGGTCTGACCGGAATCCTTGGCATATTGTTTCCACTCGGAGTGGTTTTCAGCCATGTTGTGGATGTAGTTCAGGAAAGGCAGATGGCATTCGCTGAGGTTAGTAGGTTCGGCGGGCCAGTAGTTCATCTGCACGTTGATGTTTGCGTGGATGTCGGCATTCCAGGGAGCGGAATTGGAGTTATTCCAGATGCCCTGAAGGTTTGAGGGCAGGTCCACGCCGCGGGATGATGAGATTTCGAGATAGCGTCCATAGTTGAAATAGAGCTGCTCAAGCATCAGATAAGCGGGGT
Source organism: uncultured Porphyromonadaceae bacterium (assembly GCA_947177035.1). GTDB lineage: Bacteria > Bacteroidota > Bacteroidia > Bacteroidales > Muribaculaceae > UBA3263. Next base: position 29,087 of record CAMWSS010000019.1, on the reverse strand, counting down.
TGTTCTGCACGGAGTAATTGTCAACCAACACGTTGGTGGGGATTTCGTTCTTTGCGCCGTCAATCACGAAGCTGACGCGGTCGAAAAGATTCTTGTAGTCGGCGACATGGTCGGCATAGACGTCGTCCCAGCCTTTCTGTGCGGCTGCGGCGAGCGCGGCTTTAACAGAGGCGTTGAGGTCGGCTTCGGATTCGCCGCTCACGTATGTGGGCTTGTAGGGATCATAATCGGTGGCTGCCTTGAGATATACCGTAACTTCGTCGGCACCCTTGACTGTCACGCCCTTTGCCGAGGTGGTCATTTCGCCACCTTTGGCCACAACCTTGAATCGGCAGTTATAGGCCACGGTCTGGAGTTTTCCCGAGTAATAGCCCTCGCCGTCCTCATATTTCATCGCACCGGTGACTCCGGGTTTCATCCAGTAGTTCTGGTTGATGCTTCCGGGTTCCGACGCCGTGATGTGCACGGCCACTACTCCGTCGGGGTTGGATGCGATATACTGGCGCTTGTAGCTCACCGATCCGTCAGCGTTTGTGAATCCGCTCTCACCGGTGGCGTTGCTGAGATTCAGTGCGCGATAATATTCCTTGGCACCGGTAGCGGCTGTCTCGCCGAAGCGGAAACCGTCAAGCATGTCCATGTAGAGCGATCCAAACACCTGATAGCCGCCATATGATGCGGTCTGGTCGGTGCTTCTGCCCTGCCAGAGGGTCTTTTCGTTGATGAGGAGTTCATCGCGGTTGATGCCGTTGAACATGCTGGCGCCAAGTTGTCCGTTGCCCAGCGGGAGGGAATATTCCATCCACACGTTTCCGGCACCAGTGAGGTCGGCGGGAGTGGTGTACCACAGAGTCAGATCAGACTCAGGGCGCCAATCCGACGCTCCCTGCACGTTGGCATCGGCCACGATCTCGCCTGCCAGCGAGAAATAGATCGGATTGTTGGAATCTGCCGCCGACCAGAAGCCGACAGGCTTTCCGGCATCGAAGCCGGTCCACTGGTTGAAGCGGTCGTTGTTGCCGCTGATCGAGTTAGCTTTGATTTCCCAGTTGCCCGAGTAGGAACTATTGGTGGTGGCAATCAGGCTGAATCCGCTGGCATCAGGCGTTGATCCGGTGACCAGACGGGCGGCGTCGCCGGATCCGCTGACCGAAGCATAGCGTCCGGCTTTGTTCACCAGCTGGAAGTTGTTCTGGTCGCCGACAAGTTTCCAGATCTGTCCTTCGTTGATCGAGGCAGACTGGATTGTGGTCGGCTGGCCGGCTCCGTTGTCGGTAATGACCAGATTGCTGCGGCAGAATGTGACGTAATACCATTCATCATTGCCGCCGGTGGAGAACGTTGGCAGCTCCTGCGCCGCCACATTGGCCGCCGCAAGCAGGGCGCCGGCCAACAATACACTGACTTTCAGTTTCATGTGGTAATTTATGGTAAGATATAATTATAATCTATTCAGTTCACAAATTTACACATTTTTTTGAATATCCGCAACTTTCACATGCAAAACACCGACAAAACGGCATATAGGGCATCATATTTTGACAAACGCCACAATAACACGTCACCCGTGAAGGCTTTTCAGCCTTCACGGGTGACACTTCAGGGATTAATTCAGAATGATTTTATCTGGAACCGGTCGGTCAGCGCACCCGCACCTTGCCGGCCACAGCGCCATCGACGCTGACAATGTAGAGTCCGGCGGGAAGTTCGATGAAGTCACTTCCACAGGCACGGGCAACAACGGTGCCGTTCATTCCATATACAATGGCCGACGAGTAATATCCGTTGATGCGCAGACCTCCGGCAACGGCCGAAACTTCAGCCATCGGAGCAGTCTCTACCTTTCCGATTCCTGACGAAGGATCGAAGGCTTTGACCGGCAGATTGCCGTCGCCATGACACATCACGGCGTTTTCGATCACGCCTGTCTTGCCGTTGATCAGCATTGCGACCACGTCAAAATCATCGAGCGACGAAAGAGGGCCGGCCGGAATCACAGAGTTGTATCTGTATTGTTCCTTCGCAGTCTTGTTGGCAGGAAGCACTCCGTCCTTGCCTTCGAATTTGTCGATATATCGAGCCACCTCATCAAAAACGTAGGAAGCCATGCCCGACATGCTCTCCCATCCGCCGCAGTCATACGGCATGCCGGCATATCCGTTCGACTGATCATAGGGGCCGACTCCGTTTTCAAGCAACACAAGCGCAATGCGGCACGGGATGGAGTTGTCAATAGCGAATTCAGTTTCGGTCTCCACGTTAATGGAGGTTTTCGAGTCGTCGGTAAAATATATGTCGGCCGAGATTTTGGCTAATGCCGGCATAGTTATGATCGACTTGTAGATGCTTTCAACGTGAGGTCCGAAGTCATTTATGCCGTTGCCATAGCTGTCGGTGCGGTTGAACCGCGCATTGGGATATGCGCCGATCATCATGAAGTGCGCCACATAAGAATTATCGGGATAGTAGAGCGAATCCCTGATTTCCATGGGGTCGTTCTGGTGGGCGGCGATTCCGATGAAGCGTTCGGGATACTTCTCATGCATATACTTCATCGAAGCGATGCCACGCGGACAGTTGGAGCACCACGTTCCGGTGCCTTCTTCCATGACCACTTTGCGCTCATAGCCCATCGACGGATCCAGGCAGAGCAGCATAGCGCTCTTCTGGTTGTTGGACGGATTGGTGTCGTCAACTCCGTTGACCGATGTGATTTCAACACTCACGGGGATGTCCTGTCCGAATTCATTGCATGTGAGGCTCAGTGTAACATTAACCGATTCACTGAATTCCAGAGGAGTCGAAGGAGTGTACACACGGTTGATGGGCTCACCGGATCCGACACGGCATCTGTAACCGATTTTAGTGATTTTGTTGGCGGCCATGTTCTTGACTTCAAACGATGCCTGGAACGAACCTTTGCTGACCTGAGTCGGCACTGAAACCGAAACCAGTTCGGCGTCATTGACCGGAAGATTGCTGCCACGAAGTTTCACACGCATGCAGAGGCTACCATACTTCGGCGCCCAGTTTTCCCAGCGGCGTTCGCCGTTATGAGAATAGTTTATCCAGAAACTGCAGTCACTGTCGATGGGTTTGCTGTCGGCAATGAACGGACAGTCTCTGTTGGTGGGACGCACCACGGTGTATCCGACAAAGAGCGGTTTGTCAGCTTCAAGTTTATAAGGAGTCTTGAGCGACACTTCCGACCAGGTGCGGCTCGAGCGGCTCAGGCGCGCGCGCTGGGTCATGAACGGATCTTCACCGAATATGTCATAGCTCAGAAAGAGTGTGGCGTCGGTTATGTCGTTGAAGGAATAATGGTCCATGTTTGTACCGCTGCACAACACCACCGAGACGATTTCCGCACCGGCATAACGCGAAACGATGGATGACGGCAGAAATATTGCGGCGCTGTTTTCAATTTCGCCGGCATCGCCGGTCATGAGTCCGTTTTCAGGGACGTCACAATAGTGGAAGTCGAGAGTCACGTCTTCACCATCGACGCCATTCTCGGCGGCAAGCTGAGGCACTGGCGCTCCCTTCCAGTCGATGACTATCTCGCGGACGGAGGAATCATCGTCGGCCATGTTGACCGGGGCCTGGGCCGACGCATTGACCGCCATTGAAGCAGAGGTCAACGCGCATATGATGGAAAATATATTTTTTGTCATTTTTTGATTGCTTTTTACCTGTTTGACCTTAGTTATCTGATTATGACCTTCACTGCTTCCGAGCCGCGGACACGCACATAGACACCGGGAGTGAGATTGTCGGCCGACACCTTGGCACCGGTCAGATTATAGTATTCGACTTCATATCCGGCACCTCCGGCAGCGATCTGATCCAGTCCGGTAGGAACAGCCAGATCCAGAATCCAGCGTGAACCTTCGTCGGCAGCGGAGTAGACGCAGGCGTCGCCATTGCTCTGATTCACATTGAGAGAGCGTTCGGTGGCATTGGAGCGGTCAACAAGGCTTACGTATCCGTTGAGCAGGTCGAGAGTATAGAGTCCGGCCTCGTCTTTATTTTCGGTGACCGGCACGCGTTCGCAGAGCGCACCCATATAGAGTCCGTTGGCGTTATGCAGCCGGTAGCGTCCGTTGTTGACATATTCAAGCTGCCATACAGCGGCATCGGAAAGCTTGTTGACGGTGTTGAGATATCCGTTGGCGGCCACCAGATAGGCTCCGTCGGCGGCAGTGCCGCGGCGACGCACGTTGGCAATGCTGATCCATTTACCGTCAGGTTCCATTTCAAGCTCGCATTCCACGTTGAGAATCTCGTCCGAGTAGAATGATTTCAGTTTGTAGACAGCGTCAGGGGTTTCAGTTCCGAAGTCGGTCATCTTGGCTTCGACCAGAGTGGTGCGGAGGTCTTCCAGCATGGTGCGGGCAAAAGGCATGGCCTTGATATATGATTCCACTTCGGCAACCAGAATTTTGCGGTTGTTGTCAAATATGGCTTCATGGTCCACTTCACCCACTGATTCAAATGTCCAGCTTGTATATTCCCAGTCGTTGGCCGATCCGAGGCTGATCAGCTGAGGATATTTCGGGTCAGAGCTCAGTCGGCTGATGCAGGAGTTGCCTTCGATGGGATATGTGTGCGAGATCACAAATCCAGGTTTGTCTTCAATGCCGTTGGGCACGATGTATTGGTTGAAGTTACGGTCGGTGTCATATCCGGTGTTGAAGCAATAGAAGTATGATGAGCGGAAGCAGACGCGGGTGTCGTAGCGGTAGCTCACGATCTGCACACCGTCACCGCCGTCGTTGGCCTTGGTGAAGTAACAGTATGCGTCGGCCGATACCACTCCGTGCACAACGCCGAGAGTGTGACGGTCAAACAGCAGCACATCGTCAGGGTTGGCGGCACTGCGGATAATGTAGAGCTTGCGTTCCGATCCTTCGGAAATTTCAGGCATTCCGACCTCTTTGTCTATGATTGCCACTTTCTCAAAAGCCCATGTGCTTCCGGCGTCGCCATATGAATAGCTGACCAGATCGTTGCCGTATGTGTCGGCATTGAGCGCGGTGTTTCCGTCGGCATTGAGAATGCGGATGTAGTTTTCATAGGGATACAGCCAGAAGTTACCGGCTTCGGAAACATCGGTTGTGGTGGTCACGGTCTGACCGGAGGATACGTTGCGGAGATAGACTCCTTTCTGGTTGCGTATACGGAATGAATATGTGTTGCTTTCGTTGGGTTCAAATGACCAGAAGCCATCGTTGTATTCGGGCGAAACGACAGTGTTGAGCGTTGTGGCTCCGTCTTTTTCCACTGCGGTGAGATACCATCCGAGATTCTGGGCATCGGCATGCTGGCTACGGCGGATGTTGTAGATTTTCACGTTCGCTCCGCGGGCCTCGACGTTTATCCGGCTATAGAATTCCTTAACCATGTCAGAGCCGAGTTGTTTGACAGCGGCCGTGGCCTCTTCGATCGTGGCATAGTTTTCGATTTCAATGTTGCTGACCTGAATGATGGCATTTTCAAGGAATTGTGTGCACCATGGGCTGTAGCCCTTATAGTCCGACAGCATTTTGATCACTTCGGCCTTAGCTTCCACAAAAGCTTCTTCTTCGGCTCCGCTTGCATCGACAAAAGTCCAGCTGAAAATGTCGATGTTGTCCATATTATAGTACGGGCTGGCGCCTCGGATCATATTGTCACGGCTGAAAAATCCGACAGTCATCTGGTTGTTGTAGTTAAAGCTCGTCAGATTGTGATGACGGAAGGTCATGCTCCATCCGCGGCTCTCGTTGTCGGGCAGCATAAAAAAGAGGAACGTCAGCGGAGTGGTGCTTTCGGTCAGATCCATGAATCCGTTGGCAGTGTTGCCGACCGCCACAAGGTTGTCTTTTTTGTTTTTCAGAATGAATGTGCCTTTATTTTCGCCTCCATCAACAAAATACCAGTATGAGTACTCGTCACGTCCTTTGGTACAGGTCATGCGCGTTGATCCGCTTCTGAGCGTGAGGAATCCGGCGCTGCTGTTTGACAGAAGGTAATATACGGGGTTCTCGTCGGTCGAAAATTTCGGAAGATCCATGCTCTTGTCGTATGCACGGGCCATGGTCCAGAAAGAGTAATCGGACGCGGTTTCGGTGAACACGAGTTTGCCGTCGGCATCCATTGTGAGGTATTCGTCGTTGCAGACAAAGGTGAATGCCGATTTTTCTCTGTCGTATGAAATGACAAATTTGTAGCAATAGAGCATCGAAGGGTTGGCGATGATTTCAGTCACGTCGCCGAGTTCGGGTTGATCCGGATTCCGGTGGCCGAGATACTGGCCGACATTGCTTGCGAGAGTGTACAGTCCGTCGGAGTTGAGATTAAAACGCCAGATCGAAGCGTTGTTCACTGCTTCGGTCGTGGTGAATGAAGTCATGACGTTTGACAGCGAGGAATGGTCCACGTCAACGGCCAGCAGTTTCGGAGCGCCGTCGTTGCCTTTGTTGGCGCCGACGTTGGCCAGAGTTACTCGCACACGATAAAGGTCTTCACCCAATTCCTCCATCGCATCGTCAAGAGCGGAGGAATAGATAGCGCTGACATTTGATTCGCTACCAGCACTGGCGGCGACAATGTCGTTAATTCCCTTAGCAATAGCCTCATGTCCGAAAGGCGAGGCTTTCATGTACGCTTCAAGCCGGCTGATGGCCTCATCCTGATTAATTGCAGGAGCAGCAGGAGCCGGAGCGGCAAAAGCGCCTGTCAAAGATGCAGCAAGCACCATAAAAGACAGAATACTTTTTTTCATAATAGTGAATGTTAAGTTGATAATTGATTAGGTTTAAGGGCATTACACTCTCTCAGACGCATCCGGTCAAGAAACGACATCGACCGACGCCATCGCCAGGCAGGAATTGTCGGCAGCAAAGATAATGTATTTACATTGTTTTCACAAATTTTTACATGCGTTTTTTCTCATTTTTTTCATGGCCTGAAAAAAATGTTCAGAGCGACGGCAACCGCTCCTGCAGAATCGTGGCGGCGTCAGCTGAAAATGTCGCCTCCGGAAGCCATGTCACCCCGGGGTCACGCCGGAGCCATGTCAACTGTTTTTTTGCATAGACACGGGTGTTTTTCTGTATGCGCGCAATGGCTTCGGGGATGGTCATCTGCCCGTCAATGGCAGCAAACATCTCCTTGAAGCCCACGGTGTTGAGCGAATTGAGATGACGCAGGTGGCTGACGGCCCTGGCCTCTCGCTCCATGCCGGCGTCGATCATGGATTCGACCCTGCGGTTGATGCGCGAGAAGAGCTGGTCGCGCGGCATGTCGATGGCGAGTTTCACGACCGAGAACGGGCGCTGCCTGACAGCCCCCGTGCGCAGACTGGAGAACTTGCGTCCCGACTGGATGATGATCTCGAGAGCATGGATGAGCCGGCGGTGATTCATCGGATCGGCTTGTGCAAGATATTCGGGATCGAGCCGCGCAAGCTCCGCACGGATATGGTCCAGCCCGCGGGTTTCATAAAGCCGCAACACTTCGGCACGCACGTCGTCGGAGATCGACGGCAGGTCGTCGAGGCCACGCACCACCGCGTCGATATACATCATCGATCCGCCGGCCATGACGGCACACGTCTGTCCGGCGTCCTTCATGCGCCCGATCAGCGACAGCACGTCGGCTTCATATTGCGAGGCGCTGTAGTAAGCATCGAGCGGCAGGATGCCGACAAAGTGATGGGTCACGGCGGCCAGTTCGGCCGCCGTGGGCTGTGCGGTGGTTATGGGTATGTCGCGATAGATCTGGCGCGAATCGGCCGAAATTATTTCGCATCCGAGCCTTCCGGCCAGGTCGATTGCAGCGGCGGTCTTGCCTGAGGCTGTGGCGCCGGCGACAACGATCAGAGTGAACGCGCTCACATCTGCGTCATGTCAAGCCACTTTCCAGCCGGCCATCGCCAGCTGTCGAGAAGCGCGTCTTCCAGAATTTTGTCGCTGAACACCATGAGAATGGAACCAGGCTCTCCGGCCTTGATGCAGTTGGCATAGCCTTTGGGGACGCACACGATCTCACTTTTATGTTCCGACACATGAAAGATCTCGGGAGTGAGGTCGGGCGAAGGATCGTGCCAGTCGTCAATCTCCACAAAAGCGAGAGTGAACGAGCCTTTGACACACCAGAACCATTTGCGTTCGTCCTGATGCCCGTGCCATCCGCGCACCACCGACGCATCAGGATGATGTATGGCATACGTGCGCCTCACGCCGTCAAGATGCCAGTCATTGAGCGAGGCAATGCGGCCGCGATGATCGTTGAAAATCTCTCCTTCTATTTTTGTCACCATATCTATATAGAAATTTTTCGTTTGAAAATGTAAAGACTTTGCGTTTCAAAATTAGTAAAACTCGCCGAAAAAACCAAAAAATTACACAAAACAGGCATAAGTGTGCATTTTTTAACCCCCAGATATAGGAATTCTGCCAAAAAAATCGGATATTTGCAGCAACCTAAGTTAACTAAGAATGGAACCCATAACTGATTTTAAAGATCTGATGTCACGATTCTGCGCACTCGAGAGAGCGTGCAGAGTAGTGGTTGTCTGCCCGGATGACGAGCCGACAGTGGAGTGCATGCTCACTGCTCTGTCACGATCAAAAGTGCAGTTCATAGTTGTAACCAAAGGTAATCCGCTGCCTCAGGCGCTCACTGCGGGCGAAAGACTCAGAGTGGAGGAATGCGCCGACGCCGACTCGGCCGCCGCGCGTGCCGTGGCTCTCGTGCGCAACGGAGAAGCCGACGTGTTGATGAAAGGAGACATCAACACCGACAACCTGCTGCGCGCAGTGCTCAACAAAGAGCACGGACTGCTCGTTGCCGGAGGAGTGCTCACCCACATAACCCTGGCCGACGCCCCGGCTTATTCAAAATTGCTGGTGTTCAGCGATGCGGCCGTGATTCCGCGGCCGAATCTGGAACAGTTGCGCGCCATGGCAAGCTATGACATCGAAGTGTGTCGGCGTCTGGGCGTCGCCTCGCCACACGTGGCCCTGATCCACTTCACCGAAAAGGTGAACCAGAAATTCCCCCACACGCTGGACTATGTGACCATGATCGACGAAGCCAAGGCGGGAGCCTTCGGTGCCGATGTGGTCATGGGTGGCCCGATGGACGTCAAGACCGCCTGCGATCCCCACAGCGGCGCCATCAAGGGAATAAATTCGCCGGTGTGCGGCAAGGCCGATGTGCTGATCTTCCCGAATCTGGAAGCTGCCAACACGTTCTACAAGACACTGTCGCTGTTTGGCGGCGCCAAAATGGCGGCGATGATCGGCGGCACGACCGCACCGGTGGTGGTGCCCTCGCGCGCCGACTCCGCCGAGTCGAAATTCCTGAGCCTCGCTCTGGCATGCCTTAATCTATAACACAAAACATCTGTTTTTCACATAAAATTTATGCGAATTTTTGTCATTAACCCCGGCTCCACTTCAACGAAGCTGGCTCTATATACCGACGGAGAAACATTGCTGTGGAAACACACCATCAGCCATCCAGCTGACGAGATTTCAGCATTCGCCCATATCAGCGACCAGTTTGAATACAGAATGCGCGCCATGTATGACGCCATCGCCAAAGCAGGCATCGATCCTGAATTTGATGCCGTGGTGGCCCGCGGAGGGCTGTTGCAGCCCACTCCGGGCGGAGTGTATCTGGTCAACGAGGCCGTGCGCAACGATCTTATCAATTCGCGGATGGAACATGCCTGCAATCTTGGCGGACTGATGGCCGAGGAGCTCGCAGCCAACTGCGGATGTCCGGCAATGATAGCCGACCCGGAAGTGGTGGACGAACTGATGCCCGAAGCGCGTATCACCGGACTGCCCGAGTTGCCTCACATCAGCATTTTCCACGCGCTCAACAGCAAGGCGGTGTCACGCCGCTATGCCGAGTCGACAGGCCGCCGATATGAGGACCTGAATCTGATAATCGTGCATCTGGGAGGCGGCATCTCGGTGGGCGCACACTGCCACGGCAAGGTTATCGACGTTAACAATGCCCTGGCTGGCGACGGTCCTTTCAGCCCGGAACGTGCAGGCACCCTGCCCTCTGACCAGCTGGTCGAACTCTGTTTCAGCGGCGACTATTCGCGCCGCGAAGTCAAAAAGATGCTCAATGGCCGCGGTGGCCTGGCCGCATGGCTCGGAACCACCGACGTGGCCGACGTGGCCGCACGCGCCGAGCGCGGCGAGCAGCCCTACAAGAGGGTGCTGGACGCGATGCTCTACAGCGTGGCCCGCGAGGTGGGCGCCCGGGCGGTGGCTCTGCGCGGCAAGACCGACGCGATTATCCTGACAGGCGGCATAGCCCACAATGACTACTGCGTCAACACCATCCGCGGATGGGTGGACTGGATCGCTCCGGTGGAAGTGAGAGCCGGCGAAGACGAGCTTGGATCTCTGGCCGACAACGCCTACCGATATCTGACCGGCAGCGTAAAGGCGATGACATATGATCCGGCGGCCATCGCCAGACAGAATCGCTGAGCAGAAATCCTGATCAGACGCGTATATAACGAAAACAAAACTGCGGGATCCCTCCGGAACAAGTCCGGGCGGATCCCGCAGGATTTTTTTTATTGTCCGTGGCTTACAGGCCAGGCAGACGGTTGGTTGAAGTGTCGGGGAAGACGAGTTTCGGTGTCATGGCGGCACCCTCTTCGGGAGTGACCATGGCATAGGCCATGATTATGACCACGTCACCACGGTGGACCTTGCGGGCGGCAGCGCCGTTGAGGCAGATGACCCCGCTGCCGGCGGGTCCGGGAATGGCATAGGTGTCGAAACGCTCGCCATTATTGTTGTCGACAATAAAAACGCGCTCGCCGGCGATGATGCCTGCGGCTTCCATCAGGTCGCTGTCGATGGTTATGCTGCCGATATAGTCGAGGTTGGCCTCGGTGACCGTCACGCGGTGGATTTTTGATTTGAGGACTTGAATCAGCATTTTCAGATAAATTTGATGTTGTCAATCAGGCGCACGTCGCCGGCATATACTGTGACACAGCCTACAGGGGCGGAACTTTCAGCCCAGTCGGCGATGGGAAGACAGGTGTTGCCGTCGACAATCTGGAAGTATTCGGTCTCAAGCCCTTCGACGGCATTGATCTCGCGCTCTACCATGGCGGTGGTTTCGGCCGGAGTGTGGCTGCGGGCATAGTCAACAGCTTGAGAAAGCACGCGGTGGATGGCGGGCGCGGCGGCACGCATGGCCGGAGTGAGACGCACGTTGCGGCTGCTCATAGCCAGGCCGTCGTCCTCACGCTTTATCGGCACCGGAACGATCTCGAGGCTGAAGCCTTCAAGCTCGACCATGCGGCGAATCACAGCAATCTGCTGGAAATCTTTCTCGCCGAAATATGCGCGAGTGGGCATGGCCATGCGGAAAAGCCGGCTCACCACCTGAGCCACTCCGTTGAAATGGCCCGGACGCATCTTGCCTTCCATGACTTCGGCCACCGGACCGAGATCGAACACGCGGGTGTCGGGTTCGGGATACATCTGGTCGACCGACGGCACGAACGCCGCATCGACTCCGGCAGCCTCAAGCAGCGCCAGATCGGCCTCTTCGGTGCGCGGATATGTGCGCAGGTCCTCGGGGTTATTGAACTGTGTGGGGTTGACAAACACGCTGACCGCCACCAGATCGTTGGCGTCGCGCGCGGCCTTCACCAGGCTCATGTGGCCGGCATGGAGCGCACCCATCGTGGGCACGAATCCGAGGCTCTTTCCGTCGTTCCGCCCGTCGGCGCACCAACGGCGGAATTCATCTGCAATGCGAATAACTTTCATATGATATTCTGAAAATTCGGGGCAAAGTTAGCCATAATCTCGCTTTTTTACGCTAACTTTGGCATGAAATTTTCAGATATGACACAAGAATTTGCATCAACACTGCTTGAAAATGCCGTCACGGAGCTGTCGCGGCTGCCCGGAGTCGGCCGAAAGACCGCTCTGAGGTATGCCCTGCATCTGCTTCGCCAGCCTCAGGAGCAATCCGATGCCCTTGGCCGCGCCATCATCGGCATGCGCGAGGGAATACGCTATTGTTCGGTCTGTCACAACATCTCGGAAACGGAGATCTGCCCGATCTGCTCGTCGCCGTCGCGCGACGGGTCGACGGTCTGTGTGGTCGAGTCGGTGAAGGACGTGATGAGCATCGAACGGACCGGACAGTTCACGGGGCTTTATCACGTGCTCGGCGGAGTGATCTCGCCGATGGACGGCATCGGCCCCGACCAGCTCGAAATAGACTCGCTGGTTGAGCGGGTGAAGGCCGGCGGGGTGCGCGAGGTCATTCTGGCTCTGAGCGCCACCATGGAGGGCGAGACCACGGATTTCTACATATTCCGCCGCCTTGGGGCGCTGCAGGTCGAGGTGACGCAGCTGGCCCGAGGGGTGTCTGTGGGCAACGAGATCGAATATACCGACGAGATCACTCTCGGCCGCTCGCTCCTGAACCGCACACCGTTTGAACAGTCGTTGCGCCGATGAAACAGGTCAGACTCAGAGCAGTCGAGCCGGAAGATCTCGAAACTCTGTTCCGCTATGAGAACGACCGCGGGCTGTGGGCCGTGGGATCGACACTCGCCCCCTACTCCCGCAAGCAGATATATGACTATGTGGCGCAATACAGCGCCGACATCTATGCCGAACGGCAGTTGAGGCTGATGGTCGACGACGCAGAAACGGGAGCGACGGTGGGCACCGCCGATCTGACCGACTTCTCGCCGGCTGACATGCGCGCGCAGGTGGGGCTGCTGATCGACGGTCCGTTTCAGCGTCAGGGCTATGGGTCGGCGACTCTGGCGGCACTGACAGAATATGCGTCGAAGACCCTGCAGCTGCATCAGCTATATGCCATAGTTCCGGCCGACAACGTTGCATCGCTGGCTGTGTTCCGCCGTGCAGGGTTCCGCACGGGCGGGCGCCTACGGTCATGGCTGCGCCGCGGCGGCACATATGGCGACGCTATTTTTTTGCAGCGTCTCTTTCCCTGAACACGGTGCGATAGCCTCCGCCCATGCCGGAGATCAGGCGTGCGGCCTCGGCCGGCGAGACGTGCAACTGCAAGGAATCGCCGTCGAGCCTGTCGCGCCGCAGAATTTCATGAAACATCGCAGGCGACTCGTCAACGTTCACGCCGATGTGGGTCAGTCCGGGATCGCGCCGCGCCTGAGCCGCCATCATGGCGTTTGCCACGCGCGAGGGGGCGTCGTCACTGCTCCAGAGCGTGAGCGCAAGTTTCTGTCCGGGAGCGACCCGGTCGATGACGAGCGTGCCCGCGTCGTGGTTGATCACTCCGGGCACCGCGACACGCCGAAGCGGCACCGATCCGTTGCCTCTGGTGTAGGCTCCGCTGTGGCCCGACACGAGCAGCAATGCCGTCAAGGCCAGGAAAAGGCTGAAAATGACTTTATACATAGGGCTTAGCGATTTAGGTTACGGTGAAAAAAGAAAAAGAGGGGCGCTCACGCGTGCCTCTCTCTCCATTCATCACATTATGCTTATTGCTTGAATCAGTTTTTGGGGCGACACACAGACACGTGCAGACGTCTGCTGTCATGCTGTATGTCAATATCTTGTGCAGACCATATCCCAGTCAACCAGCTGCCACAAGGCGCGCAGGGCGTCGGCACGCCGGTTCTGGTAGTCGAGATAATATGCGTGTTCCCACACATCGAAACAGAGTATCGGCGTCAGCCCGTGACGCATCGGGTTTCCGGCATTCGGCTCCTGGGTGATCAGAAGGTGTCCGTCCTGATCTTTTGAGAGCCACACCCATCCGCTGCCGAAGAGTCTGACACCGGCGTCGACAAAGTCCTCCTTGAACTTTTCAAACGAGCCGAAGTCGCGGTCGATGGCCTTGCGGAGCTCACCGTCAGGTTCGCCGCCTCCGTCGGGATTGAGCGAGAAGAAATAGAAGATATGGTTCCAGGCCTGGGCGGCATTGTTGAGAATCGCACCGTCGGCAGTCCTGATAATCTCTTCCAGATCTTCGTCGGCAAAGGGTGTTCCTTCGATCAGTTTGTTGAGATTGTCAATATACGCTTTCTCGTGCACACCATAGTGGAAGTGTACGGTCTTGGCGCTTATGGCAGGCTCGAGGGCCGCTTCGTCGTAGAGTAGATCGGGTTGAACGTAGTGCATAGTCGATAGAATAGTGTTTGTTGTTATGTTGTTTCTACTATCATAACGACTGAAGGACGAAATTGTTTGCCGGCCCGACGTTAATCGGAGTTAAACCGGCATGGTTCTGCCGGGATATGCCTTGAGCGCCTCGGCAAGAACCCGCAGCGCCTTGGCCAGGTCTTCTTTTTTGAGCACATAGGCCATGCGCACTTCATTGCGTCCGCTGCCGGGCGTGGTGTAGAAGCCCGAAGCCGGAGCCATGAACACGGTTGCACCCTCATAGCTGAATTCGCTCAGACACCACTCACAGAAGCGGTCGGCGTCGTCGACAGGCAGCGACACCACGGTATAGAACGCGCCCATGGGTATCGGCGAATAGCATCCGGGGATGCGGTTCAGGCCGTCGATCAGGAACTTTCGCCGCTCAACGTATTCGTTGTAGTTCATCAGCATATAGTCGGCCGATGCGTCGATCGAAGCCTCGGCCACGATCTGTCCGAGCAGCGGCGGGCTGAGGCGCGCCATGCAGAATTTCATGATCGACTTTTTCAGTTCCTTGTGCTTGGTTATGATGGCACCGATGCGTATGCCGCACTCGCTGTAGCGCTTGCTCACGGAGTCGATCAGCACGACCTGTTCCTCGATTCCGGGCAGATGAAACGCCGATATGTATGGTGCTCCGGTGTAGCAGAACTCGCGATATACCTCGTCGGAAAACAGATACAGATCATATTTTTTCACCAGATCGCGCAACTGGATCATCTCTTTCATCGTGTAGAGATAGCCCGTGGGATTGTTGGGGTTGCAGATCAGGATTCCCTTGGTGCGCGGAGTGATCAGCTTCTCGAATTCGGCCATTGACGGCAGAGCGAATCCGTCGTCGATCGACGACGGCACGGTGACGATTTTTGCGCCGGCCGATATGGCGAAGGCCATGTAGTTGGCATAGGCCGGCTCCGGCACGATAATCTCGTCGCCGGGATCAAGGCATGCAAGAAACGCGAAGAGCACAGCTTCGGATCCGCCGGCAGTGATGATTATGTCGTCGACGTCGACGTTGATGTTGAACTTGTCGTAATACTGCTTGAGCTTCTGACGCAGCGACAGCAGTCCCTCCGACGGAGAGTACTCAAGAACCGTTCGGTCGATGTTTTTCAGGGCATCGAGTCCCTCCTGCGGTGTGGGCAGGTCGGGCTGGCCTATGTTGAGATGATAGACGTGGATACCCCGCTCCTTAGCGGCATTGCCGAGCGGCACAAGTTTTCGTATCGGCGATTCGGGCATTGCTATGCCCCGTGAAGATAGAGTCGGCATTATTTTTATTGAGGTATTTTTGAAAGCCAGAACAGAGCGAAATCATTGTCGGGATCGTCGGCAATCATATCCGACAGGTAATTGCGCGCACGGTCATATTCGCCGGCGCGTATGGCAAGGATGATCTGCTGGCGTTCGAGAAACTCGGTGAACGGCATGAGCTGAGCCTCGGCCTCCGGATCGTCGGCGGCGCTGTCGCGCTGCTGGCGCACGTTTTCGAGCAGACTGGCAATCAGCGACGGGCAACGCGGATCGCGCATGGCGATCAGGCAGGCCACGTATTGCTCCGTCCACATGACCCTGTGCTGGTTGACGATCAGATCCAGATAATAATATGCTTTGTGATAGCGTCCGAGCGCACAGTTGATCACTCCGAGGAAGTAGCATATGTCATAGAATGTCTCGCAAGTTGCGGCCGGCACTTTTTCCGGCTCCTGCATGCGGTCACACAGAATCGAATATGCGTTGGTCAGATAGTGGTCGGCCTCGAGCATGCGTCCGTCGGTGTAGAGCAGTTTTCCCCAATAGAGGCAATAGGCGGCATCGGGGTTCTTGCATTTTTCAAGCAGCCCCAGCTCATCGGCCATGTATTTGGCTTCGGCCAGGAAGGCTTCAGGAGTGACGCATGGCACCCCGAGCACCACGCATCGCGCATCGGGAAGATTCTCGATGGACGATGGCGCGCGAAACGGCGCAACCGGCAGGGCCGAGGCGAGCGCGTTGACGCGCACGGTGATCAGCCGGTCGTCGATCTTCTCGGCACGGAGCGATATCAGAATCTCGCGTCCCTCGCGCACCTTGGAGCGCAGGGAGAAAAATGCAGCCTCGGCAACCAGAGCGGCATCGGCACCCTCCCCTTTCACCACCGGCGCCAGCAACGGCGTGGCGGCGATATCGGCGGCATTGTCGGCAATGTGCGTGCCGTCAAGGCTCAGCACCATATCGTCGGAAGGGATCTCGTCAAACAGTTCGCGGACAAGGTCGCCCACAGTCAGCCCGGCAGGATGCCACAGCAGTTTTCCGCCGGTGACCGGTCCGGGAGAGTCGGTCACCTCCATGCGCGACAGGGCATACAGCTGATGGCCGAAAATCAGGCGGTTTGTCTCGATTTCCGATGGCGACGCGCTCTTGATCTCCTCAAAGCGCTCAAAAAGCATGCGCTGAAGGCGGAAGAAGGTGAGCAGCAGCGATCTGATGTATTCCACAGCAGCCTCGCCAGAGTTGTCGAGGCGCATGCCGGTGCAATGGAGGCTGAAAGCGATGTCGCCCTCTTCGGCATGGATTGAGAAACTGCATTTCACCGGCAGCACCAGAGAGTTGACGGCATTGGCCAGCTCCCCTGCCCTGCCGACGTGTTCGGCCGGAAGAGAGTAGCATGCAAAGTAGCTGATGGAAAACGTATTGAAGAAGGTGTCGTCGGTATTTTCGCGAAACACCGCAACGAAATGACCGCCTTGAAAGTCAAACGTGCATCCCGAGTCTTCGCCGGGAGTCGTGGCCAGTCCAGAAGGGCGTATCTGCAACCGCTCCATCACTTCGCCAAAGGTTTCGCGCACAGTGGCGGCAGCGGCGGCCTGGCCTGCGGCGGCATCGTTGCCTGAACGCGCGGCGCGCATGCGGCGCACCCGCTCTTTCAGGGCCGAGAGCCACGGAGCACCGACGGCCACCGCCGTGATCAGCGGAACGAGAATGATGATAAGGGCTGTGGATAGTATCATAATCGATTATAGAACACTCAAGCGGCCGTTTTTGTTAACCGCGGCATGAAATAGCGGAACCACGCCACATAGGCGAGCAGCACCACGTTCATCAGCAGAGCATAGACGATGGCGGGGATGGCCAGGGTGTTGTCGGCGAACACAAGCGGCGACGCCGCCAGGGCGATGGCCTGCGCGGAGTTCTGCATGCCGACCTCAATGACCAGAGTGCGGCGGCGCACGGAGTCAAGCCGGCAGACGAAGGCCAGCAGCGCTCCGGCGCCCATGGCGAGCACCAGCAGCGAGAACACAACAGGGCCTACCACCGGAAAGTTAGCTATGATCGTGGCGCGGTGGGCCAGGAAGAATACGGTGATCAGCAGCATCAGCGCAGGAAACGCCATACGGCCGACAACCGAGTGGATTCCGGCGGCGGCGGCCGGTCTGAATACAGCCACAAACATGCCTATGCCCACCGGCACCAGCACCAGCACCACATTCTGCATGATCAGGTTGAACAGAGGCAACTCCACCATGCTTCCGAGCAGCAGAGGCATCGTGACCAGAGTGATGACAGAGCTGAACGCCGTGAGGCTCACCGACAGAGCCACGTCGCCGCCGGCCAGGGCCGAGAAGACGTTGCTCGAGGAGCCGCCCGGGCAGCAGGCGATGAGCATGAGTCCGAGCGCCAGATGGCCGGAGAGGCCGAATGTCCAGATGAGCAGCAGGGCTATGGCCGGGAGGAAAAGGATCTGTCCGAGCAGTCCGGCTGTGACTGCGATCGGCGCACGCTTCAACATGGCGAAATCGGCCACACGCAAGGTGAGGCCGAGATCGAACATGAGAATAGTCAGTATCGGGAGAACAATCAGGATCGGGTTCATTCGTAAATAAATTCGAAATCGTCGAGATACATCACAGACGGACCGCCGGTGAAATAGTCGCCCCAATAGCTTGCCGAGCAGGTGAGAACAAGGTAGGAAGCCTTTGCGTCAGCGCGCCTGTAGTCGAGCGGAAGCGTGAATTCCACCAGTCCGGAGCCAGCAGTTTTTTCGGTGAATATGATTTCGCCGAAGGCGATGATGCGCGGATCGTCGCGGTCGAATAGGCGAGCGGCTTTCTTTGTCTTGATAACAAACGGGAATTGATTGCCGTTGTATTCCTCAAGGCTTTCGTCGGTCATCAGAGCGGCATAGATCACGCCCTTGTCCATGGTTCCCTTGGGAGCTTCGGAAACAGAGCTGTGGGAGATGGTGGCGGGTTCATAGCGCACATAGCCTTTCAGGGCCGATGGGCGCGAGGTGAACGGACGTCCCATGCCGAGAATGCCGTCGGTGCCGTCTGTGTCAAGATACTTGCCGACAAAGGCGTTACCTGCGGCAAACTTGCCAAGTATGCCAACGCCGACAAACTGCGACGCAAGCTTGGCCGAATACTGGCCGCCATGCTTTATGGCAGACTCGGGGGTGGTGATGTTCTTGCTCATTTTGGCAGAACCGTGGTTACCTGAATCCCAATATAATGAATTGGTATCAGCACCGAGAAGATAGGGAGTTGACGAGGTGTTCCAGATTTCGAAGTCGCCGTTGGGGATGGAGAGGGCGGCTTCGGTGGTGAAGCGCAGCGGGGTCGCGCTCACATAGTCGGGAGCGGTGACAAGTACTTCATATTCGGTGCCGGGGGTGAGTCCGGAGATCCGGGCGGAGAAGGAGTTGCCGGAGATAACGGCTGCCACCTCGGTCCAGTCGGGAGCGCCCACGGCGCGATAGCGGAATCCGGCCGATGAGGCGTCGGCGGGCTTGAGCACGGTGCCGCGGAGGGTGGCGCGGGTGGCCCAGACGTCGGCGGTGCCGTCAATGTCGGCTGCTGCGACAGGATCGTTGCCAAACGTGCACTTGATCATGAGAGTGGTCACGGAGGTCTTGCCGTTGGCGTCGGAAATGGTGAACGTCAGCGGATATTCTCCTTCGGGCAGAGTGTTAAGCATGGAGGCGGCGACGTTGATAATCATCTTCGCCACTTCAGTGTCCGGTTCATAGTCATAAGTGTGGGTGAGTCCGGCGGCATTCACGATCTGGCTGATTTCGGGCGACATGGCCATGAGGTCGATGGACTCGAAGCCGAATGTGCTTACAAACGACGGGCAGCTGACCACGGCCGACCGGATCGCGGCATATGCGAAGACGTCGAACGCAAGGTCGGAGAACTGTCCGGGCTGCACATAAAGCGGAGTGCGGATGTCGAAATCCTTGCCCGAGACAGATGGCGACAGCAGAATCTCGATGGAAGTAACTTCGTCGATGGTGGCGGTGTCGACAGCCACGTTGAAGAAGGCCGCGCCCACGCTTGCCTGCACGTCGTCGGGAGTCACGGAAATGTTGTATTCGGTTGCCGGCTTCACGCCGTTGACGGTGCCTTTCTGCGAGTATGACTCACCGTTGGCCTTAATGCCTTTCAGTTCATATTCAAGGGTGGTTTCGCCTGCGTCCATCATGAAGTAGGCCTTGCGGTCGTCGCGGCCGATGAATTCGACCGATCCGCCGCCGTTGGCCACGGTGAGCGTGTATTCGCTCATGCGCTCGTCCATGTCGTCAGAGTATTCCACAGTCACCACCACATTGGCGATGTGGCAGACGAGGTCGACGCGGCTTTTGGAGCCGGCCACTATGTCGAACTGGCGCGAGCCTTTGAAATAGCGCTGTGTGAACGATGCGGGGACAGAGTCACCGGCCCATGCTTCGGCCAGGTATGTTCCGGCCTTGAGTGTGACCGACGAGGGGATTTCAGAGCGTGAGTCATAACGGCGAATGAGACCACGCGAGCTGCTGATCCACACCATCAGATTTTCGGCATCGGGAGTTTCACCGGGAGCAGCATCAGTTGCCGCAGGAGCACGGAATGCCGTTGTGAGCATCAGCGAACCTGAGCCGGCAGAGTAGATGTCGGACTCGGAACATCCGGAGGCAAGAACCGCCGCAAACGCGGAGACGGCCGCCACTTTGAGAATATTCATTTGTTTCATATCCGTCATCATCATTTAACTACTTTGAACGAAAGGGTGCGATAATCTGCATTTCCGGCAGCATCGGTGACCGTGATCTTGAATTTGTGGACACCTTCATAGATGTCGAGCAGCGTCATGAACTGGGTGATGTCGAATGTGATGTCGTTCTGGCCTATCACGTCGTTGCCGGTCTTGAATCCGAGTCCTTCGAGAGCTTCGGTAAAATCTCCGGGATGCGCCAGGTCGAAGTGTGCGGCCAGGCCAACATCGGAGAGCATCTCGTCGGTGAGCTGGTCGGAGATGATGTCGACTTCAAGTTTGGCAATGCCTTCGTCGGAGTGGATGAGCACGACGGCTTCGGCCACGGAGGTGGAGTTCTCCTCGGTGAAGCTGAGCTGCGACGATGTGAAGGTGATCTTGCCGTCGCCCGACGGAGGATTCTGTCCGCCTCCGTTGCCGCCGGGACGGTCAGAGCCATCGAGTATTTTGTCATCGCCGGGATCGACGGTGAACTGGATTTCTTCGCCATCGACCGACGCATCGACGTCGACCGACGGAGCGGCGAATCCGCCACCCACACTGGCAGTCTTGACGTCGTATGTGAGAATGTAGTGATGGCCTGGCTTCACGTCATCGAGCACTTTGCGCAGAGTCTCGGTGTTGCCGTTGAGGAGTCCGTTGAAGGTGGCCACGAGAGTGGAGGCGCCGTCGATGTGGCGGAAGTAACCTGCACGGTCTTCGTTGGCCATGAACTGGAGCGAGGTGTTGGCGGCCTCGACAGTGACCGATGACGACGGATCCATGATCGCGGCGAGAGCGTCGGAGTAGCGCACCGACACTTTGATGTTGGCAAGGGTGCAGACAACGGTGCCGATGTTGTGGACTTCGGCCTCGACGACCGAGAAGGTCTCGGAGCCGACATAAAGCGGCTCGTCAAATGCTGCGTCCTTGACTTCGTGGGAGATCACGTTGACTTTATATCCGCCGACAGGGAGCACCAGAATTTCAGGCATATCGGCATAGGTCCAGGTGCCGACCGCGGCGCCGTCGGCAGCGGTGCTGACCAGTTCGACCATGTAGTTGCTGACATCGACAGAGGGGTCGATGGCACGTCCCTCGTCGGGAGTGTCGGTGTCGACGTCGATGGACAGAGCACGGAATGACACCGTGCCGTGGTCACGTTCAACCACTTCGGAAAAGCCGCGACCGTCGGAGCAGGCGGTTCCGGCCGAGAGGACGAAAGCCGCACCGGCCATCAGCAGCGAGTTATGGAGAATGGAAATTGTTTTCATATGGTTAATTCCTGAGTCAATCAATAGTTGAACATGAGGTTATCGACAGTGAGGGCCGAGCCGCGCGAGCAGCATTCGAGTTTGTTGCACCGGTCGGTGGTGACGATCTCGGAGTCGGGGCGGTTGCTGGAGCTGAAGAGGATGCGCAGCGATGTGGCCTCGCGGTCATTGGCCGAGTAGGCGAGCGGCAGAGTGAACAGGGTGTAGTCACCGACGGCAGCAAGTTCCATGTGTCCGCGGCCGATCACGTCGTTGCCGTTGAGAATCTCGACTGTGACTGTGCCGGCCTCGTCGGCGCTGTGGCTGTCAGCCTCATACTTATAGTAGCCGGTGAGGGCCATGGGGCGGCTTCGGAAGCTCACGCCCTGGTCAAGGGTCTCGTCAGTTCCGTCGAAGCTGTAGGAGCCGAGGAACATCTTGCCGGCCGAGCGGTTGGCGACGGATGGTACGTTGGAGCAGTAGTAGTTCGAGAAATCTGTGTGGCCTGTCTGGCTTTTATCTGCGATGGAAGGTCCGGCGGCGTCCCATGCCACGTTGCGGATGACCATGGCGTTAGCGCCCGACTGAGGCGCAAGTCCGAGATATATTCCGGGAGTCTCGGTGTAGGCATTCTGTCCTATTCCCCAGAACTTCGCGGTGGGCTGGTTTGTGACCCACGAGAGTCCGACGTTAAAGACGGACGGAACCATATACCATGTGTTGCGGTTGGCGGCGTCGGCATAGAAGGTCTTGGCGTTTGTCGAAGCCCATCCTTCCGGCTCGCTGACGGCGATATCGGCAGTGGTGATAAATCGTGTTCCTCCTGCAGTGATTGTCCACTTGCCGCCCTGCTTGAGGTTGGCGCTGATGGTCTGGCGCAGCTGCTCGAAGTCGCCGTTGGGCACCTGGGCGGCGCTTTCGGTGGTGAAGACGTTGGGGCTTGATGCGCCCTGTTCGGTTCCGTCGACGCTCACCTTAATATAATATGTGGTAGCGGGCTGCAGTCCGGTGATGAGATAGGTGCCGTCGGCCTGCCGTTCGGCGTCGATTCTGGCAAACGAAGCGGCGCGGCTGTTCTGGCCGAGGTAGAAGGCGGGAGTCTCGCCGGGCTTCATATTCGCCACCGAGAGATAGGCGTGAGTGGCCCAGACTCCGCCCTTGGCGGGAGCCACGCCGAGTTTGGGGAGCGGGTCGGTGAGGTTGACGGTGATGGTGGCGGGAGTTTCGGTGACCTTGCCGGTGCGGTCGGTGGCGCGGAGGGTGAATGTGGCGCCATTGTCGGTGATGCGGGGCACCACGTCGGTGAGCACAACCGAGGCAAAGGTGGTGGCGCTCATTCCGGCGCCGGGGGTGCGGAGTCCGAAGGCCTGCATGACGGCTTTGCTTTCGGCGCTTCCGCCAACAAGGTCAATCTCGGCGGGCCAGCCGGCGGCAAAGAGGTCGGGGGCGCCGGAGGTGGTGAGTGTGAGCGAGCGGAGTGTGCCCGGAGCCATGACGTCGAAGCGGAGGTCGGCGTCGGGGAGTTCGCCCATCGGCACAGTCACGGCCGAAGCGGTGGCGGTGACCGTCGGGGCGGGCGCGTTGATCACCTCGGAGGAGAGGACGATGGTGAATGGTTCGACGTCGGTCAGTTCGTCGAATGTGACGATCAGTTCTGCCTCGCCGAAGTTCCGGTCAACGTCGAGAGTGACATTATAGTGCGTGCGGGGGTTGGCCTGGAATGTTCCGGCTTCGAGGGTGACTTTGTCGCCGGCCGGGAGGGTTACGGAGGTGGTCAGAGTGACAGAACCCGGACGCAGGTAGACGGGGCGCGACTCGCCGGAAGCGACGGAAATGTCAGCTCCGCCGGCGCTGTGGAGCGACGACGAGAATTCAGATCCGAAGTATTTCAGGAATGCTTCTGTCGGGACCACGCTCACCATTGAGTTGGCCAGCGAGGCGGTGACGCTCACGTCGGTCACTTCGTCGTGGACAATCGTGAATTTTGTTTCTCCATAGTAATATGGCGCATCGAATCCTTCGTTTTCGATGGAGCCATAGAAGGCCGAGATCGTATAGGCGCCGACACGAAACCGTTCGTCGGAGCTGAAGTCTGAGATTGAAGCAAATGTGCGGTCAACACGTCCGTCGGCCGAGAGCAGGCGGATGGAAAGGTCGTCAGCATTTACAGAAACTGTCTGGCCGTCCTCGGCTCTGGATGAAGCAGAAACGGTGACCCGGGCGTCGACGCCGGCATTGAGCCTGAACTGTCCGCATCCGTCGGCTATGCCGACAGCGGAACCGCCGTCACAGCCAGCGGCCGCCATCACGGCCATGGCCGCAACAACGTGCCCGATGATTGGTTTGATTTCTTTCATAGTGAAACGCTTTTCGTTATTAACAAGGTGCAAAGATACGGATTTTTTGCTGTATGACAAAAATAAATTTTATAGGCTGCAGGTGGCGACATTCGCATAAAATGCGTATATTTGACCCGCTAAAAACTCAATTTATATATACGTTATGAAGTACTTTATTCAGATGAACGGCCGCACTATAGGGCCGATGAGCGCGCAGCAGATGATGGCCTACAGCATCACGGAGCAGACTATGGTTTGTTGTGATTCAGGCGAATGGGCGCCATTGTACACATTTCCGGAACTCCAGACATTGCTGTCGGCCAAGCGGCAGGCAGGCGCCTATAATCCAGGCGGCAAGGACAAGACGGTGGCGGGAGTGCTGGCTATTTTGCTCGGCGGTCTGGGCGCACAGTATTTTTATCTTGGCAACGTGACCGGCGGGCTGCTGTCGATTCTTCTGTCGATGTGCACCTGCGGCATCTGGTCGGTGCTGATGCTGGTGCAGGGCATCCTGATGCTGACAATGAGCGAGGATGAGTTTTACAACAAGTATGTGAACACGGACAAGACTCTTCCGGTGTTCTGAGCCCGCTCCTCCCCCTACTCCACTCCCAGAAAAAAACGAGCCTCGGAAAAGCGCGTGATCGTCGCTTTTCCGAGGCTTGAGTTTTGTGGGGTCTCAGGGAGACGTTTTTTTATTTCACCAGCACTTTTGTGGCAGTGCGTCCCTGACGACGTATGTAGAGTCCGTTGGCGGGTTCGGCCACACGGCGACCCTGAAGGTCAAACCATTCGGCAGGAGCTTCGGCACCGTCGGCCACAACGCTTTCGATGCGGGTGGTTCCGTCGGCCTGGAACAGGAGCTGGGCGATCTCGCCACCGGTCATCGACGAGCGGACTTTGAGAATGTTGCCCTTGTTGCTTCCCACTTCCATTGAGTAAGGATTGGTCGGGGCTTCGATCCAGTCATAAGAGTCGATGTTATCTTCAGACTGAACTTCAGGATCGTTGGCCACCCAGACATAGTAGATGGTCGCACCCTTGGGAGCGGTCAGGGTTACAAGAGTCTGTTCGTTATATGTCATTTCATGGGCATCGCGGCCGTCAATCAGAATTGAGAGAGCGACATCGGCAGTGGCCACGTATTCAACGGTCATTGAGGCAACCTTAGTAGTTGTGGTAGCGCTGCTGGTATAATACCACGAATTAGCAGTGGATTTTTCTTCGTCTTTGGTAAAGATGGCATTAGCATCGATGGATTTGATTTCATAGCCGGCGGGCACGCTCACAGTCATTGATTCGTTTGCCTTATAGAACCGCAGGTCTTCGTCCCACAAACGCGAACCGTTATTACCTGTAGTGACAACAGAAACGACACCTGATCCAAATGCATTGGTATCGGGATTGTATTCTTTTCTAACCATACCATAATCATAGTTCTTGAAGTCGAAAGTCACTGAAAGCAGATTGGGGTCAACAACAGTATATTCAGCAACGGCAACAGAGCTGTTGGCCATACCTTCCTTAACAGCAACGGCCTTGACTGTGACATCTGCATTGATGGCAAAAGGAGCGGTGTATTCTTCGGAGTTTTCAGCAGGGACTGAACCATCAAGAGTATAGTAGATTGTGGCGTCAGGAGTGTCGCAGGTGATGGTCACCAGTGTTCCGGCAACAACTTTGCCAGCCTCGGGTGAGAAAACCGGAGTTTCAACAGTTTCAACAACCACGCCACCAGTGATGGAGATGGGCTGGATCTGTAGAGAGTTATATGCACCGATCATAGCCTCGATAGTCACATTTTCAGCGGCTTCTACAGTAAGATTGAATTGATTGTAACCGGCATATGTATTACCCGCTGCATCTGTTACTGTGAAGTTTTTGTTATTAATAGCCGAAATACTTACATTTTCGAGTTTGACGTAATGGAGATAGAGGGCGTCGGTGATCTGGTCAATGGTAATGACTTCGGCAGGAGCGGGAGTGCCTTTGGTCATTTCGCCGGCAACCGGATTGACCATCTCAGGACACATCTTGCCATAGAGCTTATAGGAACCGGTGAACGAGCTGAACACGTCGCCGTTTTCAGTTTCGGGGAGGTTATTGTCGAAGATAAGCATACGGCTGTCAGCATCATCTTTGACATAGAGATAGCTGCCGTTTTTATAGATGACAGTCAGAGGGCCTTCTACCATCACGGGAGTGGCGGGTTTGTCGGCAAGGAACTTGGCAATAGTGTAAGGCACAGGTACTGCCACCGCTTTGGATGCGATGTCGGAGGAGTTGCCATCTTTGACGGCGATTGCCTTGACAGTGCAATCGTTCTGAATTTCAAATGGTTCCTTATAGAGAGTCGATGATACAGAGGGATCTGAATCGTCGAGAGTATAGTAAATCGAGGCACCTTCCGTTGCGCAAGTAATTGTCACAACGCCCTGATTGTCAGAAATTGACGGTGTGGCAACATAAGTCGGATCAACTGCGCCATCAGAATATGTCACCTCTACAGACCTCCAATAAACAGCTTTTGTAGAAGCTGTTGCTGTTGCATTTGAATATGAAATTTCAATATCGCCAGCGACCTCATTTCCAACAAAAGTATATTCGGTCTGAGTACTTGTCAATTTAACAGATGGATTATTATTTATCAAATAGTTAACGCCATTAACCTTAACTTCCAACTGAACTTTGTCTCCATCTCCTGCTGAAGCGTTGACAATCACCTGAGTGACCATTTGTCCTGCAAACACTGTATTATTGGTAACAGGAGCACTGACAGAGCAAGGCAGAGCCGGAGCGTTTTTCTTACCGAACTGCTGGCCTCGCCATGTTGTATTTTTTGCCCATTCTGAGCCAAAATACGGAGATTCGACATCTGTTTTAAAATTCCACTGAACACCATTAAGAGTGGCAACCGACTTAGTAAATACTGTCGTTCCAGATGACGTTTCCCACGAATAGGTTTCGGCGGAGGCGGTGAGGGCCATGAAGCCGGCGAGAAGGGTGAGTAATTTTTTTCTCATAGAATAAATGATTTGGTTAGGATGTTTGGTTTGCGGGGTTTATGCAACCAGACTGCACGGAGCGATTTTTTATGTCGCCCGGCGCAGCCTGGGTGGTTGTAGAGTCGTTAGTGGGAAGGAGTGCTTGTGTTATTTCACGCGCTCAACGTATGAACCGTCGCGGGTGTCGATGCGTACCTTGTCGCCAGTGTTGCAGAAGAGTGGCACGCGAACGGTGGCACCGGTTTCAACGGTTGCGGGTTTGAGGGTGTTGGTTGCGGTGTCGCCTTTGATTCCGGGTTCGGTGTAGGTGATTTCGAGCACAACGGAGGTGGGCATTTCGCAAGTGAGCACAGTTTCGGAGGCAGCGTGCACCATGGCTTCGCAAATGTCACCGTCTTTGAGGAATTCCACACCTTCGATGCTTTCGCCGGGAACGATTATCTCTTCCCATGTCTCGGTGTGGAGGAAGTGATAGCCCATGTCGTCTTTGTAGGAGAACTGGTAGGGGCGACGCTCGATGCGCACTTCTTCAACTTTGACACCTGAGTTCCATGTTTTGTCGATTACGCGTCCGGTGCGAACGTTTTTGAGTTTAGTGCGCACGAAAGCGGGGCCTTTGCCGGGTTTTACGTGGAGGAATTCGACGATGAAGTAGTACTGGCCATCGATGTCGAGGCACATACCGTTTTTGAAGTCAGCTGTAGTTGCCATTGAGTTTTAAGATTTGTTTTGGTTTTTGCGGGCGCAAATTTACGAAAAAAAGCGTTATTTCGCAAATTGTTCGAGATCGGGGTCAAGGATTTCGAGCATTTTGATTGCCGAGACGGGAATCCGGGTGCCGGGACCGAAGATGGCAGAAACGCCTGCGCGATAGAGGAAGTCATAGTCCTGGGCGGGGATCACGCCGCCGGCGGTGACCATAATGTCTTCGCGGCCGAGTTTTTTAAGCTCGTCGATCACTTGCGGGATTAGGGTTTTGTGTCCGGCGGCAAGCGAGCTGACGCCGAGAATGTGGACGTCGTTTTCCACGGCCTGGCGGGCAGCTTCGGCCGGGGTCTGGAAGAGGGGTCCCATGTCGACGTCGAATCCGCAGTCGGCATAGCCGGTGGCAACGACTTTGGCGCCGCGGTCGTGGCCGTCCTGGCCCATCTTGGCGATCATGATGCGAGGCTGGCGACCTTCTCGGCGAGCAAATTCTTCGGTGAGGGCGCGGGCGCGGAGGAAGTCGGCATCGTTTTTGGTTTCTGATGAATACACTCCTGAAATTGTACGGATTACAGCTTTATAACGGCCCACGACGTCTTCGCAGGCATCTGAGATTTCGCCGAGGGTGGCGCGGAGTCCGGCAGCCTTGACAGCGAGGTCGAGGAGGTTGCCCTGCTTAGTGCGCACGCATTCGGTGATTGCTTCGAGGGCTTTCTTGACGGCGGCTTCGTCGCGGTTGGCCTTGAGGTCGTCGAGGCGCTCGATCTGCTCTTTGCGCACCTGGGTGTTGTCGATCTCGAGGATGTCGATCGGGTCTTCGTGGTCGAGGCGGTATTTGTTGATGCCGACGATGGTCTGGCGTCCGGAGTCGATGCGTGCCTGAGTGCGTGCCGAAGCTTCCTCGATGCGGAGTTTGGGGAGTCCGGTTTCGATGGCTTTTGCCATGCCGCCGAGTTTTTCGATTTCCTGGATGTGTTGCCAGGCCCGGTGGGCAATCTCGTTGGTTAGCGACTCAACATAGTATGATCCGGCCCAGGGGTCAATCTCTTTGGTGATGTAGGTTTCTTCCTGGATGTAGATCTGGGTGTTGCGGGCGATGCGCGCCGAGAAGTCGGTGGGCAGGGCGATCGCTTCGTCGAGGGCGTTGGTGTGGAGCGACTGGGTGTGGCCCAGAGCGGCGCCCATAGCCTCGATGCAGGTGCGGCCCACGTTGTTGAAGGGGTCTTGCTCGGTGAGAGACCAGCCGGAGGTCTGTGAGTGGGTGCGCAGTGCGAGCGATTTGGGGTTCTTGGGGTTGAACTGCTTGACGATCTTGGCCCAGAGCATGCGCGCGGCACGCATTTTTGCGACTTCCATAAAGAAGTTCATGCCGATGGCCCAGAAGAAGCTGAGTCGTGGTGCGAAGGCGTCGATGTCCATTCCGGCGTTTACGCCCGCGCGGAGGTATTCGAGGCCGTCGGCCAGAGTGTATGCCAGTTCGATGTCGCATGTCGCGCCGGCTTCCTGCATGTGGTAGCCGGAGATGGAGATGGAGTTGAACTTTGGCATGTTCTGCGATGTGTATTCAAAGATGTCGGCGATGATACGCATCGAGAATTCCGGCGG
>CAMWSS010000018.1 GCA_947177035.1 uncultured Porphyromonadaceae bacterium | reverse complement strand
AACATGTTTTTCACAATTCATTACAAAACAACCGGTTACACCAACTTTTTTATTTCCGACTTTAACATTCATTAACATCAGCAGCGGCCAACAATCCGCGAAAAACGCCCAAAAACACGCCCTCAGCAACCGCCGGCTCACCATCAAAAACTCGCCAAAAAGCACCGAAATCCGCCCACGGCATCTCTTCTCAAGAAAATTTGGTTGTTTTTTATATAATGTGTAATTTTGCCTTAGCTAAACCCAATCGTAATTGCAATGCTAAAATCACAATTTTTCAAACCGATTGCCCTATCGGCGATCACCATTTTTGCCGCATCATGGAGCAGCGCCGCGGAACCGGAAGGATATTACTCGACCGCCTATGGACGCAGCGGCAAAAATTTGCTCACAAGCCTGCATGATATCATCGACGATCATCACAATGTGGGCTACGACGGCCTGTGGCAGGTCTACTACACATCTGACGTGCGCGAAGACGGCACGCTGTGGGACATGTATTCCACCAAACACTGGACATGGGGCAACAAACAGTGCGGAAACTACAAAAATGTCGGCGATTGCTACAACCGCGAGCACTCGATGCCCAAGAGCTGGTTTGACGACCGCTCTCCGATGGTGAGCGACGCATTCCACATATACCCGACCGACGGCAAAGTCAACGGACAGCGCAGCAACCATCCGTTCGGAGAATGCAGCGGCGGCACCACCCTTCCGTCAAACGGCGGAGTGCGCGCCCTCGGCCGACTGGGCAAGTGCACATTCCCCGGATATAGCGGCACAGTATTTGAGCCGGACGATGAATATAAAGGCGACTTTGCCAGAACATACTTCTACATGGCAACCCGCTACAACGACCTCATAGCCGGATGGAGCAGCCCGATGCTGGCCGGCAACAGCTATCCGGCCTACACAACATGGGCGGTGAACCTGCTGCTGAAATGGCACGAACAGGACCCCGTGAGCGAAAAGGAGATTAAACGCAATGACGCCGTATACGTATATCAGGGCAACCGCAATCCGTTTATCGACCACCCGGAGCTGGTAGATCTGATCTGGGGCGACCGCTTCGGCGACAAATGGGAAGCCGGCGAAAACCCGAATCCCGACCCGGACCCAGATCCTGACCCGGACCCGGATCCCGATCCTGATCCCGATCCCATAGAACCCGGCTCCGAAATCGAATACTTCTACACATTCACATCAGGCGACGTGACCACCGGCGGCGGCATGAAGACCTGGGGCGAAGCCACCTGGTCCACTCCTTCGGTAAGCTATGCCGGATGGGGCGACAAGCGCGGCTGCCAGATCGGTTCGGGCAACAAGCCTGCTTCGGAATGGGAGATCCACACCGACAAATTCGACGGAATGCAGATCACTTCGGTCACAGTTTCCGCCTGCACCGCAAGCAACGGCTCAGCCACAGTGAGCGCGTCGGTCAACGGCACTCCCCTCGGCTCGACCGCAGCCATCGACGACTCCGGACTGAGCGAATGCGTTTTCACCGGAGCCCTCAACGCCGGACAACTGAGCGTGAAATTCACCAACAACGCATCGAAAGCCATGTATATCGCCTCGATCAGAGTCAAGGCCAACAGGCCGACAACCTCGACCGCCGACATCAAATCAGCCAGACCGGAAGCAGTTCCAGCCGACGGCGGCGTGGCCATCTATGCCGGAGAGCAGTGGCTTCCGGTGAGCATCTACAGCGCCGACGGCATCCGCTGGTTTGCCGGCGAAGTATCCGGTTCGGAATTCTTTGAACTGGAACCCGGCATATACATCGTGAGAATCGACAACAAACCGTTCCGCATATTAGTCAAATAATCCGCGCAACACGTCGACCGATTTCAGACCGGAAAGATCGGCGACATGAAGCGTATAATACTGCAATATCACATCCAACACGCGTGCGCGCTGCGCACGCGTGTATTTATATATGTGTGCGTTGCGCCATCCGATCCGCCCGAGCCTGGCCAGAGCGGCAGCTTCGTCGGGCATCAGAAAGCGTCCGTGCAGCGGCGCGGTCGCGCGAAAACAGGCATCGGCCATGTCAAACACCATTCCGGGCCGGTATCCCCCAAGATCAGGCGCCACTCCGAGATAACCGAGCAAACGGATCAGAAAGACAATGTGGAAATTCGCCACCGACGTCTGTCCGCTGTTGAGGCGCACTGCGGAGTCAGCAATAAAGTCGAACAACACCGGCTCGCTCTCACTCTGGCGCAGCACACACTGAAGCACCTCGGAAACGAACAGCGCCATGACACACCGCATCGGGTCGGCCGACACCAGCGGAAGAGGCGGCCAGGCCACCGGCTCGCGCATCGGCATCACATCGCGCCCGGGCGACACCGAGACCTGACACCTGACCGGACAGAACGGCATCAGCAAAGCGCGGCGCCTGCGCGACTCGCGCCCCGCCCCCGCCGGCAACAGACACGACACCTTTCCCATCTCTCTGGAATAGGCCGAAAGGATGGAGTTTTTATCGGAATATGGCGTTATACGGAGCGGAATCAGGGTCAAATTTCGGTTCATTGGAGGAAAAAACAAAAAAATATGCGCGAAATTAGCCAAAAATTTGCTCAATCCAAAAAAAGTATGTAAATTTGCACTCGATTTAAGCGCTGGCCCATTCGTCTATCGGTTAGGACGCAAGATTTTCATTCTTGAAAGAGGAGTTCGACTCTCCTATGGGCTACCAAATAAAAGCAAAACAAAGACATTTAAAAATTAGAAATGGCAAACCACAAGTCATCACTGAAAAGAATTCGCCAGACCGAAAGCCGCCGTCTGCGCAACCGCTACTACGAGAAAACTGCTCGTAACGCCGTGCGTCGCATCCGCAAAATGACAGACAAGGCCGAGGCTCAGGCAGCTCTGAGCAAAGTGACTGCGCTTCTCGACAAGATGGCCCGCAAAAACACCATCTCCAAGAACAAGGCAGCCAATCTGAAGAGCAAACTCCAGAAGCACGTCAACTCTCTTGCCGCGTAATCACGCGAGAGAGTCTTTGTTGGCCCATTCGTCTATCGGTTAGGACGCAAGATTTTCATTCTTGAAAGAGGAGTTCGACTCTCCTATGGGCTACACCGCATAAAATCAACATTCCCCAAGCACACTAAAGCGCATGAATCGTAGTCGATTACGATTCATGCGCGTTTTTTTCGCATCGCGCAAACCGCGCGGTTTTGCTTTTTGACGAAAAATGCGTAAATTTGCGGCAATGCAACACAAGGGGGTGCCCAGACCGCGGGCTGAGATCATACCCTATGAACCTGATGCGGATAATGCCGCCGAAGGGAGTTTGTGGGCCGCTAATGGCGGCAGAACGGCACCCCGTGTAGTTGTTTTTGGATTATCATTAAAACAATTTTCAGATGACCGACATTCTGACATTAGGAGGGCGCCAGTTCCATTCGCGACTCTTTGTCGGCACGGGTAAGTTCCCGTCCAACCAATCAATGCTTGACGCCATAGTGGCTTCAGGCACCGAGATGGTCACAGTGGCAGTGAAACGCCTCGACCTGGATCACACGGATTCAGACGACATGCTTTCACACATCAACCGCGACCACGTGCAGTTCCTTCCAAACACTTCGGGAGCACGCACAGCCGAAGAGGCTGTCACTGCCGCCACTGCCGCCCGCATGATCTATGGCACCGACTTCATCAAGCTCGAAATCCATCCCGACCCGAAATATCTGCTGCCCGACCCGATCGAGACTCTGCGCGCCGCCGAGATGCTGGTGAAGCAGGGATTCATCGTGTTGCCATACGTGCAGGCCGACCCCGTGCTGTGCAAGCGCCTGGAGGAAGTCGGCACAGCCGCAGTGATGCCGCTGGGCGCACCGATAGGCACCAACAAGGGTCTGCAGACGCGCGAAATGCTGCGCATCATAATCGAACAGAGCTGCGTGCCGGTGGTGGTCGACGCCGGAATCGGAGCGCCCTCCCATGCCGCCGAGGCGATGGAGATGGGCGCTGACGCCGTGCTGGTCAACACGGCCATAGCAGTGGCCGGCAACCCGGTGGAAATGGCCGTCGCATTCCGCGAGGCCACAATCGCCGGACGTCGCGCCCGCCTGGCCGGACTCGGCTCGCAGAGCGACGCCGCCGAAGCAAGCTCCCCTCTAACTTCATTTCTTAACTGACATCACCCCGCCATCTCAAATGGAAATCGAAAGCATCGACTGCCGGACATATCCCGGCTCTGAAAAAATCTATCTGAGCGGATCGCTGTTTCCCGACATCAGGGTGGCGATGCGCCGCGTAAACCTCACTCCCACAGTCACCACCGACCCGACCAGCGGCGCAAAGCACATGCGCGAGAATGCACCGGTCTATATCTATGACACATCTGGCGTATATACCGATCCGGCGGTGGAGATAGACATCAACAAAGGCATTCCCCGCATACGCCAGCAGTGGAACGAGCGGCGCACCGATCTGGAGGAACTTCCCGAAATCAGCTCAGACTATGGCCGCGAACGCCTGGCCATGAAGGAGCTCGACGCGATCCGATTCGGAGTGCGCCACAAACCGCTCCGCGCCAAAGAGGGATGCGAAATCACCCAGATGGCCCTGGCCCGGCGCGGCGTGATCACACCAGAGATGGAGTACGTGGCCATACGCGAAAACGTCAACGCGGCAGCCGCAGGCATCGAAAGCCACATCACCCCTGAATTCGTCAGAGAGGAAGTGGCCGCCGGACGCGCCGTGATTCCCGCCAACCCCAACCACCCCGAAGCCGAGCCTATGATCATCGGCCGCAACTTCCTGGTGAAGCTCAACACCAACATCGGCAACTCCGCCCTGTCGTCGGGCATCAGCGAGGAGATCAACAAAGCAGTGTGGAGCTGCTACTGGGGCGGAGACACGCTGATGGATCTCTCGACAGGCGACAACATCCACGAAACCCGCGAATGGATCATACGCAACTGTCCGGTGCCGGTTGGCACAGTGCCCGTCTATCAGGCGCTTGAGAAGGTCAACGGCCGCGTCGAGGATCTCACATGGGAGATCTATCGCGACACCCTTATCGAACAGGCCGAACAGGGCGTGGACTATTTCACCATCCACGCCGGCGCAATGCGCGCCCACGCCGACATGATCGGCGAGCGCCTGACCGGCATCGTGAGCCGCGGCGGCTCGATCATGACCCGCTGGGCGGTGATACACAATCAGGAAAACTTCCTCTATACCCACTTCGACGAGATCTGCGAAATTCTGGCCCGATATGACGTGGCCGTGTCGCTCGGCGACGGTCTGCGCCCCGGCTCGATCCATGACGCCAACGACCGCTCCCAGTTCCTGGAACTGGACGTGCTCGGCGAACTGACCGAGATTGCCTGGAAGCACAACGTGCAGGTGCTCATCGAAGGCCCCGGCCACGTGCCCATGCACAAAATCAAGGAAAACATGGAGCGCCAGATCGAAAAATGCCACGAAGCTCCGTTCTACACCCTCGGCCCGCTGACCACCGACATTGCCCCGGCCTATGACCACATCACGTCGGCAATCGGTGCCGCACAGATCGCCTGGATGGGCACCGCCATGATCTGCTATGTGACGCCCAAAGAACACCTTGCGCTTCCCAATCTGGGAGACGTGCGCGAAGGAGTGATCACCTACAAGATAGCCGCCCACGCCGCCGACCTGGCCAAAGGCCACCCCGGCGCACAGCTGCGCGACGACGCAATGAGCCGCGCCCGCTTTGAATTCCGCTGGAAAGACCAGTTCAACCTGTCGCTCGATCCGGCCCGCGCACGCCAGTATTACGTTGAGAGCCACAAGGACGACGACGACCGCTTCTGCACCATGTGCGGGCCCAACTTCTGCGCCATGCGCATCACGCAGAGCATCAAGAACTGCGTTAACTAAGAGGAAAGACAATGTTTTCCGACGAACTGAAACAATATGACTGGGACGAAACCACGTCGCGGATTGCCGCCAAGACAGCCCGCGACGTGGAAGCGGCCCTCGGCAAAGAGACCGCGCTCAGCGTCGACGATTTCATGGCGCTGATCTCGCCGGCCGCACGCCCCTATCTGGAGCAGATGGCACGCAAAAGCCGGCGCATCACCCGCGAACGCTTCGGCAAGACCATCTCGATGTATATCCCGCTCTATGTGAGCAACGCCTGCACCAACCACTGCGTCTACTGCGGCTTCAACCACTCCAACCCGTTGCAGCGCGTCACTCTGACCCAGGAGCAGGTCAAGGCCGAGTGCGAGGCCATACGCCGCCTCGGACCGTTTGAAAACCTGCTGATCGTGTCGGGCGAATTCCCGGCCCTCAACGGGCCTGACTATCTCGAGCAGGTGCTGCACACTGCCCGCCCCTATTTCCACAACCTCACCGTCGAGGTGATGCCGCTCAAGCAGCGCGACTATGAGCGCCTGGCCGCATCGGGACTCAACGGAGTGGTGTGCTTTCAGGAAACCTACCACCGCGAAGCCTACAACCAATACCACCCGCGCGGCATGAAGTCGATCTTCGACTGGAGAGTCAACGGATTCGACCGTATGGGCGCCGCCGGACTCCACAAGATCGGCATGGGTGTGCTCATCGGCCTGGAAGACTGGCGCACCGACGTGACCATGATGGCGCGCCATCTGCTATACCTGCGCAAACACTACTGGCGCACGCGTTTCAGCGTCAACTTCCCGCGCATGTGTCCGGCCGAGGGCGGCTATCAGCCCAAAGTCGTGATGACCGACGCCGAACTGGCGCAGCTCACGTTTGCCTTCCGCCTGTTTGACAACGACGTTGACATCTCCTACTCCACCCGCGAAAGTCCCGCCTTCCGCGCCAACATGATGCAACTTGGCGTCACATCAATGAGCGCAGGCAGCAAAACCGAGCCTGGAGGCTATGTGTCGACACCCGACGCCCTCGAACAATTTGAAGTAACCGATTCGCGCACTCCGCTGCAGGTGGCCGCCGAAATCGCCGCGCTCGGCTATGAACCGGTGTGGAAAGACTGGGACCGCCGTTACGACGGATGAACCGCTGCCAGCCTCCACACGTTCAATCTCCGACAATATAAACAACATATCCAATTATTCTCTATTCCTGAATGAAATGAAAAACTATGTTTCCGCGCTGCTGCTCGCCATTTCAGTAGTGATTCTCGGCCTCTCGATCAAGGCCGGCATCGACAATTTCGCATTCCGCGACCGCACCGTCACAGTCCGCGGCCTGGCCGAACGTCAGGTCGAGGCAAACCTCGTGTCATGGCCCATGAGCTACGACATTGCCGGCAACGACCTTCAGGCGCTCTATGCCAAACTGCAAACCAACAACCGCATAATCACCGACTTCCTGACCAAAAACGGCATCGACTCAACCGAAATCTTCGTGAACCCGCCGAGCGTCTACAACGCTGAAGGCAACGTGTATGGCGGCGACCGCGCACGCTATCAATACAACTTCACGTCGACCGTCACCGTCAACACCACCAAGGTGCGCCTGGTGCGCCAGCTGCTCAACCGCATGCCCGAACTGCTGCGCCAGGGAGTGGCCGTCAACAACAACTACACCAACTATCAATACACCGACCTCAACTCCATCAAGCCGGAAATGATAGCCGAAGCCACCAAAAACGCACGCGAGGCCGCCGACCGCTTCGCCAGCGACTCACAGTCGAAAGTCGGCAAGATCAAAACCGCCACACAAGGCCAGTTCTCGATCGAATCTGTAGACAATTCCACCCCCTACCTGATGAACGTGCGCGTGGTGTCCAGCATCACATACTATCTTGAAGACTAAGCCGGCCTACGGCCAACCGAAAGCCTCAGCCCCGGACACGCCTTTGCCAAGGCATCCGGGGCTGCTTACATTTTGAGAATCATATCCACGGCCAAGTGGATATATAGGCACGCAGTTCGTCGGGCCACATGGCGCAGACTTTGCAATATTCCCGTTTGGTGGCGAGCGCCAGCGCCATATCCTCCGACCCGCTGTTTATACCTCGGGAGTGATACAGATGATAAATCACTCCGGGGATGATTACCGGATCACAGCCAAGTATGGTCAGCCGGTGATGACGTTCGGCATCTTCCGGCCCCCAGCCTGCAAAATACTCATTCTCCCAGCCGCAACGACGATAGCGTTCAATGTCCACAACGAAAAAGCCGCCCACCGAATTGAAACTGAACAGAGAGTTGCGCGGTGCCGTGAATTTTGTGAACAGCCTGATGTCGCCACGCCGGCAAAACACATCGGAATAATACTCATTGATGCTCCATGCTATTCCGTCATATGGTATGGCCATCACTTCTGTTTCAGAGTCACATACGGCATTATAAGCCGCCAGAATCTGCGCCCGCGGCACTATTATGTCCGTATCGGCCACCGCCGCCAGTCGTGTATCGGCCATGCGCAGCATTTCATTGATATAATGCGTGCGGTGAAAGATCGGCTTGCCGTCCGCCACAAAGCGATAAGTCACAGCGGTAAATCTTCCGGCCACCTTGTCGGCCTTTGGGCTATCGTCAGCTTCAAGCACGATTATCCGCGATGTCGTCACCCTGCTGTAGTAACGCAAGGCGGCCTCCAGATTGCGCAGCCTGAAGTCCGAGTCAATTCTGACCGGGAAACAGATGGTCATGGCCGAAGTGTCAACTTTTTTCATTTTCAATGCATGAAGTTATGCCCAGCCCAATCCCTATCAGCGTTTTGGGGCAGGCGTGTCCGGTGGCCACGGTGTCAGATAATCGGGAATAAAATATGGCATCGGAGGCAGTCAGAGCATCAAACAGATCTTCAAACATCTGAGGCCGGTGATATATGAATGCAAACAATCCCACTTCGGCCAACATATCCACCCGCCTGCCAGGCCTTGCGGATAGGAAATCGCGACAGACTGGATTACCGGTCAGATACTCAAAAATATATCTGTGTGCCAGGCTCTTGTCTGTCACTTTATGCGGCCACTTTTCGATTATTTGCTGCAACTGGTGCGCCTTGAAAGTGTAGATCCGCTGCCGCTCGGCATCGCTGGCGAACTGATAAATCGAATGCAGCATACCATAGCCCAAATTTTTCGGGTCATGGAGATAGCGGACTCTCTTTGTCAGTATAGCCTCACACTCAACTATTTGCATTATTATTTTTTCCGTTAATTGAACGTGTGCATAATCATCATGCGCAGCCTCCAAAAAAGGCCACATAAAAAAGCCCCACGGATATATTGATTCGCCATACTCAAGTCGAATGGGAACATCTCTATAATAAACAGCGATTTTCTTTAATAAAACATCGATATAAGCTCGCAAAGTATTATCTGAATCGTCAATTATATCGCTATTAAGCAGAATTCTTAGCACCAGCGCCAGCCAAATATCTTTCCTCAGATGTCCTATGTGTGACTTGTCATTGGATTTAGAGTTAAATAATTCCGTGACAATTCTCGATACCGCATCTGCATATTCAAGTTGATAATTACCGCACAAAATAAGAACCGCCCCAAGACCTCCTTCTATAAAAGAATTTGAATGGAGCGGCACTTTGTTATTAACGATAATATCTGCGATATGCTTATATAGGACTTTTAGATCAAACTTATCATTTAACATACGAAGATTCCTGTTTCATCAGCATAAGAGCCGCAGGAAAAAACGACTGGCCGGTGCATGCAGCCAACGTATCTACATCGGCGTCGGTCAGGCGATTGTCTTGCTGCCATCCGGCCATCTTCCTGAGCAGGGCGAAATCGGCAGGCAGCGAGGTGGTTGCGCCATAGTCAGCCCAATTGACCTGATTGCCTTTATAGTTGCCGGCATTCATGATGATCAGCTCAGGATTGCCGGTGTCAAACAGCGAACCGATGCGGCGCAGGCTGCTGTCGGTCAGTTCGGTGAATTTCGGGTAGCCATCAGGCGCGGGCAGATTGCGTACTCCGGCGCTCTCGGCTATCCACCGGTCAGGATTTGCCGCACGGCCCATGGTCTTGCTCTGAAGAGTGAGCAACCCAAGGCGTTTGGCGTCGTCACTCCACGAGGCATTGGCCGCAATGGAGTCGGCGTGAGCCTTATATCTGCTGACGATGAAGTCGGCATATTGAGCTTCGTCGCAGTCTATCGGCAGATTAAACAAATCGTTGTCGATGAGCTGGTATATGGCCAGATAGCCATCGCTCTGCCCTGCGGCGGTCGTGCCGGAATACATTCCGTCGGTGACAATGCGGGCAGTATTGTCGTCGGCCTTCGTTATACTCACATTGACAGTCTCTCCGGGGGCAAGCCATGTAGTGGCGCCAAGGTCGAAGTTGCCGCCATAAAACCACACCGGAGTGGTGCCGGCCACCGGAATCTTGATCAAGCCATTGCCGTCGCGGTCGGTAGTGAAGCTATACTGGCGCTGATAGCCTGTTGGATCTTCAAGCAGAAGGAGCCAATTGGCCGGCGGATTCGGCCCATGAAAGTTGATAACAGTGGTGTCAACCTCCAGAACAGGGGTTGCTGTGAATTCAGCAGACTTAGGCAACTCAGGACTACAGGCTCCGACGGCCAGAACGACGGCGGCAGCAAGCATAACAGGATTCGGTTTCATTTATGTGCGTATTTATCGTTTTTAATTCGCTACAAAGATAATTATTTTTTAACATAACGACAAATTTATTTATTATTTCATACCATCCGCAACTTAGACTTAAAGCCAACACCCGATTAACCGAACAATATAAAATGACCCGCATCGCCCCATGAAAAACAGACAGGGAATGCGGGTCAAATATCGTTTACGGACAGGATCAGAGGCCGAGGGCCGGGCGGGTGCGGAATTCCGAATCGTGGAGCTTGGCGAAGGCCCGGAGATATTTGCGTATGGACGACACCATTTCCTGAGTCTCCTGCAGCATGTTCACATAGACATAGAGCACGGCCACTGTCGAGGAGTCGCCGTCGCGCAGATGCTCATGGGCGCGGTGATAGGTGGCCGAGATCGTGTCTTTCATCTCCTCACACTGCCGGCGCAACACGGAGACGGCCTGAAGATCGCCCTCCTGCATGATGCGGAGCGTTTCGGCAAACAGCGCGCCGACGCCGGCGACGATCCGGTCGTATTGCCCGGCATATTGCGGCGGCAGCGGCCGGAAGTTGTTTTCAACGTGCTCGCGACACACTTCGCTGATGCGTCGCAGATTGTAAAGCATGCCCATGCAGCAGTTGTTGCCGAGATAGAACCACGGGCTTTTCTCGATTGCCGTCTCGCGGGTGAGATATCGCAGACAGAGGGTTTCCTTGCGGCGCGCGTTTTTGAGAATCACCTTGCGCTTGGCCAGACTCGATTCGGCTTTTCGGAGCACTCCGGCGTTTTCCGCGATGAACGCCGCGGCCACGTCGGCATACTTTTCGGCGGCATAGGCCATGAATCCGCGCTGCTGCGAGGTGATATACTCCATCAGCAGAGGCCATGTAGCGGCCTTGTCTTTGGAGGTGACGATTTCCTGAAAGAGAGAGTCGCCGCTGTCGGCTTCGGGGCGTTGGCGGAAACGGCGTTCACTGCGAATGATGATGAAGACCGTGAGAGCGGCCAGCAAGAACATGACCCAGTGTCCGCCATAGTGCATCGCGGCGACGATCACTCCCGCGCCGATGAACGCGGCGCCGGCAGTGAGAAACCATCCGCCGATCACCGAGATCACGCCGGTGATCCTGAACACGGCGCTTTCGCGTCCCCACGCCCTGTCGGCCAGCGATGTGCCCATTGCCACCATGAAGGTGACGAATGAGGTGGAGAGAGGCAGCTTGAGCGAAGTGCCCAGAGCGATCAGCGCTCCGGCGAGCACCAGATTGACCGATCCGCGAATGAGGTCGAATGCGGCGCCGTTCTCCATAATTGTTTCGTCAGTATTGAACCGACGGTCAAACCACCTGACCATAGGCTCAGGCATGACACCGCGCACGTAAGCCGCCAGCGACAGGGTCCATCTGACCAGTCTGCGGGCAATGCGCGATGAGCCGAACATCTCGTCGCCGCCCTGCTGGCTGCCGAGTCCGATTTCCGTCTTGGCAACGTTGCGGGCCTTTTTCGACGTGGCCAGAGCCACGACCATGATGGCGCCGGCGCCGACCAGGAAGTAGACCGGAGTGTCGGCCGGTCCGTTGAGAGATCCCATCATGAATCCGTGCAGGTCGCCGTTGCCGTTGGCCGCATAGTCCTGAAACGACGCGAGTCCGCTGAGCGGGACGCCGATAAAGTTGACCAGGTCATTGCCGGCAAACGCCATTGCGAGCGAAAACGTGCCCATCAGCACCACTACCTTAAGCACATTGACTTTGCAGAAGTGAAGCAGCTGCATCAGCACGGTAAAGAACACTAACGAGCCGATAATGACCACACCCGTGTTGTGGTTTATCCACTGCTTCACGTCGGGCGTCATGAACGCGAGATCTTTGGCGCCCTTGATCAGTATAAAGTAGACGATCGCAGTGGAGCAGATGCCGCCGAAAATACCGATTTTCCACTTGAGGCGGCTTCGGTAATTGAAGGAGAAGATGGCGCGCGAAATGAACTGCACTATCATTCCGAAAAAGAAGGCGATGGCCACCGAAAGGAATATTCCGATGATTACCGACAGGGCCTTCTCGGTGTTGAGCAGATCGTTGAACCCGAGGTCGACGCCACCGGCCATTTTTATGAGCGCGACAACGAACGTGGCGCCGAGCAGCTCGAAGACCATCGACACCGTGGTCGACGTGGGCATTCCCAGCGAGTTGAACACATCGAGCAGAATGATGTCGGCGACCATCACCGCCATGAATATGCATATCAGATCATAAAATGAAAAATGCTCCGGCCTGAAAATGCCGTGACGGGCAATGTCCATCATGCCGTTGCTCATTGCGGCGCCGATAAACACTCCGGCCGAGGCGACGATCAGCACGCGCTTGAACGACGCCGCCTTAGAGCCTATGGCTGAGTTGAGAAAATTGACAGCGTCATTGCTGACTCCCACTGACAGGTCGAACACCGCAAGCAGGAAGAGAAAAATCACTAAGCAAAGAAAGATTGTTTCCATCAAATATCGGTTTGTTGTTTAAGTGAAATTCCATGATCCACACTCTAAAAAACAAGGCTAAGCCCTGTTTTGATCAGTAAGCCGGTCTATTTTCGTCCGAAGTCGGCGGGAATCTCGCCCCAGGAGTCGGTGTCCCACTTAAGCACCGGATTCAAGATCTGATGAGTGGCCACCCACCGGTCGGCACGTTCCAGCAGCTCGAACACCTTGGCGTTGCGCGCCGTCGGCTCGAGTTTTGTGTTTGAATGCCGGCGACGGAGCCAGCTCAGAGCGGTGCGGCTGTCGGAATATATCGGCGTGGTGTGATCACCCTGTTTGTCCAACAGGGCCAGAGCATGGACCAGCGCCAGATATTCTCCGATATTGTTTGTGCCTCCGTCAAGCGGACCGACATGAAACACCTGCTGTCCGGATCCGACCATCACGCCGCGATACTCCATCGGTCCGGGATTGGAAGAACAGGCGCCGTCGACCGCGATGGCCTCGGAGCGGATGCGCGGATCGGATGGAGCGGCCGCAGGACTGCGTCGCGCCATGGCGATCAGCAACGTGGCCTGATCTTCATATGACCCGCGGAATGCCGCGGTGGCCGACTCGATGTCGGGAAACGACTTATAGCGCGCGCCGGCAAAGCCTTCGACCTGCGCACGGGCTTCTTCCCATGAATCGTAGATGCCGGGCGACAAGCCCTGCCACACCACATAAAATTTACGTCTTGGAGCCATAACCGTCAGCTTAACGAAGTGAACAGATTAGGATCGAGGCATCTGACTCCGAGTCTTCCGGCCAGAGTCGGATCAACCGCCTTGCCGAACACCGTCATGGCCGCACATCGTATGCCCGGCTGAAGCATCAGCGCGTTTTCGGGCGAATTGCCGGCCACGGCGCCGAACAGCCGCTGAGTCAGCGGCAACAACACGTTGCTGAGAGCCATCGCGGCCGTGCGCGGCACCTGACAGCCCACGTTGATGCAACACATACGCCCGTTGCCGGCGGCTTTTTCGCGCTCGGTTGTCTCGCCAAGATCGCAAAGCGGCAACGACGGGAACACGGCTCCGGGACATGGATTCAGGTCAAACACAAGCACACGCGCTTTCATCATGCCGACCTGCTCCGAGGTGACGGCAAAACCGCTGTCGGCCATCGGAGTGGCAATGACCACGTCGGCCGACTTCAGCGCCCCCTCAAGCACATGAGGGTGCATGGCCGAGGCTATCACCTTATGGTCCAGCACACGGCAGGCCTGACGCAGGGAATAGAGATCGTTGTCAAACATCCTGACCACCGCCCCCATGCCAAGAGCGCAATGAGCCGCGGCAACGGCCCCCATGCCCGAACCGAGCACGGTCACCTCACACGGCACTATGCCGGTGACTCCGCCAAGCAGAATCCCCTTGCCGTGCACCGGGTCGGTGAGCAGCGCCGAGGCAATGGCCAGCGACGCGCACCCGTCGATTTCATGGAGAATATCGGCTACACGCCGGTTGCCGCCTTCGTCTTCGACCCGCTCCATGGCCAGAGTCAGAATGCCGCGGTCAAGCAGCGCCCTGGCCGAGCGCACCGGCCCATTGATCACCGGCGGCGCCAGAGTCATCAGCAAAGCGCCCCGGCGCATGGTCGCAATCTCGGCGGCTGCAAGCGGTGCCAGCGATATCACGGCATCACACAGAAGAGTCTCGGCCCGCGAAGCCAGAGTGACCCCGGCCCGCGCATAAGCCTCGTCGGAATAATGTATCGGCGCGCCTGCGCCACGCTCCATCACCACGTCGATGCCACGCTCCACAAGCATGGCAGCGCCTTCGGGCGTCAGCGGAAACCGGCGTTCGCCGGAGGCAAGG
Organism: uncultured Porphyromonadaceae bacterium; assembly: GCA_947177035.1. GTDB lineage: Bacteria > Bacteroidota > Bacteroidia > Bacteroidales > Muribaculaceae > UBA3263. The sequence continues at coordinate 32,031 of CAMWSS010000018.1, read as the reverse complement.
CCGCACGGCAGCCCCGCCGATAGACGCCGCGGAGCAGTAGCCGCGGCCACCGGCATCTCCAGAGTGTCGGGAGCCGGCGAGTTCATGTCAGTCATTATTGATAAAACGTTTTATGAAATCAGTGGCGGTTGTCTGTATCTGCGCCCGGTCTTCAAGATAGTGGCCGCTGAATCTGGCCGCGGCCTGACTATAGAACGGAGCGCGACGATCCATTGCTTCGGCCACGAACTCACACAGTTCGGAGTCCGACTTTCCGGCCAGAAGCGGCCGCCGCGAACGATTGCGGAGCAGCCGCTCGCAGATGCGCCCGCGGTCAGTGTCGAGCCACACGGTCACGCCACAGGAATTCATCAGCGACATATTGTCGAAAAAACATGGAGTGCCTCCGCCACAAGCGATCACGGTGTCTTCAAAAGCCGCCACCTCCTCAAGCATGGCGCGTTCAAGCCGCCGGAAACCATCCTCTCCGCGACTGGCGAACAACTCGCCGACCGTGGCATGAAAACGGTTCTCGATATATGAGTCGAGATCAATGAAGTTCACACCGGCCATGCGGCCGACGGCCCGGCCAAGCGTGGTCTTGCCACAACCCATATATCCTATCAGAAAAATCGGAGTCATAACCCTATAAAAACATCGCCGGATGCTCGGCAGCGTTGTCCGTCAAAAGGGAGAATTTTATAGCAGGAAAATCCTCTCCGATAACTCTGATGTTTTTAAGCTTTAAATCAGCTATTCTCATTTTGGCGAAGGGATTAAAAGGCGTTTCATGTGCAAATTTACGATTATTATTTCAAATTTATCCCGATGGTGATGAAAATATTCAGATTTATTTAAGATTTTTGGCTATCTTTGCGCGTTTCTTACAACAAGGCCAATCATTTAAACATTTTTACACACATGAAACTCATCAAAGCAGCCTTACCGACGGCGGTCATGCTCATCGCCTCGACATCATGCACGCTCGACGAGCCGTCGTATCCAGCTGGAGCGGCGTCGCAGATGCGCCTGTCATCAGTCTCAAGCTATGGAGTCACACTTATGAAGTGGGAGTACGACAAGCAAAACCGAGTAACGGAGATCAATGTCGGCCGTGATATGATTTACCGGTTCACTTACACCGGCGACTCCAAGATCCCATCCACAATCTCCGGAGAATCTTATGACTACTATTATTCTGACGACGACACAGAAGTACGCTATAAGGACGGAGAGTGGGAGTGGACTGAAATAAAGGCTGACTCACGCGGATACATCACGCAATATAATTGCGATGAAACCGACTTCTTCATCGATCAGGAACCCGACAACACGGTCTCGGTCGTAAAATTCACATACGACTCCAACGGCCAGCTGACGAGAATGGAGGATACATATTATGACGATATGCTAAACAAGGTGGTCGACTCCGACAACTACAATTGGCAAAACGGCCTGCTGCTGAGCCGCACGGAAGCTTCCGACGACAGTAATCAGCTGTCAATCCTGTGTGAATACAGCGACCTTGACAACCCCAACCGCCAGTGGGATCCCAACAATGAGTTCTTAGGTCCTCTGGGCACAACGGGCTTCTTCGGCGTCGGACCCAAGAAGTTCCCCTCACGCACACAGACAAGCAACGGCATCTATCATACGGAAACCATCCAGTATGCTTACACCCTGCTGCCCAACGGGCTGATCAGAATGTCGAAAGTGAAGGAAGGCGACGACATAACACTTGTAATGACATACACATACGAGAAACTATGAAAAAATATCTGATCATAGCCGCCATGACCCTGCTGGGCATCGGCCAGACAAACGCACAGGATTATACAGACTCATCCACCGAACTCGCGGTGCAGAAAGAAGATCTGTCGTCAATCAACAAACGCATCTGGGGCAAAGGACGCTTCATGCGCCTTGGCTACTCAAAGACCGAAACAGGCTCACAGTTCGACCCCATCGAGAAGAGCAAATATTCGTTCTTCATGACCAAAGGCACAACATATCGCTTCCCGAAAAAGGCGATCGGAGGCCTTGTGAAAATCGGCATCGACGCCGTGTGGTTCGACATCCAGTTCAGCAAATTCAAATCACCGTATTCCGACTTGGACTGGAGTTCGGATATCATCGAGACCGAGGATCCTGACGACGAACCCGAACTCGACATCAACATAGGCCGCATGGCATTCAGCACCGGCATGGGCATAGGACCCAACGTGTCGGTGGCACCGTTCGCCCTCACGTCAATCAAAGGGCTGCAGCCGCTCCGCGCGTCGATCTATTTCCACTATGCTCCGACAATGCAGATCTATGCCAAAAGCCAGGGTGGCGACATTGAACTGTCGACCGCATTCTGCAACATGATGAACTTCGGCGGCAACATCAGCTACCGGGCCATAGCCCTCGGCATCGAAGGCAGATGGGGCAAAAGCAAATTCAAACCGCTTGACTTCGAGAGCATACTTGGCGACGGCGAAAGCCTCGGATCTCAAAAATATACCCGCAAATTCGCCAACACGCGCTTCTATATCCAGTTCTCGTTCTGATGACCCGACGACTCTCATTTCTGATCATATCAACCCTCTGCGCCTTCTTCTCCATGATGGCGCAGAGGGTCGACACTTTGCATGTGTTCTCCCCGTCAATGCAGAAAAACATCCCCAACCTGGTGATACTGCCCGAAGGCTATGACCACACGCAACGTTATCCGGTGATATACCTGCTCCACGGCCACGGCGGCAACTACAACAGCTGGCTGCGGCAGGTGAAACCCGAACTGCCCCACATAGCGTCACACCATAAAATAATAATGGTGTGTCCCGACGGCGCCACGTCGTGGTATTGGGACAGCCCCGTCGACCCTTCGATCCGCTATGAGACATACGTGGCCCGGGAACTGACCGGCGCCATCGACAGCCTCTACTCGACAGTGACATCGCCCGCCGGACGCGCCATCACCGGATTCAGCATGGGAGGCCACGGCGCCCTCTGGCTCGGCCTGCGCCATCAGGACACATTCGGGGCCTGCGGAGCCACAAGCGGAGGAGTGGACATACGCCCGTTTCCCGACTCATGGAACATGAAACGCTCGCTCGGCGAATACCACGAGCACCCCGAAGTCTGGGACTCCCACACCGTGATCAACCAGCTCCATCTCTATCGCCCGGGGCTGGCCATCATCGTGGACTGCGGCACCGAAGACTTTTTTTATCGCGTCAACGAGCGGCTTCACGCCGAGATGCTCTACCGCAACATCCCCCACGAATACATCACCCGTCCCGGTGCACACAACAGCGAATACTGGAGCAACTCCATCGACAATCAGATCACTTTTTTTACCAAATTCTTCAACCGCCAGAAATGAACGCGATCCGGCAACTCCTGGCTGCCGCAGCCATCGCCGCGGCAGCATCTTCTGCTTCGGCTTTCGAATATGACATCACCGCCACGCTGGCCGTGCCCGACAGCACGACGATCTATCTCAACTGCGAGTCCGAGCTGCTTGACTCAACCCTTACCTACGGCGGCAAAGCCCGCTTCACCGGCTCATTCCCACGCCAGGCAATGGCCAGCATCTTCGAGCCGAAATCGCGCAAAAGCCTCGCGTTGGTGCTCGACCAGACCCCGCTCCAGGCCAACATGCTCACAGGCGAGGTGACCGGCGAATCGGACCTCAACAAAAAACTGGCCGAACTCCAGGCCTTGCTCTCGAACTTCGAGAAGAACGCTCAGGAATATCAGGCGTCCAACCCCGGCCTGAGCCGCGAGCAGGTCTATGAAACAGTGCGCCGACAGGTAATTTCGACGCTGCTCGCCACCATCAGGACCAACCCCGACAACGGCCTTGGCGAATATGCCTTAAAAACCTACCTTCCCGCCTGCCCCAACGCCGAATGGCCAGAATTATACCTCACCCTGAGCGACTATCAGCGCAACCTCGCCCCGGTCAAACTGAAACAGATGGAATTCGAAGCCACGGCCAACACCGCTGTGGGCAAGAAATTCATCGACTTCGAGGCCCGAAACCCCGACGGCACCTCCGCCCGGCTGAGCGACTATGTCGGCAAAGGCAAATATGTGCTGGCCGACTTCTGGGCATCATGGTGCGGACCATGCCGCCGCGAAGGCAAGGACACACTGATGCCGCTTTATGAGCGCATCAAAGACTCTGACAACGTCACAATTCTCGGCATCACCGTGTGGGACAAGGCCGAAGCCTCTCTCAACGCCATCGGACAGAGCGGCTACAAATGGCCGCAACTAATCGACGCTTCAGCCGACGCCACCACCCTCTATGGCATCAAGGGCATACCCCAGATCATGCTCTTCGGACCAGACGGCACCATCCTGGCCCGCGATCTCCGCGGAACGGCGATTACCGAAGAACTCAGAAAATATAACATCCTGAAATAAAAAATTCGGTCATCGCATTGTCAATTCGCGGAAAATCACTACCTTTGCACACCGATTTTATCCAACAAACGCATCGGGCCGCTGATGCAGACCATCGTCTTTGGCCGGACGAAGCCCGCATGACGCCCAATTAATGAACTGAAAATTAATCGTTTAACCGTGGATTCTTTAAGCTACAGAACTCTCTCTCCCAATGCACAGAGCATCGATCGCGAATGGATTCTCATCGATGCCACCGACCAGCACCTCGGACGCCTCTGCTCCAAGGTTGCCAAAATTCTGATGGGAAAATACAAACCCTGCTACTCTCCTAACGTGGAGTGCGGCGACAACGTCATCATCATCAACGCCGACAAAATCATCCTGACCGGCAAAAAGATGACCGACCGCGTATATCACACATTCTCCGGCTATCCCGGCGGTCAGAAAGAACTGTCGCCCGAAGTGCTGATGCGCAAAAGCCAGACCAAGCACTTCAAAGCAGGCGTTCACCCCCTGTTCGTGCGCGTAATGAAAGGCATGCTCCCCAAAAATCACCTGGGTCGCAAACTCATCACCAACATGCACGTCTACAACGGCGCCGAGCATCCCCATGCCGCTCAGGAACCCAAAGCAATCGATATCAACACCCTGAAATAATCGCGAACTGAACAATGGAAAATATCAATGCAGTCGGTCGCCGCAAAGCAGCTATTGCCCGCGTGATCCTTAAAGAAGGCAACGGCACCATCACCATCAACCACCGTGCCCTCAACGTGTACTTCCCTTCGTCGATTCTTCAGTACATCGTCAAGCAGCCTCTCCAGACCCTCGGTGTGGAAGACAAATATGACATCAACGTCAACCTCGACGGCGGCGGCTACAAAGGCCAGGCCGAAGCTCTTCGCCTCGCCATCGCCCGCGCTCTGGTCAAGGTTAACCCCGAAGACAAACCCGCACTGCGTGCACAGGGCTTCATGACCCGCGACCCCCGCTCTGTCGAGCGCAAAAAGCCCGGTCAGCCCAAAGCCCGCAAGCGCTTCCAGTTCTCCAAGCGTTAATCGCCTGAATCGGATTCGTTTAGCATCTAAATTCCGGGGACGGCCAGAAACTTCCGCCCTACCCCGGGATTGTTTTCAACACAAGAAGAACGTAAACAAACACAAAACAAAAGAATTACAATGTCAACTCCCTCTTTTGAGCAAATGCTCGAAGCCGGCTGTCACTTCGGCCACCTCAAGCGCAAATGGAATCCCGCAATGGCTCCTTATATCTTCATGGAGCGCAACGGCATCCACATCATTGACCTCTACAAGACTCAGGCCAAGCTTGAAGAAGCGGCTGCCGCACTCAAAAGCATCGCCAAGGCAGGCAAGAAAGTGCTTTTCGTAGCTACAAAGAAACAAGCCAAGCAGGTAATCGCCGACAAAGCATCAGCAGTCGGAATGCCTTTCGTGGTTGAACGCTGGCCCGGCGGCATGCTGACCAACTTCCCCACCATCCGCAAGGCTGTGAAGAAGATGACCGCCATTGACAAAATGACCAAAGACGGCACCTTCGACAACCTCTCAAAGCGCGAAAAACTCCAGATCACCCGTCAGCGCGCCAAGCTCGAAAAGAACCTCGGTTCCATCGCCGACATGAGCCGCCTTCCTTCGGCACTGTTTGTGGTTGACGTGCACAAAGAGCACATCGCAGTGGCAGAAGCCGTGCGTCTGGGCATCCCCGTGTTCGCAATGGTCGACACCAACTCCGACCCCTCGCAGGTTGACTTCGTGATCCCCGCCAACGACGACGCATCAAAGTCGATCGAACTGGTTCTGGACACCGTTGTCGCAGCCATGAACGAAGGTCTGGAAGAGCGCAAGGTTGAAAAGGCCGACAGCAACGCCGCTGAAGCCGAAGCAGCCGAGGGCGCAGCCGAACCCCGCCGTCAGCGTCGCCGCACCGCACGTCCTGCAAGCGCCGACAACGCCGAGCACGTAGCCACCGCCGCTCCCGCCGAAGCTGCTGCTCCCGCCGCTGAAGAAGCATCGGCCGCCGAATAAGACTCCAAGGCCAAGATAAAATCCATAGTCTGACTGGCCGACATTACACGCCGACCAATCAGACTATTTTTTTTTAAGTTTCCAAGATTAAAACAACTCTTAAACTCCCTTACACAATATGGCAGTTACAATGGCAGAAATCACCAAGCTGCGCCACCTCACCAGCGCCGGCCTGATGGACTGCAAGAAAGCCCTCGCTGAAACCAACGGCGACATCGAAGCCGCAGTAGAAATTCTCCGCAAAAAAGGTCAGGCTGTCGCCGCAAAACGCGAAGACCGCGAAGCAGCCGAAGGTTGCGTTCTCTCAAAGAACGACGGCACCTTCGCAGCTATCCTCGCCCTGAACTGCGAAACCGACTTCGTTGCAAAGAACGCCGGATTTGTTGCCCTCACCAACCTCATTCTCGACAACGCCGTTGCCGCCAAAGCAAAGAGCGTTGAAGAAGTGAACGCACTGGTCATCGACGGCCGCACCGTTGCCGACCTCATCGTGGAAGAAGTCGGCAAAACCGGCGAAAAGATGGAAATCGGCGCATATGAATGCCTCGAAGCTCCCTCAACCACTTCCTACAACCACCTGGGCAACAAGCTCGCCACCATCGTCGGCTTCAACCTCGAAGGCGTTGACTATCAGGTGGGCCGCGACGTGGCCATGCAGGTTGCCTCGATGAACCCCGTGGCTGTGGACCGCGACAGCGTGCCCGCCGCTATCGTTGAATCAGAACGCAACGTGGCCATCGAAAAGACAAAAGAAGAACTGGTGAAAAAAGCCGTCAACAACGCTCTCAGCAAAGCCGGCCTCAACCCCAACCACTTCGACACCGACGCTCACATCGACTCCAACCTCTCGAAAGGATGGATCAACGAAGAAGAAGCCGCCAAGGGTCGCCAGATCATCGCCGAAGCTTCTGAAGCTGCTGCCGCATCGATCAAGGAGCAGATGGTACAGAACATCGCAACCGGACGCGTCAACAAGTTCTTCAAGGAATCCTGCCTCATGGAACAGGAATTCATCAAAGAACCGAAAGAAACAGTGGCTCAGTATCTCAACGGCGCCATGAAGGGCCTGACCGTTTCCGCTTTCAAGCGCGTCAACCTCAACCAGGACTGATTGCCGCAACAATAAATTCTCCCGCATCAAACACCGGGATTATAAAACATATCCGGAAGGTCGCGGAAAACCGCGGCCTTCCTTTTCTTTTCCAGATACACACCCCATTCTCTCCGTCACCTACCCAACCTCCGATTCCGCCTCATGAAAAAATCAGCCATTGCCATATTCTGCGCGTGCGCCGCATCGACCATGTCGGCCCATGTGCTAACCCCTGCCGAAGCCCTGGGTCGCGCGGCGGGAGCGCGTGTCGCGGCACTCAAGCCCGACGCAGCCACTATGCCCGACCCGAGCTTTACGGTCAGCTGCTCCGACGGCCTTCCGGCCTTATATATTTTCGCGAACGGGGAAGCAGGAGGCGACGGCGGCTTCCTGATGCTGTCGGCCGACTCTGAAGCTACCCCGGTTGTGGGTTACGCCGATTCCGGAACATTCCAGCCTGACCGCATTCCCGACAACATGAAAGCGTGGCTGGAGTTCTATGCCGCAGAAATCAAAGCGAGCCGCACTGTCAGCGCCCCTGCCCTCCGCGACATCGAACGCCCCCAGCGTCAGCCGATAGCCCCTATCGTCACCAGCCATTGGAACCAGAACGCGCCCTACAACCTTCTCTGCCCCGACGGATCGGCAACCGGATGCGTGGCCACAGCCATGGCCCAGGTGATACGGGTGATGGAGTATCCCGACAAATGCTCAGGAGGCACATTCTCCTACACGGCCAAAAATCTGAACCGGACGATCTCGCTCAACTTCGACAACATATCGCTTGACTGGGACAGCATGACCGACAGCTATGGCGCCGAATCGACCGACACCGAGAAGCAGGCCATAGCCACGCTGATGTATGCCATCGGAGTGTCCGCACAGATGAACTATGGTCCGTCGTCAGGCACCAGTGCGACCTCGCTGGCCGAGGGGCTGATCCGCAATTTCGGATTCTCCCGATCACTGACAAACGACAGACGTGACTGGCACAGGCTGATCGACTGGGAAGAGATCATCTATGCTGAACTGGAAAAAGGAATGCCCGTATATTACGACGGAGGAAACGACACGAGTGCCCACGCTTTCGTGGTCGACGGATACAGCGACGACGGATTCTTCCACCTGAACTGGGGTTGGGGCGGTATGAGCGACGGATATTTCCGGCTTTCAGCGCTCGACCCCGAAAGCCAGGGCATCGGTGGTTCGGCCGCGGGCTACAATTTCTATCAAAGCATACTGACAGGACTGGCGCCGAAGGGCACGGCCTCCCAAGAGGAAGCCCTGAAACACAATCTGGTATTCTCAAGCAACTCTCCCATCGGCATAAGCACCACCTCGACTTATCTGGGCGAGAACGTGACCATAACCGGAGGATCGTTCAACGCGTCGGCCATGGATGCCGAAAACGTGACCCTGACCGTCAAGTTCACTTCGGTCAGCGACGGATCGGTCACCTATGCCAGCCAGGGTCTCTCTTACCCTCAGCTGCCGCCCAACACCGGATTCAACGAATATACCGTGAGACTTCCGGCTCTTGAAGCGGGAGAATACATTGTCAGCCGCGCCGTCATAAACAAATACGGCAAACCATTCGACCTCCATTCTCCGATCGGAATCGGCTCCCTGCATGCCACTGTCACCAACACAAGAATCACATTCACCTCCACCGGCAGTCCCGAGCTGGAAATAACGATGGATTCCGCTCCCGACGAAGTCTACTCCGGCAAGCTCTTCACGATGGAGTTTTCGATCACAAACAACGACACGGACTATCATCACGGCGGAGTCAGAATCTGCCTGTCGAAGAGCGGCCTCCAAGCCCACACTCCGGTGGCAAGCCTTGGTCTGTTCCAGCTCGACCTCGACCCCGACGAAACAACGGTTATCGACGCCATCTGCGCAGTCCCGTCGGACATCACTCCGGGTGAATACCGCCTCACCGCGACCAACGAAGACTACAGCGCCGTCTATGCCTCGCAACCCGTCACCGTGAGCGATGCAGGCACCACCACAATGGCATTCGGCACATTGCGCTGCACCGACCCCGCCCGCGACGGACTGAAATTCCGCTTCTCGGCCACATGCACCGAAGGCTATTTCAGCGAGCGGATATACCTGTATCTGTTTGATCCCGACATGAATCCCGGCACCGTAGCCTCGACTGTCAGCGCGCCGTTGTTCATCAGTCGCGGCGAGACGGTCACAGTCGACATGGGCCTGTCGTACCCGCAAGGCACTGTCGGCAAACGATACGTCGCCGCCATATACCGCCTCGTCAACGGCGCTTTAGAGCAGGCCACCAGCGCTATCTATGTGACCCTTGGAAAATCAGGACTCGAAACGGTCATCACACCCGGACAAGACGCAGCCGGCCGCACGTTCGACGTGCTCGGACGCCCCGTCGCCGATCCCTTCCGCCCCGGGCTTCACATCTCTCCGGCGGGCAAGACACTGCGCCTGCGCTGACTTTCCTGAAAAATCGCCGGCGGAGTTTTTCATGTTACGTGGATTTTTTGTAATTTTGCGATTGACACATGATTAAATACATATTTCTGACCATTGCCGCAGCGCTGACACTGTCGGCCTGCCACAGCGACAGCCCTTCCGTGCCGTCCACGGCGCCGATGACTGTCGTGGTGTATATGGCCGCCGACAACTCGCTGGGACGTGACCGCAAAGACATCGACGACATCAACGAAATGATTGCGGCCAAGCGTTCGGGAGCGTTGTCAGACGGCAGCCGCGTCATGGTCTATCGCGCCGAATACCGAACGGGCCGCCAGCGCCTTCTTGAGCTGAAAAGCGATTCGCTGCACACCGTCAGGGAATATGACCGCACTCTGGCATCGACCGACCCGGAGCGCATGCGCCAGGTCCTTGCCGACGCACGCACGCTGGCCCCGGCCGTCGAATACGGCCTGGTGCTCTGGAGCCATGCCCTCGGATGGACAAACTCAACGGTTGACCCGGCGCCATATTCGGTAGCGCCACGCAGCTTCGGCGACGATCTTTCGGCCAACAGAAAGATGACCGTCAGCGAACTTGGCGCAGCCCTCGACCCAGCTGCATGGAAATACATCTACTTCGACTGCTGCCTGATGGCATCGGTCGAAGTGGCCTATGAACTGCGTCATGCCACCGGACTGATATATGCGTCGGTGACGGAGACCCCGTATGACGGCTGCCCCTATGACAAGGCGCTGGCCTTGCTTGCCGACGGATCTGAACAGGCGCTCTGTGCCATAGCCCGGGCCGTGGCATCGCATTACGGATTGTCCACGCGCGGCTGCTGTCCGGTATCGGCATCTGTGATCTCCACCGCCGGGCTTGACCGCCTGGCCGACGTGACGGCCCGCATCTACCGGTCAGGCCACAAGCTGCCTGATGACTTCGAGCCACAGCAGTATTACCACAGCTACCGCTATCCATCATACCGCTACAACGATCTGGAACAATACGTCGAGGCTGTTTGTTCCGAAGATGCCCTGCTTGACGAATGGCGCGAGGCTCTTGCGGCCACAGTGCGCCACCAGCTCCACTCCGACTGGATATGGTCAAACATCGAGATCATACGCCATTGCGGACTGAGCACGCGCATCGTGCGCACCCCCGGGCAGATCTCGACTCTGGGTTACGACGGGCTGCAATGGTGGACCGACGTGGCCTCACATCTTGACATTTAAATATCATACGAATAACTGTTAACTCCTAACATTCCCTGATGGAAAAAATTCTTTCGAGCGATGCGCTCAACGACTTCCTCCACACCATGATCAACTCATCGGTGTCGTTTGTGATTCATCTGGCGATCGCCGTCGTGGTCTTCTACGTCGGCCGCTGGATCATCAGCCGCCTCTATCGCTGGGTCCACAATCTGCTCAACAAGCGCAAGGCCGACCAGTCGCTCACAACGTTCCTGCTCTCACTTGTCAGAATCACACTGTATTTCCTGCTGATCGTTGTGGTCATCGGCATTCTCGGCATCGAGACCAGCTCGTTCATCGCGCTGTTTGCCTCGGCCGGCGTGGCAATCGGCATGGCTCTGAGCGGCACGCTCCAGAACTTTGCAGGAGGAGTGCTGATTCTGCTGCTCAAACCATATAAAGTCGGCGACTTCATTGAAGCACAGGGCTTCACCGGCACCGTCAAGGAGATCCAGATTTTCTCGACCATACTCACCACCGGCGACAACAAATCGATCATCATCCCCAACGGACCGCTTTCAACCGGTTCCATCAACAACTATTCGCGCGAAGAGAAACGCCGTGTGGACTGGACTGTCAGCATCGCCTATGGATCTGACTATCAGAAAGCAGTGGAAACCGTGAAAAACCTGCTTGCCGCCAATCCCGCCGTGATCACCGACGGATCGTCGCCCGCGCCTATGGTCGAGATCAGCGCACTCGCCGCAAGCTCTGTCGACCTCACCGTCAGAGCATGGGTCAAGAGCGCCGACTACTGGGACGTGTTCTTCGGAATGAACCGCGCCATGCTCACCGCTCTGCCCGCTGCCGGAGTGCAGTTCCCCTTCCCGCAGCTCGACGTGCACATGGTCAAATAAAAAGATCACGCACTGAAATATGCAATTCACAGTCAACGTGCTCGGATGCGGCTCTGCGGTGCCGACGCTGAGGCATCAGCCGGCATCGCAGGTCATTGACCACCGCGATCGCCTTTTCATGGTGGACTGCGGCGAAGGCGCCCAGCTTCAGATGCGTCGCATGAAGCTGAAATTCAGCCGGGTCAACCACATTTTCCTGTCGCATCTGCACGGTGACCATTTTCTGGGCCTTCCGGGACTGCTCTCAACAATGGCCCTGCATGAAAAAGGGTCGGCAGTCACGGTCTACACCTTCAAGGAGGGCGCCGAAATCATCGGATCGATGCTCCGGTTCATCTGCGGCGACACTCCGTTCGACCTCCGTTTCCGCATACTCACCCCTGGCTCACGCGAAGTCATCTATGAAGACCAGTCGCTATCAGTCAGCTGCTTCCCGCTCTATCACCGCGTGCCGGCGCTCGGCTTCATCTTCCGGGAGAAGCCGAAGCCGCTGACGGTGAACGGCGATATGGTCAAATTTCACCAAGTGCCGCACTACATGATCCCATCCATCAGATCAGGGGCTGACTTTGTGAGCCCCGACGGAACGGTAGTGCCCAACAGCCACCTGACCCTGCCGGCCCCGCCGGCCATGAGCTATGCCTACTGCTCCGACACGATGTTTGATCCGAGAGTGGCCGCCGACGTGGAAGGAACGGACACAATATACCATGAAGCCACTTACGGCGAATCTGAAGCCCACCTGGCGCGGCCGAGAGGACATTCCACCGCCGCACAGGCCGGAACCATAGCCCGCATGGCCGGCGCCCGCCGCCTGATTCTCGGACATTTTTCAAAACGCTACTTCGACGAGACCCCGCTGGTGGAGCAGGCACGCGCCGAGTTCAACGGCGATGTCATCGCCGCCAACGAGGGCATGAAAATCAACCTACTATGACTGAACTGACTCCGGCGCTCGAAGCCGAAGACACGCGCATGATGATGCTTGCCCTGCGCGAGGCCCGTGCGGCCGGCGAGGCGGGCGAAGTGCCCATCGGCGCCGTGGTGGCCTGCGGCGGCCGGATAGTCGGCCGCGGCCACAATCTGACGGAGGCGCTCACCGACGTGACCGCCCATGCCGAAATGCAGGCAATCACAGCCGCGGCACGCACCCTCGGCGGCAAATACCTGCGCGACTGCACACTGTATGTGACCGTGGAACCCTGCCTGATGTGCGCCGGCGCGATCGGATGGAGCCAGGTCGGACGGCTGGTCTATGGCGCCGAAGATCCCAGACGCGGCTACAAAGGACTGACACGAACCGACAGACCGGTGCTGCATCCGGCCACCGAAGTGCGCTCCGGAGTGCTGGCCGATGAAGCTCTGTCGCTGCTGCGCACATTCTTTGCCAAACGCCGCTGATTGGCAAAAAATTCTAAAAAAAGTCGATTTTCACCAAAAATTTAGTATATTTGCCCCATTAATTGGCAAATATAGGAAAATTTATGATTGAATCGATATCATTGCAAGAGATGCGGCGGCTGCATGAAATCGCCAACTATTCCGGGAAACGCTCGGAAATGGACTATGTTTACGTCCATGTGACTCCCGACGGAGATGTCGACGCGGTCCGAGAACTGCAGCGGGCCATCCGCTTCAACGGCATGATCATCACCCTGGTAGTCGGCGGTCAGATGAATCTCACCGTCAACATGGAATACTACAAACTGAGCCGTAACTCCATGTTTGTGACCGGCCCCAACTCCATCATCAGCGTCGACAATGAATCGATCAAGAATCTGGAAGCCTATGTGCTGTTTGTCTCGACCGACTTTCTCCGCGACCTCAATTTCGAAATCGTGGTGCTCAACTCCATGCCTCTTGGCATGAAATCAGGCCCATGCACCATGCTCACCGAGACGGAAGTGAAAATGCTTTCGTCATATCTTGACCTGCTTGACGCCAACGCGCGCCACAACGAAATTCCGGGCGACGAACACCTGGTCAAAAGCATATCGCGCACACTGCTGACCGCGACCTTCTATCAGCTCATGGTCATCGGCATGAAACGTCGGTCGGACGCCGAAGATGAAGCGGCCCACAAGCCACGCAGCAGGCGGATGATATATACCCATGAATTCGTGAGACTTGTGAGAAAACACTTCAGATATGAACGCTCGGTGGCCTTCTATGCCGGAAAACTGTGCATGTCGGCGAAATATCTGTCGCTGGTCGTAAAAGACTGCACCGGCCATTCGGCCGCAGAGATCATTGACGACCACGTGATTCTCGAAGCCAAGAATCTGCTCCGGTTTTCGGGCAAAAACATCCAGCAGGTGGCATATGAGCTGAATTTTTCCAACCAGTCGTCTTTTGGAAAATATTTCAAGCACCTGACCGGAATGTCGCCCAGCGAGTTCCAGAACTCCTGACCCTGACACAGAGCATCCGATCCGGCTTTATTCACGGAACAAATCCGCGAATTATTTGCGTGGATTTGTGGGATGTTGTAACTTTGCATAGAGTATTCATCACATAGTTTTTAATTATGAAGCGCAATATTTTTCTGGCTGCCGTGCTGATGTTTTCAGCCTCACTTTATGGCCAGGTCTATGAATTTGAGAATGAAGAAGTGGATGAAGAGGTGACAGAGCCGGAATATGACCCCGTCGATCTTGACTCTCTGGACATTGACACCGCATTTGTCGCAGTGCCCGTTCCGAAATATTTTTATACCCCACAGGTTTATATGCCCTATCAGACCGTCGACTCGGTTTCACTGACTGGCAAGGGCTTTCCTCGCAACTCGGTCGGCGCTCAGGCAATGCAATGGATCGAGCGGGAACGGACAATGAACCGGATGATAATGTCGGCCCGACGCCGCCACGCCATGGCCCATCCCGAAGACGTGCATTTTCTCTATTCCGAACTGCCCAAGGCCCCGGAGGCGGTGACAATGGTTGTCGACGATCCGACCAAAGCAAGCGTCAACCTCGGCGAGATCAAGGCCGGAGAAGTGATGGCGCAGGTTGAACAGGTGACCGTGGCCCGTCAATACTGGCAAAACAAACTCGGAATCAATTTTCAGTTCAGCCAGGCATATATCTCGCCCAACTGGTATCAGGGCGGCAACAGTTCGCTGAACCTCATCGCCGACTTCACCTATGCGTCGAATCTTAACACGAAGCACCACCCGAAGTTGCTGTTTGAAAACTTTTTCCAGTGGCGCACAGCTCTGACCAATGCCCCCGACGACCAGTACCGCAACTATAACATCACCGAAAACCGACTGCAGATCAACACCAAATTCGGCTACAAGGCAAGCAGCAAATGGTACTACACCATCACCGGCCTGTTCAAGACTCCGGTCTTCAACTCCTATAAACACAACACCCAGGAGATGACAGCGTCGTTTCTCTCGCCTGGCGAGCTGAACTTCGGTCTCGGTATGACGTTCAACACCAACAACAAGAAAAAAACGCTGACGTTCAACGCCACCATCGCGCCTCTGTCATATAACCTGAAAACGGTGATCAGCAAAAAAATGTTGCCGGAATCACAAGGTCTCGAACCAGGACACCGCACCAAAAGCTCCATCGGTTCCAACGTGGACGCGGTGCTCAACTGGCAGATGTGCTACAACGTCAGCTGGCGGTCAAGAGTGTTCTTCTTCACGAACTATGAATATTCGCAGGCCGACTGGCAGAACCAGTTCAATTTCGTCATCACGCGATTCCTGACGGCAAATCTCAACGTGGATATGCGCTATGACACCTCCATCACCAAAGGCAACCGCGACAAAACCTGGGGGCTTCTCCAGATGCGCGAGCTGATCTCGCTTGGATTCACCTATAACATAACCCATTAAATTCAACCATCATGAAACTGAAAGCTCTCCTGTTCGGACTGACGGCTGCTCTGGCTCTCTCGGCATCGGCATCGGCCTCTGCCGCAATCCGCACCTACACCTACGGAAACAAATTCTCGCGCATCAAGATCGAAACCGGGGTTCCGGTGGAATACGTCGTAAAATCTGGCCCGGTGTCGATCGAGGCTGAAGGATCCGACGAATACCTTCAGGATCTTAAAATTTCGGTAAAAAACGGCGAACTTTGGATACGCATAGAGCGCAAGGGCGGCAACGTCAACATAAACCAAAAGACACTCAGCCGCGTGTCGGTCAGCGGTCCCGTGCTCGAAAACATCGAAGCATCGAGCGGCGCCCGCTTCAAATCATGCTCGGCATTCGACATCGGCAATAAAAACTTCAAAGTCAACACTTCAAGCGGATCGAGCGTGGAAATTGACGGATCAATGACTTGCGGCTCTCTGTCAGTCGACACTTCATCTGGCTCAAAAGTCGAGATCGAACGTTGTTCGGCAGCAAAATCAGTTAAAGTCGACACCTCGTCAGGCTCAAAAGTCGACATTGAATGCGTGACCGCAACGCTTGACATCAACGCATCGTCGGGCTCGTCGGTCAGCGCGGAAGGCACAGCCGGCACCGCATCGCTCAATGCTTCGTCGGCAGCGAAAATCGACGCCACCGACATCATCGCCGAAAAGATGACGATCGACGCTTCAAGCGCATCGTCGGTCTGTCATTCCACAAAAAAAGCAGTCGAGAAAAAATCCTCAAGCGCAACAATCAAATACCGCAAACGCAAATGAAGATCGAACAGCTGGCCGAACCGCTGAGCCTCAACCTGATGTTTGATCTCGGCGGCGTGATCATGAATATCGACCGCAGCCGCTGCGTGGCCTATTTCGACGCACTTGGCATGGAAGACGCCGACGACTTCTTCGACGCCTACACTCAGAAAGGGCCGTTCCTGCAACTCGAAGCCGGACAGATCTCGCCCGACGAATTCCGCGGAATGATGCGGCAGAAACTGCCCGCCGGAGTGACCGACAGCCAGATCGACCGTGGCCTGAGCCTGTTTCTGTGCGGCATCCCCGAAACGCGCCTCGATCTGCTGCGGCGACTGCGCGCCGACGGACACCGGGTGTGGCTCCTGTCCAACACCAACCCGATCATGTGGCACAACGACATCCTGCCCGAATTCCGCAAGCAGGGTCTGGAGATCACCGACTATTTCGACGGCACTGTCACCTCGTTCGAAGCCAAAGTCTGCAAACCAGACAGCCGCATCTATGAGTATGCGCTCGCCAAATTCGGAATTCCAGCCGCCGACACCACGTTTTTCGACGACGGTCCGGCCAACGTCGAGGCGGCGCTCGCCTGCGGCATGAAAGCCACCCTGATCGACTGAATGATAGCGACGGTAGGCACATTTGACGGGGTGCACATCGGCCACCGCTATCTGCTGGAGCAGCTCTGTCGCGCAGGCCGCGACCGCGGGCTGTCGCCTCTGGCCGTGACTTTCGACCGCCACCCGCTCAGCCTGGTGGATCCGGCATCGGCACCACCCGTCATCACAGACTCCTCCGAACAGGAAGAGGCCATGCTCGCGCTTGGAGTGAAGTTGCTTCGCCTGCCGTTCACTCCCGGACTTCGCGCCATGACAGGACGCGACTTTCTGTCAATGCTGCATGAACGTCACGGCGTGAAGGCTCTGATGACCGGATTCAACAATCATCTCGGCAGCGACAGAGACCGGGCGCCCGAAGTGGAGGGCGTGGAACTTGTGCGTTGCGCCGAACTCCCCGAACACTCCGGCGTCAGCTCCAGCAGGATCCGCACGCTCATAGCCGACGGAGCGGTAGACCGGGCGGCGTTGCTGCTTGGCCGGCCGTTCACCATCAGCGGCACAGTGGTCGGCGGACGTCAGCTCGGACGCCAGCTCGGATTCCCTACCGCCAATGTCAGCGTCAGCCCCGGCCATGTCATGCCTGCCCCCGGAGTCTATGCCGCCACCGTCGGCGACTATCCCGCAGTGGTCAACGTCGGCCGACGCCCGACTGTCGACACTCCCGATGCCCCGATTTCTGTGGAAGCTCACCTCAT
Organism: uncultured Porphyromonadaceae bacterium; assembly: GCA_947177035.1. Taxonomy (GTDB): domain Bacteria; phylum Bacteroidota; class Bacteroidia; order Bacteroidales; family Muribaculaceae; genus UBA3263. The sequence goes on along the minus strand of CAMWSS010000018.1, from coordinate 14,002 downwards.
AGGCTTTTCCGGCAACCTTTACGGCAGCCATCTGCGCATCGGTTTCATCAGCCGCCTGCGCGCCGAACGCCGCTTCGGCTCACTCGACGAACTGCGCGACGCCATCGCCGCCGATGTCGGCAATGCACTGTCAGCTATCAGACAATAATCAATAATCCACCACAACCATCATGGACCTGAACGCACTGCGCGACAAGATCAAAGGCTTTTTCGATCTGAGCGCCTACCTGATACCTCAGTCAGAGGCAGAAGAGAGCATCCGCGAGGGAGTAACGTTCCGCGGCATCAACATCTTCATTCTGATAGTGGCGATTTTCATCGCATCACTCGGACTCAACACCAACTCAACCGCCGTGATCATCGGCGCAATGCTCATATCCCCGCTCATGGGGCCGATCATCGGCATCGGCCTGGCAGTCGGAATCCATGACTTCGACCTGATGAAGCGAAGCTTCCGCAATCTGCTGATGGCCACAACTTTCTCCATCGCAACGGCCTGCCTCTACTTCATGATCTCGCCAGTCAATGAAAGCCACAGCGAACTGCTGGCGCGAACATCGCCCACCATCTACGACGTCTTTATCGGATTTTTCGGCGGCGCAGCCGGCATACTGGCCATCGGCTCAAAAAACAAAGGCAATGTGATCCCAGGCGTGGCAATCGCCACCGCCCTCATGCCTCCGCTGTGCACCGTCGGCTATGGCCTGGCCACACTCCAGTGGCAGTTCTTCCTGGGCGCGCTCTATCTCTTCTTCATCAACTCGGTGTTTATCGCCCTGGCGACATTTGCCGGCGTCAAACTGATGAAGTATCATCCGGCACAGATGTCCAACCCCGAGCGGGCGCTCAAAGTGCGCCGGCTGGTCTACACGATCGCCATTCTGACCATGATTCCGTCGGTCTATCTCACCTACACCATGTATCTGCAGAACACGTTCCAGAACAACGCTTCGAGATATGTGGAACAGGAATTCACATTTCCCGACACACAGGTGCTCAACTATCACGCCGCCTACGACAAGCAAGGCTCGACGCTGACCGTCACCCTGATGGGCCGGCAGCTGCCGCAGGACTCGCTTCTGGCCGTGATGGACGCCCGCTTGCCGCAATACGGACTGACCGGCACATACCTGCGCATCATCCAAGGCTCCAACGTCGAGGTCGACGTCAACAAAGCGTCGTCGGCAATGCTCAAAGACATGTATGCGGTGACACAGGCCACGATCTCGGCCCAGCAGGCCACGATCGACTCGCTCCACAGGGTCTGTGAAGCAGTGGCGCGCACCGACTCCATGGGCATCGACATCGCTCCTGAACTTAAAGTCCTGTTCCCTCAAGTCGAGGAAATCGCCATCAACCGGTCGATCGTCTGCTCTGTCGACTCGACCGCCATCGACACCCTCAACGTGGCACTGGTGAGCTATGTCAAGCCGATGAATAGCGCCGAAAGAACTCGTTTCCGCGAATATCTTCAGGCCCGGTTGAAACGCTCTCCGATAAAAATAGTTGATATTTCGAAGGATTGACCGCTGATTATTGCAAATTAATATGTAACTTTGTACGAGCTAATCATATTAATTCAGTTCGCTTATGAAAAAACTGTTACTCGCATTAATGTGTGCCGCGGCCGGTTTCGCCGCTTCCGCCGCCACATTCACCTACACCCACACCTTCGCAAAGGGTGACGTAGCCGCCGACGCTGCCGCTTATGAACTCAGCGGCGTCAAATGGCAGACCACGGCAATGACAGCCGTGAATTTCGATTCGTCGGCCAATGCCAAAGGACTACAGATCGGCACCGCCAAATTGCCGACTTCCGCCTGGTCTCTCTCAACCGACGCTTTCAGTGGCGTAACCGTAACCAAAGTGGTGGTTGAAGGCGCTACCGCAAGCGGCGGAAAAGCGACTGTCGCCACTAAAGTCGGAGGAACTTCATTCGGCTCCGAGAGCGAAATTACCGTAAATGTGTCGGCTTGCACATTCACAGGCTCTGCCAAAGGTGATCTGGCTGTCAATTTCACCAATGGCGCCGAGAAAGCCATGTATATCAAGAGCATCACTGTCACTTATGAAGGCAACAGCCAGATCGGCGAAGGCGGCAGCGGTGAGACTCCCGTTGATCCCGATCCCGTGGAAACAGTGGGCAAAGGCACCGCAGAAAGCCCCTACACCGTGGCTGACGTCGTTCTGCTCAACAACCCCGCCACAAAGGCTTGGGTCAAAGGCTACATCGTAGGTTCTGCAGCAGGAAAGAGCGCTGACTCATTCTCCGCCGCAACCGGTGAGGAAGCTTCAGCAACCAACGTGTTCATCGCAGCAACCGCAACCGAGACCGACTATACAAAATGTCTCCCCGTTCAGCTCCCCGCCGGCGCAGTGCGTGAAGCGCTCAATCTCCAGGCCAATCCCGGCAACCTCGGCAAAGAGGTCACACTCTATGGCTCGCTTGAAAAATACTTCGGACAGAGCGGCGTCAAGACCGTGACCGAATACACCATCGACGGTGGCGGCAACACTCCCGTTGATCCCGATCCCGTGGAAACAGTGGGCAAAGGCACCGCAGAAAGCCCCTACACCGTGGCTGACGTCGTTCTGCTCAACAACCCCGCCACAAAGGCTTGGGTCAAAGGCTACATCGTAGGTTCTGCAGCAGGAAAGAGCGCTGACTCATTCTCCGCCGCAACCGGTGAGGAAGCTTCAGCAACCAACGTGTTCATCGCAGCAACCGCAACCGAGACCGACTATACAAAATGTCTCCCGGTTCAGCTCCCCGCTGGTGAAGTCCGCGAAGCGCTCAATCTTCAGGCCAACCCCGGCAACCTCGGCAAGAGCGTCACCATCTATGGCTCGCTTGAAAAATACTTCGGACAGAACGGTGTCAAGACCGTGACCGAATACACCCTTGAAGGTGCCGTGGCTCCCACATATCCCGAAGTTGCGGATATCGCATCGTTCCTCGACGAACAGCCCGAATCATTCACCACAATCACATCGCCAGTGACTGTTGTTTATCAAAACGGTCTCGATCTTTTCGTGCAGGATGAAACCGGGTCGATGCTTGTGTACGGCAACCTCAATGACCGCACCTTCAAAAACGGCGATCAGCTCACCGGACTCACCGGCAAGTTCAACGTGTATCATGGCATGGTGCAGTGCGCTCCTGTTGTCAGCAGCTTCCCCGAAGCAGTTGCCGGCTCGCCGGTAGAACCCGCCGAAGTCACTCTGGCAGACGTGACAGTAGCCAATCTGGCCAAATACGTCACCATCAGCGGACTCACCGCCAATGCCGAAACCACTGGCGAAGGCGAGAGCGCACGCACTGTCATCACCGTGACCGACGGCACAACCAGCGTCGAGATCTACAACCGGTACGGCCTTGAAAACGTGACCGCCGCCACCGACGTTGTTGTCACCGGCTTCATCTATGTCTATGACTCAAAGATGGAGATCGTGCCCGTTGAGTTCAAGGGCGACAACTCCGGCATCAACAATGTGACTGCCGACGCTCCTGCCGCCGACGTCATCTATGACCTCCAGGGCCGTCGCGTGGCTAACCCCACCAGCGGACTCTACATCATCAACGGCCGCAAAGTCCTGATGAAATAAACGACACTGATACTATCAACTACATATTATTACTAGTATCTCCGGCGGCCATTCTTCGTTGTGATAACGAGGGTGGCCGTCATTCATCCGGACGGACCTGACATATAAAATCGGCGAGGAGCGGCTTCTCAGCTGCTCCTCGTCAAATAATAACCAATCATTATCACACATTTCACATACGTAAAACACAGGTGCGTGGCGATTGGTTCACCAAGATGGTGAAAAAAATTGTGAAAAAATCGTGATTACTCGATCAGTATGGATGGTTGCTGCGGCAGCTCATTGCCTGAGATGGAAACGTTGCGACAACGCTGCAACTTGAAATTGAACTGGTTGGGATGGAAAGACGGGAAATCGCCATTGAGTCTGACACGATTGCCGCGGAAGGAAAGCCCGTCGGTTGATTTGGCATAGAGCAACGGCGCATCGAAAGTGACGAAATCATTGTCCTCGATCAGGATTCCCGAGTGGAAATACTGACGCTGACCGGCCAGATCATGAATTTCGGGATAGATGGAAATTATGGCTTCGGTGAACTGGAACATATTTGTCAGAGAGTTGACGAAGCGGTTCTGACGGATGGTGACGTCGCGACAGGCGCCGGTCTCGAACCAGCCCATGCAGTCGCCGCAAAGCAGTATGGCAGTGCCCGACGTGTGGTCAAAGAGATTGCGCTCGACCATGACGCGGCGCGGGGTGGAGAAGAGCGATCCGCGTGCGCGGTTGTTGCGGACCACGTTGTCGGCAAAATATACCTCCGGAGCCCACGACAGGTTCTCCAGACCGAAATGGCAATCGTCGGCCACTCCGTCGGGCAGGTCGGCGGTGAAGGTCACGTCGAACTCGCGTGCGCCATGCTCCTGCCCGCAATCGGCCGGAGAGATTTTTTCGATAATCATCGGCAGGCCGACTGTTTCCATTGTCTCCGACCGGATGATCTGCACGGAGTCGCCAGGCTCGCCCCAGCGGAACCCCCAGCTCTGGTCGTGCATATATCGTCCGCGCAGCGTGCGTTTTCCGGTGCGTCCGATCACCTTCAGATATGTGCCATGCACGTTGATGGCATCGTCCATCATTCCTTCATATAGGCCTTCGGTCGAACTGATCACACCCTTGCAGCCCGAAAAATGGGTGGCGTCGGCCTGGGTGGTGAAGTAACGCGGATCGGAATCTCCGCGCAGACACACTCCGAAGCGCGTCAGCGTTATTCCGTCGCAGAGTTGGGCCAGCAGCCCCATGCCTTCGGCATAGTGCACCTTCACGTCGGTGATAGATGTGGCGCTGTCGCCGCTAAGGAATATGCCCGGAGTCGGGCGTCCCCATCCGCGCAGGGCCACCACAGTGCCCGGAGTCAGACGGCCGTCGGTCCATTTCGGCGCACGGTATGTGCCTTTGGGTTTGAGAGCAATGACGCTGTCGAGCGGACACCACAGGTCGCTTGTGCGATACACCACATGGCGTGTCCTGGCGTCAAAGGCGATGCCTGAGCGGGGCGATATGGACCAGCCTTCGCCGCGCGCGATGAAACTGCCGTTTTTGTCAACTCCCGCGTTGACCCACGGAGCGGTCATGAAGGTGATGCCTTCAGGAGTATTGTCCACGACCGTGACCTGGGTTATGTGTGGAGTCTCGAAGTCGATGCTCGCGCCTTTGAGCGAGAAGTTGCGCGAATCCACCACGGCAACCGGCAGCATCCGGCCGTGGAATATGAAGTCCGCACCGGTGGCATCTACCGTCAGGCTGTCCCAGTTTTCGATTGCGAAACCGACCGCCTTTGGATTGTCCTGATCATGGTTCGATATATAATATTCACGGGTGGCGCTTCCCTTGGGATGGAAATCATAGCGTCCGGGAGCAAAGCGCAGGGTCACGGCGCCGGCGCCGTGGCGGTTCTTGATGTCGGCAAGCGCCGAATTGAGTCTGGCCGACATATTTTTGCCGCTGCCGGGGCGTATGCCATAGTCGGCGGCCATGTCAACAACTGTCTGGGAAAACGCGGCCATGCAGATCGTGGCCGACAATACGGAGGTGATAACTCTATTTTTCATGATTTGCAAAATTAAAGAAATTTCAGGAAAAAAGCGTAATTTTGCGTCCATTATGAATAAAGATATCGCTGAACTGCTGCTCGCGGAAGCGCATCGCATAAATTCGCCGGAATTCATTGCCGACGACCCCGTCAGGTTTCCGCGCGAATTCATCGGCTCAAAGGCCGACGCCGAGATTGCGGCACTGCTGGCCGCACACCTGGCATGGGGAAACCGCCGAATGATCTGTCGTGACGCCGACCGCCTGATTTCAGGTCTGATGGAGTCGCAACCTCACGCCTGGATGATGGACAGGGCTTATGAAGAGGTCGATGACGCCGTCAACATCCACCGCACCTTTTTCGGCCGAAACCTCAAGCATCTGATGCGCGGATTGCACGCCATCTATTCACGCCATGGCTCTCTCGACGATTTTTGCCGCCATTGCGGGGCAGCCGGAGCCGAACTGCCGGCCTGGCAACTGGCCGAGGCTGTCAACGGTGTGCTTGCCGAAGCCAACGATGGCCGGACCGACAGCCGCTGCCTGCCGCTGAACCTGCGCACAACAGCACTCAAGCGCCTCAACATGGCGTTGAGATGGCTCGTGAGGCGCGACGGCATTGTCGACCTTGGCCTCTGGGAATCGCTGACTCCCGCGCAGCTATATATCCCGGTGGACGTGCATGTGGGCAATGTGGCGCGTGAGCTCGGACTGATCTCGCGTGCGGCCAACGACAAGGTCACAGCCATTCTGATCACCGAGCAGATGCGCTCCATCTGTCCGGACGATCCGGCTCTGCTCGATTTCGCCCTGTTCGGCATCGGAGTGACCTCAAAGCAGGTAAAAGGCTCCACCCTGGAACCGTCGCTCTGACGGTGGCCGTCGATAAAGGATCAGGCCACTGCAAAATTGTCTCATTCATTGCGGAGGATGTCTATGGGGTTGATGCGTATGACGCGCCATATCTGACGGGCAACCGTCAGCAGGCCGACTGCGGTTATGAGCGCGAAGGCCACGACATATATCCACCATGGCGGAGTGATGTGGAACGCATAGCTCTTGAGCCATTCATTCATCAGAAGCGCCGACACAGGGGTGCCCACCGCCGCGGCGATCATGGTAAGCGTCACCAGCTCTTTGGTCAGAACCATAAACAGACTCTTTTTATCGGCGCCGAGCACTTTTCGGATGCCTACCTCCTTTAGGCGCGACATCGTCGAGAAGAGTGTCATGATCCACAGGCCGAGACAGGCCACGAAGACAGCGAGCAGCGAGGCGCAGGTGAAAATGCGGCTGAAGTTGCGGTCTGATCTGTAGAGGTTGTGATTGAAGTCGCTGAGTCTGAAATAGGAGAAGGCAGCCAGCGGAAAGTAACTCTTGTATATACGCTCAATGTCGGCTATGGTCTCAGGGGTGACCGCAGAGGTGAGCATGACCGAGATGTAGGGGGTAGCTATGATCGGCACCCGTTCCTTCAGGAAGAAAATGATCGGCTTATATGGTTCGGCATACGACTGCTGCTGATAGTCGCGCACAACTCCGATGATTTCAAGCGGAGTCTTGAGCACTTCCATTGCCAGCTGCCGGCCAAGAGCGTCTTCGGCTGAAGAATAGCCCAAAATCTTCACCGCTTGTTCGTTGAGCACCACTTTGTCATATTCGTTGCCGTAATCTTCTGAAAACCCGCGGCCACACACGAATTCAGGCGCATAGATGGTCAGATAATCATAGTCCACGGCAAACATCTGGATCAGTTTGGTTTCAGACACGTCACTGCCGTATGGCCTGTTGGTGAAATAGTTGGCCACCTCCACACCTGGCACGGCACCCGACACTGACACACGGCCGACAGACGGGGACTGCTCCAGACGCTTCTTGAAATCAGAGATCCGCACCGGCATATCGTCCGTGGATGAAGGATATTTCAGCACCACCACGCGGTCAAACAACGAGTCGGAACTCTCTCTCTGCATATAGTTCACCTGCATCACCACTGTGAAAGTGCCGGCCACAAGAATGAATGAAGCCACAAACTGCACAAGTATCAGCAATTTGCGCACGTTGCTGCCTTTGCGTCCATGCAGCATTTTTCCACGCATGCAGTCCGTTGACCTGATGCGCGTCATTAAAAACGAAGGATAAAGGCCGACAAGAAGCACGCCAGTGAGAAATATGCCAACAATCATGGCCCAGCATCCGGGCGACATCAACACGTCTGATGCGAAATCGCGGCCGACCAACCGTGAGACCGAAGGCAGCGATATGGCCAGCCACACAGCCGCCAGCATCAGCGCCAGAAAGTTCACCAGACAGGATTCCAACAGACCATAGGCAATGATCTGACGGCCTGTAGCCCCGAATATTTTGCGGAGACCGAATTCACGGCCCCGTTCAAGATAACGCGCCGTGGTAAGATTCAGTGCGTTGACCCATCCGGTAAGCAGCAGCGCGATCGCCATTATCAGAAGTATGTCAATGGCGATGCGACTGCCCTTTTCCTCTTTTTCATATGATTTGCGCGGAGTGAGATGAATATCCTCAAGCGGAATCAGTTCCACTTTCCAGTCTTTGTGGCGGAGCGCCGCAGTGCGATAATCGGCTGAAATCGAGGCAAAGGCATTTTCAATCTCTTCAGGCGCTATGGCCCGGGCGAGACGCAGATAGGTGTAAACGCCATGAATATACCAGATGTCGCGCCTGGCTTCAGGTATGGTGGCATACGACAGCAGGAAGTCATATCGCAGATGTGAATTATACGGCATGTCGGCCATCACTCCGGTCACTTCAAAATGCTGTTCAGATGTCGGGGTCTTGAACGTTAGGATCTTGCCGACCGGATCGCACTCCCCGAAATAGCGGCGGGCCGCACTCTGGGCAATGACCACCGTGTTCGGGCGTTCAAGCTGTTTTTCATCGCCGCCCTCGATAATCCGGAAATCAAACAGATCGAAAAACGAAGGCTCCGTATAGCAGTAGCGCTCCTCGATAAACTGGCGGTCGCCATAAGTCACCTCCTGCTCGCGATCCTGTGCGGTCACTCTCACATATTGCTCTATGCCGGGAATTTCGCGACTCATCACCGGACCATGCCCGAAAGAAGTCGTCGCCCAGCTGTCGGTCAGCACATTTCCTTCATACAGACGACTTTCGGCCCGATATATCCTGTCGCCGTCGTGAAACGTGTCATAACTCAACTCAAACCTTACATAAAACAGTATCATCAGAGCGGCCCCTATACAGACAGAAAGGCCGAAAATGTTAAGTGCCGCAAGTGATTTTTTTGAACGGCGGCGGTTGATGATCTGCGAGAAATATTCCATTGTTATCGTAAATTTAATCGTTGATTGTCGCCAAATAATTCATAGCCCGAAATGATGACTTTCTCTCCGGGAGAAAGCCCTTCGAGCACCTCGTAATGCGTCGGATTCTGACGGCCAAGCCTCACAGGGCGCAGCCTGGCGGTGGTTCCGCCCTCGTCGACCACATATACATATTTGCTGCCGCTGCTCTGATAGAAGCCGCCGCGCGGTATCATTATCGCCTCCTCCGGATCGCCAAGCTGAAGATCAAGATGATATGTCTGTCCGGACCGTATGTTTTCAGGTCTGTCGGATACGAAATGCAAGTCAGTGCGAAACTGCCCGTTCTGCACTTCGGGATATACTTTGGTCATCGTCATGCCATAGCGCTTTCCTTCACGCTCAAAGCCGGCGGGCAGTCCAGGATGGACACGTTCGACATAGTGCTCGTCGATTCTGGCCTCGACCTTCAGCTCGGGAGTGATTATCTGACCGATACGCTCGCCCTGGGAGATCGACTGCCCCACCTGGGCTTCAATATTGCCCAACTGACCGTCGACGGGAGCCTTGACCATCAGATTGTCAAGGCGCTGGCGAACAAGCAGCAGACTCTTTTTCATATTGTCAATATTCTCGTTGAGGCTCTGAAGCTGCCTGTCGCGCAGCGCCTGATCACGCTCAATGCGGCGGTCAAGAATTTTCATCTGCTCCGCGGCCGCCTCATAATCTTCCTTGGCGCGGAGATAGTCTTCGTCCGACACCAGTTCTTTTTCATGCAGGCGTGAGTGCTGCAAATATCTGCGCTCCTTTTGCGTCACCTCCTTCTGCATCGCTATCCTGTCATGCTGCAGCCTGAGATGTTCCTGATCCATTGTCAGCCTGGTGTTGCGCAGTTCATTTTCCTGATAGGCCAGATCGGCCTCGCTCTGCAATATGCCGATATTGAGCAACGGATTGCTCAGACGAAGAATGACGTCGCCGGCTCTGACGGCCGCGCCCTCCTCGATCAGGCGTTCTTCAACACGTCCGCCCTCTATGGCGTCAAGATAAATGATCCGATCGGGCGTCACCTGACCAACCACGCGGATATAGTCATTGAACTCGCCCTTCTGAACAGTGGCGATAGTGACGCTGTTTCTGTCAACGTTCATGGTCGAGGCCGACTGGCCTGCAACCAGCCACACAGCAGCGGCCAACACCATTGCCACGCCTGCAAAAACAGCTGTCTGCTTTTTGGAAAACCTTGATTTTCTCTCTATTTTTTTATCCATAGACTCAGTTTGAAACGCGTTTGTTGACATCTATAAAAACGAACCTGTCTGATAAAAACGTATCATCTTTTTTCTCAGCATATATTGCAGACTCGTGCGCACCGCTTCCACGCGTGCCTGCATATACAGATTGCGCGACTCCATGAGTTCAAATCCGGAAATCAAGCCTTCATGCCACTTTTCTTCGCTTTTATGCCATGCAGCCGACGCCGCGCCAAGCTGTTCATTTGCCAACGACCACTCTTCGGCCGCGGTCTGTGCCGATATATATGTGTCGTAAATATCCCTGGTGAGCAACAGCCGCTGTCTCTCATTCTCGTTGCTCACCTGTTGCAGCCGCATTTTTTCTTTCTGTATGTTTTTATATCGCGACAATCCGTCAAACAGAGGCACAGAAACGCTGACGCCCACATAGCGGTTGAGATTGTCGCTCAACTGGGTTCTGAACGATGGCATGACGCCATTCCGGTCTCTGGCAGTATAGTATCCGGTGTTGATATCCAACTCCAGCTTCACAGACGGAGAAATAGCTCCGGCTGCAATGGAAACCGCCCTGCGCGACGCTTCATGCCTCATCTCCATGATCTGATATTCAGGCAAACAAGCTCTGGCCGACTCATACAGCCCGCTCAACACGACATCATGGACGGCGATCGGCTCAAAAGACTCCGTCTCCCGACATAACGTCAGCGTGTCAGCCACTTCCATGCCCATCAGCTCCTTCAGCGCCGACAGAGAGAACAGGCTGTTATCGGCCTTGACCCTCTCCTGATATATGTCGGCCTGCAACCTGGCTCTCAACTCCTGAATATCGCTGCGCGGGCGCAGACCCAGGCCGACATATTCAGACATCTTTTCATAATACCGTTCACCGAGTTGCCGCTGCTCCACTGCGAGTTCATAGACTTCTGCATCAAAACAACAACGATAATATGCCTCGGCCACTTCAAGAGCAAGATCGTTTTCCGCCACTTTTTCAGCAAACCCGCTGATCGCCTTGTTGAGCCGGGCAAACTTCAGACGGTTCAAACGCGTAAGCCCATTGAATATCGGCAACGACACATTAAGGCCCACCGCATTCTCCCAGAATGACTCCGAAGTATATTGATTGGTTGCCGGATCGACAGAACGGCCCAGACGCCTCCCCGCCCTGCCTGCCACGGTCACCGAAGGGAGAAAGTCGCCATAGGCCGACACGACGTCAGCCCCGGCCATTCCGGTGTCAAGGCGCTTATTCCGCAAACCATAATTATGCTCTATCGCATAACTTATGCAGTCGTCGACACTCCAGGCGTCACCGGCTTTCGCTGCCAACGACGCCACACAACAAAATGCCAACAACACCACATATAGTTTTTCGGATCTTATCATGACTGCAAATGTTAATGATTGCACCAATATAAGCGCCGCCCCGCACTGGCGCCAGCAAACCGCTGGCCTACAACCATCTGCCCGCTCAACACAATTACAAATTGTCCAATAATTTGACACCTCCCCTGCCAACGCGCACACTCTCTCCGTGTCACCCAAACCGACAAAACACATTCCCGCCGAACCCAATCAGAACTCAACTATTTCACGTTTTTTTGCCAGGGTTAGGGAATTTTACTAATTTTGTGAGTAGTAATTTCATTAATAATCCACTTGCCATGCCGGACAATCAAATCCGTATCGATCGACTACATATGACAAACTATAAACGGTTTGTCAAAACCACCGTAAATTTTGATCCATCAATAACGGTGCTCAGCGGCAAAAATGGCGCAGGTAAATCTTCTCTCCTTTCCGGAGTAAGACTTATTCTCAGCTGGATAATCGCCCGTATACGCAACGAAAGTGGAGTCGGTTATTACATTTCACCTTCTGACGTTAACAACCACTCTCGCAGCGGCTGCGTAATCGGATCGATGCTTGGCGGTGAAGTGGTGATTCCGAGCAAGGCAAAGGCAGGATTAAGCAAGGACTTCGCATTTGATTTAGGCCCCATCAAGCCATATGTGTCGTCTGTCAGAAGCGAGCTGGCCGAAAACATCAACACGTGTTGTATCCCCGTATTTGCTTATTACGGCGTGAAGCGCACAGTGCTCGACATCCCTTTGCGCACCCGCAGCCGGGATTTCACATTGTTTGACACATACGACAAATGTCTTGATGGCGCTGCAAATTTTCGTGGATTTTTCACGTGGTTCCGCGCATGTGAGGACTGGGAAAATCAGCAGATTGTGCGCACCAGACGTCAGGTAGCGCATCCTGGACTGCATGCATTCCGCAGAGCCATGACACAATTTATGCCTGATTACGACAGGTTCATGATCGAGCGCCATCCACTGGCCATGATGCTCTACAAAAATGGAGAGAAACTCAATGCCGAACAGCTCTCCGACGGCGAAAAAATATATCTGGCTCTGGTCGGAGACCTATGCCACCGCCTGTCACTGGCCAATCCGGTTGGAGATCCGCTTCTTGGGGGAGGAATCGTGCTCATAGACGAAGCAGACCTGCATCTGCATCCACAGTGGCAGAGCGAGATTGCTATGGCGCTGAGACGAACGTTCCCCAACATTCAGTTCATCATCTCCACTCATTCACCCCACGTGATAAACAGCGTGCCGACTTCATCGCTGCGCCTGATCGACGCCGAGAGCAACATCTCCACAGCCCCCTATGGTTACGGCATGCCGTCAGAGATCGTGTTGGGCGACATTATGTGCCTGTCACACGATGTTCCGGAGCCGATCGATAACATTATTCGCCAATTCAACACTGCATATATGCGCGGAGAGATCGACGAAGCCCGTCGACAACTGAATATCCTTCAAAATGAAGTGCCCGAACACCCCGAATTGCCTCGCATGAGAAAACGGTTGGAAAGGATGGGCAGATGAAGCATATAGTCAAGCAGGCTGAGCCTTCAGCCTTTTCGGATTGGAAATCTTCCTATCCCAATGCGGAATATGAGGATCTTAGAGATGAGGCCGGTTTTCCTGGTGCCGACGCAGCACGACTGGCATTGCGAAGCTCGCTGATTGCCGAACAACACGGATTGTGCTGCTACTGTGAGACCCGTATCGACAACGGCGACTTTCATGTCGAGCACTTCCGGCCTAAAGATCGCAATCGCAACCCGTCCTTTCGTCCACTTCAGCTCGTATACGACAATCTTCACGCCTGTTGCCGAAGAGTGCCCACCGGAATCAATGATGATTACTGTGGTCATAAAAAAAGCAACGTTTTTGACGCACAGCTCGTATCACCTCTCGAATGCGATTGTTCTGATCATTTTCAATATGATGTCAACGGACACATTGCCGGCGTTGATCAGCGTGGCAATCTGACAGTGGCGATCCTAAACTTGGACAGTTCACAATTAGTTGCGAGCCGGAAACGGATGATCGAATATTTTGAAGATCTTGATGATGATGCGGATTATGCTGCTGAAATAGAACATCATTTAAACCTGACAGCCAGCATTCATGGCGAATTTTACAGCGCTATCAGATATCTCCACGAAGCAGGGAAACTGCATTGACCCCAATCGACAGCGCACCTGTCGGGGACACCTCTCCGCTCATGCGATTTCCAATATTCTGTTGCTTTGCCGCTGCAATAAAATGAGCTGGTTGGAAAAGGCGCGTGAGTTTGCCCCCTTCGGGCACGCGGGATTTGACCCCTCGGGCATAATAAGATTGACCCCTTAAAAGTCCTGGCGGCGGGGGTCAAAAACGGGGGTGCCTTTTTGCTAATTTTTCAACAGGTAGTCATTTGGTAGTCAAAAATGGCAAAAGAAAAATCGCAACC
>CAMWSS010000017.1 GCA_947177035.1 uncultured Porphyromonadaceae bacterium | reverse complement strand
AAATCACTCAGAGATATGCGACCCCAGCGTTAACAAATATTGGGGAACGGGGTCTCAATTTCTTCGTCGAATATGGGGCTTATGATTTCTTCGTCCATAGATTACTCAAAATTCTCGTTTCTGCAAAGGTAACATATTTGTTTCAGTAGACCAAATTATCGCATTTATATTGCGACCTTATTGCTACTTGATCATAGCATTTTGATGTTGAGGCATAACGAAGTGCTTGTGCATATATAAGAGCCGATACCCCGCCGGCATGATGTCGGCGGGGTATCGGTTTATATTATGATCACGGAATCGGCAGGTCAGTCGGCCATGTGGAAGGTGAGGGTTCCGCCGGCTGTCAGTTCGTCGTGGGTGATGTAGTGGCGGTCGAGGCGCTGGCCGTTAAGTTCGGCATAGTCTATGTGGTTGCCCTGGCCGGCGCGGGTGATGGTGAAGTCGCCGCCAGCTGTGCTGACCGTGGCACGGTTCCATTTCGGATATCCGAACCAATAGCGACCCGATGCCGGTTCGGCTTCATACAGGCCGAGCGACGAAAGCACATACCATGCCGACATCTGACCGGCATCCTCATTACCCGAAAGGCCGGCAGGGCGGTCGCTGTAAAGCTCGTCGAGGGTCTGGCGCACGCGGTCGGCGGCACGGTCCGGCTCGCCGAGCATGGAGTAAAGATAGATCACGTGATGCACAGGCTCGTTGCCGTGGGCATACTGGCCGATCAGGCCAGAGATATCAGGCGATGCGTCAGCGCCGGTGATCACCATCGGAGCCACGAAAAGCGAATCGAGAGCGGCCACTGTGGCTTCGCGCGAGCCAAAGCCCTCGATCAGCCCGTCGAGATCCTGAGGAATGAGCCAGGTGTATTGCCAGGCATTGCCTTCGCAATAGTCGTTGGCGCGGTGCTGAGCGAAATTCGGGTCAAACGGAGTGCGCCAGGAACCGTCGGCCATCTTGCCGCGCACGAATCCGGTCGAAGGGTCGAAATAGTTGCGCCAGGAACGGGAACGGGCGGTGAATGCGTCGGCCACGCTGTCGGCACCCATGGCGCGGGCGGCGTTGGCAATGGCACCGTCGGCGATGGCATATTCCATATCGAAGGCAATAGCCTCATTGAAAAGATCACAGGGAATATAGCCGTACTGCTGACGCAGTGCGCCGCCGCGTGCGGTGTCGGCCGCGGTCTCGGTCATTGCGCGGAGAGCACGCTGGGGATCAACGCCGAGAGTGCCCTTGACCACAGCATCGGCCACGGGAATAATGCCCGGATTGCCGACCATGCAGTCAGTTTCGTTGCCCCAGAGATGCCACACCGGCAGACGGCCCTGGGCATCGTGTATGTCGAGCATCGCATTCACCATTTCGGAGTAGCGCTCGGGCTGCACGATGCTGAGCAGCGGCATTTCGGCACGATACGTGTCCCAGAGCGAATAAATGGTGTAGGCCGGTTTTTCGGCATCAACGTCACTGAACGTGGCGGGGAAGAAATGAGTGTGATAGAGAGCGGTGTAGAACGTGCGCAGATCTTCGGGCGAATCGCTCTCGACGCGGATCTTGCCGAGCTCCTTCTCCCATGCCCGGGTGGCCTGCGAGCGCACGGCGTCGAAGTCCCAGCCGGGATTCTCTTCCAGATTGGCTATGGCGCCCTGCTCAGAAACTGGCGAGATGCCAACCTTGACCATCAGAGGCTCGGCATTGTCGGGGAAATTGACCAGATACTGGTGGTCGGAAAGCATCTCCGTATTATAGCCGCCACGAGAGAATTGGATGGCGAAATAGACCTTCTGGTCCTTTGCCCAGCCGGTGGAGCGGCGCCAGCCCACAAGGGTGCCGTCGACATAGCCTTCCAGCGTCGAGCCGGTCACCTTGTCCCAGCAACCGCCGTTCTGCAGGTCGATCACCAGATGTTGCGACGAGGCGCTGTCGGGGAAGACGTAGCGGCTCAGGCCGGTGCGGGTTGTAGCGGTCATCTCGGCGTTGATGCCCGAAGCCAGGGGCACGGAGTAGTAGCCGGGGCGGGCTGTCTGGCGGCTGCGCAGGGCGATGTCGGCCAGTCCGGCGCGGCTCAGGTCTGCGGGCTTGGCGAGCACGGGAAGAATGGTGACGTCGAAGAGGTCGCCGATACCGGTGCCGCTCAGGTGGGTGTGGCTGAAGCCGATGCAGGTACTGTCGGTTTCATGATAGCCCGAGCACCAGTCCCACGATTCGGGGACGGATGTGGGGCCGAGCTGCACCATGCCGAAGGGCACGTTGGCTCCGACAAACACGTGGCCGTGGTCGCCGGTTCCGATCAGGGGATCAACATAGTCGAGCACCGACACTGTCTCGGTGGCCTTGTTGCTGTCGCACGACGGGAGGGCCACAGCGGCCAACCCGAGTGAAATCAGTGTGAAAAGTGATGTCTTCATTATATTGCGGTGAGATTATTTCTTCCTGGCGGATGGTTTCTTGTCAAGCACAAAATGCAGTTTGTGATCTCCACGGGCGATCGCGTCGTGGGGAATGCGGAGCGAGTCGAGGCGCTTGCCGTCGAGAGTCACCTCCTTGATGTAGACCGCATCCGGCGATCTGCGCCGGGCCGTGATGGAGAGAGTGCCGTCAGGCAGCTTCAGTTCGGCGCGGTCAAACGCGGGCGACGTCAGAGTGTATGCCGGATCGCCCGGACAGTCAGGATAGAATCCGAGCATCGAGAAAACGGCCCAGGCCGACATGGTGCCGCAGTCGTCATTGCCGGGAATGCCGTCAGGCGCGGTGGTGTAGTGCCGGGCCAGCAGGCGGCTCACTTCGCGCTGAGTGCGCCACTCCTCGCCTGGTATGCGCGAAAACAGATAGGCATAGGCAATGTCAGGCTCATTGGCCGGGTCATAGAGACCGGCGTCAAAAACGTGTTGCAGTTTTTCTGTAAACTTGGCCGGTCCGCCGTTAAGCTCGATCAGGCCATCCACGTCGTGAGGCACGGCAAACGTGTAGTTCCAGGCGGAACCTTCGTGAAATCCGGTGGCATTCGTAAAGTTGGCTCCGTCATCGGGGTTGAACGGCGCAAAGAATTTGCCGTCGGGATTGATCGGGCGCAGAGTGCCGGCCTCAGGGCAGTAGTAGTGGCGATAGCCTCTGGAACGACGGTCGAGCGAATCGGCCAGCTGCATGTGGCCGCGCTCGCGGGCCATATGGGCCAGAGCGGCGTCGGCCACATAATATTCCAGAGCGTGGCTCACGGAGTTATCGCCGGAATTATCGCCGGCATAGAAGCCAACGGGGATATAACCCAGTTTGGCATATGGATCGATGTCAGGGCGCATGGCGTTGCGCTCGCCCGGAGTAGTGGCCGATTTGACCATTGCGTCATAGGCTGCGTCGACATCGAAGTCGGTCAGTCCCTTGCGCCATGAATCGACGATCACGCACGTGGCCGGATCTCCTTCCATGGTGAACGTCTCGCGACCGAACAGTTCCCACTTCGGCAGCCAGCCCCATTCCTTATACATGTCGACCATCGTGCGGAGCATCGCAGTCTGACGGTCGGGCCAGAGCAGTGTGAGCAGCTGATGCAGGTTGCGGTATGTGTCCCAGAGAGAGAAAACGGTATAGCGCGGCGAGGCGGAATTTCCGGTGCCGATGGTCTCCATGAGCGGATAGTCGCCGCTGACGTCGGAAAGCACGCTGGGGTGTATCAGCGAATGATACAGTGCGGTGTAAAATACCCGTTGCTGCTCCTCCGTGCCGCCGGTCACGGCGATTTTGCCCAGATCGGTGTTCCAGCGATCGGTTGCGGCAGCGGCAAGGGCATCGAATGTCACTCCTCCAGCCTGTTCCGCATCAAGATTGCGGCGGGCGTTCTCGACCGAAGTGAAGCTAACGCCCACGCTCAGCTCCACCGTTTCGCCCGGTGCCAGCGAGTCATACGTGAACCAATAGCCGATATCGTCGCCGCTCAGTTCGCGGCCATAGTTGCGATAGATTTTGTATTTTCCATTGTCGGGAGTCCATTCGGCCTCCACTCCGGTCATCTCGGGCTGCATTTTCCAATAGCCTGATTCCGAGGGCGTGCGGTTGACCCGCGCCACAAAATAGATGGAAAAAACGGCGCCGGGATTGTAGCAGAAGGTGCCGAGCAGTTTCGAGCCTTCGATCTCGGTGGGGCTGACGCGACGCACTGTTGCGCCCGACTCATTGCTGAGCTGCTGGCCAAGATTGACAAGAATGTTGCCCTTGCCTCCGGAGGCAAAGGTGAAGCGCTCACGCGAGGTGCGTTCGGTGGCTGTCACCTCGGCCGTGATGTCATACTTCGGCAGGCGCAGAGCATAATAGCCCGGATGGGCCGTTTCGTCGGCATATTCCGAGCCATACAGCTTATAGTCAGGCTCAAGCGATCCTGTAGTGGCTATGGTCAGAATAGATCCGAGATCCGGACAGCCCACGCCGCTCAGATTGACGTGGCTGAATCCGGTAAAAAAGCTGTTGTGGAACTCATAAGGAGTTGACCACCAGCGAGCATCTTTGTCAAATTTATTATTTTCGGAGCCGGTCACGTTAAACGGGCTGACCGACATCAGGCCGTTGGGCACCACAGCACCGGGATTTGTGGCTCCGAAGTTAGTGGTGCCGACAAACACATTGACAAGTTCGGCCGGGGTGGCGGCAGACGCAAGACTTGACGACAGCAGCAACGCGGCCGTCAGCGAAAAAGACTTAAGGCGCATATATCTTGTGTGAGATTGGTTTTACTGCCCCAAAGTTACACAAAATTCCCTTACCCCCCAAATCCACCAGACAGAAGAATTTACGGAAGATCAGTTAAAAGCAAAAAAAATTCCATAACTTTGTAGTATAGTTCACAACGCACTCTCAATCGCCATCATATGTATTTTCGTAAAGCGCTGTTCAAGTTGACATTCGCGACGCTGTTGCTTTTTCCGCTCTCGGCCTCTGCTTTCATCGGAGGAGAGAATTGGGACCATGAGGCCGCGAAAGCCGGCGTGGAGCCGTCATATACGCTGCCAATACTATCTATTTTTACGGAAAACGGCAAGGTGATCGACCAGAAAGAAACCTACATCAACAGCGAATTACAACTGAAGACCATACACTTACACAATAATCAATGGGGGGAGAGTAAAACAGACGGAATTTCAATGGCGCTCGGCATCAAAGGCCGTGGCAACTCTTCATGGGCTAATTTTGACAAAAAGCCCTACAAGCTGAAATTCGCCAAAAAACAGAAGCTGCTCGGAATGCCGGCAAACAAACATTTCGCCCTGCTGCCATTAGTGGGGTGCTTCTCGTCTTACTTTTCCCACCCGCTCGGCATGGAGATCGGCCGACACCTCATGAAAGGATGGACTCCACACATGATTCCTGTTGAAGTCGAGCTGAACGGTCAATATATCGGGCTATACATCCTGACCGAAACCGTCAGAATAGACAAAGGGCGCATTGAAATAGCCGAACAATCCGACAATAACACCGACAAGGAAATGATCGACGGCGGCTATCTCGTGGAAATCGACAATTACACTCAAGAGGAAAATCAGATCAAGCTTATGGAAGATCCATTAACACCGCTTTTGATTTCAGTCGACACGCCCGGCAAGATGAACGCTGTCCATAAAAAATACCTGACAAAGCAGTTCAGCAACATCAACAAGGCAATCTACAGTGACGACAAACTGTCGCGCGACTGGGAAGAGCTGGTTGACGCGGAATCATATGCCCGCCACTTCGTCGTTCAGGAAATCATGAACAATTACGACGCCTATAACGGATCTGTCAAATTACACAAAGACTTCGGAAAGCCGTGGACGTTCGGCCCGCTTTGGGATACAGGAGATTTCTTCGACCCTTATAAGGAAGACTTTACTTTCAACACCACCCCCTATCGCAAAACATGGATTACCCAGACATACCAGTTTCCCCGATTTGTGAAACTTGTGCAAGAGGTCTGGCGTGAATTCCGCGAAATCGACAGCTCAGTCTGGATAGATTTCCTGACAGAATGGAACAACTCCATAAAACTGGCCGAAGCCCAGAATCAGAAAGTATGGAAATATCATCGTGGCCACGATTCTACTGAAAGATTGAACTACACGATCCGTCGGCTATTGCAACACATTGAATGGCTCGACAAGGTGTGGGGCAACGGTGACCTGACGCACAACGTCTCCGTCAACATTGACGGAGAAGGGACCGCGACTATCGGCGGACATGATTACCCCGATGTCGAGGTGTTTGACGGCGACAATGTTGTCATCTCGATGAAACCGGCTCGCGGCATGTGCCTGCATTCGCTAACTGTCAATGGAGAAGATCGCCTTGATTCTGTCAACAAAGGCAAGCTTTCCCTCTGCGACATCACCGAAGACGCAAGCATCGACGTTGAATTCGTCAAATCATACACAGTCGAAGGGAATACCGTCGTCTCATATATTCCAGTCGAAGTCTACCGCATATCGGGCACACGGATCGGCAAAGGCACCCGGATCCGACTTCCAGAATCAGGCGTCTATATCATCAAAGCCGGCGATTCTACCGACAAGATCATCCTCTGACCGCCATTCGCCTATTGCAGATATTCTCTGATGGCGGCTTTGGCGGCGGCGAGGTCGGGATCGGAAAGGATGGGAATCAGGCGGTCCACCTCCTCTATTGGGCGGTTCCACCACTGAAGACGCTCGAGCAGGTCAATCATTTCGTCGTCAAACCGGCGGCGGATAACCCGCGCGGGATTGCCCACGGCAACGGAGAATGGCGGAATGTCTGACGCCACGGTGGCGTTTGTGCCGATGATGGCGCCGTTGCCGATATGCACTCCGGGCATGATTGTCACGTTCTGACCGATCCACACGTCGTTGCCGACCACTGTGTCGCCCTTCAACGGCAATTCGCTCATCACCGGCGCAATGGCGCCGCCCCAGTCACCGCCCACAATGTAAAACGGATAAGTTGTTGCACAATCCATCCGGTGGTTCGCGCCGTTCATAACGAAAGTCACGCCCTTGGCTATGGCGCAGAAGTTGCCGATGATCAGCCGGTCGCCGATAAAATCATAGAAATGAGTAACGTGCTCCTCAAACCGGTCGGCGCCGTCCGCATCGTCATAATACGTATAGTCGCCGACAATAATCCGCGGATTCTTCACCACATTCTTGATATAACACAGGCTCGGAATCGCCGGATTTGGAAACGCCTTGTCTTTGTCAGGAAAAATCTTCATATCTGTCAATAGGCCAGATCACATTTTATTCCGGAGTGTCGACGGGGGCGACGGCGATCAGCTCGAGCTTGGTGGCCGAGGAGCGGAGAATGGTGAAGCTCAGCTGGCCGAGGGTGACGGTGTCGCCCTGCGCGGGAATTGTGCCGGTGGCAAAGAGAATGTAGCCTGCAAGGGTCTGGTAATCGTCGCTCTCGGGAATGTCGAGGTGGAACTGGTCACGCAGCAACTCCACTTCCACCCGGCCCGAAAATTCAAATGAACCGTCGGGGAGGCGGCGTGCCACGACGTCCGAGCGGTCGTGTTCGTCCTGTATGTCGCCCAGAATCTCCTCCACCAGGTCTTCGAGCGTGACCATGCCGGAGGTGCCGCCAAACTCGTCGATAACCACGGCCACCGAACGCTTTTCGGCCAACAGCCGGCGCATCATCTTGTTGGCCAGCAGACTTTCGGGGGCAAACAGCACCGGCTTCAGGTTTTCCGTCCAGTCAGCACCAGGATGCAGCAGTTCGCTCACGTGGATATAGCCGAGCACTGAATCTATGTCGCCCTTATAGACGATGATCTTGGAGCGCCCGCTGGAAGTGAACAGATCGGAAAGCTGGCGGCGGTCGGTTGAGTCGATATTGACGGCCACGATCTCGTTGCGCGGAATCATGCAGTCGCGCAGGTGTATGGTCGAGAAGTCAATGGCGTTGTGGAAGATCTTGACTTCGTTTTCAATCTCCGCCCCCTGGCTCTCGGCGAGAGTCTGCTGGTCGATAGTGCGCTCGATGTAGGCGTTGAGATCAACGACGCTGAGCGAGGAGTCGCTGTCGTTATCACCGCGACGTATGCCCGCCACTTTCATCAGCGAGCGCGAGAGCCACGTCGTGAACGACGACAATGGATAGAGCAGCAGATAGAACAGATACATCGGCATGGCCGACACGCGCAGCGAGGTGTTGGGATTGATGCGGAACAGTGTCTTCGGGAAAAACTCGCCGGTAACAATGATGATCATCGTCGTGATCAGGGTCTGCAGCAAAAGGCTCAGCGCATCGCTGCCGCAGAAACTCTGAAGCCATGGGTCAAGCAGTGCAGCACCGGCCATGCCATAGAAAACCAGCACGATGTTGTTGCCCACGAGCAGAGTGGAAATAAAAAAATCAGGCCGCGAAAAATAGCGGTCGATAATGCGGGAGGTGACACCTCCTTTATGGGTGTCAAGTTCGGCCCTGACCCTGTCGGCCGACACAAAGGCGATCTCTACTCCCGAAAACATTGCCGAGAGCAGGAGCGACACAAGAGCGATTGCTAACCAAGAGGCTTCCATATATGATTGCAAAGTTACCTATTCCCGGCGAATATGACACGTAAAAGATTTAATACACACTGATCAGTTCCACATCGAAAATCAGAGTGGAGCCTCCGGGAATGCCCGGCTGACTGCGCTGGCCATAGCCCTGCTCGGCAGGAATGTAGATCTCCCACCGGTCGCCCGGATGCATCTGTTGCAGGGCTATGATCCATCCGGCAATCAGCTCGCGCAGGCGGAATGCCGGGGCTGTCGAGCCGCGGCTGCTGTCAAACCGCTTGCCGTTGATCAGCGATCCGGTATAATGGGCCGTCACCACGCTGTTACGTCCGGGCGAAGGCAATTTTCCGTCGCCGCGCTTCATCACCTTATAATATATGCCCTTGTCAAGCGACATCACGCCAGGCTCGGCCGCCTTCTGGCGCAACCAGGCCCGGTTTCTTTCAATATATTCCTGTTTGCTCATAATTCTATAATTACAGGCTGCAAAGATACGCAATATGTCACACATTTCCCGCCTCAGGCTCAGAAATCCATCAAACCGGACCGCATGATTCAGAAATCCCGCAGACAAAGACACTCTGAAATGGGAAAATCAGGAGACTGGTGAGATTTTAGTGGCAAAATGATTGTAGAATGAAGAAAAAACACTAATTTTGTCAGCGAATTTATAATTACTATATTGTGTGAAATATGGACAAAATAGATGCATTAGACCGTAAAATTCTGAGCATAATCATTTACAATGCCCGAATTCCGTCAAAAGACGTGGCAGAAGAGTGCGGCGTGAGCCGCGCCGCCATCCACCAGCGCATACAGCGCCTGGCCGATATGGGCATCATCACAGGCTCGGGCTACAATGTCAATCCCAAAACGCTCGGATTCAGCACCTGCACCTATGTGGGAGTGAATCTGGAACGCGGTGCCATGTATCGCGACGCGCTTCCCTATCTGGAGCAGATTCCCGAAGTAGTGGAATGCCACTACACCACAGGCCCGTACACCATGCTGGTGAAACTCTATGCCCGCGACAATGAACACCTGATGCGCCTGCTCAACGACCGCATTCAGATGATTCCCGGCGTGACCGGCACCGAAACACTGATCTCGCTCGACAGCAGCATCAACCGCGAAATCCCCATCCAGTCAGAGCAAGAGTGATGAACGAAGCCAACACCGCCGCGGATTCCAAACAGCCTCCGGCCCCGCAAGGGGGAAAATGGACCGAGATCGAGCATCTGCCGGAATGGGACGAGACGTTTTATGACGTATACACCGCTAAAAAATTCGGCAAATGGGTGATGCTCAAAACCTTGAAGCAGGAATTCAAGGGCAAGCCTGAATATGAGTCCATGCTTGAACGGGAATTCGAGGTCAGGTATAATCTGGCTCATCCCCGAATCGTGATGATCAATGATCTGGAGGAGGTGCCGGGACTGGGACGCTGCATCATCACCGACGACGTTTACGGCGACTCCCTGCGCAAACTGATCGACACAGGGAAAGTCACGCCTGAAATCGTGCAGAAAGTGAGCCGACAGCTTCCGGAAGCTCTGGACTATGTCCAGACAAACCATATCATCCACCACCCCATCCGCCCGGAGACAGTGATCTTCACGGAAAACATCGGAAACCTGAAACTGATCGACGTCGGGTTTGACCAGAAAAACCAGCTGGAGCCAACCGACGTGGCCGACGACATACGCAGCTACGGACAGGTGCTGAGCGCAGCGCTCGACGCCTGCCCGGGCGAAAACTTCCCGCATCTGAGGGCCGTGGCCGACAGATGTCTAAGCCCGTTCCCCTACCGGAACGTGCAGCAGCTGCAAATGGCAGTGGCCGAACGCTCAACCATAAGGCTCTATCTGGCTATAATCGCGTTTCTGACGGTGGTGGTGGTGATTCTCACCGTGATTCTCTGCCTAAGACCATAAATATATGTCAGTAGAAATAAAGCAGATCCCGCTGAAGCGCGGCCCCCTGCGCCGCTTTGTGAAATTCGGGGTCGACCTTTACAGGGACAATCCCTGCCACGTGCCGCCGCTCATACTCGACGACGTCAACACCCTGCTGCCGTCAAAAAATCCGGCGTTTGACTTCTGCCAGGCGGCCGCCTTCATGGCCTACCGCGATGGCAAACCGGTCGGACGGATCGCAGCCATAATCAACACCGCAGTCAACGCACGCACCGGCCAGAAGGAAATGCGCTTCGGCTTCGTTGACTTCATCGACGACAATGAAGTGGTCGACGCTCTGTTTGCCGCCGCGGCCGACTGGGGACGCGCCCACGGAATGACCACCATGCTCGGCCCGATGGGCTTCACCGACATGGACCATGAGGGCATGCTGGTGGACGGATTTGACGAAATGGGCACGATGGCCACCATATACAACCATCCCTACTATCCGCGCCAGCTCGAGCGCATGGGCTTCAAACCGGAAGCCGAATGGCTCGAATTCCGCATGGAAGTGCCGGCCGAAGTGCCCGAAAAGATGAAGCGCATAGCCGCTCTGGTCAAAGCGAAATATGGCCTGCAGTGCATCACCTTCACCTCGCGCAAGGCCCTGAAGGAAGAGTTCGGCCAACCGCTGTTTGAGCTGATCAACCGTGCATACGACAAGCTCTATGGCTACTCTCCGCTGACACAACGCCAGATCGACTACTATATCGGCCTGTATCTGGGCCTGATACGCCTCGACACCGTCTGCGTCATAGCCGACAAAGACCGCAAGATACAGGGCATCGGCATATCCATCCCGTCATTCTCAAAGGCGCTGCGCAAGGCTCGCGGACGCCTCTTCCCCTTCGGGTGGATACCTCTGCTCAAGGCCCTCACCGCCAAAAAGGGCAACGACGTGGTCGACCTGCTGCTGGTGGCTGTGTCGCCGGAGTATCAGAACAAAGGCGTCAACGCGCTGCTGTTCGAGCAACTGATTCCGGTCTACAACCGCTATGGCTACAAATGGGCTGAAAGCAATCCGGAACTGGCGTCAAACGCCAACGTGCAGGCCCAGTGGCAATACTTCAACCACCGCCAGCACCGTCGCCGCCAGGCCTTCCGCCGCGACATCTGACCCCTCCCCCGAACAAGCCACTATATCCAATAACAACCGGCAGACGTTTCGGTCACATGATGATCAAAACACCTGCCGGTCGTTATATCTGCCCGCCATCAAGCTGGCCGTTATTTCTTTTTGCTCAAGACTGTACGCATGAGACATCCGTGGCTGTTTGCCGGATTATTTCCGGGAACGGCATCATTACCACCATACCCTTCAAAACTCATCGAAAAATAATTCATATCAAAAGCCGATGACTTCTTCACGTCAATGAATTTCGTCCCTGGCAAACTAGGCATACTCGGATAGAAATGCGCCATCCAATATACCGCTCCAGGCCGCCGGTAAAGATCATAGAACATGGGGCGCTTATCCAGCAGATCTCCGGTTGTTGCCATGATTTTATATCTGCCTGCATAACGCAATGTCCCATCAACATCAGCGCCAGAACCACCCATATTCCAGGACTGTCTGTGGCCATATCCGGTTATGCCGATCGGGAAAAAGATCTGTGCCGCCGTATTGATATTATAGACAAACACACCTCGCATTCCTCTCGGATCATCTGCTCCATCAGTGCGGTCATAGCCATATGCCTGCGACAGACTGCTCTGCGTCTCACGCGCACCGTCACCATACAGCACGCCATAGCCTTTACTTATTGGGAAATCCACATCGTTAGCGTCAGCTGAGATAAATTCATAAAAATCTGTACCAGTCGCAACGTGCTCCTGATAATCAGGATGAGTTGCGGGTATATGGCTCTGAGAGCTACTTATCTCCCATTCGGAAAAGCCCTGTGCATTAACAACGGAAGCAGACGGAGTGATACTACCCCATTGTTTCTTAGACACCGCCCCATTTTTATCGGATTCAATAACGTCAAACATCGTTGAATACGGTCGTTTGTTAAAGCCCAATGCGCCTTTACCATCAGGAGATCCGTCATTATTAGCGCATATGGCCGTATAATTTTGAAGGCGAAAATAAGAACCTTGCTGCAAAGGCGATTTTGTATAGACCGGGGTTTTACCATTGAAATATGCAACATTATATGACGGCCATAGACAGTTGTTGGCACCGCTGACATCAATAGGGTCATAACCTTCCCGGCAGAATATGTCGTGCTCACAAGTGCCGTTATGATAGCGCACTCTCACAATTGCCGACCCATCAACCCCATGAAAATTGATCATAAAATCAATCGGATGCTCCGATTCACCTTCAATGCGATTAACAAACGACTGGGGCCGGTTGCCTACGCCACTACCTTTTTCTGTTGATGAAAGAGATATAGTTCCCGACGTATTTCCCTGGAAAACTTCGGCATACCATTTACCTTCTGATTTAAACTCTACGAAATCAGACTCCTCGTCCAGCAAACGCATCAAGGTGACACGGAAAGGCTCAGTCGATCCCGAGCGACGCCAAACGCCTTTAGGGTTAACAACACGACGCACCTGTATCACCTGCATAGTCTGAGGCTTAAAGCCATCCACAGGAGTCACACCGTCTGATTGCACAATCTGCAATTTAACTATCGCGTTGCGTGGATAAGCAGTGTATGGATTATTGCCAGTAAAACCTATTCGGGTAATCAATTCCTTCGCGCGGGTAAACAATGGTATAGTGACAAGCCTTTCAACCGTGTTTCCCGCAGCATCTTCCGCCAGCTTAGATACAAAATACAGCCCCTCGCTTTGCCCTTTGCTATCCTGGGAATCATAGCTTGTAGAACCTTCGTCCTTGCCGTTTTCACCCTTCGGCAGCATCAGATCATATGTGCGCCAGCCTTTATGCTCGGTTACATAATAAGTTTTATTATAATTCCATGACTCTTCCCAGTCATACTGGTTGGACGGCATGCCCTCTTTGCCCGGAATTTCGATTTTGACCACCTTGGTCATGCGAAGCGATAGAAAGCTGTTCCATGGTCCGTCTTTTTCAGTCCATGACACCGGAGAGTATGCCTCCTGCGGAACAGGAGGAAAAGCTGTCGAACCGACAAGACCCCACGGACGCCAGTCACATTCAACAATCTCGGCACGCAATTTAGCGCCTTCAGGCAACTTGCCTGAAATTCTCATAGAAGCCATCGACTTCTTGTTGAACAAATAGGAAATATACATGGGCGACTGCACCTCTATATTGCGTTCATGCTCATAAACAATATGCCAGTCGGCTTCATTGCCATAGCCTTTGAATTTGAGCGTCAGCTGATAATGGTGATTGCGCTCCACATTGAAATCCTTTTCAACGTCCTTGCCCAACATAAAGCGATAACGTATCGGGCCTGAGTTAACGTGTTCGTCGGCTTCCGTACAACGATAGTAACCTATTACCTCGACATACGTGCCATATGCTTTTCCATCTTTCCAACCACTGTTCAGATCATTTTCTTCCGGATCCGGATTGTCAATCTTTCCATCTCCGTCGCCATCCTGATATTTTGACCGGCCCTCAGCGCTCACGCCCTGAAGATTTTCATAGAAGAAAAAGGCCTTTGCTTTCTGAGCATGGCTATGTTCTAAAATAGACTCGTCTGATGAATTTCCGTTGCCGGTCTCCATTCCCATATATGGATGGGATTTGTTGCAGATATGGTAATATTCATCAGGGACAACAGGCCGCGAAGTGTCTACTTTCTGTATTTCGTCAATATCACCTATAGCTATAACGCCGTTTTCCACAGCATAACGCTTATCGGCTGCAAGCATTTTAGGCTGTTTGGTTTCATCTGTAAGATTGCGATAATCATAATTCGCCGCTTCGCCTGGATCTATGCCCGCCACGTTAGGCACCCCAAGTGCGCATTGTTTGGCAATGTCATGGATGGAAACAGATTCAATGAAAATCTGCACATTATCATATAATTCTGAGCCATCAAAAGCAACAGTTATCTTTGATGCCAGACGACGCACCCAACTATGGAGAGTAGTCGTGGTGTTCGACACTCTTACAGGCTTGTCGTCTTTATACGCAGTCTGGTCGCTGGTCAGAGAGAAGATACCAAACATCTGGCTGTTGTCCTTCACATTATCCAAATTCCAGACACAATTCACTGCTTTCAGTTTTTCAACGGTAGAATAATCTGAACCCGCCAATTCCTTTTCCGCATTGGCTACAGCATATATATAATAATCGCCTGTTTTCAATTTAAGGTTATAAGACAACATGGCAGTCGCATTGTCTTTCATTCCATCCTCGTCGGCCACATATGGAGAGTAACTCTCAGACGATATGGCATCGGGGTTCAGTCCGGCTTTTTTCCCGTTTTCCCACACAAGATAATCGTATATGAGATTCGTGCCAGATTCATCATATATCAGCATACGTAGTGAGGAAATATCCTGTATGCTGTTGCCGTCGGCTGACCGTGATTGCAACGAGGCATCTTGATTCGGCTCGAAGTTTACCAAAACATTGATGTCACGCACGCTTCCATCCAGTTCGCCCAGATTCGGATCGAAATCATCGACACACGAAGCAATGCTACCGGCAAAAAACAGGCAGACAAATATATATATCAGTTTTTTATGCAATATGTTCATTCGTCAGGATATTTCTGATTTATTATCAAAAGGCCTCTCGACCTTGGTCGTTTTGTCTGGCAGATACCATGTACTGCTTGAACGATGGTAATAATAGTAGACTCTGGTTTTCTCCGGATTTTGAATTATAAGCCAGCCTGTGCCCTGCGGATCCGTTTCAAATGGATCTGCAATCTCAGTTGTTCTGTCCCAGCCATAAAACCGACCGGACACTTGGTCGTTATAGCAGACGAACTGGCTGTTTTCATCACGCATCAGCACCCATCCGTTAATCGGGTCTGAACTGAAATTCGGATTTGGAATCTCCGTTTTCTTATCCAGACCATAAAATTTGCCAGTCTCGGGATCATACCAATATTCAAGCTGCCCGTTATCGTTTCTTATAGGCACAAGCGGCCTGTCTATCGACACACCGAATCCTGGATTCAGTTCAATTATAGAATAAGGTATTACCTGAACTTCACAATTTATCGAGGCTTTGCTGCGCATGACGTCGAACTGGTACCAGTTGTTGCGGCAGACGTCGAAGGCGGAGTTTTTGGAGGGGCCGGAGTAGAATTTGAAGTCAATGTAGAACTCTTCGTTGTCGTTGTAGGTGACTCTGATGCGCGAGCGCTGCGCGTCGCCGCGGCCTATGTTGGGATACTCCGGACAATAGATCTGGAATACGCCGGCCGAAATTTCGGCAAAAGCAAGCGGAATGGCGGCCTCGGCGCCGTCGGCCACAGTGACCCAGTCGAGATAGTCCTTGGCATAGGAGCCTTTGACATACTGGTCCTGATGAGTCACTCCGGAGGGAGCCTTGACAGTGCGGGTGTTATAGCGCGTCAGTTCCACTGACTGGATTTTCAGGCCGTCGCCCACTCCGGCCAGCAGGTCGGAGTCTGCCACTGTGACTTTGGCCAGCGAGCGGAGCAGATGGAGAGTTCCGAGCCATGTGGTGTTGCCCGAGGGGAGAAGGCTGAGCCGGTCAATGTGGATCACGCCAAAGAGCGGTATGCGGTCAGCGACGGAGGCGATGAGTCCGACGGGAGAATAGTCCATCACCGCCTCTGAGGCGGCAACGAGATCGGCCACGGTGTTGCCGGCCGACAGCGACGGATACCGGCGCCAGTTGGCCAGAAGCACCACCTTGATGTTCTGTCGGTCTATGCGGTCTTTGTCGGCCTGCTGCACCGAAAAGTAGAGTTCATATGATTTTGCCGAGGGATAGGAATTGAGTCTGACCAGCTTGGGATCGGTGGCCTGAAACAGGAATCTGCCGTCGCCGTCAAACAGATAGACGGCAATGTCCGAAGGCTCGGCTTCGATGTGTATGTAGTTTTCAAAGCCTGTTCCGGGATCATATGGACCATCAGCGGGAGTGGCTTTCGAGAGACTTGATGCAGCCGGAGTGCCAGCCGAGTCCTGGGTGTCGCCCGTGCTGATGACAAACGCCAGTGTGGCGGCCGAGTCCGACGGACTGGAGCCGGCATCATCGATCACGTCGGCAGGCACACAGGCACACAAAGCCGCAGTCACAGCCAGAGCCGCGATCAGAGCCAGATAGATATGTCGGATCCGTGAAATCATTTTAATCGGAATTACAGGCATTAAAGGTCTATATGGTCAATCACCAGCTGCCACGACAGAATGTTGAGCTGCACCTGCTGCCAACGGTCGTTTTTCATGAACAGCGTGAGGTCAAATTTGTCTTGTCGGTCAAGAAAATCCTGATCGTCATATTTCAGATTGTTGGTGCCCTTGACCATCAGGGCATAGTTGATCAGGGGGAAGTTGGCGGTGGTGTCGCCGGCGGCATCGAGAACCACCAGGCGCATATCGCGGTCGGCCATCATGCGCCCAACGGAGAATTCGGCGAAACATACCGGCATCGACACCGAGGCTCGCGCGGCCGGAGCATCGAGCGGCTGGGCCATGCCATAGCTGACGTGGTGCGGACGATAGACGATCTCTTCGTCGGGCATAATGGAATTGTCCCAGTCCATGTGTCCGTTGGCGTCGATGATCTGGAAGGTGAAGTCACCGTCTTCAATGGGAACTCCGTCAAGGTTCTGAAGCAGAATGGTGACGTCGTTGGTGTCCTTGGTCAGAGGCACGGTGAAATCGCGCACCGTGACGTCGGGGGCCAGACGCACGGCGTCGAGACGTCCGTGATACAGGCGGTTGAGATTGCAGTCTGAAAACGCGCGGCCGCTCTGGTCATACTGACGTTCAAGCCGGCAGTTCAGCCCGGCATAATGATCGGCATCGGCAACTGAGAAATGAGTGCCGACTCCATCGCCACACCATGCGATCATCGAATAGTTGCCGGCTGGAATCATGTCGTCGGGAATGGTCATGCGGTAATGGCCGCTCTTCAGCTCAGGCCCGGACTCCGACTTCTGCCATACGATCCGGCCGGTGGCGTCGTCGACCAGATAGAGCGTGACGGCGTTGACTTCATAGGCGAATGCGTCAGAATGATGCAGATGCTTGTCGAAAACAAAGCGGATCCGGTAGTCGCAGTCACCTTCTTCGTCATAGATAAGCCCGTCGCAGCCGGCCAGAGCCACGCAGCCGGCCATGGCCAGAGTCAGTCGGGTGAATATGTTGTGAAATAGTTTCATCTGATTGGATATATATGATGTGGCCTTTCGGCTTATGGTTTGTCGGTTTTGGTGGGAACGGAGACCTGGTCAGCATTCCGCGAGGAGAATCTACAGTTTTGAGCAGAGAGGTGGGAGAAAGAAAAAATAACCGGGCGCGACGGCACGCCAAGTGAGGTCGCGCCCGGGTTCTGATCAGTTAAATATAGAGAATAGGATATTGTATGCAGTTTTATCAGAGATTGACATTCTGCTTGACAATCTTCCAAGAGAGGATGTTGATCTTGGCACCGAGACCATAGGTGTCGTCCTCGGGATCTTCCGGTTCGATGATTTCGTTATCGTTATCGGGATCATACACGCCATGACCGAGCTTCATGATCTTGTCCACAGAGATCTGATACCAGTGGTTGCGGACCATGCCGTACTGACCTTCGGCGTTCACCTGATAGGGCTTATCTTCAGTCAGGGCGGTGTTGGCGCGGAGGTGCTTCACAGGAACGGTATAGTAGGTTTTACCGGTGCGGGCGGCGATAGCCTGTGCGCTTCCCTCGGCGGTGAACTCAGCCAGACGGGTGTTGAGAGCTTCAATTGTGGTGGGTTCAAACTTCTCGCCATTCTTGGCATAAAGCGTTGTGCTGCCAATTTTCTGTTTATCTGCGCAAAGCTCAACCACACCGGCGCTGGTGCCTTTTTTCTGAATGGTCACGAAGTTTGCGGGAATACCTTCATAGTTTTTGATATCGTTGTCGGTCGAGGGATCGGTGCTTGTGCCTACATAAGTATAGAAGTTCAGACCTTTGGAGTCGCCTTTCAGACGGTTCAGGCCATATTCAACGAAAGTACGCTCGAGGAAGTATACACCGTTGTATTCAACGAGATTCACAGGATTCTTTCCTTCGGCATCGCTTGTCACGGTAGCGGAGAAGATCACGCAGGGCACGTTGGCGTCCTTCACGCGATGGGTCTCGGTGTCAACGTTGGCAAGAGTGTTGGTGGTTTCATAAGAGTAGTAGGGAGCCGCAACATCATGCTTGGCCGCTTCGGGAAAAGCGATGTGCTTGAGTGCGGGAGCGGCCTGGCCATAGGTTGTGGACATGCCCCAGGTGCTGCGGAAATCATCGGCCTTGTTCCACGACCATTTGCCGAGAGCATTTGCACCGAACGTTGATTCAAGACCTTTGAAGCCGTCGATGTTTTTGGCAATATAGCTTTCAGTTTCAACGTTGGTCACAGCGAAACCGTCGATGGTCACATAGAGAGTGGTTTTGGCAACATTATCGTTCTTTTCCTCATCCTCTCCATTGGGGTTACCGGCAACGGTCACGGTCACAGGCTGAGTCTTATTGACCATTTCGAAAGTGGTCTTTGTGGCCAGACGCTCAACATAGACAATCACCGGATTGGCAATATCGGCAATCTCCTTGGGTTCAGTGTAGAAACTGTTCTCCGTTACATAGTTGGCATAGGGATACTTCGAGTTGTATGTCTTGTCAGCCAACTGTGTGTCGTTCGGATTGAACGACGATGTCGACATAACGAAATAGTCCTGACCGTTATTGATGTCAGCAGTCTGACGTGCAGTTTCTTCCAGAGTTGCGGCGGCTTGGAAATCAGCCGGGCAGTTCACAATAGTGAACATATATTTGGGCAGGCTCTTTTCCTTGAGACCCTTGAGCACGACCATGGCAGTGCTTTTAAACTCCACATTGTTGACATTGCCGTCAGTCGGAGCGCCATCGGACCATACGTTGGCTTCGGTCACGAACACGCCTCCTTCGTCGAAGAAGAAGAAGCGGGCAGAATTTACTTTGTGCTCGGTGTCAGCATTATTGAGGTTTCCATAGCCGCCGTCAGCGCCAGTACGGTCGCCATCTTCTTCTTCGGCACGGCCCTTGGACGGGGCTGAAGCCAGCCCCATGGATGAGGTTGCGTCCTGAATATTGACAGCCAGATAAAGGGTCGATCCTTCGGCGTTGTCGTTGCCGCCGGTAGTACCCATCGGTTCGTCGCTTGAGCAGGAGGCGGCGAGCGAGATCACGGCCATGCCTGCAAACAATTTAGCAAACTTGTTCATGTGTTGATAATTAGTTAAGTTTTGATTATGTGTATTTGTTATTATTGTTCAGTTTCTCGGGAGCGCTCAATTGAATAGGTGACGGGGTGATAGTCACGCATGGCGCTGACATTGCTGATATATTCATCGGCGTGTGGCACTCCGGCCTCGGCTGCGATGGAGAAGAGGCGGAGAGCCTCGCCATAGTCGCCGCGGCGGGCGGCGAGCACTCCGCGGGCAAAGTCGGCCTCGGGCGTGCGTCCGGCGCGCAACAGGTGACTCTGGGCGCGGTCATAGTTTCCGCGCTTCATCTCGATGTTGGCGGCGTTGAGATTCGAGCCCGGATCGTCGGGATATACCTCGACCGCCTTTTCAAACACTGCGCAATATTCGGGCGAGCCTTCGGGATAGGACTGGGCCAGAGTGTAGAAGTCGACGTTGCGCAGGCGCGTTGGATCGACATCATAGACGCGGCGTATCTCTTCGACGCTGGTGTAGGTGCGGATTGAATAGCGCACGGTGTAGTCCGAATGACGCAGCCAGGGATATATCTGCTTAAGAATCACGGAATAATCCTGGGGGAAGCGCTGGCGAATGGTGTGGTCCTTGGCATCGAATCCGAGCGGAGAGTCGATGATTTCAAGAATTTCGGCACGATGGTCGATCTTATAGTCCATCGAGTCGCGCAGATAGCAGGTAAGTCCGGCCCAGTCCTCTGGCTCATAGCTGGAGGTGATGGTGGTGTCGGCAAAGTTATAGAGGTCGCGCACATAGCGACGCAGGGTCTCCGTGCGGCCTTTTGCCAGACGCACGTTGTTGTCATAAGGACCTTCGGGCGATGCGAAGCCTTTGATGTGGACGTGGGTGATAGTGGCGTCGGAGTCCTGGCGCACAAAGTCGATGGAGTTGATGATCTTGGCAAGTTCGGCACGGTTGATCATATAGTCGGGCTTCAGTTCGGTGCGGTTGACCACGAAGGTGATGAACGCGCTGCCGCTCAGCTCCTTGACAACAGGACCGGCATTGACCGGCGGAGCAAACACAAACTCCTCGAGCAGGGCCGGACGGGAGGTTGAGATGCGGGCCAGCTCGATCATGCCGTGTTCGCTGGAACCGGGCACAGGGCGGGGAGTGGCGCAGCAGTTGCCCGACTCTTCGCGCATTTCGACGGTGCAGTCGCCCATCCAGTCTTCAAAGGGAAGGGTCTGCGACACGGTCACATGCTGCTGATCCTGGCCGGCGCGATAAACGCGGCGCTCGTCGGTGGTCAGACCGCCGTTGCGCAGATGCCAGTACCAGCGGTTGCGTCCGGCCACGATGATCGACGGAAGGTTCACTGATTCCGAACCGTCGGCGCTGACCACCACCGGAGTGAATATTGTCTCGCGGTCACGGCCAAGGCTGATTTCCGACAGACGCAGGTCGATGTCGATGTTGAGCTGACGCGCCTGATCGTCGACTGCGACTTCCATGTCATAGACTTTCAGAGCCGAATCCGGAGTCTTGGCCCGGAGAGCCTGCCCGGGGACGAAGGCCAGCAGGCAGGCAACGATTGTTGGGATAAAACGTTTCATCCGAGAGTATGCTGTTTAGAAGGTGCAGACCAGGTTTATAGCGGCCTTTGTCGGACCGAAATAGTTGTGCGTGAGGTTTGAACGGAGTTTTTTGCCGCAGTCGGCACACCGGAACTCGTCGAATCGGGCATGAATCCAGCCCAGGCCTATCTCGGCTTCAAGATTCCAGTGCTTTGAAAGGATCCAGGCATAACCATAGGCCAGCCCCGCGCCGAAATCCCAGCCCTGATAGCGCCGGTCGGAAAGCTTTGAAAAGTCGGTGCCGAGAAATTTTATGCCATTGTCGATGTTGCCGAAATTAAACTGACCGGCAATCAGATGCGCCCCGACAAAATGTCCCGAAAAGCGCTGACAGAACCAATAGCGGAGCTCAGGTTTCAGCTGCCACTGCTTGAATATGTGGTCATTGACTTCCCAGGCGTTCAGCATGCCGGTCAGCTCCACGCTCCATTTCGGAGCAAGCCCGGTCTCAATGCCGAGAGTCGGAGTGAGCATTACGTCCGACAGCAGATTTGTCTTCAGCGCCACGCTTTGGGCCCGTCCTCCGACAGCACAGCTGACAAGCATAAGCATAAACGATAATAACTTCAGTTTCATAATGTCATGAAGTGTAGCCGCATCGGCTTCTATATAATTGTTTTTCGACGAATTAAATTAAAATTTATATTTCAGATCGGCATTTCACAGCAGACTGCGACACAACGGATAAGCTCCATCACGGCACAGCAATACACACAGAAGCGGTCGTGCGCTTCAGATCAAAAAGAGCACGACAAAACGCGCCACGACCGTCAGCCAAAAGCAGACGCGCAACGCAACCTCTTATCAGACAAGAGATTATGGTAATTGGGGGGGGGTATTTTCACACCTTTCTGCAAAAATCCTCCCATTATGGCGCTTACGACATAATGATTAAGTATAGGCTGTTGCATGTCCATTTACCTTAGATAAGAATCAGATTGGTTTGAATCCTGTTTTTTTAAATCAACGCCGCAAAATTACACACTTTTCCAGAACTATACAACAGCCTAAGTGTTAATTTTACAAATTATCAACAGGAGCATATGCTCCGAGCGTGTTTCCGCGCACACGCCCACGGAAATCGGCAGCAGGCAACAGCGGCGAATCCAGTGTTGCGTCGGCCGCGTCAATGACCGGAGACTCCGGCAGAGGCAGATACGTGAACACATAATCCGTCAGCGAATAATCCAGAGCGGGATCTTCCTTCCAGATGCAGTCGACAAAATTGGCGTCATCCTCGCCATCGACCGCAAACATGCAGCGCTGGAATCTGAGCGGCATCTCAAGTAGCGCTTCGGCATCGGCGCCTCCGAAGCCAACCGGCGCCCCGCGGCCATAGATCACCGAGTTGACCGCATCGAAAGCAATTGAATCGGGCTGAACCATCTCCACGATGGCAAGCGACGGATAGGCAAACAGATACCAGTTGGCCAGAGTGCAGCGGTCAAACAAAAATCGGCCGGAATGCAGCAGAGCCAGCGCGTCGCGCGCGTTGCTCAGCTCCGAGCCGACCGCCGTCAGAGTGGCGGCGCGGGCCTCCACCAGAACCGATCCTGAATTGGTTATGCGGCAGTTGATCATGGTCAGATCGCTGAGCGAGTCGAGCATCAGCCCCTGGCAGGTGTTGATTATCTGAGTGTGGCTCAGGCGGTTGCCGGCAGAAGCCTCGGCAAACCTCACACCCTCCCACTGGTTGGACATGACCTCAAACGAAATGTCGGCCACGACATTGCCGGTGCGGTCGCCCCGCATGGTCACCGGCGCGTCGGCCGTTCCCTCGGCCAACAGCGTTCCCTCCACCACCATAGCGGCTTTGTCGTGAAAAAGCAGCGAAGCGCCGGCCTCGATCGTCAGCGTGGCTCCGCGACTCACCCTCAGAGTGTCCGACACAAGATAGGGACGATCGGCCGTCAGGCGCATATCCTCGCCGACTGTCACACCGTCAAACTCCACGGCGTCGACACACCGGGCCGCCACCACCACCGAACTGGTCACACCGTTGGTGACCACGTCGATCAGGTCGGTGACCGTCTGCTCGCCCAGCAGCCCCGATGGCGGAAACGTGCCCTCCACAAACACATAGACAGAGTCTTTGGCGCGGATCTCCACGTCGGAGAACTCGCTGGCCGACATTCCGTCGACGTTGATGCGGAAATGCTCGCCGGAACGCAGGCGCACCGAACTGAGACAAAGCTGACGCGAATGGGGGTTGCGTATGGTGAAGGAATACGTCGGCGACGGGCGGCCGGCAAACTGCACGCCCATATCCAGAGTGTCGACCGAAAAACGCGGCTGCGAGGAAGGCGACGTCTCAAACCCGTCTTCAATGCACCCGGCAAGCATAAACACCGCCGACAGCGCACATATTATAATATGGCAGAGGTATGATCTTTTCATTCTGACATAATAACGCACTGCGGCGGCCAAAAATTGCGACGCACTCAGGAAAGAGAGTCGAGCAGGCGGCGGCAGGAGTCTTCAAGCAGATCGAGCACAAGCTCAAAACCCTCCGCACCTTCATAATAAGGATCAGGCACGTGGTCATAAGCACAGCCTTCAGGAAAATACTCGGCCATGGCATGAATCTTGCGGGCATCCTCGACCGACGGAGCCATTCCGCGCAAGGCCGAAAGATTGGCCGCGTCCATCCCGATTATCAGATCGAAGTCAGGAAAATCAACCGCCGAGACCTGCCGGCTGCGATGAGTCAGCCCATAGCCGCGCCTGAGCGCGTGGACACGCATCCGCTTGTCGGGCAGCTCGCCGCTGTGATAGCCGCTTATGCCGGCCGAATCAAGCTCGAACATCGCGTCAAGACCACGTTCGGCCACCAGAGAACGCATCACCTCCTCGGCAGCCGGAGAGCGACAGATGTTGCCGAGGCAAACAAACAGTATTTTCGTCTTATCCATGACTACAAAGTTATGCAATTCTGACAATAAATTCGTAATTTTGCAAAAAACAAAAATGACGATGACAAATTCAACACCAGCATCCGGGCGCAAGCCGCTGATCGGCTTGACTCTGGAAGAGCTGCGGGCGGTGGCCGCCGAATGCGGCCTGCCGGCTTTCGCCGCAGGACAGATGGCAAGATGGCTCTATGAGAAGCGGGCCACGGAAATCGGCCAGATGACCGATCTGAGCAAACGCGGACGCGAACGACTGGAGCAGTCATACTGCGTCGGCCGACAGGCCCCGAAAGCTGCGGCGCGCAGCACTGACGGCACGGTGAAATATCTGTTTGACGGCGCCGGAGGCCGCGACGTGGAAGCAGTGTTCATCCCCGACCGCGACCGCGCCACGCTCTGCGTGTCGTCGCAGGCCGGATGCCGCATGGGCTGCCGGTTCTGCATGACCGGACGGCAGGGCTTTCACGGCCAGTTGCCGGCCTCGGCCATAATCAACCAGGTGCTGTCGGTCGACGACAGCGATCAGCTCACCAACCTGGTGTTCATGGGCATGGGCGAACCGATGGACAATCTGCCGGAGGTGATGAAGGCAATCCAGATCCTAACGGCCCCGTGGGGCCTGGCATGGAGCCCAAAGCGCATCACGGTGTCGAGCATCGGAAAGCTCCAGGAACTCCGCACTCTGATCGAACAGACCAAGGTGCACGTGGCCATCAGCATCCACTCGCCCTACTCCGCCGAACGCGAGAGCCTGATGCCGGTGGAACGCGCCTACCCGATCGTCAGAGTGATCGAACTGCTGCGAAACTATGACTTCGCCCACCAGCGCCGGCTCTCGTTTGAATACATCATCTGGCGCGGACTCAACGACGACAGACGCCACGCCGACGCGCTCGGACGCCTGCTCCGCGGACTTGACTGCCGCGTGAACCTGATCCGCTACCACTCGCTGCCTGATTCCGACCTGCACACTGCGCCCGAAGAAACGATGACAGCTTTTCGCGACAGGCTCAACGAGCTGGGAATCACCGCCACAATCCGCGCATCGCGCGGAGAAGACATTCAAGCGGCCTGCGGAATGCTGGCCGGAGAGGCCCGCAAACAATGAACCTGCTGACGGTAGTGATCCCCGTGCGCAACCGCGCCGGCATCGTCGGGCGGACTCTCGCCTCGATCGACGCCCAGAGCGTTGCTCCGGCAAAAGTGGTGCTGGTCGACAACGGTTCGACCGACAACACCATGCAGGTGCTCCGGCAATGGGCCGACGGCAGGGAGAACGTGGTCATTGCCAGCGAACCGCGCCCAGGAGCGGCTGCCGCCCGCAACCGCGGTCTCGCCGAAGTCAACACGCCATATGTCTACTTTTTTGACAGCGACGACACCATGTCGCCAACAATGATTGAAGACATCACCGAGGGGCTGAAGCGCGAAAACATGCCGCCGCTCGCCACTTTCGACATCGAGCACCAGAGCATCGACGGCCGGATCAGCATGATGGCCTACCGAAAAAATGGCGACCCCGTGATCAATCATCTGTTTCATGCCTGCCTGGCCACGATGCGCACCGTCGTGCTGGCCGACGAAGTCAGACGCGCCGGCGGATGGGACGAGGAGCTGCCTGCTTGGAACGACCTCGAGATGGGCATACGTCTGGCTCTGCGCAACACCCCCGTGTGGCTGCCGATGCGCCAGCCCGGACGCAACATCTCGGGCGCGGAATCAATTACCGGCACGAGCTTCAGCCACAAGGCGGGGATATGGGAAAAATCTCTTGACCGCATCGAAACCGACCTGCGGGCATCGAGACCTGAACTGGCCCCGCTCGTGGACTACCGGCGCGCGATATTGGCCGGAAACTACCGGCGCGAAGGCGCCACCGAAGCCGCCGAAGCCCTGCTCGCCACCATACGCCACCGCCCACTGCTGATGCGCGCCATCTGCCGCTATGTGGCCGCAGGAGGCCGCGGAGTGGCCATTATCGCCAATCTGTTACGCTGAACCTTTATCGCTGGCAACATGAGCACCCTCGTCCTTCTCACCGAATCATACCCTCTGGGGGGCCAGACCGAACCGAGCTTCGTCGGCCCGGAAATCGACGCGCTGGCCGCAGAGTTCGACCGCGTCATCATAGTCCCGGTGCTCGACCGGGGGCCTCAGCATCCGCTTCCGCCAAACGTGACGGCCGACCTCTCATTTCTCACCCGCCGGCCATCGCCGACCGACAAAGCAGCCGCCCTGCTCTGGCCCGAGACCTGGCGACACATATGGGCCGACCGCAGCTTCATCCACTCGCCGCGACAGGCCCTGGCCGCACTGGCATTCTCGGCCTATGCCCGCCACTATCGCCGCCAGATCCGCAAGCTGGTCAGGCGCCATTCGCTCGATCTGACCGACACGCTTTTCTACTCTTTCTGGTTTGACTATCACACCGCCGCTCTGGCCGGAATCAAAGGAGCGAAATTCATCACCCGGGCACACGGTTATGACATCTATGACTCCGAAAATCCGTTTCTCAGCCACAGCTGGCGGCAAGCGGCTCTCGCGCGGATGGCAGCCTGCTTCCCGGTGTCGGACTTCGGAACAGATTATATCAGGACCGACTACCCGGAATATGCCGCAAAAATCCACTCCCGGCGGCTCGGCTCCGCACCCCCCGTCGGCATCAACCCTCCTGCCGCCGCCGGCGGCGACAGCGCGTTCACGCTGATGAGCATAGCCCGCGTCGCGCCCGAAAAGCGCGTCGACCTGCTCTGCCGGTGCTTGTGCCACTGGGCCGGAACTCACCCCTCGCGACAGGTCAGCTGGATTCACGTCGGCGACGGCCCGCTGACGGACACCCTGCGCCGCGAGGCCGCCAAAGCGCCAGCCAACCTCACAATAGAACTGACTGGGGCGTTGCCCAACGCCGAAGTGCACCGGCTGCTCGCCACGCGCCACGTCGACATCACCGCCATGCTCAGCCGAAGCGAAGGACTCGGCCTGGCCGCCTGCGAGTCAATGGCATATGGAGTGCCGGTCATGGCCACCGACGTTGGAGGTCTGCCCGAAACGATCAACGACCGCACCGGAGTGCTGCTCTCGCCCGACCCCACGCCCGAAGAATTCGCCAGGCGGCTCGACGAAGCGATGCCGCGCCTGCCGCAGATGAGACCGGAGGCCAGGATGCGATGGGCCGAAAATTTCGACGCCAGCCGGCTCCGGAGAGAATTCGCTCATGAGATCAGAAATATGTTGCCATGAAAGTCTCAGTAATAGTCCTGACCTACAATCAGGAAGACACAATTTCACGAACACTTGACTCGATCCTGGCCCAGCAGGTCGATTTCGACTATGAGATCATTGTCGGCGACGACGCGTCGACCGACCGCACCCGACAGATCTGCACTCAATATCAACAGCGCCATCCCGACCGACTGCGCATCATGCCCCAGGCGCCAAACAAAGGAGTGGCCGACAATTATTTCGACTGCCTTGAAGCGGCAAGCGGCGAGTTCATCGCCGACTGCGCGGGCGACGACCGCTGGAGCGACCCGCTGAAAATGCAACGTCAGGTGCGTTTTCTGGAATCACACCCCGAAGTGGCGCTGGTCCACTCGGCCTGGCGCCCGGTCAACGCCTCCACCGGAGAAACCGGCGAGGCCACAATAATGGATTTCGGCAAAATAACGCCCGGGCGCGAAGTGCTGCTGCGCGTGCTGCGCCACGACTCCCCTTGGCCGGTGCATCTCTGCACAGCCACCTACAGGCGCGCCATGATGATGACTGAATATGAAGCCGACAAGGCCCTGTTCCGCGGGCGGTGTGCCGAAGACATATCCGTCATCGCAGCGCTTGCGGCGTCTCATCCGTTCGGATACGAGCGAAGCGTGACGCTCGACTACTCGGTGGGCGGTGATTCCGTCAGCAATCCGGCCCGCGCCGCCCGCGCCGCCGGATTCTATCGCAACTCGCTCGAACTCACTGGCATGCTGGCGCGAAAATACGGAGTAGCTATCAGCGAAATAGCAGGCGGACTGCGCCGCTTACACTCCTGGGCGCTCTATCTCGCCATCCTGTCAGGCAACAGCCGCATGCTCCACGAACTCGAGTCAGTCCGCCGCGCCATCGGCCTGCGCCCCACCATGAAATCCCGCCTGCGCCATCTGCTCCACCGGCTCAGCGCACTGTGCGGAAAACGCGCACTCCCATCACCGACGGACGGCGCTTGAGATAGGTGGCCAGCGGAAGCGGATCGACCAGCACCTTGCCCGCGGCCGATGAGGCGTGGATCAGGCGGACGTGACCGTCGGCCACATGGTCAACAATGGCCACATGGGTAACGTCGAGTCCCTTGGTGCGGGTGACGAAGGCGATGATGTCGCCAGGACGGACGGCATCGGCAAACTCGCGCTTTCCGGCATCGGAAGACCTGACATAGTTGAACCTGTGGTTCTTCAGATTGCGCTCCACCGCCTTGATTCGCTCAAGCTGGCCAGGATCGGCCAGACGGGGGTATGATCCGGCGTGGGTCGACATATAGTCGAGCGACCGGGTGAGTCCGGTCGAGCCAGAGATCATGCCGGTTACCTCACGGAAATTTCCGCGGTGAATATTGTCGAGCGCCCAGTCAGAGATATAGTGCAGGCGCGAGGCATAGTCCGTCAGCTCGCCCGAGCGGTAACGTATTGACTCGAGAGCGCCGAGAAAGTCGCGCCACGACACACGGCGGTCGGCGGCGGTGTTGCAGAGAGCGACCACGGTCTCGACAAAGGTGGTGCAGTCGAGCTGAGCGAGGTTGATGGTCAGACACTCGGTCGAGTCGCCGTCGAGCGTCCCGCCGACATAGGGAGTGCCGTCGAAGCTCCGTGCAAGCATCACCATCCTCTCAGGGGCAGAGGCTATGCGCGAAGCATCGATCAGCCGGGAGTTGATTGCGAGAGTGTCGGCGGCGGCATCGTGAAAACGCACGCACGGCGCCCCCTGGGCCGCAAAAGCCGCAGTGAGCGCCGTCGCCGCAATGAGATGGCGGAGAGTTTTCATTTTCACACGTTGAATCTGAAGTGCATTATGTCGCCGTCCTGCACAACATATTCCTTGCCTTCCACGCCCATTTTTCCGGCCTCCTTCACGGCGGCTTCCGATCCAAGGGTCACATAATCGTCATATTTGATCACCTCGGCGCGAATGAAACCTTTTTCAAAATCGGTGTGGATTATTCCGGCGCATTTCGGTGCCTTGCTGCCTCGGATAAACGTCCAGGCGCGCACTTCGTCAGGGCCGGCGGTGAAATATGTCTGGAGATCAAGCAGAGCATAGGCGGCGCGTATCAGTCGCGACACACCCGATTCCTCGAGTCCGATTTCGGCCAGGAACTCCTGA
The DNA here is from genome assembly GCA_947177035.1 of uncultured Porphyromonadaceae bacterium. Lineage (GTDB taxonomy): Bacteria > Bacteroidota > Bacteroidia > Bacteroidales > Muribaculaceae > UBA3263. The sequence continues at coordinate 17,593 of CAMWSS010000017.1, read as the reverse complement.
CGCTCTTCCCAGGTGTCGAGTTCGGCGATCTCGCTTTCGGTCTGAGCAGCCACGACAAGGATTCCGGCGCCTTCGTTTTCAACGGCCTTGCGCACGGCGTCGACATAGGCGTTGCCCGAAGCGGCGGCCGAGTCATCGACGTTGCACACGTAAAGCACAGGCTTGGCGGTGAGCAGGAACAGTTCGCGGAAGAATTTCTGTTCGTCGGGGGTGTCGAACTGCACCGAACGCGCGGCATGGCCGGCCTCAAGCGCCTCTTTGACGCGCGCGAGCACGTCGGCCTGCATGCGGGCCGTCTTGTCGCCGGTGGCGGCCTGCTTCATTGTCTTGGCCAGGCGGGCGTCCACCGTCTCGAGGTCTTTGATCTGAAGCTCATAGTCGATTATCTCTTTGTCTCTGACAGGGTCGACCGATCCGTCCACATGGGTGATATTGTCATTGTCGAAGCAGCGGAGCACGTGGAGAATCGCGTCCGTCTCGCGGATATTGGCAAGAAATTTGTTGCCGAGGCCTTCGCCTTTGGAGGCACCCTTCACCAGGCCGGCAATGTCGACGATCTCCACCGTGGCGGGCACTACCGACCGCGGTTGGCAGAGTTCGACCAGACGGGTGAGCCGGTCGTCAGGCACGGTTATCACACCCACGTTCGGCTCGATCGTGCAGAACGGGAAATTGGCCGACTGGGCCTTGGCGTTGGAGAGACAATTGAACAGAGTGGACTTGCCCACGTTGGGGAGTCCGACAATTCCACATTGAAGTGACATAAGGGAAGAATCTTTCTTTTGTGACAAGTGTGAAGCCTGAAACTCTCAGATTCCAGACTCCACACTTGCGTGTTTTTTATATACCTTTAGGGGGAATGCTTATTGACGTGTGAAACGGAGGATGCGGTTCTCGACCTTGCCGTTGCCGAGCAGGAGCGAGCGCATGTCACCGAGCACAAGCGACTGCATGCGGTTGCTGAAGTTGGTCATGTTGGCGGCTTCGTCATAAGGCATCTCGCTCTCCTTGGCGTCAAGGATCTCATAGACCACCACATTGGTGTTCCAGCGCACAGGGCCGACAACGTCGCCCGTCTTGTGGGCACGCATGGCGGCGAGGGGGCTGAAGCGCGATGCGCTGTTGCCCGAGAAGTTGACGTTGGAGATAGTGTCGGCCGAAACGCCCATTGCGGCGGCATATTCAGCCACGGTGTTGCCCTTGCCCTGATATTCGGCGATGAGGGAGTTGGCGCGCTTCTGGTTGAGGGCCTGAAGTTCGACTTCGCTTCTCACCTGGGGGAATGACAGGGGCACGTATTCATTGTCATAGATGTCGACAACGGCGACGGCCGAAATGCGGCTGTTGCGCGAGTCCTGGTTCATCGGGCTGACGGCGCCTTTGTCGGCGTCCATGGCCCAGGCCACAAGTCCGCGGCTGTCGGCCAGACGGCCCACTGCGGCCGACGACGGAGTCACAAGAGCGTCGTTGATGACAAGTCCGTTGACAGCGGCGTTCTCTTCATTGAAAGCGGCAGCCGAGCTGGCCACTTCGAGGAAGGCGCGCATACGGTCACGAAGGCCGTCGACGGTTGTTTTCGAAGGCTCAACAACGTAAGTGGCGGTGGCATAGTCATACACGTCAACCGGAGCGTCGTAGCTTTCAACGGCCACAGCGATGGCGGAGTTTGCGCCGCCGAGGGCAATGTAGCGGCCGGTGCCGATGGACAGAAGCGTGTCGGCCACTTCAGCGGGGAGCTGCGAGAATTTGATGGGAGCGGACTGAGCTTCACCAACCAGACCTTTGACGTCGGCCACACCGGCGTTAAGCTGGGCGATCACGGTGTCGGGGGCAAAAGTGGGATCAATGGCCACCTGCTTGATTGTGGCGCCGTTCACGCGGTTTTCTTTGCCGAGCAGCTTGGCGATGACAATCTGCGGATCCTTCATCGCATAGGCGGTGTTGGTGATGATCAAGGCTTTGCCCACTTCGGTTTCAGGGTTGGTGAGGAAAGTTTTGAGCTGGGGCTGGTTGAGGCGGTCGAGGTCGTCGGCTGCCGCGGTGGCCATGCTCACTGTGAAGGTCGAGTTTCCGGCCAGGCCCTCCATTGCGGGCTGGTCATTGAGATCGCGCAGGGCTTTGGTCGAGGCTGACACGGCAGCGGCCTGGTCGGCCGACGAGGGACGCACGTCGAGGTTGACGAAGCGCACATAGCGCGAAGGTTCGTCGATGCGATACTGAGCGCGGTGGTCGGCATAATACTGCTTGGCGTCGGCGTCGGTCAGCGAGTCGGTGACGCTGAACACGTTTTTCGAAGCAGCCAGGATGGTGTATGTCGTGGCGCCTTCGTCCTGCATGGCCTTGGCGTCGATCTTGTTGGCGCGGATAGTGCCGGTGAGCAGCGAATAGAGCTTCTGGCCGAGGAGCATCTGCTCGACATTGTTTTCAAACGATATCCATTCGGCACGCATGGCCTCGGCCTGTTCGGGCTGGATGCCATAGGCGTCGGGGTTGCTCATGGCCTGGAAAAATTCCTCGGGTGAGGAGCCGAAGCGCTGACGGAACTGATAGGTCACCATCTGCGAGGCATTGTCGCCGACCAGAGCGTCACTCAGTTCGCGGTCGGTCACGACGATGCCGAGTTTGCCGAGTTCCTGGTTGAAGAGCGACTCCATGATCAGGCTCTCGAGAGCCTGGGTGTCGGTGCCTTCGGCCTCGGGGTTGGTTTCGCGCATCTGGTTGGCGCGCTGCTGATACTGCTCATAATTGATTTTCTCGCCTTTGACTCTGGCCACCGAGGTCTGATCCTGAAACAGGCCCAGCGGATTGTCGACGATGGTGATGATGAACAGGAAAAGTGCAACGAAAATCACGCTCACTAAGAGCACCGATTTGCTGCGGATTTTTTCGAGTGTTGCCATTTGTGATTGGAGGTATGTAGTATCGTTAACTTTTTTTCTGATTTATAGGCCCACAAAGATACATTATTTTTCGGGCGTGACAAAACATTTTGACTCTAAATTACTCTTCAGCGCCCGCAAATTCCATCAGGAATGCCTTGATGAAGCCGTCGATGTCGCCGTCCATGACGCCGTTGACGTCGGCCGTCTGATGGCCGGTGCGGTGGTCTTTGACGCGACGGTCGTCGAACACATAGCTGCGGATCTGCGAACCCCACTCGATCTTCATCTTCGAGGCTTCGACTTTGGCCTGCTCCTCCATGCGGTGGCGCAGTTCCTTGTCATAGAGAATCGAACGGAGCTGACGCAGGGCGTTCTCTTTGTTTTTGGGCTGGTCGCGGGTTTCGGTGTTTTCAATCAGAATCTCTTCTTTCTCTCCGGTGTAGGGGTCGGTGAACTGGTAGCGCAGGCGCACGCCCGATTCCACCTTGTTGACGTTCTGACCGCCGGCGCCGCCAGAGCGGAAGGTGTCCCACGACAGCAGAGCCGGCTCGACCTTCACCTCGATGGTGTCGTCGACCAGCGGAGCGACAAACACCGAAGCAAACGACGTCATGCGCTTGCCCTGGGCGTTATACGGGCTGACGCGCACCAGACGGTGCACTCCGTTCTCGCTTTTGAGATAGCCGTATGCAAAGTCACCCTCGACGTTGATGGTGACCGACTTGATGCCGGCCTCTTCGCCGTCGAGAAGGTTGGCGATCGAGGTCTTGTAGCCGCTTTTTTCGGCCCAGCGCAGATACATGCGCATGAGCATCGAGGCCCAGTCCTGGCTCTCGGTGCCACCCGCGCCGGAGTTGATCTTGAGCACCACTCCGAGTTTGTCTTCTTCGCGGCGCAGCATATTGCGCAGTTCCAGCGACTCGATTTTGGCAATCGCGTCGGCATACAGGGCGTCGACCTCCTCTTCGGTCACAAGCTCTTCCTTGTAGAAATCAAACGACAGGCCGAGTTCATCGACTGCCTTTTCCACTTCGGCATAGCCGTTGATCCACGCCTGGAGATCCTTGATTTTCTTCATCTGCACCTGGGCCTCCTTCGGGTGTTCCCAGAAGTCGGGCACATGGGTGCGAAGTTCTTCTTCTTCTACTTGTATTTTCTTGCTGTCGATGTCAAAGATACCTCCTCAGCGCCAGCTTGCGCTCAAAAGTCTCTTTTAATTGTTCTTGTGTAATCATCTGTTTATAGGCACAATGGAGAGGCGGGGGCGTCCGCTGCATGTCGGGCGATCCCGCCTCAAGTTCATAAAGTCTGTGAGTTTTTTTGCAGAAAATCCGGCCGGAAAATCACTGGGCCTGTTCGGCAGGCGCAGCTTCTTCAGCAGCAGCGGGAGCGTCGGAAACGGCGGCAGGCGCGGGGCTGTTAAGGTCAATGTCGGCAGGCATTGCGGTCTCCATGGTAGTGCGCACTTCGGTGCCGCGGGTCAGCGAGGGAGCTGTAAACACGCTCACGATCGAAAGCAGAGCGACAAGACCGGCGAGCCACCAGGTGACTTTCTCAACCACATCGTTGGTGCGGCGCACGCCCATGATCTGGTTTGTGCCGGCGAACTGCGACGACAGGCCGCCTCCTTTTGACTTCTGGATGAGCACGATGCCGATGAGCAGAATAGCCACGATGATAGTCAGGACAATGACAATGGTGTGGATCAGGTTCATTGATGTAATCAGTTATGTGATAATTGTTTATAATTCTTAACAGCTATTGCTCCCCTGATGGCCCGGAGGCGCCGGTCAGGCGCATGAGCTTGCCAAGGAAGCGTAATTGGTCTGCAAAGTAAATACTTTTTTCGGGAAAATTCAAATTTAATTGAGTTATAATTTCAAAAGCACGCGCATAATTGCCCCGGCGGATATAGATCTGCGCCAGGCTTTCGGAGGGAAGCACGTCGTCGGCAGGCTCAGGTCTGGCCACCGGCGACACTGCCGGCGCAGCCGCAGGCTCCGGCTCCGGCTCAACGGAAGGGAATCTGCCGTCAGAGGCTTTGCTCTTGATGATGAACGTGTTGATTCGGGCGTCTTGCGATCCGGCCGGCGCGTCTCCGTCCTTCGGCAGGCTCCGCTCCTCTTCCCGCGAAAGGATCTGCGCATAATCCGGTGCCGGATTGAAAATCAGGCGCGTAAGCAGTTCCTCCTCGCCGGGATCGGGCGAACCGTAGGTGGAGATGAATTTATCTATGGCACTGGTGGTCGAAGGCTTCGGCGCAGGTTCGCTTTCAGGATAGAAGCCCGACAGTTCGGCCGAAAGATCGGAGTCGGCCGCCATCTCCATGGCCTGCAGGTCAGGAGCGGCCACAGCCAGACGCGCCAGAAGGCGCCGACGCAGATTGTCGTCGATCATTCCGCCGCGGCGCCTGAGCAACAACACCGCAGGCAGCAGAAACCACGGCATGGTCTCTTCGAGTTCGGCCACGCGTTCCGGCGTGGGAACCAGCGGATCGTCACCGCTCAGCCATCCTGACACTTCGTCGTCAATACCGGACATAGCGCTCGTCACCAGTTGCCAAGAGTGGCGTTAAAAATCAGTTCCACAAGTTCGTCGGAGATCTGTGTGCACAATTCGTCCTGCACGTCGGTCAGCATCTCCGAAGCATCAAAGTCGCGATAGGCCGAAAACGTCTGGTCCATATCTTTTGAGTCGTCGCGATTGTCGGTATAGCGCACCCTCACCGTCACAGTGAGCCTTGTCTGCGAGGCCCATCCGTCGGCGCCCACCGCCTGCGGCGAGAGCGAATAGCCGGTGATCTCGCCTTCGATCTGCAGGTCAGTATTGCCGGAGTCCATCACCTGCAGACGGGTGTTGCGCTGCACATAGTCGGTGAGAGCGTTCTCGAATGTGGTCTGCAACGGCGGATAGACCATCGCGGCGCGAATCGGGAACTCTCCGATGGAGATGGTGCGGTAGACGTTATAGTCGAGCGCCGATCCGTTCAGTTTATAGCTTATGCGGCATGCCGGCAACGGCGCCAGCACACAGAGCGAGAGCAGCACGGCTCCAAGCAGTTTACTCCAACCCATATTCTTTGATTTTGCGGTAAAGGGTGCGTTCCGATATGTGAAGTTCGGCGGCAGTGGCCTTGCGGCGGCCGCCATTGCGCTCAAGGCTCTCGCGGATGGTCTCGCGCTCGGTGTCTTCCAGCGAGCGTGTGACGTGGCCGACGGAGCGGTCGGTCACTTCGGTCACGGCCACTTCCTCCGGAAGCGACAGAGCCAGCGACGGTCCGTGGCCCACGCCCGACGCCGACGACGGACGGGCCGACACGGTCAGGCCGCCGGCAAGGCGACCGCCGTCAAGTTCGGCCCGCAGGGCGTCAACTTCGTTGCGCAACTGAAAGATCATGTTGAACAGCACTTCGCGTTCGCGGGCATACGACTGCCTTCCGCCGGCATCCGAACCGCCTGCGCCGGCATCGGCTCCGCCAACCAGCGCCGGAGTGTAGTTGGGCGATGGCAGGTAGGGGGCAAGCGCCGCGGCGTCAACCCTGTCGCCGGCATGAAACAGCGAGATCTGTTCGACGACGTTTTTGAGCTGGCGCACATTGCCGGGCCAGCGATAGCCGCGTATCGCGGAGCGGGCATCGTCGGTAAGTTCGATCTCAGGCGTGGAATAGCGTTCGGCAAAATCGGAAGCGAACTTGCGCGCCAGCATTATGATGTCGCCGCCACGGTCGCGCAGCGGCGGCACGTTGATCTGAACGGTCGACAGTCTGTAATACAGATCCTGACGGAAGCGCCCCTCGGCCACGGCCTGCGACATGTCGACATTGGTGGCGGCCACGACGCGTATGTTGGTGCGCTGCACCTGGCTGGAGCCGACTTTCAGGAATTCGCCGGTCTCGAGCACACGCAGCAGGCGTGCCTGAGTGGTCAGCGGCAGCTCGGCCACTTCGTCAAGAAATATGGTGCCGCCGTCGGCTTCTTCAAAATATCCTTTGCGAGAGGCGATAGCGCCGGTGAACGAGCCTTTTTCGTGACCGAACAGCTCGCTGTCGATGGTGCCTTCCGGAATGGCTCCGCAGTTCACCGCTATATATCTGGCATGTTTTCTCGATCCGGCCTGATGTATGATCTTCGGAAAGAATTCCTTGCCGGTGCCGCTTTCACCAATCACCAGCACCGACAGATCAATCGGCGCGACCTGAAGAGCACGGCCCACCGCCTCCAGCAGCAATGGCGACGACCCCACTATGCCGAGACGCAGCTTGGCTGCCTGAATATCGGAATCTGTTATTCTGTTCATGAGTGCAAATTTACAAAATTTTCCCGAATTTCAGTCATTACGCCCGCCGGCATTTCTCAGGCCGGACCGACTCCCGGACTGTCAGACAAGCGGTTGATGCGGCCGGCTGCTGGCCAGGCCGGCCAGCCGGATTTGCATAATCCACAATTACAGCGTATATTTGTGGTTTATTATTACCATAATTTCAAGTCTTACAACAATGAAAAAGTTTTTTAAATGCGCCGTAATGGCGCTGGCCGCGCTGGCCTTCTCCGAAGCCTCTTCGGCCCAGCAGATGCCGGCCCAGCTGCCTCAGGTGCCGATGGACTCCGCTGTCATCACCGGCACATTGCCCAACGGGCTAACATACTACATACGCCACAACGCATACCCCAAAGGCCAGGCCGATTTCTATATCGCGCAGAAGGTCGGATCGGTGCTGGAAGAAGACAACCAGCGCGGACTGGCACACTTCCTGGAGCATATGTGTTTCAACGGCACAAAGAATTTCCCGGGAAATTCGCTGGTAAGCTGGCTTGAGAGCGTCGGCGTGAAGTTCGGCGCCCATCTCAACGCCTACACCGCCACCGACGAAACCGTCTATAATATCACCAATGTGCCCACAAACCGCACCCAGACCGTCGACTCCTGCCTGCTCATTCTCCATGACTGGGCCAACGAGCTGCTGCTCGAACCGGAGGAGATCGACAAGGAGCGCGGTGTGATCCACGAAGAGTGGCGGTCACGCTCCAACGGCACTCAGCGTATCCTTGAGGACCTGCTCCCGACAATCTATCCCGGAAGCCGATATGCCGAGCGCATGCCGATCGGCACAATGGAGGTGGTCGACAATTTCCCCTATCAGGCCCTGCGTGACTATTATGAGAAATGGTATCGCCCCGACCTTCAGGGAATCATCGTTGTCGGCGACATTGATGCCGAACGCACTGAGCAGAAGATCAAGGAGATGTTTGCCGACATCGAAATGCCTGAAAATGCTGCGGAACGCACAGTTTTCGACGTGCCCGACACCCCCGGAACCATCTATGCCATCGGCAGCGACAAGGAGCAGCAGAACGCTCTTCTCTACCTGCTCTGGAAATTTGACACGATGCCGCGCGAAATGCGTTCGTCGATTCCGGCGGTGGCTATGGACTATGCCAAAGAGATGATCTCCGCCATGCTCAACCAGCGCCTTTCCGACATGATGAGCCAGCCCGAAACCCCGTTTGCCGTAGGACAGGCCACTATCGGAAACTTCCTGTTCAGCAACACAAAAGATATGTTCGCCATGCTCGGCATAGCAAAAGAAGGCGACCTGCGCCCGACTCTCCAGGCTCTTTATCGCGAAGTGCTCCGCACAAAAGCCGGATTCAATCAGAGCGAGCTTGACAGAGCCAAGCAGGAATATCTGTCAGGACTTGAAAAGCTCTACAACAACCGCAATTCACAGGAAACCGGCTCGCTGACATCGAAGTATGTGCGCCACTTCCTTGACAACACCCCTGCCGCCGACATCTCCGTGACATATCCCCTGATGAAGGAGATTGCCGACAATCCGATGTTTGGCGTGGAGACCATCAACGCCATTTTCAATGAGATCACCGGCAAAGACAACCGCGTGGTCATCGCCTTCATGCCTGAAGCCGAAGGTTACCTGATCCCGACTCAGGAACAACTGGCCGAAGCCATGGCAGCAGTGGATGGCGAGGAGATACAGGCGTTTGTCGACCAGACCCGCACCGACCCGCTCATTCCGCAGCTCCCGGCTCCCGGCAAGATCGTCAAGACCGAAACCGACAACCTCTGGAACGCGACTGTCTGGACTCTGTCAAACGGAGTGAAGGTGATGATCAAGAGCACCGGATTCAAAGACGACGAGATCCTGTTCAACGCAGTTGCCCCGCAGGGAATGAGCCGCGACACCGGACTCGCATCGGTGGCCGACTTCGTGGCTTTTGACGAGATGAGCAGCCGCTACGCGATCGGCGCATACAACAACACCGACCTCACCAAATTGATGACCGGAAAACAAGTGTCGCTGAATCCGTCGTTCAACCTCTACAGCCGCTCGATTTCCGGCTCGACTACTCCGAAGGACCTGGCCACGCAGATGGAGATGATATACGGTTACTTCACATCCGTCAACTATGACGCACAGGAGTTTGCCGCAACCAAAAACATCTATGAAAACCTGCTCCGCAATCAGGAGGCATCGCCCCAGTATCAGTTCGGAAAGGATCTGCGCCAGGCTCTCTACTCAAGCCCCTACATGCAGACCATTTCCACCCAGACCCTGACGGAATGCACCCGCGAGGGCATCGAGACTCTGGTCAAGGCCCAGGTGGCCAATGCCGCCGACTATACTTTCATCTTCGTCGGCAATATCGACCCCGAGACCTTCCGTCCGCTCGCCGAGCAATATCTCGCCACATTGCCCGCCAACGCCAAAAAAGCCTCAAAACCGGTGAAGAAGGTTGACCCGGCCTTTGAGACAGTGGGCGGAGAAGGCACCGACACGTTCACTTTCCCGATGACGAATCCGCAGACTCAGTGTGCGATCATTGAAAGTGCCTCAGTTCCGGTCAACGCTCTCAACTATTATCTGGCCGACATTACCGGACAGATCCTCTCGGCCCGTCTGATCAAGACCGTACGCGAAGAGATGGCCGCTGTCTACTCAATCTTCGCCAACGGCGGCATGAGTTCGATCAACGGACGCAACGTCACGATCGAGAGCGTGTTCCCGATGAACCCCGACAAGAAAACCGAAGTGCTTGCAGTGATCCGCGACGAGTTCGGCAAAATGGCCCAGAAAATCACCGACGAAGAGCTTTCGAAAGTGAAAGAATATCTGGTCAAGAGCCTGACAGAAGGCCAGGAGCGCAACCAGGCTTGGCGCAGCGCGATGAGCAGATGGACAACATCCGGAGGCACTATCGACACCTTTAACGGCGCCGTCGACCTTGTCAATTCAATCTCAGCCGAACAAGTGCAAAACTTCGTTAAGTCGGTGAACGCCCAAGGCAACTACCGCGTTGTCATTCTTGATCCGGAACAATAATTCCACCTATTTCCAGCCTATGAAACAGCAACTAATAATACTCTCTGCCATCGGAGCTGCATCTCTCTTTTCGGGATGCTCCTCCATACAGGGTCTGACCGGAAAGAAGCAACAGCAGACCGCAACTCCGGCAAAAACCGAACAGCAGGCTCCACAGGCCGCACCTGACAATCAGGTGCGTTCCCTGTCGGGCAGATGGATCATCAGCTCGGTGGGCAACACCCAGGTGAAAGGCTATGAGGACGAATGGCCTTATCTTGAATTTTCCGACTCGGAAGGACGCTTCTATGGCTCTGACGCCTGCAACATCATCAACGGCAGCTTCACTGTTGAGCCTGGACAGAAACTGACATTCTCACAGGTTGCCTCGACAATGCGGTTCTGTCCGGACGACACTCTGGCAATGCCGATAAGTATCGCTCTGGACACCACTCGATCGTTCTCGATTTCGAGAAAGGGCGGATCGGAAGTGCTTTCGCTCAACAATGAACAGAATATCACTGTCATGACTCTGCGTAACCCCGACATCATCTTCCTCAACGGCCCGTGGCAGGTAGCAGCCATCGGCAAAACCCACGTCAGCAACCCCGACGTCAGACTGGTGTTTGACGTGACCGAAGGCCTCGTTCACGGAAACACCGGATGCAATCTGCTTAACGGATCCATCACTCAGGACCCGCAAGTCACTTCGTCCGTACAGTTCAGCGCTCTGGCCACTACCCGCATGGCCTGCCCTCCGGGCGACAACACCGAGCAGCAGCTCCTGATCGCCCTTGAAGAGACAGCAACGGCCCGCCGCGCCGAAGGCGACCCCGACAGGGTTGAATTGCTCTCTGCGTCAGGCAAAGTGCTGATCACTCTGAACCGTCTCGACAAATCAGATCTCTGATTCCACGGATCGATCTCACTGAATAGACCACACGCGCCCGCGCCGTTTCTCTCTCACGACGCGGGCGCGTATTTTTTTTGCCCTTGACCGACTCCAGGTCAGCCGACTAACTTACTGTTCTGACTCAGACTCAGGTTCAGATCCGGACTCGTCTGACGCCGAATCGTCAATGACCTCTTCAGCCGGATCAGACGGGTCGTCGGCGGTATACTCCATGTCGGGAATTACGGAGGTCTCCGTTGATTCCAGAGCGGCGGCGCGGGCGGCATTGAAATATTCTTCAAATGTGCGGCCCTGTGAGATCAACGTGTTGAAATTAGCCGCCGAGATCGGCACCAAAGTCACCTGCTGAGGCAGGGTCATTATCTCTGACTGACCGAGCACGGAGCGATAGTGGTTCATTTCAGCCTCGTTTTCAAACCCTTTGACCAACAGCATGCCAAGACGGCCGAAAGTCATCTGCTCAAGGTCGAAGTCTTTGACCACAAAAGAATTGAAATTGTGGCGGGCCACCTGAAAAAGCAGTTCGTTGGCCGAAACGCTGTCAGTCGGATAAACCATCACCAGAATCTGCGGCTGCTCTGGGTCGAAATCAAATTGCGCGGCATCCAAGGCGGTGTCTCCGCTGATAGAGTCCGCACCGAGGCGTATGTCCCAGAGCATGCCGCGTGCGTTGCCGGCTCCCTGCTGCAGCTTTCGTCCGGCAGCCATGCCTTTGAGCCACGACGAAGCGAGCGAGGTGACGTCAGTGTCGGGATAACGCTCAAGCATTTCGCGCAGCGTGGCATTGAACTCATCAGGCTTCTTCTCGGTGACATAGCTCAGCGCGTGCAGAAACATGAACTTCGGCATGGCGTCGCTGAGCGGGAAGAGCCGCATCATCTCGGCATAAGCTTCGTGCACATCAGCATTGCGGTTGTCGAGGTAGGCTTCATAGGCCGCGTCATACATCCTGCTCTGCTCTTCAGGCATGCGTTTCAGGTTCTCTATATAGTCCGGATCACGAAGAGCCACACCATATTTCGACTCAGGAAATTCAGAAATGATCAGCTGCCGCCATCGCTCGGCTTCATCGAGACGCTGCATGCGCTGATACATCATGTAGAGATTATAATAGACATCAAGCCGGTAGATATTGTCGGGATAGCGGCCGAGCAGTTCGTCCCAGCGGGCGCGGGCCGAAGCAAAGTCATCAAGTTTGTCGCGCAGAATAGAGCCCATCGTGAACAGACCCTCCTGGATCACATCGTTGGCCGTGAGCTTATCCTGTTCTGTTTTCGGAATCTGGGCAAGATAATATTCCGGGAAATGCGGATCTGAAGCCCTTTCAATCGCCTCTTTCTCCTCATCGGTCATCTCCTGGGCCGGCTCGCCGCCGCTTCCGTCGGAATCGGCATTCTGCGCGTCATCATCGCCGTCGGACTCGGAAGAGGCGAAGTCGTCAAACGAGAAAGAAGCCTTGTTGCGGCGGCGCCAGTCGTCTTCAAGCTTTCGCGAACCCCATCGGCGCTGGAACTCCGTGCGGCCGGCCGCCAGAGTGGCCGTGTTGTAGAAATACCATGAATCATCATTATTGAGCATGAACTGCTGCGGGGCGTTGGCACCCCCGGCCAGCTGCGACTGCCCGGGCTTGTTGGCCTCGAACTCGGCCAGCGCGGCGGCCTCGGCCTCCTCTTTCTCTTTTTTCTTCAGCTCCTCGATGATTTTATCAATAATGGCCAGCTGCTGCTCCTCGGTCATCTCCGACAGACGCAGCAACGAGTCCTGAAGGGTTACGTTCTGGGAATAGACCGAAAGCTCGTCGAGCACGTCGGAACGGCGCTTCAGCAACTTATAGTCAGGATAATCCTCGGGCAACTGCGGCACAGCCTCGCTGAGTCGCGGCTGAGCGAGATCATACTGCCCGCGCGCATAGTAGACCTGACCGAGAGTCGCATTGGAGATCGCTTTCTCGATTCCGTTGCGAGTAGACTTTTCGGCCGCAAGAATATAGTTTTCAATCGCTTTTGCCGTGTCATTGCGGCTCAGATAGAGATTTCCGATGGCATAGTATATCTGATCGAGATACTCGGCGTTGCGACCCATGCGGGCCATGCGCTTCAACGATCTGACCTCAGGCTCCGGATCAGAGCCGGCAAAAACCTCGCTCTGCTTTATGCGGGCATTGAGCTTGGTGCGGTAAGGCGCCGCGCCCGATTTGGCTGCCGCGGCATAGGCCGCATAGGCCCCGGCATTGTCGCCGATGGCGGCAAGCGCCTGGCCCAGCAAAAAATTAAGTCTCACCTTCTGTGTGCCCTTGGCTCCGGCAGCGGCTTCGCGCAGACGGGGAATGGCGCGCTCAAAGTCCTTCTCTCTGACCGCAACGGCAGCCGCGGTCAGCGCATAAAGATTCTTGAGCTTACTGTCGGTAAGTTTTTCGGGCTTGATGCGATCCACGATCGCCTGCGCCTCATTGACCCAGTCAATGGCCACATAGCTGCGCGCCTGCCATAGCTGCGCCTCGGTCACCACATGCGGCAACCATCCGAAATGACGCGAAATGTAATAAAACGTGGCGGCTGCGCCCGTAAAATCGCCGTTCATATACTGGCTCCGGGCCATCATCAGCCATGCGTTATGCAGAAACGGATTGTATTCCTCGCGTTTCAGCCAGTCTTTCTGCTCCGATGAAGTCTTTCCGGCCTTGCGCTTGGGGCGCTTCTTGATTGAATGAAGCTGGATAGCCTTCTGGGCCTTCTCGATCGAACGGTCAAAGTTTCCGGAAGGCTGCGGAGCCTTCGGGGCCGCCTTGGCTTCGGCCGGATGAGTGAAGAGCAGCGTGGTATAGTCGTCCTGATATTTCGACTCCATCTCCTTCAGAGACTCCACATAATGCTCATTGCCGTTGTAATAAACGTTATAGCGCGTGATAAATGCCTGATAACGGCGCGAGGCGGCGGTGTTCTTCCTGGCAGAACACGACACGAGCGCGAGCATGGCGATGGCGGCAAACGTCCATATCCACACTGCGGCGACTCTCCTATGCGGCCTTATCTTCACAATCTAATTAACGCGGCGACAGCGCATATTATTGCCCGAGAATCGCAGCGGTCCTGACCAAAGCCGCGATAAACGCATCGGCTTCGGCGCGCGTGTTGTAGGCCGCGAATCCGGCCCTGACAGTGCCCTCGATGCCCAGAGCCTTCATCAGAGGCTGAGCGCAATGGTGGCCCGTGCGCACCTCGACACCGAGTTTGTCGAGAAGCATCCCCGTGTCATAGTGATGATGCCGGCCGATAAGAAACGAGATCACAGCATCTTTGCCCGGTGCGGTGCCGAACAGCCTGATGCCTGGCACCTCGGCGAGCATGCGCGCTGTGGTATACTCCAGCAGTTCATGTTCGTGGGCCGCGATATTCTCCATACCCACACTCTCTATAAAATCAATCGCGGAACTGAATGCCCCGATGCCGACAAAATCGGGAGTGCCGGCCTCAAACTTATAAGGCAGATCGGCAAACGTCGTCGGCTCCGTAAGACTCACGTGGGCTATCATCTCTCCGCCACCCTGCCAGGGCGGCATTTTTTCAAGCAAAGACTCGCGCCCGTAAAGCACTCCGGTGCCAGTCGGACCATACATCTTGTGAGCCGAAAAAGCATAAAAATCAGCACCCAATGCCTGCATGTCGACGCGGGCATGAGGCACCGCCTGAGCGCCGTCCACCACTGTCACAGCGCCATGAGCGTGTGCCCACTCCACCATTTCGCGAACCGGATTGACCGTGCCGAGCACGTTGCTGACATGGCAGAACGCAGCCACGCGGGTGCGTTCGGTAAACAAAGCCTTCCATGCCTCCAGATCGAGACTGCCGTCGGGCAGCAGCGGCGCAGCCTTGACAACGATGCCCCGACGCATGGCCAGCAATTGCCACGGCACGATGTCGGCATGATGCTCCATCACAGTGATGACCACCTCGTCGCCGCTCTCCAGAAGCGAACCATAGCTTGCGGCCACCAGATTGATCGCCTCGGTGGTGCCGCGGGTGAAGATGATCTCTGAGGCCGATGCGGCATTGATATATGCTCTGACCCGCTCGCGCGCCGCCTCCTGCAGCGCGGTCGCCTCCTGAGAGAGCGTGTGCACCCCGCGGTGCACATTCGCCTTGGCATTAACATAGCCCGACTCCACCGCGTCGATCACGCAGCGCGGAGTCTGCGACGTGGCAGTATTGTCCAGATAAACCATCGGGCGCCCATAGAGGGTGCGCTCCAGGCCCGGAAACTCCTTTCTCAGCGCTTCGACGTCAAACATGGCCGCAGTTCGGAGTGGCAAGATCATTATTCGGCACACAGTTCGCACAGACGGCAGAGTCCACGCCATTGAAACGGCGCTCGACCAGCAGCCGCAGACGGTCGGGCAGACCTTCCACCGACACTCCGTCGATCACATCGGCCATAAACGCCTCCATCAGCATATGCCGCGCCTGCTCCTCGGGAATACCGCGGGAACGCATGTAAAACAGCGCCTCGGTGTCAAGCTGTCCGGTGGCCGCGCCGTGCGAGCACTTCACGTCGTCACAATATATCTCAAGGGTCGGCTCGGTGTGTATCGCAGCTTTGTCGCTGGCCAGCACATTGCGGTTGTTCTGATAAGCTTCCGTAAACCGGGCCGCCTCGTCAACCACTATGCGCCCACGGAAATCACACATAGAAGCACCGTCGGCCACATATTTGAACAACTGCTCCGACCGGGTGCGCTCACCGTGATGCCACACAGTGGTGGCATTGGCTACCCGGCTCTCACCTCCGGCAATGATCATTCCGTTGACGCGGGCTTCGGCTCCCTGGCCGTCGAGATGCACCCGTATATCAGCCGCCGAGTCACCGCCGCCAAGATGGGCCATTGTCACCGCCAGCGACGAATCGGCCGCCAGACGCGCGCGCATTTCAAGGCGACGACCTGTCAGCGGCGAAGCCTCCTCGACGTTCACCAGATCAAAATGCGAACCGCGGGCAAGCGAGATCTGCACAGTTTCCAGCGAAAGATATTTTCTGAGATCATCCTGTGTGTGGTCACAGACAAGCATACGCGCGCGCGCATTCTCGCCGAGAACGACCACAAGCCGCCTGACGGCCATCAGATCGACCGGAGCGGAAAATATATTGACCAGCTGCAACGGTTTGTGAAGCGTCACCCCGTCCGGCACATAGACAATCACGCCCTCCTGAAGCAACAGATCGTTGAGCGCGGTGAGCACCGTCGGATCAGTCATCGCCGGCAGGCGGTCCATACACTCCGAAAGCGGCCCGAAAACCACCCCCTCGGGCAGACGTCCGGCCAGAGTGGTCGACGGCACAAACGTATCGTTAAGCACCAGTCCCATCAGAGTGCTGACCGTCGGCACATCGCAGCGAAACGACTCGGCCACGTCCACAGGAATCCTGACGCGACCGACATTAAGCCCATAGTCCGGCGCAAACAGATCCGGAAGCATAGCCCCCGACAGCGCCTTCAGCGCTTCATCTCGGTCACCGAACTTGTCGCGGTTCGCCTCATAGAGGTCGACATACTGTTTTACAGAAGTACTCATATGGCAGACTCTCCGGCATCGATTTCCTGCTTGATCCAGTCATAGCCCCGCTCCTCCAGTTCAAGAGCGAGTTCCGGGCCTCCGGTGCGCACAATGCGTCCCTTATAAAGCACATGGACAAAGTCCGGACGGATATAATCCAGCAGACGCTGATAGTGAGTTATGACAATCGTGGCGTTGCGGTCTGTCTTCAACTTGTTCACGCCTCCGGCAACCACCCTCAACGCATCGATATCAAGGCCCGAATCCGTCTCGTCAAGAATCGAGAGCTTCGGCTCAAGCACCGCCATCTGGAAAATCTCGTTTCTCTTCTTCTCTCCGCCCGAAAAACCTTCGTTGACCGAACGCGAAGCAAGCTTGTTGTCAAGCTCCACGACCTCGCGCTTCGCGCGCATCATCTTCAGAAATTCAGCGGCAGTGAGCGGCGGTTCGTTAAAATATTTGCGCTTCGCATTGACAGCAGCACGCATGAAATTCACCATTGACACTCCCGGAATCTCCACCGGATACTGAAACGAAAGAAAAAGACCCTCATGACTGCGATCTTCAGGCGAAAGCGACAAAAGATCAATGCCGTGAAAACGCACCGATCCGCCAGTGACGGTAAACGCCGGATCTCCGGCCAGCACCTCACTCAACGTCGATTTGCCGGATCCGTTCGGCCCCATGATGGCGTGAACCTCTCCCGGACGCACAGTCAGATCAATTCCCTTCAATATCTCTTTTGATTCAACAGAAGCACGCAGTCCGCGCACTTCCAGAAGTATATCATCCTGATTCATACTCAAAACTTTCATTTATATTGCTGCAAAGATACGAAATTTTTCATGTATCGTCAGACTCGAAGGATAGATTTCGTATAATCCACTCCCGGCCGAGGGCGGGCATATGTGGATCGGCACGGGTATAAAAT
>CAMWSS010000016.1 GCA_947177035.1 uncultured Porphyromonadaceae bacterium | reverse complement strand
CTGCACGGCGCTTGACCGCCCCAGCGTTAACAAATATTGGGGAACGGGGTCTAAGGCCCGTGAATTGCCGGAAAAACATTATCTTTGCAGACATATATGATCTATATGCTCTGTGCCGGCGAGGCGTCCGGCGACCTTCACGCCTCTGAACTGATCAAGGCGTTGCGCCGACTTGATCCCGAAGCGCGATTCTGCTTTCTCGGCGGCGATCTGATGGCTGACGCCTCAGGAACCAAGCCGGTTGTGCATTACCGCGATATGGCATATATGGGTTTCGGACAGGTGGTGCGCCATCTGCCCGACGTGACCCGCAATCTCAATGTTGCCCGGCGGATGCTCGATCGCGTCAGGCCAGACGTGTTCATTCCGGTCGATTATCCTTCGTTTAATCTCCGCATTGCCGAACACGCCGCGTCGCTCGGCATTCCGGTCTATTACTATATTTCGCCAAAGGTGTGGGCCTGGAAAGAACATCGTGTCGCTGCCATCAGGAGGCTGTGTCGGCGGGTGCTGAGCATTCTCCCTTTTGAAGTCGGATTCTATCGCGGCCACGGCATGGAAGTGGACTATGTCGGCAATCCTTCGGTCGGAGAGATTGACCGGCGCCTGGCAGCCGCTCCTGATCTGGAGCGCTTTTGTGGCGATCACGGCCTGCCCGACAAGCCGATTCTGGCGCTGGTGCCAGGCAGCCGCCGCAGCGAGATTTCGTCGAATCTGCCGGTGATGCTCGAGGCGGCGCGGGTGCTTGCCTCGAAATATCAGACCGTTATTGCCGGCGCGCCTGCCATCGAGCCTGAATTTTATGCCGGAATGACCGGAGCGAAGGTGGTCTGGGAGTGCACCACCGATCTGATGGCCGTGGCCACAGTGGCGCTTGTCACCTCAGGCACAGCCACTCTGGAATGTGCCCTGACAGGCACTCCGCAGGTCGTATGCTACCGCCATTCGGCATCGCGGCTGATGTATGCCGCGATGAGTCGTGTGCTCAAAATTCCGTATGTGTCGCTCCCGAACCTTATAGCCGACGCGCCGGTGGTGCCTGAGTTGCTGATGCACAAATGCACGCCGCTTGAAATCGTGCGCCAGATGGTGCCGCTGCTCCCCGGCCACAAGCGTCATTCCATCCAGCAGGCCGGTTATGCCGAGATACGCCGCAGGCTCGGCACCTCCGATGCCGCCGCAAATGCCGCCGCGATAATTTTTGATGATCTCCGCCAGGGAGATAAAGTTTCGCAATCCGTGGAAATTTCGTAACTTTGCAGATGGATTATGGCTATAACTGCTGACACGATCAATGAACTTTACAGGCGATTCCGCCGACAGCCAAAGAGGCTTGAGGACCGGAACCTGTCGCTGTTGGTGGATTATGTGCTCGACACCGATGCGCTCGACATGGACGGCGAAAGACTGGTGTTCACCGGAATGCCTCAGTCGTCGCCATTCCGCGAAATTGAACTCGAGCGGGTGAACGGTGTGGCCGATCTGCCTGAGGCGGTGGCGGTGGTGCTGCCGAATTCCATAATATTCATCAACAAATCCGATCTCTCGGCCAACGTCCACATAAGGCAGATTAAAATGCCGTTCCGCCAAAGGCTGCGCCGGATTTTCGGACTCGGAAAACCATAGATGGGCAACAACAACAGGAACGAAACCATCGAGGGCCTGGTGACATGCAACAACGGCAACCGCTATCAGGTGCTCCTCGACGATGGCCGCACGGTCACCGCCGCGGCCAAGGGCAACCTGCGGCTGCGCGGAGTCCGCACAACCAGCCCCGTTGCCGTCGGCGACAGGGTTACTGTGACTGATGCCGACGCCTCGGTCGCATTCATTTCAGCCATCTCTCCGCGCCGCAACTACATAATCAGGCGCGCAAGCAATCTGAGCAAGGAGAGCCATATTCTGGCGTCGAACGTTGACTGCGTGCTGCTGGTGGCCACGCTGACGCAGCCGGTCACCTCGACCACGTTTATCGACCGTTTCCTGGCCACCGCCGAGGCATATGGCGTGCCGGCCATACTGGTCATCAACAAGTCGGATCTGCTCTGCGAAGCCGAAGATCAGGAACTGCTCGAAGCTGTGTGTCATCTCTATCGCACGGTGGGCTATCAGGTGATCGTCACTTCGGTCAAGGCCGGATCGGGCCTGGATGAGTTGCGTGAGGCTGTGAAGGGGAAGATCGTGCTGCTCAGCGGCAACTCCGGAGTCGGCAAGTCATCGCTGATCAATGCGCTTGTGCCCGACGCCGAATTGCGCACGGCAGTGATCTCCGACGCCCACCGCACCGGCATGCACACAACCACATTCTCCCGCATGTATGATCTGCCCGACGGCGGACGCCTGATCGACACCCCCGGGGTGAAGGGCTTCGGAACGATTGACTTCGACCGCCATGAAGTGGCGCATTTCTTTCCTGAGATATTTGCCGCTTCGGCACGCTGCCGTTTCGGCGACTGCACCCACACCGGCGAACCGGGATGCGCCGTGATGGCAGATATTGAGGCGCAGCTGATAGCGCCGTCGCGCTATGCGTCATATCTCTCCGTCCTGTCAGACACGGATCCGGCTTCGGCCGGAAAATATCGCTGAGTGTGGCGGCTGCCGGAGCAGCGGAGGTAAACTTTACGCTCCGGCTGTTTGTTAATTCAGCAAAACCGGATTATTAAATATTGTGAAGACCAACAAAGACAACGAAGGGAGCATATTCACCATCTTGCGCGAGTTGCCGCTCATCAAGGGAGTGAGCCAGACCCGCCTGCAGCAGGTTGCGGGCCATGTCCCGCTGCATTTCATCAAATATGCCGACGGTGACGAGATTGCCGTTGCCGGGCAGGAGTGCACGCATCTGAAATTCATTGTCAGCGGATCGGTGAGAGTGGAGATCGTCGCGTCAAACGGCCGGTTTTCTGTGGCTCAGACCCTTGCCGGACCAAACGTGATCGCTCCGGAGTATCTGTTCGGACGCACCAACCGCTATCCCGGAACCGCCACTGCCATCGGCCCTGTGGGGATGATGCAGATAACCAAAGACGTCTATCGCTCGATGCTTGCCGAAGACCCGGTCTTCATGCTCAACTATCTCAACGTGCTTAGCTCTGCCGCGCAGAAAGGGCAGATGGCTCTGGCCGAAGCCGCCTCCGGCTCGGTGGAGCAGAAAATCGCATGTTGGGTGCAGGGGATGACGCAACCCGGAAGCACAGACATCGTGATGTGTAGCCACGGGCGCGACATGAACACGCTGCTGGGTGTTGCAAAAGCATCATATGTGGCCGTGGTTGAAAAGCTTAAGGCGCAGCGGATTGTCGAGTCCGATTCGCTTAGGGCTATAAGAGTCATTTCGCGTCAGGAGCTGCTCGACAGTCTGACGGCCGATTCAGGCAACTGATAATTTGTTTTTTTAATCGAAGAATATACGTTTTGACTGCTGCCGACACGCATACACCACAAGGCAAACCGGTCCGCCGGCGTGCTCTCCGATGGCTCCGCACGGTTCTTCTGATCCCTGTGGCGCTGGTCGCGTTGCTGCTCGTCGCCGTCGCGGCGCTCTATGTGCCCGGAGTGCTCAATGCCGTGGCCCACAAGGTGCTGCCGATGGTCGAAGAGAGCGCCGGAATGAAAATCGGGGTGGAGGATCTGAGCCTTGGATTTCCCTTGCGTCTGGCAGTGGAAGATGCGTCGGTGGTGATGGCCGAGACCGGCGACACCATGCTCACGGCCCGACGCGCCGAAGCCGATCTGGAGATCCTGCCGCTGCTGCGCGGCCATCTCGGCGTGAAACGCGCCGAAGTGACAGGTGCGTTCTATCAGATGGGGGGCGCCGATTCGCTCTATATAGGCGCTGTGGCCGATTCTGTCATTGTCCGGTCGGCCTCCATGACCATGTCGGCTTCGCGCATCGACGTTGGGCTGGCGCGGCTCGCTGGGGCGCGCGTCAGGTTGCTCATGGGCACCGAAGGCAAGGAGAAAACCGACACTGCGTCTTCGGCGGCAGACATGGAAATCAATGTTGCGCGCGTGGAGCTGGCCCGTGTCGATTATTCGATGTCGATGACTTCGGCCGGAGCTGATTCGCTTGTCACTGACACGATTGCGGCATCTGTGGCTTCGGCGCTGCTTGACGGCGGACGCGTGGCTGTCACTCCGCAGCAGGTCGACATTGACTGCCGGCGGCTCACGGTCGATGCCCCCGTCGCGCTCTATGGCAAAGCCGGCGCCGAGCCTCTGCCCGGGCTGGATCCGGACTGGCTCAGCGTCAGCGAAACGGAAATCGAGGTGCAGGATTTCGCCATGCGCGGCACTGAGATGACGGTGCCGGTGGTGCGTCTGCACACTCGCGAACGCTGCGGACTCGCCCTTGACGCCGACGGCGTTTTCGCCATGGATTCGGCCGGGATACGCATCACTGATTTTCGCCTGCTGACTCCGTCGTCGACAGTCGCTGTCACTGCTGAAATGGGGCTTGACAGCGTTCCCGGCCGTGCGCCAGTTTCGGTTTCGGCTTCGGCAGGAATCGGATTGGCCGACGTGGTTACGGCAATGCCGGCTCTGAGTCCGATGCTCGCTCCGCTGAGGCGCGACGTCCCGCTGAGCCTTCGGGTGAGCGCGGCCGGCACCATGAGCCGCGTCGACATTGACACGCTTTCGGTTTCGATGACGAAAATATTCGACGTCAGCATTGCCGGCTATGCCGCCGGATTCACTGCTGCGCCAGACTCGCTGGTGGCTGACTTGACAATGAGCGGATCGCTGACCGATCCCGGTCCTATCCGGAATCTGGTCAAAGGCGTCAGGATTCCGCCTCTGAGCATTCGCGGAAAGGCGTCGGCCAATGCAGGCGCCTATGCCGCCGACGTCACTGCGCGCACTGCCGCCGGACGCCTGGCTCTTAAGGGCACGTATGCCGGCTCAGCTCCATCATATTCCGTCCATCTGCGGGCCGATTCGTTTCCGGTCGGAGCATTCATGCCCGACGCCGGAGTGGGTGCGGTGTCGGCTGTTGTCAGCGCCAGAGGCCGCGGTTTCAACCCTTGGAGCCGGTCGACGGCCGTGGATCTGAACGCACGTCTTGACCGTGCGGCATGGAAGACCACGGTGATACGTGACGTTACGGTCGACGCGTCGTTGAAGGGCGGCATGTATGAAGTGGCGGCCGCCAGCGGCACTCCCGCCGCACTGTTCGATATTAAAGCGGCCGGCGCTTTGTCGCGCCGCCAGGTGTCGTGGATGGCAGGCGGACGCGTCTCCTCGCTCGATCTGCGCGCTTTCGGTCTGACCGATTCGGTGATGCACGGGTCGCTGGCCATTGAGTCGGCCGGCAGCCTCGATCCGCAGGGCGATTCCATATGCGTGACCGCCGCCGTGCGCGATCTCGACTGGATGCAGGGTTCGGCGCGTCTGGCCGCCGATTCGCTGACGGCGTCGCTGGCCGGAGGACGCCGCCATGTGGCCGCACGCATTGCCGAACGGTCAATGACGGTGGAGATGGAGGCCGACACTTCGTTGAACGCGCTGATCGCCGCGGCCGGCGATGCCGGTGCCGCAGTGGCCGCGCAGGTGGCTGCCCGGAGTGTCGACGCCGACACCATCAGCGGGCTGTTGCCCCGGTTGCGTCTGAGCGTCGAAGCCGGAGCCGACAATCTGATAAATGATTTTCTGCGGCCATCGAAGATCAGTTTCCGCCGACTGGACGTGAATGCGGCCAATGATTCGTCGGTCCATATGCAGGCGCGGTTGCTTAATCTGCTCAGCGGACAGTCGTTGCGGATCGACACTCTGACTGCTTCGGTGGCTCAGCGTGACTCGGCCCTGGCTCTGGCTGTCGACATGGTCAACCGCCCGGGCACTTTCGACGAGTTTGCCCGAGTGGGTCTGAGGGCCGGAATGAGCGGCAATCAGCTCCGGGCATATGTGAAGCAGCAGAACATACATGGTGCCACGGGCTATTCGCTCGGACTGCAGGCGTCTGTGGCCGATTCGCTTGTCACGGTGGGCTTCACGCCGCTGGATGCTGTCATTGCCTATAAGGACTGGTCGTTTAATGAAGGAAACTATATCAGCGTCAATCCGTCGACGTTTCATGTCGACGCCGATCTTGACGCCAGAGGCCAGGGGTCGCGTGTGCGGTTGTTTACCAGTCATGAGCACGGGGTAGACTCTCTCTCGGCCGGCCATGACTCGTCAATGACTCTTCAGATTACCGACGTGAAGATTCAGGATTGGCTGAGCATCAATCCGTTTGCTCCGCCGATTGCCGGCAACGTGTGTGCCTCCATGAATATAACCTACAATCAGTCGAGCCTCAATGGTTCGGGCAATGTCGGTCTGTCGGGCCTCACCTATGGCAAGGAGCGGGTCGGTGATTTTGATCTCGACGTGGATCTCAGCACCAGCCGCAGCGGTGTTGTCAATGCCGACGTGGCGCTGATGGTCGATTCGGTCAGGACGATCACGGCCGTCGGAGCGCTCAATGATTCCACAAAGGCATCGCCTTTCATGCTTGATTTCGCCATGATCAGGATGCCGTTGCGCGTGGCCAATCCGTTCCTGCCGCCACGGATGGCCCGGCTGGGAGGATGGCTCAATGGCCGGATGGAGGTCACCGGAACTCTGGCGCGGCCGCGCTTTGACGGATATATCGACTTTGATTCGGCCACGGTGAAAGTGGACATGATCGGGTCGGGCTTCGCTTTGAGCCGCACGAAAGTGCCGGTAGACAGCAATGTGGTGCGGTTCAATGATTTTGCCATCACAGGCTCCAACAAGAACGCTTTGCTGATCAACGGTTTGGTTGATATGGCCTCACTCTCGGACCCGAGAATCGATCTCAGGCTCAATGCCCGCGACATGATGATTGTCAACTCGAAGAAGCGCAAGGGCACCGACGTCTATGGCCAGGCATACATAGACCTTGACGCGTCGGTGCGCGGCAATATGCGTTTCCTCAACGTGGATGCGTCGCTGTCGCTGCTGCCGCGCACCAATGTGACCTATATCCTGTCGGAGGCCGGGTCGCAGATCGGGTTGCAGAACACTTCGGACATGGTGCGCTTTGTCAATTTCAACGACACGGCGGCTGTGGCCGTTGCCGACTCGGTGACCGTGTCGGCCATGCAGATGATGCTCGACGCCAGGCTTGACATCGAGCAAGGTTCGACCATCGCCCTGGATCTGAGCGCCGACGGGAAGAACCGCGCGCAGATAAAGGGTGACGGCGTGCTGACCTACACGCAGACGCCGGTGAGTGCCGACGGACGGCTGACCGGACGGTTCAACATCAATGAAGGATATGTGCGCTATTCGCTGCCGGTGATTTCCGAAAAGAATTTCAGCTTCAACCCGGGCGGCTATGTGTCATGGACCGGCGACATGATGAATCCGGCATTCTCGGTCAGCGCCGTGGACCAGGTGAGGGCCAATGTGACGCAGCAGGGTGCCAACTCCAGGCTGGTGACTTTTGATGTGACGCTGTCGGCCTCCGGAACGCTCGGAAACATGAATGTGGCTTTCGATCTCAGCACTGTGGATGATATCGCCGTGCAGAATGAGCTGCGCGCCATGTCGGCGCAGCAGCGGGCTAACCAGGCCATGAATCTGCTGCTGTATAATGTCTATTCCGGACCGAACACGACCGGCAACGCCAATCTTTCGGGCAATGCCCTTTATGGCTTCCTGACGTCGCAGCTCAACACGTGGGCGGCCAATACGATAAAGGGCGTCGACGTGCAGTTCGGCATGGATCAGTATAATTCCACACGCGACGGGTCGACGTCGACCGCCACGCAATATAGCTACAAGGTGAGCAAGTCGCTGTTCAATAATAGGTTCAAGATCGTTGTCGGCGGAAATTATTCTACCGACGCTTCTCAGGACGAGAATCTGTCGCAGAATCTGATCTCCGACATCTCGTTCGAGTATCTGCTCAACGATGCCGGGTCGATGTATGTGAAGCTGTTTCGCCACACTGGCTATGAGAGCATTCTCGAGGGCGAGATCACGCAGACTGGCGTCGGTTTTGTGCTGAAACGCAAGATTAGCCGCCTGAGCGATATTTTCCGCTTCAGGCGCCGGCGCCCTGCCACCCCTATGATTCAATCGCAATCTGACTTAAACAAGGCTGACAACCATGACACGGATAATCATTAAACTGATCGGGGTCATGACTGCGGCAATGCTGCTGGCTTCATGTTCAACGACCTCGAAAATACCTGCCGACGAGCAGCTGTATAACGGAATCAAGAAACTGGAGATGATTCCGGAACCCGGACAGAAACTTCCGTCGGGACTGAAGGACGAAATTTCGGAAGCAGTGTCGGTGAAGCCTAATAATCCGTGGCCTTTCACCAACATACGCGCCCCGTTTCCGCTCGGTCTCTGGGTCTATAACCACTGGCCCAATCCGCCAAAGGGGTTTAAGCACTGGATTTATGAGAAGCTGGTTGCGGAGCCGGTGCTGGTCAGCGATGTGCGTCCCGATCTGCGCACCCGCATGATCGGCGAGATTCTGGAAAACAACGGTTATTTCCGCGGTTCGGCGGAATATTCGCTGCAACCGAAGCGCAACAAGAAGATCGCATGGGTGAATTACACGGTCAATACCGGACCGGCCTTTTCGATTGACTCTATCGAGATGTTGCCTGACACGTGTCATCTTTATCATGTGATAGATTCTGTGGCCGTGCGCACGCGTTATCTCCACAAGGGGGTGCGTTACAGTGTCGATTCGCTGTCGTCTGTGCGCGATCAGATCTCGACTGCGTTGCGCAACCGCGGTTATTATTTCTTCAAGCCTGACTATATCGAGTATCTGGCCGATTCGCTGATTCTGCCCGGAGCGGTGACTCTGAGGCTGACCGTTGCGGCGAATGCGCCCGCTTTTGCATTGCGGCGATATTCGGTCGGCGATGTCACGGTCAGGGTGTTGCGCAATCAGGGCGGCGGCACTCCTGACACTGTCGACATGCGCCGCGCAAGGCTGATCCAGATGATGCCGAGCCGCTTCCGCCGTTCGGTTGTCGACGAGAGTGTGCTCTTGCGCAAGGGGAGGCCGGTGTCGCAGCGCGCGATCAACGCCACGCAGACCCGGCTGGCCCGTCTCGGAATATTCAACGGCATAAATGTGAATGTTTCGCCCGACTCGGCATCAATGGATTCACATAGGCTTAATTTCGATATTGACTGCACGTTCGACACTCCGCTTGAGGCGTCGGTCGAAGCCAATGTGTCGTCAAAGTCAAACTCTTATCTCGGCCCTGGAATAACTCTCGGGCTAACCAACCGCAATCTGGCCGGAGGTGGCGAGCAGCTGTCGGTGCAGCTGACCGGAAGCTATGAGTGGCAGACGGGGCGGCGGCGCTCGAATCTGTTTAATTCCTATGAATTCGGACTGAAGGGGTCGCTGTCTATTCCTCGTCTGCTGGCTCCGAAATTCATTCCGCGTATGAAGCGTGATCTGAGCTGGACAAGAATGAGCCTTCAGGCAGATCTGCTCAACCGTCCGCGGTTTTTCAGGATGGCGCAGTTCAATGCTTCCTATGGTTATTCGTGGCCTTCGTCGCGATATGCCACCCATGACCTGACGCTGTTGAAACTGACCTACACCAAGCTGATGCACACCACCCGCGATTTCGACTCGATCATGGACGCCAATCAGGCCATAGCCCAGAGTTTCCGCTCGCAGTTCATGCCTCAGTTGCTTTATACTTATACGTATGACCGCCGCTTTAATTCGCGCAACACTCTGAACTGGACTGTCAGCGTGCAGGAGTCGGGGGCGCTGTTCTGCGGATTGTGGCGCCTGGGTGGAGTCAAAGGCGAGAAGCGGTTATTTGGCATTCCGATTTCTCAGTTTGTCAAGGCGTCGGCCCAGGTGGTCTATGGACACCGCATCGGCAGGAAGGACAATTGGCTGATGTTCAGACTGGCTTCCGGGGCGGCCCATGCCTATGGCAATTCGTCGCAGGTGCCCTATAGCGAGCAGTTCTGGGTTGGTGGCGCCAATTCCGTGCGTGCGTTTACCGTCCGTTCCATAGGGCCGGGATCGTATCATGACCCCAGAATGAAGGGCAACATCTTTGACCAGACCGGCACGTTTAAGTTTGAGGCCAATGTGGAATTCAGGTTCCCGATTCTCGGACCGCTGCATGGGGCGGTGTTTGTTGACAGCGGCAATGTGTGGCTGCTGAAGGATGATCCGGAGCGCCCGGGCGGCCAGCTGAAGGCTGCGTCGTTTTTGCGCGATCTGGCGTTGGGCACCGGCGTCGGGCTGCGTGTCGACATCGGCATGATGGTCATTCGCGGCGATCTGGGCATAGGCATTCACGCGCCGTATGATACTGGTCGCCGGGGCTATTACAACATGACGTCGTTTGGCAATTCTCTGGCATTCCATCTTGCCATAGGCTATCCGTTCTGAGCCTGAACATCAGTCGCTGAAACATCCGCGCGGACAGGTACGCACGCATATATTGCATCCGATGCATTCGCTATAGGATATCTTTGCGTGACGGTGCCAGAGTATGCCGACTTTGCTTATGGCGTTGCGCGGACAGGCGTCGACGCATTTCCAGCAGGCAATGCATTTGCGCGGCGAGAACGCCGGCTGTTTGATTGTTTTTTTCATACCATATATCCGGCGCTGATACTCCACACGGATTGCCCTTTGTTGTATTGTGCCGCCATATGATCGATTCCGTCGGCCGCTGTCAGCTGCGTTTCTTTGTCAGGGCGTATTATCTTTCTGTCTGTTTTATTGATTATCGGTGAGCTTCTCACGATGATCTCGTCGAGATTTTTTATGAGGGAGGAATATTCTGTCGTGTCGGCGTATGCTGTTTCTGAGTGATACGCGACGGGTGCTGTGGCGCATATCGATGCCCACATAAGCGGTGTTATAAACATATTGTGTCAGATTTGAATCAGTTCTGCGGAATCAGAGCTTCATATAGTTCGTGGAATCTTTTTCGCAGGTGTTTGACAGCGTAGTGTTTTCGCGAGAGAAGTGTCGGCACCGGGATTCCGGTGGCCGAAGATATCTCTTTGACCGGCATGCCGTCAAAGACTGTCAGGCAGAACACTTCGCTTTGTTCGGACGGCAGTTCCGCCAGGGCGTCGTCTAACTCCTGCCATACGAGTTTGCGCAGATATATCTTGTCGGGGGCGTCCTGCGGTGAGCAGAACAGTGTCAGGGCTATCTCTTCGCAAACGGTGTCTTCGGTGTCGACCGATAGAATTTCGCGTTTTTTGCGCCAGAAGTTGAGCACTGAGTTCCGGGCCACACGGTAGAGCCAGGATGATATGCGCTCTATTCCGGTGCCTTCGCCGTCAGACGTGGCGCGTGCGAGTTGATAGAATACTTCCTGAAGAATGTCTTCTGCGTCTTCGTGGCAGTTGACTTGTGAACGGATATATTGCAGAAGCCTTGGCGAGTATTCTGCAAAAATATTCCCGATGCTGTCAGTCGGCTGCATTTTCGCTGGTATGGGCGCGATTGTGAAATCCGAAATGCTCTTTGCGCCGGCGTTTGATGAATTCGCGGCGCTGTTCGTCGGTCATGTCGTGCCAGTGGTGTCCCCACCCGTCATGGCGGCGTATGGCCGCATGGATGGCGCCTCCGGTCATGAATAGCCCGAGGACGAATCCGCCGGTCAGTATCTGGCCGAGAAAGAACAGTCCGACTCCTTGCCAGAATCCGATTGTCGCGAAACCGCAGGTGGCGGCGACAATGCCGTTCCAGAGTGTCATGATCGCTGTTCCGGCCAGCGCCGGAATCACGGCGAGAAACAAGATTGCTATCGATGATGCTTTGATTGCTTTTTTCATTGTGAATATGTTTTTGTTTGTTGGGTTGATCAGAGCGGCTCTGTCAGTTAAGACACGCGAACAGGGAAAATATTTTAAAAAAAGCGGAGAGCCGGTCGCACACGCGCTGGCTCTCCACAGGTGATATATATGTAAAAGATAGGTTATTTTCCTGATTTTTTGGCTGAAGCTTTCTTTTTGGCCGGAGCTTTTTTGGGTTTTACTTCGGTGGCTTTCACTTCTTCAACCAGTTCAGGCTGAGCGGCTTCTGCGGTGGCCTTGTTGGCGGTGCGGAGATTGTGCTCGATGTTGAACTGCTCGATTGAGCGGCGCAGCGATGCGGTCTCTTTGGTGAGGGTCTCGATCTCGGTGGCCTGGTTGCGTATGGTGGTCAGAAGCGAGTTCAGCTCTTCGTTTTCGATCGACATGGGGTATTGCTCCTCGACGCGCACAATGAAGTCAGAGAGCACGTTCATGTAGTTCGTGAACGCCATGTAGGGGGTTTCATAGGGCGAGAAGTT
Organism: uncultured Porphyromonadaceae bacterium; assembly: GCA_947177035.1. GTDB lineage: Bacteria > Bacteroidota > Bacteroidia > Bacteroidales > Muribaculaceae > UBA3263. Next base: position 35,057 of record CAMWSS010000016.1, on the reverse strand, counting down.
GGAGTGGGCTGCGCCGTCGGCCTGGCCCTTGGTGCTCATGTAGTAGAAATGGTCGGAGCTTTGCAGATACCAGTAGTCGGATTTGAGACGGCGGTCGTCGCAGAGGCGCACGCGTTCGGCCACTGAGTAGAGTTTTTCAAAGGCTTCCTTTTGCAGGCGGTTGCCGAGCCAGGCGCTGACGTCGTGGCTTTCGTCAGTTGCGCTGATGGGGTGGACCACCGAAAGGGTGTCGACGGCCTTGAGTTTGCTGATGGCTTCTGACGGAGTCCAGAATTCGATTCCGCGTTCTGCCGCGAAGCGGGGCAGGGCTTCGAGGAACTGGAAGATGCCGGTTTCGCGTGGTTGCAGTTCGCCGAACGTTTCAAGGTTCATGCACAGGTTGATGATCTGTTCTTCCTGGGGTGTGGAGGCGATCCAGTCCATGTATTTGTCGGCGGTCAGGGGGTAGCTTTCCCAGTTTCCGTCGGAGAAGCGGCGGGTGATGTCTTCCGTGAGCTTCAGGTTGTTGAGCAGCAGTTTCAGTTTGGGAGCCGAAGCGGCGGAGTAGACATAGTTCGGACTCTTCCAGCCGAGAATGTGTTTGGCGCCGTCGGTGATCGCTCCCTTGAATCCGAGTTCAACGAATTCGGGTGCCATTTCGTCGGAGTAGATCAGCTCGGTGTTGCGCATCACTTTCGGGCGCTGGCCGAACAGTTCGTTGATTTTGTCGGAGTGCACTTTGACCTGCAGGGCAAATTCGTCGGCGTCGGCCAGCGAGGCCAGCGAGTTGGGGTAGGGCATGCCGAGGAATTCAACCTTGCCGGTGTCGGCCAGCTTTTTGAGCAGGTCGATGAACTGCGGCACGTATTGTTCGCACTGTTCGAGTGCGTCGCCTGAAATGGCTATCGCGCAACGGAACCGGCCTTTGGTGTCGTTGATCATGCGCAGCAGGGTTTCTGCGGCGGGGATATATGAGCGTTCGGCAATGCGGGTCAGAATGTCGTCGTCGGCAAAGTCGTCGTAATAGTAGTGGTCGTTGCCGATATCGAAGAAGCGATATCTTTTGAGCCGGAACGGCTGGTGAATCTGAAAACAGAAATTAATGGCTTTCATATCTTGTGTTTTTTATTTTCGGTTGAGTACTTGGTTGTAGATGTCGATTACCTTTTGTCCGGCTTTGTCCCACGTGATCTGGTTGACTTCTTTGAGTCCTTCTTCTTTGAGCGAGGCGTGCATGGACGGATATGTTATGATCGAGTATATGGCGTCGGCCATGGCGTCGATGTCCCAGTAGTCGGTTTTGATCACGTTGGTCAGGATCTCGGCGCATCCGCTCTGTTTGGATATGATCGACGGCACGCCCATCTGCATCGCTTCGAGCGGCGAGATGCCGAATGGTTCCGATACTGACGGCATGATGTAGACGTCGCTTGCCTTGAGCATTTCGTAGACTTGTTTGCCTTTCTGGAATCCGGGGAAGTGGAAACGGTCGGAGATGCCGCGTTCGGCGGCGAGGTTGATCATTTTTTCCATCATGTCGCCCGATCCGGCCATGACGAACCGCACGTTGTGGCAGAGGCGCAGCACTTTGGCAGCGGCTTCGACGAAGTATTCGGGGCCTTTCTGCATGGTGATTCGTCCGAGGAAGGTCACGGTCTTTTCTTTGGGGCGTGTCACTTCGACGTTGAGCAGCTCGGGCGATAGCGGGGTGACGGCGTTGTGGACCGTGGTGACTTTCGCCGGGTCGATGCCGTATTTTTCGATGACGGTGCGGCGCGTAAGGTCGCTGACCGTGATGATGTGGTCGGCCTGGTGCATGCCGTCAAGCTCGATGTTGAACACCGTGGGGTTGACGTTGCCGCGTGAGCGGTCGAAGTCGGTTGCGTGCACGTGGATCACGAGCGGCTTTCCGGTGACCTGTTTGGCGTGGATGCCTGCGGGATAGGTCAGCCAGTCGTGGGAGTGGATTATGTCGAAGTCGAGGGTGCGGGCCACGACTCCGGCCATGATCGAATAGTTGTTGATCTCTTCGAGCAGGTTGTCGGGGTATCGGCCTGAGAATTCGATGCATCCGAGGTCGTTGGTGCGCATATAGTTGAAGTCTGCGTATATGTGGTCGCGCAGACGGAAGTATAGGTCGGGATCCATCAGATTGCCGATGCGCTGCTCGACATAGTCGCGGCTCACGTCGCGCCAGGCCACGGGCACCTGCGATGCTCCGATGATGTGGGCGAAGTGGCGGTCTTCGTCGCCCCATGGTTTAGGAATCACGAAGGTGATGTCCATGTCGCCGCATTGCCACATGCCTTGTGTCAGGCCATAGCTGGCGGTGCCTAATCCGCCCAGAATGTGAGGCGGGAATTCCCACCCGAACATTAAAGCTTTCATAAATAAATTAGTCGTCTGTGAGGGATTTAAAGCGGATTGAGTTTTTTGAGCATACGCAGTGTGCGGAGCACTCCGGCAATGTTGGTGGCGTGGCTGATGGTGCCTCGTCCGCTGAAGGGCGGGTTGGCGTCATAGAGCTGCGAGAGCGAGCCGATGCATCCGTTGCTCATTTCGTCTTCATAGCCGATGAGCATGCGGTCGATGTAGCTCACGCCGCTGAGTCCGAACACTCTGATGTAGGCGTCGGCATAGAAGCTGATGAGCCACGGGCGCGCCGGGCCGTTGTGCATGGCCAGTTCCCGTTCTTCGGGCGAGCCGACATAGAACGGACGGTAGCCGAAGCTCTTGGGCGACAGCGTGCGCAGTCCTTTGGGGGTGAGCAGTTCGCGGGTGACGACGTCGAGCACTCCCTTGCGCTGACGGCGGTCGAGCGGCGAATAGTCCAGTCCGATTGCTATGGCCATGTTGGGGCGCACGGATGGGTCGGCATACGTGCCGTTGACGAAGTCGAACAGATAGCCATAGTCGTTGAGGAATGTGTCGACAAACGGTTGTTTCATCTTTTCGGCCTGTGCGATCCAGCGCTGGCGGGTGGATTCAAGTTCGGCGTTGCCTTCAAGCAGTGAGGCTCCGAAGAGCAGCGCGTTGTACATCAGCGCATTGTTCTCGACCAGATCGCCGGTGCGGGGATTTACCGGCTTGCCGGCCACCTGGCTGTACATCCAGGATGCGGCCTGTGTCTCTCCGTTGGAGCTGATCAGTCCGGTGTTCTCGTCGACGAAGATGTTGGGGTGAAGGCCGTCGAGAATATAGTTGAGGGCATGGGTGGTGAACCCGGTGTAGCGTTCGCGCGCCTGCTCCATGCCGACTGCCTTGGCGTATTGCTGGATGCTCCAGAGCGCCCACATCGGGATGTCGGGCTGGTCGATGCCGAGAATCCTGCGGTCGGTCTCGCCGGTGTCCATGAAATGCTCGAGGGCACGGTTGGCTGTGGCGGTGATGGCTTCGAAATCCTGAGGATGGTCGATTGCCAGGGTGTTGCCGGGCAGCGACATATAGGTGTTGCGCGCCAGGACCTTGCCCCAGGGATAGCCCGAGAGCATGTATTCTTTGTCTCCCTCCTTGATGTAGAATTGCTTTGCCGAGTTCTTCAGGCAGTTGTAGAACGAGCTGCGCGGCGTGCGCACGGCGATTTCCGCTTCATACATCTTGGCCAGTTGTCGCGGATTGACTTCGCTGAGTCCAGCCGAGAAGATGATGCTCTCGCCTTTCTTGATCGGCACGGAGAAATAGCCCGGCACCCAGAGGTCTTCGGTGTAAGGAATGCCGCGCTCCAGATCTTTGACGTATTCGATGCCATTATACCAGTGAGGGTCATAAACCCATTCAGGCTTGCGGCTGAATTGCATATACATGCGCGGATAGTCGGGATACAGGCAGCAGCTCACGCCGTTTTTGCATTCGGGGCAGTCGCCGTTGAGGGCGCCGTTCTGCTGCACCAGCGAATTGACTTCGCGGAACGCGAGAAACGGGCGGAATTGCAGTGTTGTCGCGGAGTGTGCCTCGATCAGAGTGTAGCGGATCAGAATTCTGTTCTCGTCGGTAATGAATATCTTTTCTTTTGTCAATACGACGCCGCCGACGCGATACGTGGTGCGAGGAACGCTTTCGCAGTCGAATTCGCGGATATACTTGTGGCCTTTCGGATTGTATACACCGCCGCTGTAGCGGTGAAGTCCGAGATTGAACGGGGCGCCGTGCTGGATCACGGTTTCATCAAGTGATGACAACATAACGTATGAACTTGTCGGATCAAGTTCTGGAATTGGCACCACTAACAGACCGTGTTGCTTGCGTGTGTTGCAGTCAACCACCGTAGTGCAGTGATAAGCGCCGAGCTGATTCGTTCGTAGAATCTCTTTGGTCAGACTCTGCTCCAGATTGATCATCAGGCTCTTATCGAATTTTAAGTAACTCATGTATAGATATGTTTGTGATATTAAATTCAGTACTGGAGGAGTTTAGAGCACGAAAGTAACCAAATTTCTTGTGCCAGCCAAACAACCTGCTGCAAAACATAAAAAACACCACCTCTCCCCCCACCACATGTTTTAAGGTGCAACAAAGGCAGACGGAAACGTGTCCCGACTGCCTTCTGTTGTCATGACGATCAAGTTGATGTCAGATGGCGGTGCTGTTCTGTAAGAGTATTTCAGCGACATTTATTTCAGACGAAAGTTTTCGGTATGTTCCGATATTCATGCTGAATGTAAGGTCTGGACGGCCAATAGATCGGCCTATTGTCTTAATGCTCTGGAACACATGGTTGCGTACCGTTCCGAACATCACGTTTCCGGCTTTGTCAAGCAGCGGAAACAGATGGCTGCTGCCATCTGTCCGGCTGTATCGTGTGATGATTCTTCTGGCCTGTGTCCCCAACACAATTTTCTTTTCCTGACCTTTCAGTCTGCGACGATATATGAGCCGGCCACCAGTGATGTTATCTTTTGTGAGATTGGCTATATCGACAAGCTCCATGCCTCCGCAATAGAACCCGAACATGAACATATCCCGTATAAGAGCAAGAGAACCGGAGTCTGGAAGGTCGACGTTTTCTATTTTCAGCAGGGTGTCGCGGTCGAGTGCTTTGTTGAATGTGTTGATGAGGGAATGGTCTATTCCGGTGTTGATGTCGCGAAACCATTCTGAGCAATAGTCGATAAGCCCGTCGCGATTAGCCTGGTTGATAATTGCTCTGAGGGTGCGCAGATAGAACGATTGTGTTGATTCCGATATTCCGGATAATTTTAGCCACTTGGCATAATTGTGAATGAAATCCTGATCGAGCGCACTGAACATCAGTTCTTTTACGCCGACATAGTCGCGTAAGCTTGAAAGGATGCTGAGATAGCTTCGTGCATGGCTGACGCGATGTTCATTTTTTAGCATCTGTGCCCGATTGAAAATGTAGTCGGACATTGAATGCCTGTTATAAACCTTACATGAAGGAAGGCAAATGAAACTGAATTCACTTTTGAATTCGCGACTGACAGATACAACGTCTTTTCGCAATGGAAAATCTGTTTTTGATCTGACAATCACGTCTGTCATGCCAATATCTCCGGCAAGGGCTTTTCGGAAATCATTTGCCACATCGTCAATTGAAAAGGTTGAGGCAGAAGCTTCAAGCCGCTCGATAACGCAATAGAGCAATCGCAGATTATCAATGATTTTGGCTCTTTCTGTCAGTAAGATGCTTTCGTCATGACCATGGATTAATGAATTCACATTTCTTTCGGGCCTGCGTTCACCACCGTCCGCAGTAAGTTCCGTGATCCGATAGAACACAACTCCGGCCTTGTCAGGCTTTTTCTTGCTTCGCGACGGTCTGAACCGCGCCGAGATCAAATACATGTGGTGATGGCTTTGGCCGTCAATGGCCAGCTTTGTGTGCAGGCGGGAGTTACAGGAGGGAGAAGTTTTGGTCGACGAGGTCGGAGGCACGCGCGATGACGACGTCGTCGTACATGAGCATCAGAACGTCGTCGTCGTAGCGGCCAAGGTCGACGGGGTTTTCGATGCCGTTGATGTTGTTGACGATGAGTTTGATGAAGTCGACGCCGGCTCCGTAGGCGTGGAGGTAGGCACCGCCAAAGCGGGGGTTGATTTCTGAGAGGTAGTATTCGCCGTCTTTGATGAAGAAGTCCATGTCGAGCGGGCCGTTGAATTCGAAGACGGAGCAGATCTGCTGGATGAAGGCGAAGAGTTTGGGGTCTTTGAATGAGATGGTTTTGCTGGCGCCGCCGATGCGGGTTTCGATTTTGCGTTTGGAGAAGGCGGCAACGGCTTTGTGGGAGATGGTGTCGACGTAGACGTCGGCGTCGCAGTCGCCACCGGTCATCAGTTCCTGGATGATGTAGTCGTGTTCGCCGCTGTTCCAGTCGGCTTCGGCCTGTTCGAGGGTGTGGACTTTGTGGGCACCGACGCTGCCGCTGCCGCAGACGGGTTTCATGAATATCGGGAAGGAGATGCGGCCGGCGGACAGGGCGGCTTTGAATTCGTCCCAGTCATGGAAGGTGAGCGGGGTGCGGATGCCTTTTTCTGTGAGGTATTTGAACAGTTCGTATTTGTTGAAGCAGTAGATGGCGCTTTGGGGGGCGGGACACAGGGGGGTGACGCCGGCGGCCTTGAAGCGGTCGCTGTTGGCGGCAAGTATTTCGATCTCGGGGTCGATTAGGGTGGTCACTGCCTTGATGTTGTTTTCGCGGCAGATGGAGAGGATGGTGTCGACATAGCCGGGGTCGGTGATGCGGGGGACGACGTATTGGCGGTCGCAGAATTGAAGGGCGGGTGCGGTCGACTGGTTGTCGGTGCCGACCAGCTGGCCGGTTTTGCCGATGGTTTCTTTTACGTTGCGAAGAAGGCGGCCGCGGCGGCCGACGCTGCAGAATAGAAGATTGTTCATCGCTGTTGGTTGGATGTGTATGGTTGGTTTGTGTTTAGTTGTCGAGGGTGATTAAGTCGGCGGCACGGGACGGACGGCGCACTTCTGTGATGTTTCCGTCGCGGCTGACGGCATAGACCCGCGGCCACAGGCGGATGAATTGTGGGGAGAGTGTCATGGTGTAGGCTCCGACGTTGTGGTAGAGTATGCGGTCACCGGGTTCAAGGCGAGGGGCATCGGTCAGAGTGAAAAGTCTGTCGTATTCAAGGCAGGTGCAGCCGGTGATGATTTGCAGCGGTTCTGCGGGACGGTCCGTGTCGGCCGGCAGAATCTCTTTCAGATAGTCGGTTTTGCGGAAGAATGGGTCGATGTCATTGCGTGAACCGTCGGTTGTGATAATTCTTGTCCGGGAGTCGATCTGCTTGACGTCGGTTATTTCCGACAGGAATGCGAATGGGCTTGCAGTCAGTGCATTGCCAGGCTCTACTATAATGCGCAGGTTTGCGAGATCATGACGTTGCAGGGAGGCATGAAATGCTTCGGCATAGTCGGCAAAGGTGGGCTTGTTGGGGAAAATGCCGAAGTATCCGCCGCCGACGTCGAGATAGTCAAGGCTGAGGTTGTATTTTTTGATGATTCCGGCAGCATATTCCACTGAGCGTTCATAGAAACGCGGCGAGCGGGAATGGGTGGTGCGGTGGATGTGGAGGCCGGCCAGCCGGATGTCTGGCATTGCCTGGATGGTCTGTAGCGCGTCGGTGAATTCACTGCTTTCGTCGCTGAAGCCGAAGCGGCTGTTGTCGTCATGGCCGTCGGCATCTTCTGGCGAGATGTGGGAGATGTTGATGTTCAGCCTGATGCCTATGTTGTAGTGGCGTCCGGCCGGCAGTTCTCGGAGCCATTCGATTTCGCGTTTGGCTTCGAGGTTGACGATGGCACCGCCAGCTACTGCTTCAAGAAACGTTTCTTTGGATTTCATCGGGCCGTTATAGACGATCCGGTCCGGGCTGAAGCCGCAATGTCGCGCCAACTGATATTCGTCGTGGCTGACTACTTCGGCCATACAGCCGAGTTCACGTGCCTGACGCAGGGCGTATGGAAGGGAGTTGGTCTTGACGGAATATCCGATCCCGACTCGATCAAAACGGGTTTCCAGTGCATCACGGAAGCCACTGATTCCGCGCTCGAACTCAGCTTCGTCAAAAATGAAACATGGTGTCCGCAAGCTAGTGTGATTCATCAGTTTTTGCCGTTAAAGAGTTCGGTGGTGAATTGGGTGGACTGGGAGTTGTCGATGTCTTCTTTTTTGATCACGTGCTTGAGGGTGGTCCAGACCACGGAGCAGTCGGTCTTGAAAGAAAGGTTGTCGACATACCAGACGTCGAGTCTGAATTTTTCGGTCCAGGTGAGATTGTTGCGTCCATGGCATTGTGCCCAGCCCGATATGCCGGGGCGAACGTCGTGACGGCGCATTTGCTCGGGGGAGTACAGTGGAAGGTATTGCATGAGCAGAGGCCGAGGACCTATGAGCGACATGTCGCCTTTGAGCACGTTCCAGAGCTGGGGCAGTTCGTCGAGCGAGGAGTTGCGGACAAAGGATCCGAACCGGGTGATACGCTGCTTGTCGGGCAAGAGGTTGCCGTCAGGGCCTTTGCGTTCGTTCATGGTTTTGAATTTCACGATTTTGAAGGGCTTGCCTTTGTAGCCCGGACGTTCTTGAAGGAAGAACACTCCGGCTCCTTCGTTGAAGAAGTGGAGCAGGACGGCCACGGTGAGCAGCACCGGACTGAATACGATCAGCACTCCGGCGCTGGCTGTGATGTCGATGGCGCGCTTGATGAATTTGCGATACATAATGTTGTCAGTTGACGCGGCCACGGGCAGGCGCATAATCTTCGACTTCGTGGTCTTCGTCTTTGGGTTCGTAGTCTTTTGTCACACCCCACAGACCGGCCATTGGCTCGGTTTCCATTTCGTGTTTGAAGTCACGGAGCTGATCAATGTAGGAATACTCAGGTTTCCAGTGCAGGTCACGGAAGGTTTTTTCCATGCTGAATGCGTTTTCCAGCGGATCCGGCATTTCAGGACGGTAGATTATCTCTGATGGATTGTCTTTGGGAGAGAAGACCTCGACGATCCCCTTGATCTGCTCTTCGAGCGACACTTGCCAGCCATTGCCAACGTTGTAGCATCCACCGGGAAGGTCTGAATCAACGCAGTTGCGCACCAGCCGCACAAAATCTTTGATATAGACCATTTCTTTGGCTTTTTTGCAGTCGCCCCATATTTCGATGGGCTGTGACTTGGAGGCGCGGTCCATCAGCATGCGAAACGGCATCATGCGGTGTTTGAAATTGCAGTAATGCCAGGCGTTGGGATGATACTGATAGATGGTGAAAAAGCGCAGAGCGAAGAAGGCTATGCCGTGTTCAGCACGATAGTGTTCCATCAGGTCGACGGCAGCATTTTTGGCGATTGTATAGATTGTGTGGTCTCCTGTCAGGGGGAAATGGCGCGGAGCTTCGTCGGGAATGACCGACCCGTTGTTGTGATATTTGGCCATGTCGCTCGGGGTCTGCGGGAAGACAATCTTTTTGCAGCCGCATTTGACCATCCAGTTGAGCACGTTGAGCGTGCCGATGGTTATTGATTCGAAAAGTTCCACCGGATCGAATGCATAGCGGCTCGGCAGAGCGCCGGCGAAATGGCAGACGGCATCGACTCCCTCGGTGGGAAGCACGTTGAAAGCATCCGGTTTGCGAATGTCGACCGACAGATATTGCATGCCGTGACTGGCAAAAAAGCCGCGGTCATCCTTACGGCCGCCGACTGCTATCACGTCATAACCCTGCTCCTTGAGATGCATTGCTATGTAGGCGCCCAGATTACCTGTAGCACCAAATACGATAATACGTTTCATGTTTGATTGTTGATTATTTCTTTGTAGTAGTCTTTGAGGCAGCGACGGACGAATGTCTGGTCGAAGCGGGTGGCGATGAATTTTGCGTTTAATTATTTTAACTGGTTATAGAATTGAAGTATCGAAGGCCACAGGTCTGTTTGCTCGAAATTGTCAGTAACAAATTTTCGGCTTACTGTGTTATAAGTGTGCCGATTGTTTTTAAGTTCCGATAGTTTTTCAGAGATGGATTTTGCTGTTATTTCAATATATTCTCCAGAAACACCTTCTTTGATCGCATCAATGCATCCGTGTGATCTGGAGACTAATACTGGTACGTTCATCGATGAGGCTTCAATTACGCTCATGCCGAATCCTTCTCGATATGAAGGAAAAACAAAAACGTTCATAAGAGAATAGTAATATGGCAATTCATTGTGATTGACGAGCCCTGTGTGTATGATGTCGTTGGAATTCTGTATGTTCTGCTTTATGTGGTCAGGCAAAATATCACGGGAATCGTATCTCCCAATCAGTAGTAATTTTGCTTCATCATGTCCGTTTTTTTTGAAAGTCCTGAATGCATCAATCAGTTCGATTATGCCTTTGTCGCGGCATAGTCTCCCGCAAAATCCGATTATGTAATCCGTGGATTTGATTGAAAGTTGTCTGCGTAGATCGTTTAAGCGATTATTATCAATCAACTTCGGATTAAATAATTTGATAGTGTCGATGCCTCCGCACGTGCCAGGGCCGATTACAAGTTGTTTTTTTCTGTGGTTTAGATGGTCTTTGATTGCTAATTCGCCTAAAGAAGGACTGACATTGATTATTTTTGACGCGCAGCTGGAGGTCAGTTTTTCGATAAATTTGAAAATTAGATGTTTTATTCCTTTTGACGTTGTGTAGATCAGTCCGTGTCGATAGTAAACCCGATGCTTTGTACCTGCCAATTTCGCCGCTATCATCGAAATCATAGCGCCTTTGGGTGTGTGACCGAATACGACGTCGAATTTATTTTTGCGGATAATTCTGACCAATCTGTAGATTGCCTTTAGGTCGGCAAGCGGATTGATTGTGCGTGTAATGGGTATATGGATGTGTCTGATTGAATTTCTTTGGCAAAAATCATCTTCGGCAATGGCATTTGATGCAACTGAAATGTCGATGCCGTTTTCTCCTAAGTATTGGAACTGACCGTCAAAAAAAGAGGCCGTTGTCAACAGTGTAAAAACGTGAAGAACTTTCATGAGTTCCTGCGGTGAAGATAGTTGTAAATTGGTCTTGGCAATAAGCCGACAATGATCGGGCGAAGCATCCAGATTCTTTTATGCAATGGGAGTGACAGCATCGAGTAGCCGATGCGGCGGACGTGGAATTCGTTGATCCGGTTGCGCCAGGTGCGGCGGCCGATGGCGTTGCGGTCATCGCGCATTCGGTAGAGCGGTTCTGCAAGGATGTATCCGCGATAGCCTTTGGCATACATCTTGAACCACAGATGATAGTCTTCAACCCGAAGCAGTTTCGGATCTACGGAGTAGTCTCCAACTGCTTCATAGGCTTCCCGGCGCACCATGCAGGGAGCATGGCAGAACGGGGTGCCTGTGACAAAATCGTTTTTATCCGGATAACGACCGCCGCCACCTCCCCTGCGGAAATCTCCGTTTTCATCAAAGTAGATCATCGGGGTGCTGACAATGGCTATTTCGGGATGGCAGTCCAGAAAGTTCAGTTCTTGTTCAAAACGGGTCGGGAGCGATATGTCATCACCATCCATGCGTGCCACATATTCCGTGTCGGCATACTTGAGGCAATGGTTAAGGGTATAGTTCAGCCCCATGTTACGCTCGTTTTGTATGAGAATGAATTTGTCAGGATCTCTGCTGACGTATTGCAGGGCAATATGCAAAGTGTTGTCGGACGATCCATCGTCACACATGATGACTTTGAAATCCTGACAGGTCTGGGCAAGCAGGGAGTCGAGGGCTTCGGCAAGCGTCGAGCCACAGTTGTAGATGCCCATTATTACAGAAATCCGCGGTGTCATTTTATGTGCAGGAGTTTGCGTATGCTCTTTGAGATACTGTATCCGAGATAGCGATGGGCAAGTCTTGATAGTTTCATTCGAAATGGATTGACTTCAAGCCAAGTTTTGCTGTACCAATGAATTGAGTGCGTATTAGGCGTTATTTCGAGTTTTCCGGTGTTATCGTTGAGCGGGTTGAAATATTCCTTTGGGTAAATTGTGATGCCGGCAACTGTCTGTATTTTGTTTGTGGCCCGTAATCCGTGTTCAAGCAACAAATCCGTGGTGTATTTTACGATGGTTGTGAGGTTTAGACTGCCGTCTTCATGAATGAACCGAAGGGTTGAGTATTTTTTCAAAAGTTCAGCGTAAAGGCCGAGTCCGGGGGCTACTCCCAGGCCGAGTCCGGGGGCGACTGCTCCTTTGGACCCTGTGGCTTCAGCATCGACTTCAAAGCCCATGAATGCTCCACGGGCAAGGATGTCGTCAAATGATTTGATAACTTCAACATCGGTGTCGAAGTATAGGCCGCCGTGGTCATACAGGATTTTAAACCGCGCGTAATCACTGACAAATGCGTATTTTTTAGAAGCATAAGCTTCTGCAGTATACGGAATTGCATTGATGTCGAAGTTGTCTTCGTTCCATTCGATGATTTCATAGTCCGGAAAAAATTTTTTCCAGGAGTTGATGCACTTTAAGGCTGATTCAGGCAGTGGATTGCGGCCGAACCAGCAGTAATGTATGACCTTGGGTATCATTCAGAGTTGTTTATATGACGAATCCGGTAGTGTCTTGCAGGTCGTTTCGCTGCTGTTCTTTCTGTTGAGGTGTGATCGCACCTCGCAGAGTGTAATCTTCGCCGTAGACGTGTCCGGTTTCCATGCGTTTTCGATTGCGTGAGATGTATTCGTTGATCGGGCAAATTATTTTGGCTGGATTTCCTGCGGCAACCACATTGTCTGGGATATTTTTGGTGACGGTGGAATTTGCTCCGATCACGGAGTTGCTGCCGATAGAAACACCCGGCAGAACGACTGTGTCTGCCCCGATGAACACATTGTTGCCGATATCAACACGTCCGATTCGGGCATAACCCAGATGATGGCAGGTGCTTGCGTCGTGGGCGAGAATATGTACTCTTGGCGCCATGGTTACGTTGTCGCCAATGGTGATGAGCCAGCAGTGCGACGGGTCAAGAATTGTTCCGTGCATTCGGATGAAATTTCGGCCTACTCGCATTCCCATTTTAACAAGCTGTTCGGTCGTATAGTCTGCCCGCAGACGAAAAATAAGCCTTTTGGCTCAGTTAATCAATGGCTTAATCACGGTAAGTTAGAATTAATGCTGTCGCGGCAATAATGTGTTATAATTTGTGCGACGTGCGTATATCTGTATTATGTCAATTGATTTTTTCTCTCAATATTGACGATGAGATTCCGTCGGTGTGTGGGAGATACACGATTTCCACTCCGAGTGGCGAGAATTGTTTTTCAAAAAGTTTCCAAGCAGGAGTGCCTTGCCAGTCACTGCCGACAAACATTTTGTGGAACTTTCTGGGCAGACGATGATAAGCCGCAAGTTTGTCTTTGTCGATCTGGGGCACTACTTCGTCAACGTATCGGATCGCTTCCACGATCCGACATCTGTCAGCAAATGGGATGATGGGATGCTTGTGCTTGTCATGTTCCACCAGTTCGTCGGTTGAGACCCCGACTATCAGATAATCGCACTGCTCTTTGGCCCGTTTCAGAATGTTGAGATGCCCGACGTGAAACATGTCGTATACGCCGGTGGTATAGCCTATGATCATTTTAGTTTAGAAATTAGATTTTGGACTGGTGAGAAGTCGTTTTTCATTATCCAGGTTTTGCAGAAATCATGTTTTAGAAGGCGGATATAAAAGCGGTCGTATGCGTTCAGGTATGCTTTGTTGTTTTTCACTGCTTTCAACATTAGTTGTAGGGCGCAGTTAAAGTCCATCAGATTATCATTTTTCCATAGTTCGCATAGAATATGTTTTGAATAACTGATGAAACTCAAGAATGCTTTTTGAGTCAATTCCGGCATATGTGCTGGCAACCATTGGCTACGATCATACAAAGCCATCTGTTTGTCACGCATTTTGCGTGGCGCAATTCCTGTGATTATACTGTTTTCTCGCTTTATATAGTGGTAGAATATATCGTCTGTGATGGCAATTTTCTGCGCAAAATAGCAGGCTTTATATGTTTCATGCTCGTCTTCATATGTTTGACCTTCAGGAAATCTAATTTTTTCAAGAATAGTCTTCTTAAAAATTTTAGTACAGAGTGAAACCTGATTGGTATATTCTGATCCGCGCATTGCAAATAGCCTGGAAATAAATTCTGGCCCAGAAATGCAAATATAGGATGACTCTTTGCGATTTGAGTGATGAACATTCGAAACGTCAGCCCGATCATGGTTGCATTGTACGATATCTGCGTTTGAATGCCGGATAATATGTATCATTCGGGTATACATGTCCTTGCAAATCAAGTCATCGCTGTCAACGAATCCGACAAACTCGCCGGCCGATGCTTCAATTCCACGGTTTCGGGCTGCGGATACTCCCTGATTGGTTTGACGGATTACCCGAACTCTGTTATCAAGATTTGCATAATGCAGGCATATTTTATCTGATCCGTCTGTTGAACCATCATCGATCAGAATTAATTCAAAGTCCTTAAATGTCTGATTTAAGATGCTTTCAATTGTGGCAGGTAGATAAGGCGCAACATTATATACGGGTGTGACTATAGATAATGTCATAATTAAAAAGAATGTCAATCAACCTTTTTGTTTCTGAATCTGATGATCTTTGCCGGCACACCTCCCACAATGGCATATTCCGGCACATCTTTTGTTACCACAGCACCTGCGGCAATAACGCTATGGCTATGTACATGGACTCCTTTCAGAATAGTGACGTTATCGCCAATCCACACATCATCGTCAATGATGATAGGTCTGATCTTTGTGAACCCTTGTTGAATCATTGGTATATCAATCCTGTCGATACAATGGTCTCTGGCAATAACAGTGAAATGCGATCCTATCATAACGTTATTACCGACAAAACAACCTGAGACCTTTGAGTGTGAGCCAAACGAAGAATTGTCGCCTAATGAGACCATTCCGTAATCAAAGTCGACAAACGGTTCGATATTTATGTTTTTTCCAGCTTTATCCAATAAAAAACGGCCACAATATCCACGCACTTTGCGGGTCCAATGATAGCCGGGAAGATAGGATGACGGCAGTCTCTTGGCAACAAGATTATAAAACAATTTAATAATCAGGACTATTATAGCAGTAATGCACTTTTTCATAAAATCTTTATTCCAAGGAAATTACATTATCTGTTCCATGTATATGGAGTCCGTTAATAACGGTTTGTATAGTTTTGCCGGATTCCCAAAATATACTCCATTGTCAGGTAAATCTTTTGTTACAACAGAACCGGCTCCAATGATTACGTTATTTCCAATTTTAATATCACCGATGACAACCGAGTTTGCCGCAACGAAAACATTATTGCCAATGATAGGAAATTCAGTTCCGTTTCTGCCAATCACAACTCCGGGGCCAACTCTAAGGTTTTTGCCGGCTTCTTTGCAGAATATAACGCAGTTATAGTGTGAAATATATAGTCCTGGGCCGATGCCTCCGTTGCCGATCTCGATAGTTTTGATCCGAGGCGTAAAAATGTTGATAATTTTTGATAAAAATTTGTGGTGTCTTATTCTATATGCAAATACGCTCCGGAATTCTTTTTTTCTGACAAGACAAAATGCCAGCCGACGCGCTTTGGTTGATGGGGCATTTACGGCCCATTTTAGGTATCGGTCAACATCCACATCAATATCGTCCTTAATACACTGACCGCTTAGCAGATAAACAGCGACCCCAGGAATTGCTCTGATGTTCATTTGGAAGAAGGCTTAAGAAGTTTCGATTTCAATCTGTCAATAGCTGCATCGCCAAACACCTTGCGTATGATTCTGTTTGGCAAATACCTTAAATAGATATATGTTTTATACCAGGTGCGTTGGTGTCTGCGGGCGCGTGCGAATGACTTTTTTGCTTTTTCAGATCGCCAGGTCATTGCCCAATGATGGATTGCAACTGTTTCCGGACTATGAAATGTATGTATCGAATCGCAGTTGGTTGGACAAAAATATGTTCTGGGATATATATCGACGTCGTTTATCTTCTGGTATTCATCTTTTATGATCAGACCGTGAGATACAAGAATTTTTGTCATCCATGCAGTATTTGGCGTCTGATCATATTTTTCGTCTACGATAAATTCCCGGTCGCGGTAGTATTCAAAACATTCTGAAAGTGCATTGGAATCTGAACTTGCTCCGATTAATCCTGTGTTAATCTGAGTGTCCATGAATCCTAAAAACATATCTTTTTCAAGAAAAGGGTCAAGCGGCTTGATTAGCTCTTGGTCGGTGTCCATGTATATTCCACCATATTTTTTTAGAGCATAGAGGCGTACATAGTCAGATACAAAAGCATATTTTTTTGCTTCATAGGCTTGTTTTGTCCACAGAGTAGAATTGATGTCAAAATTGCTTTCATTCCATTCCATTATTTGATAGTCAGGACAATGCTTTTTCCAGCTTTTGATGCATTTAAGCATCAGAGGAGTCATTTTTCCATGACCGAACCAGACATAGTGAATAATTTTTGGTATCATTTGTGTTCAAAATTAGTCTCGAGATATTTAATTATTTTATGGCAAGCATTGCCGTCTTCATAGGAACCAATCGATTTTAGAAATTTATCAATGTCTGAAGTGTATGATTCCTTGTTGAATTCAGATAAAATCTGTATAAGGCGGTTATTGTCAGAGGCTATAGGAAACGGAAGAATTTCGGGGTCGAAATAAAGACCTCGTTCCGTTTTCAGATATGTATTGATATCAGGCGCGAAAAGGACACACGGCTTATGAGCGATGGCCATATCAAACATACATGAAGAGTAATCTGTAATCAAGATATGGGCTGCAGCCAACAATTCCTGCATGTCGGGATATCGAGACACATCGATGCCGTCATCTGTCTGTTGCTGTGAATTGATGATGTTGGGATGGAATCGGTATAGAACTTCCCATTCCGTGCCTGTCTTATGTTTAAGCACAGTTTTTATCTGTTTGAAGTCTATTCCATGAAGGTTGGCTGACTTATCGTTGCGGAATGTAGGAGCATATAGAATGATATGTTTACGTTTGTCGATATTCAACAATCCGTAAACTTTCTGTTTGGCTTCTTCCTGCTTGCCAGAAAAGAATATATCGCAACGAGGAGTTCCTGTATTTAGAACCGGGCCGTCATACCAGAATGAATTCTGGAATATTCGAGTGCTGAAGTCGCAGCCTGATATAATCAGATCAGTGCGCTTGGAATCGGCCTTGGCTTCCTCGATGTATTCATTTGGCAAATTATCAAAGGCATCCTTTTCAATTTTTTTTAATCGGATGGAACTATGCCATGTTTGAATATACTTTTGTTGAGCCCTCTTGCGCCACATATATGATTTGCCAATGCGAGTATTGCAAATGATGTAATGGGCCGTATGAAGTTCTTTTAGATAGGACGTTGAAAAGTATCTTACAATTCTGACTCCATTGGGAAAATCAGTCGGGATTTTGACTCCATTTTCGAATACCCATACGATATCATATTTCCCGGGCTTTTTTTTCAGCAGATATTCTGTAATATATTTGGGACTGCAGCCATAGTGTTTGAAACTGTTGGCCCACATGATTATTTTGTT
The DNA here is from genome assembly GCA_947177035.1 of uncultured Porphyromonadaceae bacterium. Lineage (GTDB taxonomy): Bacteria > Bacteroidota > Bacteroidia > Bacteroidales > Muribaculaceae > UBA3263. The sequence goes on along the minus strand of CAMWSS010000016.1, from coordinate 17,510 downwards.
TCGCTTGACGGGTAAACACCGATAAAAGTTTATGTAGGCGCTTAAGCGAAATTTTTTGACCGTTTCGATTAGACTCATTGGTGCGTTTTGGGGGTTAAGTTCCTGGATACTTTGCTCCTAAGTTTTGAAAATATTGTCAGAACAACATTTTTTAAATATTTGTATTCTTCAGTTTTTCGATAAATTGCTACATATAATAAATTTATGATCACAGATAACAGTACTCCAGCGAGAATCCACTTGAAAATATTGTTAATCTGGAAAAAAGAGCTAAGCCAAGAGCAGAAAGCTCCGACAATAAGCATCAATGCAAATTTTGAAGTATAATCCCAATAATACTTCCAGGGACTGATGCCAATCTTTCTATAAACGATTAAAGGATCATACCATCCATTGGTTGTCAGACGTGTGATTGCGGTGCCCCACAACACACCGGCCAATCCATAATACTTGCCCAAAATAATTGATATAATGATATTTAATATAGCGGAAATCAGAGGCCGGTATTTACCTTGTACAAATAACCCCATAGTTTGACGAAACTGGCTTGGTGCATACAGCATGGCAACAATATATATATTCAAACATATTATCAATACTGTGCTGTTATCTAATAAAAAACTATCGCCAAGCCAACAATTCCCAATGAATGGACCGATCAGGATATATACACAAATCGCAGCATAGCTATATAGCCAAAAAGTAGAAAAGTTGATGACTCTGAACATAAAATATTTGCGATCATCGCTTTCGGTTGCATTCAAGTGTCCGATGCTTGCTGTCAGATTCGCAAATATAGTTCCCAAAAAGCCGGAAACAGACGATATAATTATAACATAGTTAGAATATATGCCAACTGCAATAATGCCTACGAATTTTGATATCAGTATATTGTCAGTGGAGTTAAGTGAAATTGCTCCGAGTTTGTAAAGAACAAGGGCATATACGTCTTTTTTTATTTTGGCTAAATCCTCCTTCTTTAAACGCTGGACGTTCTTTCTTTTTAAAAAAGGAAAAATCTTATTGACTTTATGTGCTACAAAAATGTTCTGGATAAGCACGAATGATATTTCAACAAATAGGTAAAGAATAAAATCTTTAAAAATCAAAAGAGTTATGACCTTTAGAATTGAGGTCGCGATATAAAAGGCGGCATTGTAAATAGTGGCTATGAAATTTTTCTGACATGCTGTTAAAAAGATACTTTTATATGCAAACAGATAGGTTGAAGCCGAGCTGAACACATACATTAAATAGATGATATTTAAATCTGGGATGCTGTCATAGTCATTTATTATATCCGGTAAAAAAGGCATTAGACACAGCCCTAATCCTAAAACAATGCAGAAAATGATACGATAGACTTTTCCAAACAATGTCATCAGAGATAACATTCGTTCTTCATCGCCTTCTGCTATAGGTTTGTATAGACTGAATATTATGGCCTGTCCAATACCAAGTTCGGCAAAAGATAATATTGATAGTATGTTTGAAAATAGACCATTTATGCCAAGATAAGTCTTGCCTAAACAATAAATGAATATTGTGCGAATGGCAAAACTTATTATCATAACCAAGATCTGATATCCAATGCCAGTGGTTATGTTAAATAATGAATTTTTAATTCGAGATGTTTCTTGCGCCATGTATAGATATTATTGCAAATTGAAAATCGGTGGCGTTTAAATTTTTTGATTAGTTAATATTTTGCAATGCGCCAATATTGTACTGATTGCACGGCAGCGTGGTTGGCTGTTTGTTTAAAATAAACGAGGCTTGGAAATAAAGTCCACGATTTTAAAGAGTCGCATATGCAAAAACAATTTCTTTATCGGATGAATGTCAAGATGAGATAAGGCCTGATCCCACGTTACTCTACTGTAGGCTTCAATTCGATTCTTTCTTACCGGTTCATGCTGTATTGAGTTATAAACGTGGAGGGCCATGTTGGTCTTCCGTTTTTCCAGACGATTTCTGGCGTTGTCTGTATCCATTCCCGAAGTGTTGATCAAGGAATCAATCGCGCTACACATTTCATCATATCCTCTCAATTCATCCTGAAGTTTAAAAGAATAAATCTTGCCCTTTTCAGGTAAGACATAATGATATGTGGAATCATTTATTGTCGCAACAGTTGAGGCATAAGTCAGTATTTTGTATAGAAATACAGCATCTTCCTGATGTTTCATACCCACTGGAAAAAATATATTGTTTCTGATTAAAAAATCACGATTGATCAGTTTGCCATATGGCTTGCCGATAGATTTTAGTAAGATCAGGTTCTCAAAATCGTGATTGACACCTCGTCGATAGACCTGATTATCCAACTTCAGATTGCATTCTGTTTTGGATGTCGTATAACCGGCGATAACAATCTCAGCATTGTTAATTGTTAGGGCGTCCAGCATGGACTTGTAAATCGTAAAAGGTGCGTCAATCCAATCATCAGAGTCAACGAATGCGATGTATTTGCCGCGGGCATGCTCTATGCCTGTATTGCGGGCTGCACTCACACCTTGATTGGCCTGTGATATAATCCGGACTCTTGAATCTCTGATCGACATGTTATGTGCGACATCTAATGTATTGTCGGTTGATCCATCGTTGATTATCAGGACTTCTGAATTTTGATCAATAGACGTTAATATGGATAGTACACAATTGTGTAAAAATTCGCCGCAGTTATATGCTGGAACGATTACGGATATTGATAATTCAGGATTAGTGGTGAGATGTAAGATATCCATAGAAAGTTTCTCTGCCGTTGACTTCTTTATTTAATATCTTTTGATATGAGAGTTTATAAAACTGTCCATTGCTCCATATTTCCTGATACAGCCTGTTGTCAAACGGATTTTCAAGATTGTTCCACAACAGCCAGAGCCTTTCGTTGTTGTATGGTACAGAGTCCATGACATCTCTGACTTCAGGATTGTTCCTGTATGCCGCCAACATTATGTAATCTGTCATAATGTAATCAATAGCTTCAGTGTGCTTGCGCCAATATCGATCTAAGCAATCGTCAATGATATTGAATAATGCAAACCCTTTTTGTCCTGCAAGGAAAAAAAAGCTCCAAAGTCCGAGGCAGGGTTCAGAAGGGCATAACTCTGGATGCATTTTTAAAGTGTGGAATTGCTTTTCAAACAGATCATCAGGAATGTAATCTGTCGCAAATATTGTAGCATCCATCCAGCATCCGCCATATTTTCGCAGAAGCTTGACTCGTAGTATATCAGAATAGTGGGCGTTTGATATTATACCATTATGATATTTTTCTTTAATGTAATTAGGTATTTCTACATATTGATCTATATTCTGGTAAGTGAGAAGTATTAAATTTATCTCAGAGCCGGCTATTTTGTTCTGGAGATTTTTATAGCACATACGTACTAATTCCGGCATATTTTCTTCTCCTTGAAACCAACAGACCCAAATTGTTCTGACAGATTCATCTGTCTGTGTGTTGCCGGTCTTATTATAGTCTTCGTTGTATCCTTCATTTACAATATCACTGAATTCAGAATGAAGGTATTGGTATACTGCTTTTTGATATCTTTTGCTGCGTCCTGGAGGAAATAAGCGATCTACGATAATGTATAAAGCTACTTTTATCCCGAAATTATTTACATATTTCGGAAGATGCGCTATTTGTGAGAATAGGCGCTGGCAAAAATGTGCAAATTTTCTGATAATGACAGTCATGTATTTAAAATAGTATCTCGGTAAGGCATGATGGAAAGCAACTTTATGAAAAAATAGTGAAGCAGAAAAATTTCAAAAGTAGATTTGCCGATAAATTCAAGTATATGCGCCGCTTTACTATACGAAAACTTTGTCTTGTTTATATTATTGAGAACAAAAAAAGTAAGGACGCTGTCATCCCGATATTGTTAAAAACAGAGGCTTTCTCGAGGCTGGTCGGGAAAGCTAAACAGCAAAGATGATGATAGACTACAAGTAACATCGTGAATCCTCGCAGTCCATCAATAAAGCGAATTCTGTTTGTCATGAAGTGGTGTAAAATATAGGGTTAGTCAAAGTCTTTTGTGGAGTGCAGAACGGAGCCTATACAAAAATGGAAGCATGAGCCTGGGCCAAACTTTTGCTACGCGCATTTCATAGTTAAGACCATCAGAGTGCGCTGAGCCCAGTCCGATGAGTTTTTTACAGGTAAAACGAGTACACTCCTTATTGTTTGCGAAACAGGATTTGTGGTATTGAATATATAAATTAGAGAAATACCGTGTTTGAAATGCATCTGCCAGATCGCTGAACCCGAGATCATTGAGTTTTTTGATCCGCTTTTCATACATAGCGCTGAGATCGTATACCCGCTTTGGATTAAAACCACACGTAATAATGCTGCCCGCACGTATAATATATTGATATGGCGTAAAATCAGTAATATATGTTACTGATCTTACTGACGCAAGAAGTTCTGTGGTGAAGAATTCATCTTCATGAAGTTTGCCAAAGGCAAACTTTAAATTTTTTATTGCCCGTCGCTTTATTAGCTTTGTACATCCTGATGCCGCTATACCACCTAATTGATATAGCCGCATGTACATGTCGTGACGATCAGTCACGTATTCATATTTGCCATTGAATGTTGCATGTGCATGCAGATCCGCTGATGATGTTTCCCGATACCCATACTGAACCAAGTCTGAATCTGTTTGCTGCGCGATTCGGAACAATATACTTAATGCTCCTCGATCAAGAACATCATCGCCATCTATAAACATTATAAACTTGCCGGTCGCAACTTCGAGCCCTGCATTTCTTGCGTCTGATAATCCGCCGTTGTTTTTATTGATGACTTTTATTCGGGAATCGGATAATTGGGCCTTGTCGCAAATCTGAGATGACTTGTCGGAACTTCCGTCATTGACCAATATAAATTCAGCTGTTGAAAAGTCTTGATTAATAAGGCTCTCAATACAGTCGTTTAGATATTTCTCAACATTGTATATGGCGACAATTACGGATATATCCATGACGTGATTAATGTTTAAAATTATGATATAACCGTTTTATAAACCATGAAAAGGGCATACATGACATGCGATATGCTCGCCACATATAATATAGATTTGATCTTTTCAGATTTGTGACAGATAAATCATGGCTATAAGAAATTGCTTTACCTGCGACTAATTGTTGTGCTTTGTAATATTTTCTGTTTGATTTTATCTGATTTAGAATAGTATGCAAACATTGAATCAGTGTGTTCATTGTCCTGTCATCAAAAGATGATGTAGAAATCTCATATAGCAATATTGCTTCAACATCTTGAGGCGACGGATTAATGCCTAAATCAGTTAATCTTTGCGATATAAATACTTTTTGTCGGTGTATGAATTCTTCAGTTAATGGAATCTGGGTTACTTGATTTTTATGGATTCTATATTTCAGAAGAACCTGAGGAATATTGGTGATAAATGTGTGACGTGATAATTTCCACCATAAATGATAGTCTTCCATTCCACGGAAATAGTCATCATACTTCAAATTATATTTGAGAAGAATAGATTTCCTGATTATAGTTGCAGGGTGTGCAACGCATGTTGAAAATAGAAGACTGGCTTGACATTGATAAAAATCTGTTTCTGATGGAGGGAAATCGTGATTGAGAGCATTGTTGTCATAGAAACGTTCGACCAGACTTCCTGCAACTCCGACGTCAGGATTGGCATCCATATATCGGACCTGGACTTCCAGGCGTTGGGGCAGAGCTATGTCATCTGAATCCATGCGGACGATATATCGCCCTTTGGCAGCGTCAAGACCTTTGTTAAGCGTTACGCAGATGCCGGAATTCTGCTCATTTTCGATATATACAATTCGTGGATCGGAATAGCTGAGAATTATTTCTTTGGTATTATCGGTCGATCCGTCATTAACGATAATGAATTCAAAATCGCGGTAGGTTTGAGCCAAAATGCTGTCAATGGCTTCCTTAATGTATTTTGCGGCATTATATGCCGGCATCACGACGCTTACGCCTGGTACTGACCTTTTCTGCATAGTCTGTGATAAATATTTGTGAACCATCCGATTGCAAATAACAAGAAGTAATGTTTGCCGAGAATTAACTTGCCGCGCAAACCTGAACAATTGGCCTTTTCAAGGCAATCGCGTATTGAATTGTCGGCACATAATTTTCTGAGTTTTATTAATCGTTGATGTGCTGGCTCGTTAGCTTTTGACGCTGTGAAATTTGTGATGGAATAGAGGATATGACCGGCAATCTGTTGCTCATAGGCCTGGACGTAATCGTTGCCCCAGCTGTTGCGCACTGCTTTGATCAGGACTTCTCGCATTTTGACAATCTGTTGCACCATGTCAGGATAATAGCGGAAGCATGCGCTGCCTTCGCGAATGAGTCGGTTGTATAACGGTTGTTTCAGATATGCGATTCTGGAGGCCGCTCCCATGGCGATAATGTTGAATATCCTGTCTTCTGAGAATTTGACCCCTTCGGGGAACTTGGCGCCTGAAGTGACAAGCGTGTCGATGCGCCGGTAGGCGCATCGACACGCTGACCCGGCCAGCCGGGTCAGCGTGGCGGGGGCAAGCCCTTTCGTGTTTATGACGCATGATGAATCATAATCAGGTATTGTGTCCGGCTCATCAGATCTGCCGGGTGAGATTGTCACAGCGTCACACATGGCGATTTGAGCGTCGGAATTCACCAGAGCATCTACCAGAGCCTTGATCATATTCGGAGCGATCGTGTCGTCTGAATCTACAAAACACACAATTTCCCCGCTGGCTTGACTCAGCCCGACATTGCGTGCGATGCTTACTCCTTCGTTCGGTTTGTGTATCACTGTTATTCTCTCGTCGGTCAAGGCAATACGGTCACACAACTCTGCAGTATCGGGTTTTGAACCATCGTCAATCATTATGATCTGTAAATCACGATGAGTCTGATTTGTGATAGATTCAATGCACGGACGCAGATATTCTCCGGTATTGTAGATGGGAATAATCACACTTACCTTCATGGATTGCATTCTTCTTTTTTCAGTTGGTTTACCCGCCCTATGCCGACGCCGAGGATAATATACGGCAATAGATTCGGAACGGGAGAAATAAATCCGAGATCAAGAGCCTGCTGCATAAAAATTAATGAAAAAGCAAGTATAGATCCAAAAACGATATCATCACGCATGAATTTTTTCAAATTTTTCAAAGAGCGTGAAAAGTAGCCGATCCAACAGATGTAGCCTAATATGCCGAATACGGATATTGCCGCCACTCCGCTGTTATGATAATTGATCTCAAACTTACCGGTCCCAAGGTAACTGCTCTGTTCAAGGAGAGTCAAGGCATACTCCCACAGCCCGTTTCTGCCGTTGAATATAGTCTTGTCAAACTTTTGTATGCTCCACATCTCCAGCTCATCATAATATGAAGACGAAGATATGGCGATAACTATGAACGCAATGATCAGCGGAAGGTTGAGAATAAGCATCTCATATCGGCTGTTTTCAATTAGTCGTTTTGCCAGAGAACTGAAAATGATACCTGCAACCGTGATCATAGTGAACAGCATGCCTGAACGACAATCTGTTCCGAACAAAAGCAGTATATAAGCCAAGGTAACTGTGTTCCAGATCCAGAACGAACGCTTTCCTTTCTTCTCAATAAGGAAAATAGAAAAATAGATGAAACTGAACAACCCGACCATTGCGATTGCATTATCATTCCATCCACTCAGCATTGTTCCGGTGGCGTATATATACAGGACTACCAGCCCCATTGCCGCAATTGACAACCCTGTCAAGCGGATTGTTCGTGGGGTTATGCTTCCGGTGGAAATGATATAAACAGTTAGAAAGGCAACCAGATAAGACGCGCCTTCAAAACTGTCGGCATATAAATATGGAATGACGATAAATGAAATGATTACACCCCAAAACAGCTTTTTTGATATTTCAGGACGTGTCTCAGCATGTTTGTAGTAAAGCAATAGGGCCATTGCCGCGATCATCCAGTTGGCCTTTATAGGCAAATCCAGCATGATGGACCAACCGGAAGGCTCGACGAAAGATAAGATCCAGAAAAGGATTATGACTATTATTGTTCGCAGCTCTCCCATCAACTCAAATTTTTGTAACTTTGGGCGGCTAATATCCCGGCTGGAGATAACAGCCGGCAAATAAAATTCCACCGGCCATGATAATCGTCCACCTGTTTCTTGGGCGATGTCAGACGCTTGAAAATAAGATAGCGCACGATATAATTCAGACGCTCTTTCATGCCGGAAGCCTGGTCAATCCTATTGCGGAAGTATATCTTGTATCCTCCAGGATTAAGAGCCATCAACTTTCGCGGATTGCTGCTTAAACCACATTCCTGATATTCGCATGTAGTCAACACATCGTTGCTTGTCAAAAACTCGTATGCCATTGCAATTTTGTCGTAGACCACACATTCAGTCATAAACCGCTCTCCACAAATGACAGGAAATGGATATTGTGCGGCAACCGCGGTTTTGAACACTAAAGATCGCTCACCTCCAAGTCCGGCCCGTTCCAAATCCTGAAGAGTTGACCTATGGAGATTTTTGGGATAACTCCTGCTGATTATCTTGCCATCCGGAAGCTCTTTCAATGCGACAATGCCGCCTAACCTGCTGTCGCTGAGTAACTCATCCGCTTTTTGGCTAATAAGCTCAAGGCTGTGTTCGGGTAGCCAGTCATCGGAATCAACAGTAAAAAACAGCCTACCTTTAGCTAACGTTAGAGCGGAATTATATGCTGTGTGCTTGCCGCCGTTCTCTTTCAGATGATATTCGATTGGAAATTGTGCACATTTTTTAAACTCAGCAATCTGTTCTGATGTGTGGTCGGTTGATCCATCATCAACAACCAGCCATTCAAAATCCTGGAAAGATTGCGCACAAAGACTCTCGAATGTTCGCCTGAGAGTTTCTGCCCGATTATAAGTCGGCGTGAAAACAGTGATTAGCATATCTGGCACGATGCCGTAAATGAATATTATTCGATTGGTTCAAGAAGATCAGGATGAATAAATGGCAACATAACCAGGCAGATGCCCTCAATCTTCACAATGACGTGCTTGTTCTTATGCACACGCTGCACATACCCTTCCAGACCTTTATAGAAGCCGCCGGTGATTCTGACATGTTCATTCTCCTTGAAATCCTTCTTGCAGAATATTTCGCACCGAGTCGTGTCATCGGCCGTGAGCAGGCGGAGCAACTCAATAGCGCGTGGAGAGATGGGCTGTATTCGATTGTCGTTAGGGTATCGATAAATCCAGAACGGAATCGAATTCTGCTCATTTCGACGTGCATTGGCTTCAAGTGCCAGCGCATTCGCCCGCGTTGTGCGGATAAAAAGCACATGAGGAATAATCGCGCGGACAATAGATTTCTTGCCGGCTATATTCTTGTATTCTTTGGGAAAGTAGACCTCTTCACATAATGATCTCAGGGCTGCCTCTGCCCTGAAGTCTTGTCTGGTTTTTATTGCGAACCATTCAAGACTATTGTCGTGTGTTGTTTGCCTATCGCTCATCTCAGCCTACATTTCAACCTCTTGCACGACGTCGGGCCGGGGCCGTTGGTCGCGCATCAATCACAACCGTCCGTCTGCAACAAGCTTCGGATCTCAAGGAAGAGCCTATACAGGAACTTTCCCTGTGGTTGTGTCACCCAAAAATAAACTTCTCAGGCGACGAAGAAGTCACTATCTCTTATGGAGAGATACTTTCAGTGCGCAAAGTTACAAAATAACTCTGAAACAATACATAACTTAAGGGTATAATTTTGTAAAAAAAGAAAAATCGATACGTTATTGGCAAATATAGGGCTAAATAAACTTATAAAACAGTGCTAATGAAAGCTATGTGTTGAGCACAAATCTCTCCATAAGAGATTTGTGTGATTTTAATGCAAATGCTTTAGGTATTTGGTGAATATGAGAGAGGGGGGCGCGTCAAAGAAAAGCTGGAATATCGTGGGGTGTGAAATTGTGGGAGCGAAAAAACGCCAAAAATTTGCATTATTACGAAAGAAACATTAACTTTGCACCCGAAAAAGACGGAAAACGTCTGGTCCTATAGCTCAGTTGGTTAGAGCACCTGACTCATAATCAGGGAGTCCTTGGTTCAAGCCCAAGTGGGACCACAACAAGCGAAGGCAATTCGCGGAAGAATCCTGAAAATCAATGATTTTCGGGATTCTTTGCTTTTAGCATCCTGCGCAAAATCCGGCAGAACGAGGCACTTCGCGTTGGAGCATCCGTTGGACTTGACTTTGACATGCAAAAAGTCCAACGAACATGGCTTAATTCGCTGATTGATCTTTGATTGCCTGCAGTTTTCTCTTCTTGTCAAAAAAACTATTGTTAAATCAAAAATGTTTATTTGACATGCAACAAAGAAAATCGACTTTCAGCATCCTCTTTTACATAAAGAGGAAGAAGCTGTTGAAAAACGGTGATGCGCCGGTGTATATGCGCGTCACCGTCGATGGCCGTTTCCTTGAAGCGTCCCTCAAACGCGGTGTGAACCCAAAGGTGTGGAATGAGAAGAAGCAGCGTTCCATCGGGCGTGACCGTCTCTCGCTTGAACTCAACGACTATCTCGATGACACTTTCTCTAGGCTTCTTAAAATTCATCAGTGCTTTATCAATGAGAAGAGGGTAATCAATCCGAAGACCATTCTTGATGAATGGAACGGCAAGGTTGAGAAACCGAAAATGCTCTGCGAAGTGTTCAAGGAGGACAACAAGAAGTATCGCCAGCGTCTTGAGATTGGCGACGTGGTGCTAAATACCGTGTTACGCAACGAGAGAGCAGAACGTTATCTCGGTGAGTTTATCCGCAAGCGTTACAAAGCAGACGACATCCCTTTCTCATCTATAGACAATGCGTTTGTACGCGACTTTCATCTTTTTCTCCGCGTTGATAAGAAGCAGGAACAGAATACCGCTAACAAGTACTGCAAGATACTGAAAAGAATCGTAACGCTCGCGCTTGACAACAAATGGATGGAGATTAATCCGTTCCAAAGGATGCGATTTCAGGCTAAGGCGACCAATCGTCAATTCCTTACCGAAAAGGAGCTTTCAACAATAATGAACAAGACATTCACCCTTGAACGTCTGAATGTAGTCCGCGACATATTCGTATTCTGTGCGCTGACCGGATTGTCATTCTCAGATGTCGAAGGTCTGAAGCCTGAACATGTGTCGGTTGACGATGATGGCAACTACTGGATTCACAAAGCTCGTCAGAAGACGAAGAACGTGTGCAGCATACCATATCTGGAGTCGGCACGTGAAATCGCTGATAAATATAAAGGACACCATCTTTGTGAATCCCGAGGAGTTCTCCTTCCGGTTATTTCCAATCAAAGGATGAATTCGTATCTTGGCGAAATTGCCGGTATATGTGGCATCACCAAGCCTCTCACAATGCATATCGCCCGCCATTCATTTGCTTGTCTTGCACTTGCCAATGGCGTATCGATGGAGATTATAGCTCGTATGCTTGGACACTCCGACATACGGACTACCAAAATCTATGCAAAAGTAATAGACAAATCCATTGCGGAACAGATAGGTGGTTTAGCTGCCAAATTCGGTTCTCAAAAATAATCATATATCATATAATATCACAATCCACCCCGGCCGCTTTTCCTCAGTCGGGGTGGATTGTGTCTAATCGTCAGTTCTGAATGGCGGCAGATAGTGGCGTTGCAGAAATTGCCCGATTTCTTTCTCGTCATACAGTATCTTGCCGGGGAGATCGTAATATCCAAACTCGCCTTTGGCCCGATAGTTCGCAAGCGTCCGCCTGCTCACGTTGAGAATATCCCCAAGCTGCCTGTCCGTGATGTATTGTCCGTGATTGTAATCTCCGCATAGTTCGTCAATGTCGCGTATTCCGTCATCGAGTCTGTCAAGTGCGTGGAATATACGGGCGATTTCATCACCGGATATAGTCTGAATGTTATCCGCCATCCTTTCTGTATGACTGGGAGATGAAACGTTCAATTTCTTTAAGCGGATACATCACCTTGCCGTCAATGATGGTGTAGCCGATTTTGCCGGAGGAGCGCAGCGACTGCAACGACCGTTTTCCGCGTTGGAGAAGTCTCTGCGCCCTTTCATTGTCAACCCAGTTGCCGAGTGGATGGCAGCCGAGGTTGCCCATTGCCAATTCAATCTTTGCCGAATACTCCGTTATCCGTGCTACAATGCCATTGAATATGGCGCGTTCAATAAGAATGTAGTCCATGACATTTTTGAAGATAATATTAAACGTATATTGTTTGCCCGGCTTGATAGCCGTGTTCGGGTCTATTCTGCCTGAATCATTTGAACCGCATATAAATTGCGCTCAGGCATCGTTCCGGATCCAAGACCTGTCACATCCGTCTGTCGCCGGACAGCTATTCACACACCTACTTGTGTCTGGCGACATTGGTCGACAGTCATAACCAGTTGTTGCAACGTTGATATATTGTAACGTCATAACGTTGTAATGTTGGTACATCATAACGTTGGTACATTAGGACGTTGGAACGTTTGGACATTGTAACATTGGAACGTTGGTACATTATTATGTTGTAACATTGGAACGTTATGACGTTGCGATGTTGCAACGCTATTACGTTGGCACTCTGTGACATGCAGACAGGGATGGATATTTGTCTGTATGCGGATGTCTCATCATCACTCTGCCGTCGTCAGCATTTGTGCCTCTGTGCAAGTAGAACGACATCTATGCTCAAAAAGATTTCTGATTGCCAGGTAGTTCCCGACTTTTCCAATATATTTCTCAACTTTTCCCAACTTTTTTATTTCGGCGGCCATTGTTCCTGCGATATATGTTACAGATATGTACGCCTGCCACGCAGAAAGTCGCAGGAGGAACGCGCATTTATATCAAGTATGCCCGGCAAGAACCGGCACCCGGCTTCCTTTCATTGCGTCATACATAATATGACAGTGTACTGATTTTTGCGTTGTTCTCTAATTCAATCTTCTGATTATCAGTTTGGATGTTCACATGAACATGGCAAGGTATGTCATGAGGCACTCGAAACCGAGATGGTGCCTCATAACCCTTGCTATGCGTTAGATTGCGATTACTCCAAAGTCGTAATCGCCGCAACGCTCTTTTCAGATGACAGCATGTGATACCATAATATGGTTTGCAAACGATATGTTTCACAACATATTCCTTTGTCCGCCGAGAGATTATTTGTAACTTTGCAAATAACATCAAGAAATTGCCCAAATGTCAACAGAAGCAATAGATATAGAAAACGACCGTATCAATCGTTTAAAAGTAGTTTTGGCGGAGAAAAACAAGAAAGGTAAATGGCTTGCCGAGCAATTAGGCAAGAATGAAGCCACTGTTTCTCGGTGGTGCTCAAATTCAGCACAACCTTCTCTTGAGATGCTAGTCAAAATTGCATCTATTCTTAATGTTGACCCTCGCCAACTTCTTAATGGCAATAATTACGATTAAACATGGCTAAAGATAATCATATCGGCATCGTATATGTCCTCTCAAACCGAGCAATGCCCGGTCTTGTGAAGATAGGCATGACAACCCGTCCCGAACTCGATGCAAGACTCAAGGAACTCTATACAACCGGTGTACCTGTGCCGTTTGATGTAGAATATGCCTGTGAGGTAAAGGCTTGCAATTGTGCAAAATTGGAAAAAGCACTTCACACGGCATTTGAGCCAAACCGATTGAATGTCAATCGTGAGTTTTTCCAAATTAAAAAAGAACAAGCTATTGCCATTCTTGAAATCTTCAACGAGAAAGAGATTACCACTGAGGTTAGTGAAGAAATGAACAATGACCTCAATCCTGACGATATAGCCTCCAAAAGCAAGGCGACCAAACACCGTCCTCCACTAAATTTCAGCCAGATGGGTATTCCTGTTGGCAGTATATTGACATACAATGCCGACCCATCTGTATCCGTTACAGTAATTGCTGACAAAAAGGTTGAATATCTCGGCGAGGAAAACTCTCTTACGGCAGTAACTACCAAGTTGCTCAACTCCAAATATGGTGTGCAGCCGACTCCCCGCTGGAGCTACAACGGAGTCAACCTTCAGGAAATCTACGACGCAACCTATCCCATCGAAGAATAATATTTATCGGATTTGCCGCTTCTGCTTAACGGAATAAACAGCAACAAATCTCATGAGTTTACAACAAGATAAATACCCTCAAATATATCCAGCACGAGAGATAGCTGAATCTCTTGAATATCCTCATGCTCCTATAAAGCCGAAGATGCCCGCTCCTGTTGCTGAGGATAAGCCTTCAAAATACCCGAATTTAGACAATAATCTAAAGTATACTGGAATAAGTATTTTGATATTGAGTGTGTTTATCGGTATTGCACATGTGATTTACAACCCATTAGTATTTGTAGTACTCATTACTTCATTTTTATGTGCGGTGATGTTCTCATATAAATCTTGGTGTTCTTATGGACATTCTAAAACATATGCTGAGAGATTAAGTGCCTACGAGAAAGCGACAACTGATTATAAATCGGCGTTGGATTTATATCATAGTCATCTGCAAAAATACGAAGAGGATAAAAAAGCCTACGATACATTAGTAGACACGCTTAAAACTCCAGAAGACATTCTCAATTATAGACTTGCAAAACGAAAGCAATTTCTTCAAAGTATCAAGCCTAAAGAGAGATATAAAGATTTTTTTTGTATCGACGGACCAAAAAATCCTAAATTGGGTCGAGGTGAGTATTTCTTTAAAGATTATGTTTCAGAGGCGATCCTAAATGGCCAAATTTCAAATGATTTTGAGTTCTATTTTGATGCTTCGATAATGCTCATTGGCTATTCGAGTCATAAGGTTAGTTATTTCTACCCTGATCTTGTTGTCATCACCCCGCGTGGTCATATGATTGATGTGGAGATTGATGAACCATATGTTGCAGAATCAAAAAAGCCCATACACTGCGTTCACTCATTAGGCAGAGGCGATTTTAATCGTAATCAATATTTTATAAAGAATAATTGTAGTGTAATCCGTTTCTCTGAGCGCCAAATTATAAAATACCCGGAAATTTGTTTGGATATAATTCGTCTGTATGATGATAATGGTTGTATCCCTATAGATTTATACATGCCTGAAGATTTTATTGAAAGCTCGTGGAATGAAAAGGAGGCAATGAAAATGGCATCCATGGATTATAGAAATACCTATTGAGTGTTAAAATAATGGCTAAAATAGATAAAACCACTCGTGTAATAATCTCCGCAAGGGAGCACGATTTTGAGCATGACGAGAGACCTCTAATCCCGTTCATTCAAGGTTCTCTAATTGGATTTGTAGACAACAAAAAAGAAATAATTGTTCCGGCTAAATATGAGATTGTGCTTGATGATTTCGATTGGGCAACACATCTAATTAGAGTCGGGCGATATGTTCCTGTCTCTTATCCGTCAAATGATAGTGGCTCTAAATCATATATCCATAAGAGATATGGCTTGATGGATAAAAATGGCGATGTAATTTTGCCTCTGGATTTTGAGGGCATAGCACTACCTCATCTGTATTCTGAATATGAAACATATACAGTGCGTTCCCTACAAAAAGGATATGCAGTGTATGGATTTAACGGTGAGCGAATTGTTCCTTTTGGAAAGTATAATTATATAGATGGTTTTGATGATGGGTATGCCAGAGTTAAAGTCGGTTCTAATGGTTCTATACATCATGATGGTGACAAATGGGGAATCATTGATGAATATGGGACAGAAATTCTGAAACCAGAATATTCAAGAATCGACAAATTTTATCTTAAGGATTTGAAGTTCAGCCAAGTGGAAAAAGAAGGTAAAGTTGAAGAATTCCATTTGATGGATGGAGAACTTAAATATGATGGAGCATATATAGATGAAATCAGAAGACTTCAAAAGGAAGAAGAAGATTATCGGTTATTGCAAAATTATAGGGAATCGCAAGATGATTATGAAGATTGTGAACTAAAAGATTCATGGGATGCAATGACAGATGGCATGTATGGCGATATGCCCGATTGCTTTGACGGAGATTATGATTTTCTTGGACGTTAATACGCAAACATATGTTACTGAAAATTCAACATAATATCCCCGACTCATTTGCAAAGGACATTACCATATCCTTCGCAAAACTATTTGCCAAAGCAGATTATGCGGGGTTGCGCAACCTATTATCAAACGACGTATATATCGTAATCTATAACAGAGAGTGCAAACACGGCATTAACTCTGTTCTTGATTATTTTAAGGATTGGCAGAAACGAACTGGAGATATGTTTGAATGTGAAGTCAGGTGGTCTACCCAGTTCTCTCAGCCTGAAATTTATTTTACATCAGAAAAATTCAAACAAGCTTACGTATTAGGCATTGAAAGTTCCAAGATTGTAAGAATATTACTGACACCCAGGAGTTTTTCATCAATAGGCTTCTCCATTGATGATGTTCCGTATAATATCGGCTTCATTGAGGCAAATGCGCCAAAAGAGATAGAATCGTTGCCCAATCACTATTTTTGTCCTATTTGTGGTAAAAACAGTGAACAACTTAAATGGAGGACTGGATTTATCTTTAAGGATAACCATGAATGGGGCAAGAAAACAGCGTTGAGTGTAAATTCCTCCATATGTCCGGACTGCAATATTGTCTGTGAGGTTTCAACAAATAGGAATGAAAGATTTTGCCTTATAATGACTCGTGAACAGCAGATAAAAGCTGATGCAAAAATGTCCGAGAAAGAGTTGGCTGAATATGTGGATAATACGATGGGAAACAAAAGACCGCTCACCAAAAGCGTGCTTAAATCCCGAACAAATGAGCTATCCAAGTTCGGTCAATCGTTTCACGAACTGCTGGATAAAGTTGTCAATGGCGCGACTACTGAAAGTGTGTTGAACTATTTGGATAAACTATCCATCAAAGATGGAATATTGAAACTGCATGTGGCATCTGCAAAGAGTCACGACATAGGTGATGAATCGTATTTCTACATCGGAGATCATGAAAACCGCAATTACAAAATATACAAACATTTGAAAGCTGAGCCGTCAATTGAAGCAGCTTGGCAGATATATCTTCTTCGATATGCGAGTACGGTTATGCCGGTATTCTGGCACGGAGGTTACAATGTTCGCAACTATGTGTTCGATGAGGCCTCTCTCAATGATTATATGCCATTGGAATGTTACGATATGAGCGGGTTGTCAAGAGCGAACCTATTACTGCCGGAGATAACTTTAACCCCCGATGGGAGAACCGCCAATGTCTTTTGTACCTATTGGAATGATTGGAAGGGTCTTGTGCGCGACCATCTTCAAATCGCATTCCTAAAAAATGGCAAGATCAAACTGACTGAAATAGAGCCTCTATGTCTATTTGAATACAATTGTGGTATCTGTTTCTGATTTAAACCTACTGATTCGACATTATGACTATTGACGA
>CAMWSS010000015.1 GCA_947177035.1 uncultured Porphyromonadaceae bacterium | reverse complement strand
TAGAGTACGCGTCTGGGGGGCGTGTGGTCGCAAGTTCGAATCTTGTCACCCCGACCAAGCAACGCCTTAGAGCATGACTCCGGAAGCCATCGGCTTCCGGAGTTTTTTTTGTGTGAGGTGGAGTAGGGCGGGCGGTCAGCGCTTTGGCTGCTTGTTGAACCGGTAGTAGATATGGAAGAGGAGGTAGGAGGGGATGACGTTGCTGACGGTTTCGGTGCGGGCCTGGGCGTTGACAGTGTAGGTCACGTTGTTGAGCTGGCGCAGCAAGTCGTAAGCATCGAGGGCAAACACCAGCGAGCCCTTGAGGATGGACTTGCTGACGCGGGCGTTCCAGACCAGGTCGGTGGTGTTGAGCGCCGCGTCGGAGTAGCCCCGGCGGGTGTAGAGGTTCAGGTCGGTGGATATGCTCCAGTTCCGGGGGAGATTGCACACTCCGCTCACGCCATATTTCATGTTCCAGGCCGAGAAGTCGCTGAAATAATCGTGATGTCCAAACTTTCAAATCCGGTATTATTTTGACCGTCTACAATTGGAAAGGTAACATATACCTCATCGTTTTTCTGCGGGCTTATGCCCCATGCGCTCGTTGCCGAACAAGCGACCCACAACGTTATCGCAATAATAGCAATAAATTTATATGAACTTTTTATGATCATATGGTGTTATATGAATATATTAATTTTCTAAAATCAGATATGTCAGCGACTAAAGAGATGATGCAAATATATAGCATTTAATTCGTGATTACAAATTTTTTCAAAA
Source organism: uncultured Porphyromonadaceae bacterium (assembly GCA_947177035.1). Taxonomy (GTDB): domain Bacteria; phylum Bacteroidota; class Bacteroidia; order Bacteroidales; family Muribaculaceae; genus UBA3263. The sequence continues at coordinate 54,174 of CAMWSS010000015.1, read as the reverse complement.
AATCATAAAATATTTTTGGTCAATCGTCGTTAATTATGGCGATAATGATGGTTGGTGGGGCTGTGTGCTGAGCAAAAGGTGATCCGTTGGCGTTTTTCGCTATGGAAAGCACCATAATTTATACATTAATTCGAGATAAGATTTGAGCCATCTTGATGGTGCTTTGTGGTCGGGTTGAAGAAAAAGTGAGTTGTGAGTTGGGGGTGAATTTGAGTTTTTTGGACTGGTGGAAGCGGAATCTCGCTTTTTTTTCTTACATTTGTGGGGTTAAACCAATCACTCCAGTCTGAGAGAATGAAACCATATCTGAAATACATTGTCGGAGCCATGCTTTTTGCAGCGTTTTTCTGCTGCTATTATTTTGTGGCGCCGCATATTCTGTACTTTCAGGAGCAGCATCATCTGTTTCTGTGGTCGGCCGACTACTGGCGTAATATGGCGCATCTGCGTGGTCCGCTGTATCCGCTGATGGCGTTTGTAGTCCAGTTCTGTTACTATCCGGCGCTTGGTGCGGCGGTGTGGTCGCTGTTGCTTGTTCTGGTCTATTTCATGCTCCAGAGTGTGGTCTATCGCCTCAGCGGTTATCGCGATCTGTTGCAGGTCACCACGCTGGTTCCGGTCTATCTTTGTTCCTCGATGCTGACAATCGATGCTTATCCGATTGAGCCTGTGAGATGGTTTGTGTGGATTTTTGCCATATGGGCGCTCGCCATGATTTTCGGAGGCCGCCGGTTGCCGTGGGTCAGACGCCGCATGGAGAGCCGGGAGCCGGGGCGCCGCTGTTGGGCATGGCTGTCTCCGCTGCTGGCCGTTGTCTGTCTGGGCGCAGGTTATCAGGCGTTTGTCAAGGAGCGGGTGGCTGGTCCTGTTCATGAGGCCGAACGCACCATGATTGAGACCGAGCAGTCGGTGCGCGCGCGCCGATGGGCTGATGTGCTCGAGCGGACCGACGCATGGGCTGCCACCGGCCGCAAGAATCATCTGATGAGCTACTTCCGCGCTCTGGCGCTCTATCATACCGGAGGTCTGTTTGATCATCTGCTGGATTATCCGCAGACTTTCGGCATACGTTCGCTCTTCTTTCCGTGGCGCGGCGACAAGAATCAGGCGGAATACGGTCATTATGTCTATCAGGATCTGGGCCATATCAACGAGGCTCACCGATGGGTGTTTGAGGCTATGGTGGGCTGGGGCGAGACTGCGCCTCTGCTCAATTATATGGTCGAATACAATATAGCCATGGGCCGCCCGGTCGTGGCCGACAAATTTTTGTGTAAGCTCGAGCAGAGCACTTTCTATGGCCGGCGCGCGGAGTTTCTGCGCGGATGTCTGGCCGATGGCAAGGTGCCGGGTCTGCGCTATGCCATGGAGGGCGTCAGTCCCGATCCGGTGAGGTGGAACAACGTCATCAACATCGGTGGCGAAACCAAATTCATTTTGCTCAAAGATCCGGAAAATGAGATGGCGCGGCAATATCTGCTGATGTCCATGCTGCTTGTGGGCAACGGCGACGCCGCTGTCAGAACGCTGATCGATCATTATCCTGTGGCTGAGAACCGTGTGTTGCCACGTATGGTCCAGGAGGCTCTGGTAATGTATCGTATGTCGATGGGCCTGGATGCCATAAATTCGCTGGGTTATGAGATTTCGCCCGACGTCGAGAATCGTTTCCGTGAATATATGGTCGAGAACGCCAAGGGGGCCAAAGCCCGCTTCAATATCGGTCAGCGACGCTCTTACTGGTACTATGTGCAGCATATCCTTCCACGCGTGAATCATGACTTCTCGCGCAAACAAGCCCAGAGTCAATCATGAACAACTATTTTCTCTATATCCTGTCTGCTCTGGCGGCAGTGGCTGCCACGGCCTGCGGACCTAAAGCGGTCGGCCCCGACGTGATGTCGCCGGAAGTTCCGGCCATGAATCCGGATTATGCCGGAGTGACTTTTCCGCCGAACATCGCAGCTCCGTCGTTCAATATCGAGCCGGATTTTGCGGCGACGGAGTTTCAGACCGAAGTGGGCCGGTGTGGTCAGAAGCCGGAAATCATTGTCCGCTCATCGGAGCCGGCAGTGGAGTTGCCGCTGAAAAAATGGCGCGGACTCCTCGGCGGGAGTGCGGGTGATTCCATTTATTTCAGAATTACGGTACGTGACGCGGCTTCGGGCAAGTGGATCGGTTCGCCCGATGTGGTTTGTGCGGTGTCGGAGCATGAGATCGACGGTTATCTGGTTTACCGACAGCTCTATCCCGGCTATGAACTGTGGAGCGAGATGGGCATATATCAGCGCTCGCTCGAGAACTATGACGTCACCCCCATTCTTGAAAACAAGGATTTGAACAATCAGTGTATCAATTGCCATAATTTTTCGGCCAACGATCCGTCGCGCGGCATGATGGCTCACGTGCGCGGACCGCAGGGCGGCACGCTGGTGAGCAAAGAGGGGCGGGTGGAGAAGATCAGCTCGCGCATGGAGGGGCTGGACCACGGTGCCACGTATCCGTCGTGGAGCCGCGACGGCCGCTACATCGCTTTCTCGGCCAACAATGTGATCCAGGTGTTTCACACCGCAGGCACAAAGCCGATCGAAGTGGTTGACATGGGTGCCGATCTCATTGTTTATGACACTGAAACGCACAAGGCATATACCGACGCGACTATCTCCGGGCAGCATCATCTGGAGACTTTTCCCCATTGGACTCCTGACGGTTCGCGCATATATTTCTGTCGGGCCGACGGCATGACCGACACCACGCGCTTCGACACAGTGCATTATGATCTGTATCGTGTCGATTTTGACCGTCAGACGGGCCGTTTTTCCAACCTCCAGCCTGTTTATGAAGCGTCGGCCGACAGTATGTCGGTTTCCTTCCCGCGCGTCAGTCCCGACGGCCGATGGCTGATGTTCACCCGCTCGCGCTATGGCAATTTCTCGATCTGGCATCCTGAAGCCCAGTTGTGTCTGCTCGACCTGCGCGACGGCACCATACGCGAGATGGACGAAGTCAATTCTGACGACATAGAGAGCTATCACAGCTGGTCGAGCGACGGCAACTGGTTCGTTTTCTCCTCCAAGCGCCTTGACGGTCTGACCGCCCGTCCGTTCATTGCCGCGTTCGACTCTGCGACAGGGTTGGCCGGCCGGCCGTTTGCCTTGCCTCAGGAAAGCGCCGGATTCTATCGCCTGCAGACCAAGACCTACAATATTCCGGAGCTGACGGTGGCTCCTGTCACCAATCAGGACGCCCTGTTTGACGGCGTTGTCGGCCAGTCGGCCCGACCGGTAATGCTGATCAAAAACCATTAATCCCCCGCTCAGACCGCATTGCGTACACTCAGAGACACTGCCTTTTCAGATCTGATGCAGCAGCGCATCTACAATGTGCTGCTCATCGCTTCTCCATATGACGCTTTCATCATGGAGGAAGACGGTCGAGTGGAGGATCAGCTGTATCTGGAATATGTTTCGCTCAATCTCAGTCTGCCTCCACGCGTGACCCGTGTCAGCGACACCGCCGAGGCACTGGAGATGATGCTTACCCGCCAGTTTGACCTGATCATAGCCATGCCGGGTCCGGATCTGGCCGATATGTTTTCAGGCACGCGTCTGATCCGCGAGCGCAGCCCGAAGACTCCGATCGTGGTGCTCACGCCGTTCAGCAAGGAAGTGAGCCGCCGCCTGGCCCGCGAGGATCTTTCGGCCGTGGACTATGTGTTTTCATGGCTTGGCAACGTCGATTTGCTGCTGGCGATCATCAAACTGCTTGAAGACAAGATGAATGCCGACGCCGACATCAACGGAGTCGGAGTTCAGGCGATCATGCTTGTGGAGGATTCCGTGAGATTCTACTCGTCGGTGCTCCCTCATCTATATAAATATCTGCTGAACCAGAGCCGCAACTTCTCGACCGAGGCTCTCAACGAGCATGAGAAGATGCTTCGCATGCGCGGACGCCCGAAAGTGATTCTGGCGCGCGACTATGAGGAGGCGACCGCGCTCTATCAGACTTATGGCAGGAACATGCTCGGTGTCATCACCGACGTGTCGTTCATGCGTGCAGGAGAGAAGGATCCGGAAGCCGGTCTGCGTCTGTCGCGCTATCTGCGTCAGCAGGATCCCTATCTGCCGATCATCGTGGAGTCGAGCGAGGTGGCCAACGCCTCTAAAGTGGTCGATTTTCAGGGCACATTTCTCGACAAGAACTCCAAGAAACTGCCGGTCGATCTCGGCAAGGCCATCACGGCCAACTTCGGATTCGGCGACTTCATCATACGCGATCCGGAATCCGACAGGGAGATCATGCGCATCAGCTCACTCAAGGATCTGCAATATAAGATGATGCAGATTCCTGACAAGGCCCTGTTCAGACACACCCAGCGCAACGACATCAGCCGCTGGCTGTATTCACGCGCCATTTTTCCGATCGCCGAGGTGATCAAGCATCACCACACGCGCTCGATCGCCGACATTCCCTCGGCCCGCCTGCTGTTTCTGGATGCGATCGTCAAATATCGCCGGATGAAAAACCGCGGAGTCGTGGCCGAGTTCAGGAAAGACCGTTTTGACCGCTATAGCAACTTTGCCCGCATCGGCGAAGGCTCGCTTGGCGGCAAGGGCCGCGGTCTGGCATTTATCGACCAGATAATCAAGAAATATCCGGAATTCGACAGCGTGGACGGCACGTCGGTCAACGTGACGATTCCGCGCACCGTGGTGCTCTGCACCGATATTTTCGACCGCTTCATGGCCGAGAACGAGCTATATCCGCTGGCATTGTCGTCGGTTCCCGACGAAGAGATTCACCGCGCGTTCATGCGGGCCAGTCTGCCGGAGGATCTGCGCGAAGATCTGATGGCGCTGCTCGACGTGGTGGACAAACCGCTTGCAGTGCGTTCGTCGTCGCTGCTGGAAGACAGCCATTATCAGCCGTTTGCCGGTGTCTATGCCACGTATATGATTCCGCTCCCCGACTCCCGCGACGAGGCGTTGCGTCTGCTCTGTGATGCCGTCAAGAGTGTCTATGCGTCGGTGTTTTATTCCGACTCAAAAGCCTATATGACCGCCACGTCCAATGTGATCGACCAGGAAAAAATGGCGGTTATCATTCAGGAGGTCGCAGGCATGAAGCACTCGGGCGGATTGTATTTTCCGTCATTCTCTGGAGTGGGACGTTCGCTCAACTACTATCCGCTGGCCGACGAAGATGCTTCCGATGGAGTGGCCCAGGTGGCCGTCGGACTGGGTAAAACGATTGTCGACGGCGGTGTGTCGCTGCGTTTCTCGCCGAAGCACCCCGGCCATGTGCTCCAGACGTCGACCACGGAAATGGCATTGCGCGACACTCAGACCCGAATGCTCGCATTGCAGTTGCCCGACGCCGATGCGCCCGACCGTGTGCCGGAGCCTGAATTCACGGCCGACGACTGCATCAACCTTCGGTCGCTCCGCGTTCAGGACGTGGCGCTGACCGGCGCTTTGCGTCTGATGGTGTCGACATATGATCTCCGGGAGGGAGTGATGCGCGACGTCGACTCCGGACCCGGCCGCAAGGTGGTGACTTTTGCCAATATGCTTAACCACGGGTCGTTCCCGCTGGCCCAGGCTATCGGACAGATGCTTTCGGCAGGTCAGAACGAAATGTGTCGCCCGGTCGAAATTGAATTTGCCGGAGTTGTCAACGGACCTAATGCCGGCAATATATACTGGCTCCAGATCCGTCCGATCGTCGACAAGAAAGAGATGGGCGACGACGTTGTGTTGTCGTTGCCCGACGAAGACCTGCTGCTGCGTAGCGACACCGCGCTCGGCAATGGAAACGTGGAGGGCGTGCGCACTGTGGTCTATGTGAGGCCGGAAACATTCGATTCCCTGTCGACTCCTGCCATCGCTGCCGAGATGGAGCGCATCAACCGCGGATTTCTTGAACGCGACGAGCAATATCTGCTCATCGGTCCAGGTCGGTGGGGGTCGTCGGATCCGGCTCTTGGAGTGCCGGTGAAGTGGCCTCATATCTCGGCGGCGAGGCTTATCGTGGAGATGTCGCTGCCCGGCTACCGGATCGAGCCGAGTCAGGGCACGCACTTTTTTCAGAATCTGACATCGATCGGAGTGGGTTATTTCACGATCGACTGCCATGCGCCGGATTCGCGCTCGATATGCGACATAGACTGGCTCGACCGCCAGCCGGCGGTCTATGAGAGCCGGCATGTGAGGGTGGTCACCTTCGATGATCCGATCCCGATCAGCATCAACGGACGCAAAGGCATGGGAGCGGCGGCAAAACCGGTTCCGTCCGAATCAATAAAATCAACGTCAATATCATAATCCCCCCCTAAATACGCCATGGGAATTCAAACATTTTTTAAACGGGCCTTCGGGTTTTCTGTCGAGGAACTTGACGAGGACGGCAACATAAACATCAACAGCGTCGATTCGCAGATGATCCCCACGCTGAGTCCGGTGGCCGACGCGCCTGCTCCGGCCATGACGTCGCAGCCTGTGGGCGGTCCGCTTCCCGACGACATGCCGGTGGAGATCATCGACGGCATTCTGGCTGTGGTCAATGAATCGCTGCCGTCGCTGGTGCGTGACTGTCTTGACCGCGACGCCCAGCGCATGAGGCTGTATCAGGCCATGGGTGAGTCGTTTAAAAAATACGTCGGCCGGCTGGCCGCAGCCGCCGGCGACGAAGCCCGTAACGCAGTCAATGCCGATCGGGCCAGGCTGAAAGAGGAGATCGAGCAGATGGCTGCCGAGCGGAAGCAGATTGAACAGAAACGCGACGAGCAGCGGGAGCAGATTCTCAGCGAACAGCGCCAGCGCCGCGCGCTGACCGAGCGTCTGCGCGATATGGAAGCCAAGATGAATTCCTTTGACGCCGAGCGCGAGCAATATCAGCTCGAAGTGCAGTCACTGGTCAACAAACTGAGAGTGGCCGATGTGCGCGAAAGCGACGAGGCCGAACTGCGGGCCGAGATTGAGCGGCTTGGCGCCGAGGTCAAGTCGCTGACTCAGGATAATGCCAGACTGAAAGACGACGTCGACAGCAAAGAGCGTGAAATCAACGAGCTGTCGGCCAGGATCAACGAACTGGAGTCGGCCTCCGTGCTTGACGCGGCGATCGAACGCCGCAACGAAATGCTCGGAGTGGCGGCCGGTCCTGCCTCGGAAGAGCCGGAAGCCGCAGCCGCAGCTGACGCTGCCGATGAGCCGGCGGCGCCATCCAGGCCGAAACGTCGTCGCGGCCGTCCGCGCAAGGATGTTGTTGCCGCGCCCGAAAGCGACACCGACGTCGACTGGCTCCTGCCCGGTGGAGCGCCTGCGTCGGCCGGACCAGGCCCCGGAGCTGATTCCGATTTCGGATATCAGCCGCCGCAACGGACTTTGTTTCACGAAGATGATAATCAACCTACTTTGTTTTAGAGCTTGTTTAATAATGAAACGATCAGCAATTGTATCGGCCGCGCTGCTTGCCGCGACGGCCATATCTGCCTCTCCCTCAACGTTCGGTGGCGTCGACATTGACGAGCTTGCCGGCTATGTCTATCCGAACAACGGAGCCGCCACAGCCTCGCTCAGCTTCATGCCCGACGGGCTGAGCTATGTGAGCCTTTCGGACGGCGGCAAGAAGCTTGACCGCTATGATGTGGCTTCGGGAAAATTCATCGAAACGCTCTTTGACGTGAGCGCCACCCGCGGTGACCGCAAGCTTGACGCTATAGAAGGCTATCAGCTGAGCCACGACGGGGCGAAGATGCTTGTGTGGATCAATCGCGAGCAGATCTATCGCCGCTCGTTTCGCGCCGAATATTTTGTCTATGATTTCCGGCGTCGCACTCTCAAGCCGCTGTCGGTGGCAAACACCCGCCAGCAGGCGCCTGTGATGTCGCCCGACGGCCGCATGGTGGCATACATGGGCCAGGACAACAACATCTACATATCGATGCTCGACTATGGCACCGAGGCCAAGGCGACTGCCGACGGAAAGGTGAACGAGATCATCAACGGTGTGCCTGACTGGGTGTATGAAGAGGAGTTCACGACCAGCTGCTCAATGGTCTGGGCGCCCGACAATTCGGCTTTGTCATATATCAAGTACAATGAAGCTGAGGTGCCGGCATTCACCATGGAACTTTATGAAGGCGCCTGCAATCCGAATCCTGCCTATGCGCTTTATCCCGGACAGTTCACCTATAAATATCCGGTGGCCGGCGAGAAAAATTCTGTGGTCAGCATCCACACCTATGACATAGAGACCCGCAAGACCAAGGACGTGGCATTCACCGATGCCTCGATCGAATACATTCCGCGCATTCAGTATGGCCCGACGGCCGATGTGCTTGTTGCCGCGACTCTGAACCGCGACCAGAACCGGCTGGAGATATATAGCGTCAATCCGAAGAGCACTCTTTTCAAGAGCATCTATGTCGATACGTCGAAAGCCTGGATCAAGCCTCAATGTTATGAGGAGATCACTTTCGAGGATGACGCCATGGTGATTTTCAGTGACCGGACCGGCTTCAGCCATCTCTATCGGGTGGGCTATTCCGGCCAGGATCTCGGGGCCATCACTTCGGGCGACTATGACGTGACAGCCTATTATGGCGCCGCTTCCGACGGTTCGTTCTATTTCCAGTCTGCCAAAAACGGTCCGCTGAACCGTGTGATCACACGTGTTGACCAGAAAAAAGGGCGCAGTGTCGATGTCACTCCCGCCATGGGATGGGCTTCGGCCGTGTTCGCTCCGGCAATGAATAATTATGTGCTCAACTTCTCCGACGCCGACACTCCCCCGGTGTTCACCCTGCGCAACTCGAAAGACAAGGACGTGCGCGTGCTGGAGGACAATGCCTCCTATGCGGCCCGTTTTTCGGGAGTGCCGCGCAAGGAATTCTTCACGGTCGAGAGCGACGGTTATGAACTGAATGGCTGGATGATAAAGCCGGCCGGCTTCAACGCTTCGCGCAAGTATCCGGTCATTGTCTATCAATACAGCGGCCCAGGCTCGCAGGAAGTGACCAACCGCTGGAGCATGGACTGGCAGCGCTATTTCGCCATGCAGGGTTATGTCATCGCCTGTGTGGACGGGCGTGGCACCGGCGCGCGCGGACGCGAGTTCGAGCAGTGTGTCTATAAGCGTCTGGGCCATTTTGAAACCATCGACCAGCTCGCGCTTGTGAGTCATCTCAAGTCGTTGCCCTGGGTCAACGCCAAGGCCATCGGCATGCACGGCTGGAGTTATGGCGGATATGAGACACTGATGGCCGCTTCTGCCGAGAAGGCAGGATATGCCGCCGCAGTGGCGGTGGCCGCAGTCACGTCGTGGCGTTACTATGACACGATCTATGCCGAGAGATTCATGTCGACCCCGCGCCAGAATCCTTCGGGCTATGAAACGTCGGCGCCGCTGAACCGGGTGGATGCCCTCGGGTGTCCGCTGCTGCTGATGACCGGCACTGCCGACGACAATGTCCACATGAGCAACACGCTGGAATACGTCAGCCGTCTCCAGCAGGCCGGCCGATGGGCCGATATGCTCCTGTTTCCCAACATGAATCACTCCATCAACGGGTGCAATGCCCGCGCAGTGGTCTATGCGCGGATGTTGGCCTTCTTTAATTCGAAACTGCTCTGAACACTCTGAATACAATATATCTGACCGGGCCGACGGCAAGCGGCAAAACGCGCCGCGCCGTCGAGCTCGCCCGCGCCGTTGATGGCGAAATTGTCAGTGCCGACTCGCGGCAGGTGTACTGTGGCATGGATCTCGGAACAGGCAAAGATCTGGGTGAGTATGGCGAGATTCCCGTGCACATGATCGACGTATGTCCTGCCGGATCGAAATATAATCTGTTCGGCTACTTGCGTGACGCAAGGGCTGCGATTGACGGAATACGCAGCCGCGGACGGCGTCCTGTCGTCTGTGGCGGCACCGGACTCTATGTCGAATCTCTGATCAACGGACTCGAATTGCCCCAGGTGCCTGAGAATACCGCGCTGCGCCAGAGCCTGCGCGGCAAGACGCTTGAGGAACTGACCGGCATTCTGGCCGGAATGAAGACGCTCCATAACGTCACCGACGTGGACTCGCCGGCCAGGGCCATACGCGCCATCGAGATCCAGACATATTATCTGGAGCATCCGGAGGCTGCCACCCGCACTGTGCCTCATCCCGACGTGAACGCCCGGATTATCGGAGTGGCCATTGGTCGCGACGAGCGGCGCGCGCGCATCTCCAGACGCCTGCGCGACCGTCTTGACGAAGGAATGGTCGGCGAGGTCGAGAGACTGCTCGCTTCGGGCATCGCCCCCGACGATCTGATATATTATGGCCTTGAATACAAATACCTGACCCTTTATGTGACCGGGCGCATCTCACGTCAGGCGATGGAGAGTGAGCTTGAAACGGCAATTCATCAGTTTGCGAAACGTCAGATGACGTGGTTTCGGGGCATGGAGCGCCGCGGACATCGCATCTTCTGGATTGACCATGATGATGATAATTTTGTGGAAAAAGCATTAGAATATTGTCAGTGAAATTATTGCGATTTTTGTTCGTGATTTCGCTATTTTCGGCCGGCGGCAGAGTCGGCGCTCAGGTTGTCTATACAGACTCGTTGCCTCAGCTGGAAGGCAACTGGGTGCAGCAGTTGTGTGCCGCAAAGTTTAATGTCAACGATCCCCGGATCCGTTATCCGAAATTTCCGAACTTCATACGTAAGATATATAATTGGGGTGATCTGGTGTTCAATTCCTATGACCCGAACTATGTGATCGGCACCGGAAAAAACTGGAAAGCGAGCCTGAAGAACTATGACTGGATGCAGTCATATGTCTATGATTTCGCCATGCTTAAAGACAATAAGGTGGCACTTCGCACCGGTGTGTATTCCGATCTCGGTCTGTCACTCAATTACATGGGGCTTAGTCTCGGATATACGTGGAACGTCAACAAGTGGTTTCATGGAGAGAATGACAAGCGCGATTCATTTGATTTCTCGTTCACCACGGCGTTGTTCTCGGCCGAACTCAGGGCTTCGAGCAATTCGACCCACGGGCGTCTGTCGAGGATCGGAGTCGAGTCTGCCGAATTCGAAAGATGGCGCAAGAACAACACAATACCGGTGAGTCAGAAATCCTTTAATGTCAATGCCTATTATTTCTTTAATCACAGACAATATTCACAGGCGGCCGCCTATTCCTTCTCGAAATATCAGTTGAAGAGTGCCGGATCGTGGCTGCTTGGCATTGATTATAACCGTCAGAGCATCGACATCAACTTTTCGGTCATGCCGGCCGATCTTCTTGCCGAGATACCGGGGCTGCCCCTGTCGGCCCATTATAACTATATAGACTATAATCTGATATGCGGCTATGCCTATAACTTCGTGTTGCCTAAACATTGGCTGATCAATCTCACGGTGCTCCCGTCGGTCGGCTACAAGCGTATGCCCTATCAGCAACCCCAGACCACACTCGAGACCATCTCGCTCGGTTCCATCGGCAAAACGTCGTTCACCTATAGCCACGACACTTTCTTCGCTTCAGTGCAGCTGAATGTTGACGGCAATTTTGTCCTGACATCGAAATATGCGTTCTTCAATTCCACGGAAGCGCTCACAGCGGTGGTCGGCGTGCGTTTCTGACTTTTCCGACTTTTCGCCTGAGGGGCGATGGTATTCTCCCGAAATTTGCGTAATTTTGTGGCCATGAAAGAATTTTTGAAAGTATTGGCGCGTTTTTTGCCGTCATATAAAAAAAATGTGGTGCTGAATGTGGTGTTCAACCTTCTCGCCGCATTTCTCACATTGTTCTCCTTCGCTCTTATAATTCCGATTCTGGAGATGCTTTTCCAGATCAATCAGACCGACTATGTGCTGATGCAGTGGAGCGATGCTTCGTTCAAAACGGTGCTGGTCAATAATTTTTACTACTATACGCAGACCATTATCTTTGAATATGGTCCTGGAACCACACTGGCTCTGCTTGGAGCCATGCTCGTGGTCATGACAGGGCTGAAATGCGGCGCCACATATCTTAGTTCCTACTTTATCATTCCGATGCGCAGCGGCGTTGTCCGCGACATACGCAACCACGTCTACAACAAGATCGTGGCCCTGCCGATGGGATTCTTTACCTCGGAGCGCAAGGGCGACGTCATGGCCCGCATGACCGGCGACGTGGCCGAGATCGAAAATTCTGTCATGCAGTCGCTCGATATGATGTTCAAGGACCCGATCATGATCATTGCCTGTCTGGCCATGATGATCACCATCAGCTGGCAGCTCACCCTGTTTGTGCTGTTGCTGCTTCCGCTTGCCGGCTGGGTCATGGGTGCCGTGGGCAAGAAGCTGAAGCGCAAGTCGCTCGACGCGCAAAATCAGTGGGGGGTGCTCATGAGCAGCATCGAGGAGACTCTCAGCGGTCTGCGCATCATCAAGGCGTTTGTGGCCGAAGAGAAGGTCAAGGCCCGTTTCGGTGCTGAAAACCAGCATCTTTATCGCCTCTCCAACCGGGTGATGCGCCGGCAGGCGCTTGCGCATCCGATGAGCGAGTTTCTCGGCACCTTCACGATCGCCATAGTCCTGTGGTTCGGCGGATTGCTGATCCTTAACGGCAAGTCGTCGATCGACGCGCCGACGTTCATATATTATATGGTGATTTTCTACTCCATCATAAATCCTGCCAAGGATCTGGCCAAGGGGTCGTACACGATCGCCAAAGGTCTGGCGTCGCTCGAGCGTGTGGACCGCATCCTGAACGCAGATAATCCGATCAAGGATCCGGCCGCGCCTAAAGCGTTTGCCGTCAAGGGCGGAACGATCGACTATAAAGACGTGACGTTTACTTATGAAGGAGCCTCGCATCCGGTCATCGACAACGTGTCGCTCCACATTCCGGCCGGAGCCACCGTGGCCCTGGTCGGACAGAGCGGTTCGGGCAAAACGACGCTGGCTGACCTGCTGCCGCGTTTCTATGACGTGCAGCAAGGCTCGGTGACGGTCGACGGTGTCGATATCAAAGACGTGAAAGTGGCCGATCTGCGCGGCGTCATGGGCAATGTGAACCAGGAGGCCATCCTGTTTAACGACACATTCCGCAACAACATCACTTTCGGCGTTGACAGCGCGACACAGGAAATGATCGAAGAGGCCGCGCGCATTGCCAATGCCCATGAGTTTATTGTGGCCTCGGAAAATGGTTATGACACCATGATCGGCGACCGTGGCTGCAAACTGTCGGGCGGACAGCGTCAGCGCCTGTCGATCGCGCGCGCCATTCTGAAGAATCCGTCGATCCTGATTCTTGACGAAGCCACCTCGGCTCTCGATACCGAGAGCGAGCGGCTGGTGCAGGAGGCGCTTGACCGTCTGATGAAAGACCGCACGACGCTGGTGATAGCCCACCGCCTCAGCACCATCAAGAATGCCGACATGATCGCCGTGATGCACGAAGGCCGCATTGTCGAGGCCGGCACTCACGACCAGCTCCTGGCCATCGGCGGCTACTACAAGCGCCTCGTCGACCTCCAGGGCCTCTGAACAGTGGAGGGGAAACCTTTACTCAGGAAGTGAGTAGCTGGGGTAGGGGTTCTCGTTGCGTGACAGGAGCAGGCGGCCCATGTCGTCGGCGGTGAAGAACGCCTTGATGTTTTCCACCTGGGCGGGGGAGAACTGGCGGTGCTCCTCCTGAAGCTGTTCGAGAAAGGAAGTGGCGGTGAGCAGGTCGAGCAGCGTCTGAGTCGGGCTGTCCATCACTGTGGAAAGTTTGGCGCGCACCCCCTCCTGCCATTGGTCAACCGGAGTGTCGCCGATCGGGCTTATCTCCAGCTTGCTGATCAGTTTGTTTGTGAATCCTCGCAGGTCGGGAATCATCTCGTCGAGCAGCAGCGGCGAATAGTCGAGCAAGTTCAGAAAAGCGCGATAATATTCCGGGCCTGGAGTGGCCGGGTCGGCACATTTGCCGAAATCGCGCGCTGTCAGCTCATAGTCCATCAGCCGGCCAGTGATATAGCGGCGTGTCTGCTCGTTGGCTATCCAGCGGCGCTCGGCGTCAGTTGCGTCAGGCACCAGAGCGAGCGATTCCTCGATGAACGACGGCATGCGTGTCTGTGTCTCCCACTTGATATATTTGTCGCAGTCGGCATACGTGTCGTCCGTCGGTTCGGGCGTGGTGGCCCAGACATAATGGATTTCGGCGTATTTTCCGTCCCAGTCGATAATGCCTGTGCCGCCGGTGGCGCTGTGGCCGGTGATGTTGCCGTCGTTGTCAATTTTCAGTTCGATCTTCAGCGGACTGTTTTGGTCAAGGCCCGTGTAGATGCGGCCGATCTGCCGGCCATCGACGCTTGAAATGGTCAACGGCACATTATTTTTGTGCAGTAACTCCATCGGTATCTCCGCGCTCCAGGTGTTGCCCGACCGGGTAAACTCAACCGGCGCTGGCGACAGAAACATACTGTTGTCGGAAATCGAGGCGTTGTCGAGCAGGGCGGTCCATAGCGCCGACATGGTCAGTTTGTCGGCGTCATATCCGCCCGACACTTTCACCTCCACTGATGCGGTGCCGATCTTCACAGCGTTGGGTTCTGAGGACTGGGTCGAAGTTGTGGTCTGACTCTGGCAGGCGGTTGCCAAAATGAAAAGCATAACCGCCAAAGAAAAGCATTTTGTTTTCATGATAGAATTTTTTTGCAAATATAATAATTAATCTGCAAAAAAAACTATACCCACGCAATTTCCGAAAATATTTATTGGGTATTAATCTCGTTAGAGTATGCGATACATACGTCTTGTTGGTGAATATATGTCCTTTTGTGTCTGGATGGAAAAACCGTTCGAATGGTAGAACTTTATTGTTTCACTGCAATTTATAGCATCAACTGTGATAAATTGACATCCGGCTTGATTGTAATTGGAAAATGTGCCGGCCACAAGATCGACTATTGCAGTGCCAATACCTTTATGCTGATACTCAGACTGCACACCTAAGTGGCTGATATTAATTGCGGGATAGGCTGACTGACGATCAAAGAAACTGACTATTTCTTCTGAATCTATTTCAATTTTCAAATCGTCTATAAAATCCTCTTTCTCTGTTTCATCTGCAATCATAAGAGCATCGTTCATCAATGCAAAAGCAGCAACAAGCTCTCCTGAATTCAGAACTGCACAATAGGCCGACAGATAGTGGTGTTCCACGCATTCACGAACTTCCCGTCTGAAAAAGTTGTCGAGTTCGTCTACTCCACAAGAAAACGCAGACATATTTTTATAGTCTGCGTCATTCATCAGTCGTATGGTAAAATTAGTATCCAAGTAGAGGATTTTTGCCGCCGCAGTTGGCTATTATGCGGCTTACGTTGGCCTTGGCACGGGCTTTTCGAGCCTCAATCTGACGTCGTTCCTCATCCGTGAAGTCATCCCGGAGATGTTTCTCCAGGTTTCGACGGAAGCGGGCGACATCGTCTCGGCCCATCGGCGGATTAGGAATAGAACGTATCATAAGTTTCAAATTTTCTGCAAATGTATACAAATTACTGTTATTGTGCAAATTTCGGCATTTAAATCGACCTTTTTGCATCATAACGTAATATAGCGCAATATAGTTTATTCCCAAAATGGGTTGCGTGGGTGTGACTGCTGGCTATTTCTTCGGGGGGAAGAAGCGGAGCTGGAGGAATTTGAAGCCCATGACGTTGGCGGTGCCGAGCAGGCATAGGCAGAGGCCGACGGGCCATGGCCAGCCGATCAAGGCTTCGCGGTGGAAGAAGTGCTGCATGGCGCAGTCGAGCAGCACAAACACTCCGGCAAATTCGCAGAGTGACCCGAATATATAGAGAATATAAGCGATAAATTTCATGGTTTCAGGGCTGTGTATATGCAGCAGACGCCAAGCGTGAGCGAGCGCCAGCGGCAGTCGGTGAATCCGGCGCGTCGCATCAGGGCGCACATTTCGTCGCGTTGCGGCACTGCGGCTATGCTTTCCGGCAGATATGTGTATGCGCGGCTGTCTTTGGAGACGAGTCGGCCCACGGCAGGGATGATATGGCGGGTATAGAGGCGGTAGAGCGGCTTGACCAGGCGGTTGGCCGGAGTGGACAGTTCGATGATGCAGAGTGTGGCGCCGCGGCGCATCACCCGGTGCATTTCGCGATAGCCGGCCTCGAGGTCGGCGAAGTTGCGCACGCCATATGCAGCTGTGACGCAGTCAAAAGTGTCGTCGGCAAATGGCAGGGCCAGGCAGTCGGCCACCTGGAGGGTGACCCTGTCGGCCAGCGCGGCCTTCTCGATTTTCTGCTGGCCGATGGCGATCATTCCGGCCGAGAGGTCTACTCCGGTCACTGTGGCCTGCGGCATGCGGTGTGCCATGACGATGGCCAGGTCGCCGGTGCCGGTGGCAATGTCGAGAATCCGTCTGGGCGCGCGGCGGCAGAGCATTCTCACGGCTTTGGCCCGCCACACCTTGTCGATGCCCATGGTCATGGCCCGGTTCATGAAATCATAGGCCGGAGCGATGGAGTCAAACATCTGCTCCACCTGCTCCGACTTCTGACGATTTGAATCGTAGGGCTTTATCTCTTCTACCCGCTGTTTAGCCATTCAGTCTGTTGAGGCAGTCGAGAACGTTGGTTTCGATGCGGCTGTTGAGATCCTGCTCAGGTGCGGGCACGAATTTCTCGCCGGTGATGTGTTCGTAGAGTTCGATGTAGCGTCGGCTGACCGATTCCACGAATTCAGGTGTCATTTCGGGCACCTGCTGGCCGGCTTTGCCCATGAAACCGTGTTCGATGAGCCACTGGCGCACGAATTCTTTCGAGAGCTGGCGCTGCGGTTCGCCTTTTTCAAAGCGTTCTTCATATCCGTCGGCATAGAAGTAGCGCGAGGAGTCGGGAGTGTGGATCTCGTCGATGAGGATCACTTCGCCGTCGAGCAGTCCGAATTCATATTTGGTGTCGACGAGGATCAGACCTTTTTCAGCTGCCATTTCCGATCCGCGGGCAAAGAGAGCGCGGGTATATTTTTCTACTTTTGCATAGTCTTCGGCGCTGACCAGTCCCTGGGCTATGATCTCTTCGCGCGAGATGTTTTCGTCATGTCCGGCCTCGGCTTTTGTCGTGGGGGTGATTATCGGTTCGGGGAATTTCTGGTTTTCGCGCATTCCGTCGGGGAGTTTCACTCCGCACAGTTCGCGACATCCGGCGGCATATTCGCGCCAGGCCGATCCTGTGAGATAGCCGCGGATAATCATTTCCACGCGCAGGCCTTCGGCCTTGCGGCCCACTGTGACCATGGGGTCGGGGGTGGCAAGCTTCCAGTTCGGCACGATGTCGGCTGTGGCATCGAGGAACTTGGCTGCTATCTGGTTCAACACCTGGCCTTTGTAGGGAATGCCTTCGGGAAGCACCACATCGAAAGCCGAAATGCGGTCTGATGCTACCATGACCAGAAGGTCCGGAGCGATGTCATAGACGTCGCGCACTTTGCCGTGATACACGCTGCGCTGACCGGGAAAATTGAAATCGGTGGTGAGAAGGGTGGACATGATTGAATTTGTGTGAAAGGTTTATTTATAATGTGTTGATGGTTTGATCTTCGGTATGCCCGGCTGGCGTCTGCTGGGGCTGCCGGTCGCGGTCGAATTGTTCGTAAGCCTCGACGATGCGCTGCACCAGACGGTGGCGCACGATGTCGGCTCTGCCGAACTCCACGCGCCCTATGCCGTCGACCTCGCGGAGCACTTTCATGGCCTGGACCAGGCCGGAGGTGACCTGGCGAGGAAGGTCGATCTGCGACACGTCGCCCGTGATGATCATTTTGGCATTCATGCCAAGGCGGGTCAGAAACATCTTGATCTGCTGGGTGGTGGTGTTCTGGGCTTCGTCGAGCACGATGACCGCGTCGTTGAGCGTGCGTCCGCGCATGAATGCGAGCGGGGCTATCTGAATGGTTTTTGTTTCCAGATATTCCTTGAGTTTCACGGCGGGGATCATATCTTCAAGAGCATCATAGAGCGGTTGCAGATATGGGTCAATCTTATCTTTCATGTCGCCTGGCAGGAAGCCGAGTTTCTCGCCTGCCTCCACTGCCGGACGCGACAGTATGATTTTTCGCACTTCTTTGTTTTTCAGCGCTTTCACGGCAAGAGCTATGGCCACGTATGTTTTGCCGGTGCCTGCCGGGCCGAGGGCGAACGTGAGGTCGTTGCGGCCAACTGCCTCAACCATTTTCTTCTGGTTGGGTGTGCGGGCCGATATCGGCTTTCCGTTGATCCCGTATATGATCACGTCGTCTCCGCGCAACTCTGTCGGTTCCTGGCCGCGCACAATCGAGAGCACGGCGTCTTCGGTGAGTTTGTTGAACTTGGCGCAATGCTGTTCCAGCTCTTTGATCTTTTTTTCGAAACGTTCTGTTTCGGTGTCCTCGCCGATCACTTTGATCACCGTGCCTCGGGCTGCCATCCGCAGCTTTGGAAACAGGTTCCGGATAAGCTGCATGTTGTTGTTGTTAACGCCGTAGAAGCTGACGGGGTCGACGCTGTCAATGATGATGATGCGTTCAATCATAGCTACAAAGTTAGTCAAAATTATATAAATCATAACAAATTCCGGGCCGCTTTTAGCCCGGTATAGAGTGAAAAAAGATGGATATAAGCACTATTACGCTGATAATCAGCAAAGTGCTGATTGATTTGCAAGAATCGTGTTTTTTACATAATTTTGTGGCTGAAAACATTCACGCAATCACACATTTATCACACATTTATCACACATTTATCACACATTTATCACACTTAATCATATGTTGTTAAAAAAGTATCTGCCGGCGTTTGCCGCCGCCATGGCCCTGTCGTTGTCGGTTGTGGCCTGCAATGATGAAGAACCTGCACAGAATGAAGAGAAACCCGTGGTAAAACCTGACGATCCCGACCAACCCGGCGGGAACGAGGTTCTTGATCCGGTCCAGAGCAAGCGTTTTCTTGAGCAGACCGCCGAAGAATATCTTAATCTTTTCCGTGCCGCCGATCAGCGCGATCTCATTTCGCTCTGCAATTACTTTGACCGTGAGTATGGTTATCTGGAGGCTCCCGATGAATTTGAAATCGAAGGCTATGACGATGCCGACACCTACCGCCTGGTGCGCGGAATGCTCCGTGGCATGGCCTATGGCGATGCGTCGCGTGCCGCTTCGTCGGTGTTCAGCTGGTCATGCTCGATCGATTTCGAACAGTTTGCCGGCATTTATGAACCGGGCAACAGCAAGTGGGTCAAGGTGAAAGACTCTGACGACATTGTCTTTAAATTCCGCAATGAAGCGGGTGGGGACTGTGAGCTGAGAGCCACCGCCTTGCGCAACGTTTCCGACGTTTCGTTCACAATCGTTTATGCCGATGAGGAATACAATCCGGCAACGGGCCGATGGGAAGAGTTGCAGTATGAGGATAACTACAACATCCGTCTGCCCAAGGAACTGACCGTGACCCTCACCTCTGGCGGCAAAGTGATGTCGGACGCCAAGTTGGTTTCGACCATTGACCTTGACAGACATTCCTTGTCGGTCGACGCCGACATGACGGCTGCCAATCTCCGTGGCGTTGTCAAGATCAAAGGCTCAGACTCGAAAGTGACTGCCGATGCCGGACTTTACATCAGCAACTCTCTGACCACAACGGCCAAGATGACAGTCAACGGCAGCCACCTGTGTGATTACGATTATCTGTCGGGACTCGGCGACAGCTCCGACGATATTCTCAAAGTGCTTCACAACGGCGAAGTCAAGGCTTCGGCGCTCGGAAAGGTTCAGATTGACGGCTCCATCAGTTTTGACCGCGACGTTATCAGCGCTATGAACGGTTACTGGGATGACGATGAATACGACACTCCTGCACAGGCCGAGGCCGACGTGAAGAAGGCTGTCAATGCCCTCAACCGCAATCTCAAGGCCGAAGTGCGCTATAACAATGGCAAAGCCGTGCAGGCCACTCTCACCTTCAAGCATAAATATGATGAATGGGACTATTACTGGGAGTATGAGATCGAGCCGATGATCTATTTTGCCGCCGACAAGACAAGTTATTCCTTTGAGCAGTATTTCGGCTCTGGATTCTCGGGCGTGGAAACGCTGTTTGGCGACATTGTCAATAACTATAAAAAAGTCTGGGAGAGCGTTGGCCGTCGTTGATGCGTCGACTTTCAGACAAAATTTCGGGCCGCTTCGCGCTCTGCGTGGCGGCCTGATTTTCTTCTGATGCTTAGCAGTATAGTATTGCCGATTATGTTGGCCGGCACCCTGTCGGCCGTCAGCCCTGACTCGATGGCCATAGAGTTGCGCGGGGTCGAGGCCGTCGGAGATGCCGGCGCGTCGGTCCGCGCCGTCGGTCCGGGACGTCTGCGCGTCAGCACGTCAGGGCTTCAGCGCCAGATGCGTCGTTTCGGCGAAGCCGATGTCGTGGAGCGGCTGAAGCAGGAGCCAGGCATAGGCTCGATGGGCGATTTCGGCTCCGGACTGGCTGTTGACGGTGCGGAACCGTCGCAGACGGTCTATCGTCTGGCCAATGTCCCCGTGTTTTTCCCTTATCGCTTCGGCGGGATCTTCTCGGTGTTCAACTCCGCTCATTTCGCTGCCGCCGACTTCGAGCGTGGCATCCATTCATCGTCCATGCCATCCAGACTTGGCGCCAGACTCGATTTCAGGCCATATGAACGGGTCGATGATCTTGCCGCCACTGTCAACGTCGGCATTCTCGGCTCCGGGCTGACGCTGCGCGCCAAGGCATTTGACCGTGTGTCGGCTGTGGTGTCGGGGCGCGTGTCATATATCGACGAACTTTATGGTCCGCTGCTGGAGGGCAATGAATCGAACATAAGATACAGGTTCTCAGACTTCAATGTCACTCTCGGTTATCGTGTGGATTCGATCAATGCGTTGTCGGTCAATGGATTCGTGAGCGGCGACAGGCTTGGATACGATGACCGCCACTATGCAATGGACATGGTCATGCACTGGCGTAATCTCGTTTTTTCGGCCGAATGGTCACGGCGAGGCCGGACGGCAGCCATGAAGCACCGGGCGTTTTATACCGGATTCACCAACCGGCTGAGCGCCGATATGCCGCAACTGTCGGTGGCGCTGCCCGCGGCGATCGGCGCTGTCGGATTGTCGGGCGAAATAGACTTTGGCCGCGTTCACTGCGGATATGAACTGCAATTTTATGAAGCGTCTGAGCCGGAGGTGGACATGTCGGGCTATGGCGACCTGAACTCTGGCCCGGGAGGCCGCCATGCGGCGCGCTTCCGTCCGTTTGAAACAAGGATATATTGTGACTATGACATTCCGCTGACTGGTGCTTTCACTCTGACGGCAGGACTTTCGGCCGGATATTACATGAACGGCCGATACCGGACCGTTGCTCCCGATCCGCGCGTCACTCTGACCCATCGGCGCGGGGGGCAGACCATATCGCTTCATGCCGGAGTGTATCATCAGTATCTGCATCAGGCCGGATTTTCGGAGGTCGGGCTGGCGTCTGACTTCTGGATCTGCGCGACGCGGAAAACTCCGGCCCAGAGCGCGGCGGGATTTACTGTCGAGTATGCCAGAGAAGTCATGGCGGGACTGACTTTCAGTGCGTCGGCCTATTGGAGGCGGATGAGACGCCAGGCTGAATATGACGGCATTCTGCTGGATCTTGTCGATCAGGATTATGATGTCGGCAGTCACATTTTGCAGGCTTCGGGCCACAACTGGGGAGCCGATATGGCCCTGCGCTTTTCGGCTGCGTCGTTTTCCGGCCTGGCATCGGTCGGTTATGGAGGCACGCTGAGGCATTTTCCTGATTGTCGGGATGCGTTGCCGGCGCGCACTGATCCGGGGTGGTCGGTTAAAGTCAACGCCGAATGGAACATAGACCGCAACTGGAGTGTCGGTGGCAACTTCGCCTTTAACACTGGCCGACGTTACACTCCGACGCGTTCCATCTATTTGATCGCCGACAATCTGATCTGTGATTACGGCCCACGCAATTCCGCCACCATGCCGGCTTATCACCGGCTTGACCTTTCGGCGTCGTATATTCTGAGTCGCGGACGATTCCGCCATATTTTCAACTGTTCGCTGATCAACGCTTACGGACACCGCAACGTGGAGATGCAGACTTTTGTGATCAACACTGACAATGGGGCATACAGGCTGCGGCGCATCTATTCCATGTATCGCTTTCTGCCGTCATTGTCATATACTCTGAAATTCTGATGAAAACGCCTGATTTAGTGCAAACTCTGTTTGTGGCGGCGCTGCTTGCCGTGCAGCTGACCGCGTGTGGCCCGGAGCCTGATGCGGAGATGTCGCGTCCGGTCATAGAGGGTTGGATTGACTCTGACGGTTATCCGGTGGTGACGTTCACCGCTTCGGTCTCGCCGTCGGGTTCCGGCGGCAAGCTGTCGCAGCAGGTGATCCGGTGGGGACGGGTGACTGTCTCTGACGGCGAATGCACGGAAGTGCTGACCGGCGGTCCGTCCGACGAATATTTTCCGCCATATCGATATTACAGCTTTGAGATGAAGGGAGTGCCCGGACGGACATATCGCCTCACCGCCGATTATGGCGATCTGCATGCCGAAGCCACGTGCGTCATGCCCGTGCCGACAGAGATCGGCAGCGTCGATTTCAGCCCGATCGAGGGAAACGACACTTTGCGTTCGGCATCTCTGACGTTTGTTGCTCCGGATGACTGCCCGGCCTATTATCAGATTTTTATCCGTGAAGCAGGCAAGCGGCCGCTGCCAACCATGATGGGGACCTTCAGGGCCGATGAGCCTGGCGCGACGGTTACGTTGCCGCTGTACATGCCCAAGTCAGGACTGCTTGACGGGCCGTATGTACCTCAGTTTGTCGCCGGTGATCAGTTGCAGATCATGCTGTGTCGCGTCACCGGCCCTGTCTATGACTTCTGGCGGGCCTATGACAGCGCAATCTCTTTCGGCGGCGGCATGCTTATGGGCGACAGCCCTGTTCCCACACTCATTGACGGCGGTTATGGAGTGTGGAGCGCCCGGGGCGTTTCGTCGGTCTATGTCACGGTGCCGTGACCGACAGAGGCCTGATGCCGCCGCAGAGGCGATAATTTTTATTTGCCGGATTGATGCTTATTGTATATCTTTGCAGATATGACAGCACGACGAAACATCATGATTACCGGCGGAGCCGGTTTCATTGGCAGCCATCTGGTGCGCCTGATGGTCAATAAATATCCTGAGTACAAGATTGTGTGTGTGGACGCTCTGACCTATGCCGGCAATCTTGAGAATCTCCGCGACGTTGAATCGGCTCCGAACTATGTGTTTGAACATGCCGACGTGTGTGATTTCGGCGCGATGGAGCGCATCATGCGCAGTCATGCCGTCGACGGCATCATCCATCTGGCGGCCGAGAGCCACGTTGACCGTTCGATTTCCGATCCGCTCGCCTTCGTGCGCACCAACGTGGAGGGCGTCATGTCGTTGCTTCAGGCCGCACGGCGGGTGTGGAATGGCGCATTCGACGGCAAACGCTTTCTGAATGTCAGCACAGACGAGGTGTTCGGTGCGTTGCCGGCCGATCGACCCGACCTGAAATTCAGCGAATCGACGCCCTATGCGCCTCATTCGCCTTATTCGGCGTCAAAGGCGTCGGCCGATCATTTTGTGAGGTCGTTTTTCGACACTTACGGCCTTCCGACCGTCATATCCAACTGCTCTAACAACTATGGGCCGTATCAGTTCCCGGAGAAGCTGATTCCGCTTGTGATCAACAATATACGTCATGGAAAGCCGCTCCCGGTGTATGGCGAGGGGCTAAATGTGCGCGACTGGCTCTATGTCGGTGATCACGTCCGCGCTCTGGATCTGATTTTTCATCAGGCTGATCCGGGCAGCACTTATTGCATAGGCGGAGACTGCGAGCGCCGCAATATTGACATTGTGCGTTCGCTGATTGCGGTGACCGACCGTCTGCTCGGCAACCCCGAGGGCCATTCGCTGCCGCTGATCACTTATGTGGCCGACCGTGCCGGCCACGACATGCGATATGCGATTGATTCGTCGAAACTTCAGCATGATCTCGGCTGGAAGCCTGCTGTCGGGTTTGAGGAAGGACTGGAACAGACGGTCCGATGGTATCTCGACAATCAGCAGTGGCTTGACCGCATCACTTCAGGCGACTATCGCGAATATTACCGCCGCCATTACGGTTCCGACTGTTAGGAGGGTCAGTCGTATAGCGCCAGGGTGTCGCTCAGGGCGGTCTTGATCATTGCCCGCAGTTCCGGCGGAGAGATCACCGATATGTGCGGCCCCATCGACAGTAGCTCGTTCATGAAATCGGGCGTGAGCTGTATGTCATAGTAGAAAATCGAAAAATCGTCATGGATCATCTCCTGCTGGGAGTGATGCAGCGGCAGTGCCCGAAGATACTTTGCCTGACGGATGTCTGCCCGTATGGCTACCCGTCGCGGTTTGCTCTGGTCAACTATAATGCCGAAGCTGTGGCTGAAAAACTGCTCAGGCTCGAAGTCAGGAGGCAGTTCAAACCGTTCGGAAAGAATCGTCACGTCGCTGATGCGGTCGAGGGCATAGGTCTTTATGCGGTTTTCGCTGACCTGTCGGCCGGCGACATACCAGCGCTGGCGGAACAGTTTGAGCAGAAACGGCTCGAAGACCACTCCGTGAGTGGGGCGTGTGCGTGAGAAAGGATTGTAGGTGAACTCCACCCGTTGTGACGATTTGATGGCGTCGATAAACGTGCCCAGATGTTCGCGGGCCGACGGGACTTCTTCCAGAAATATGCGGTCGGCGATGTCGCGTGAGTCGCTGAGCACTCCGTTCATCGCCGCCGAGTTCAGCAGCCAGTTGGTCATGCTCTCGGTCTGCTGGTCGTCCTGCTCCACATAATATTCGTTGGTGGAGTGGTCCAGACGGATCTCTATGCCGAACAGGCGGTAGATGGCTTCCCGATAATTATAGAAAGTGCGTCGGGCAAGCGGGCGTCCGTCGCTGACGGCCGACGACTGCCATCGTGCGCTCAGCTCCTTGCGGCTGATGCGTCCGACGCGGCGCAGAGTGTCAACGATCCATATATAGCGCGTGAGCAGATTGTTGCCGGCCATCAGTCCTGACGTATTATTTTGGCGCCGAGGGCGGTGAGTCGCTGCTCAATGTCTTCATATCCGCGGTCGATCTGCTGTATATTGTCGATCACGCTCGTGCCTTTGGCCGAGAGTGCGGCAATTAGCAGAGCTATGCCGGCGCGGATGTCGGGCGAGGTCATGTTGTTGGCTCTCAGGTCAAATTTGTGGTCATGGCCGATCACCACGGCTCGGTGCGGGTCACAAAGGATCACCTGAGCGCCCATTTCGATGAGGTTGTCGACAAAGAAAAGTCGGCTTTCAAACATCTTCTGGTGGACGAGCACGCTGCCGCGGCATTGCGTGGCCACGACGAGCATCACGCTGAGCAGGTCGGGGGTTAGTCCGGGCCAGGGCGCGTCGGCGATGGTCATGATCGATCCGTCGAGCGCAGTGTCGATCTCATAGCTTTCCTGGGCGGGCACGAAGATGTCGTCGCCGCGCTGTTCGATCATCACGCCAAGGCGGCGGAAGCTGTCGGGGATGATGCCGAGATTTTCGTAACTGACGTTTTTGATTGTGATCGAGCTTCGCGTCATGGCTGCCATGCCGATGAAGCTGCCCACTTCGATCATGTCGGGGAGAATGCGGTGGCGTGTGCCTCCGATGGCTGCCGATCCGGTGATTTTGAGCAGATTGGATCCGAGTCCGCTGATGCTGACTCCCATGGAGCGCAGCATCCGGCAGAGCTGTTGCACGTAAGGTTCGCAGGCGGCATTATAGATTGTGGTGACGCCGGGCACTGCGGCGGCGGCCATGATTATGTTGCCGGTGCCTGTCACTGAAGCTTCGTCGAGCAGCATGCTGGCCGGGCTTAAGCCCTCGGGCGGGGCAGTGAGCAGGAATGCTTCGCCCTTTTCGCAGTAACTCAGTTTGGCGCCGAGTTTCATCATGCCGAGAATGTGGGTGTCGACCTTTCGGCGTCCGATCTTGTCGCCGCCCGGTTTGGGGAAGTAGGCGCGCCCAAGGCGGCTCAGCAGCGGTCCGACCAGCAGCACCGAGCCACGCAGCCGCGCGCAGCGGCTGATGAAATCGCGCGAGTTGATGAAGTCGGTGTCAAGTTCGTCGGCGCGGAAACTATAGCATCCATGGCCGCAATGGGTGATTTTCACCCCCATGCGCGACAGAAGGTCGATGAGATTGTGGACATCAAGAATTTCAGGCACGTTTTCAATCACCACGTCTTCGGTGGTGAGCAGGCAGGCGCAGATCACCTGCAGCGCTTCGTTTTTGGCGCCCATCGGGGTGATGGAACCGGAGAGCGTATGCCCTCCCTCGATGATGAATTTGCTCATATATGTTGGACTTCCGGTATCAGATTTATGTTGAATTTCAGGGTCACTTCGTTGCAGATGCGTCGCTCGAGCGCCAGAACGTCGGCTGCCGTTGCCGAGCCTGTGGCGTTGACAATCACAAGCGGCTGCAATGGCCACACTTGCGCGCCACCTTCGGCAGCGCCTTTAAGGCCGGCGCGGTCAATGAGCCATGCGGCCGGCACTTTGATGCGTCCGTCGGCCTGCGCGAAGTGAGGCGCATCGGGAAATTTTTGCGATAATGCCTCAAATTCACAGGCTGTTATTTCCGGATTGCGGAAAAACGATCCCGCGCTGCCGGTCAGGGCCGGCTGCGGCAGCTTGCTGTCGCGCAGAGCCTTGATTTTTTCTCTCACCGCCATCGGAGTCGCGTTTTCTGCTCCGATGGACTCGATTATCTGCCGCACTGCCTTGTGGGTGATTGCCGGCCCTGAAGCTTCCGGTCGGAAGGTTATGTCGGTTATCAGATAACGGCCGGCGGTTTCAGGGTTTTTCAGCGCGGAGTGGCGGTAGCCGAACTGCATGTCGCGGTTTGACAGGGTGAAGCGGTCGCCGTTTTCAAGGTCTGTCACTTTCACTTCACTGACCACGTCTTTCATCTCCGTGCCATAGGCTCCGGCATTCTGCACGGCGGCACCGAAAATCGAGCCGGGAATGCCTGACAGATTTTCAAAACCCCACACGCCTTCGCGACAGTATGACTCACACACGGCGTCGAGTTCCGGCTGTCCGAGCCGATGGAACACTGTCCCTTCAAACGGTCTGGTGAAGAGCAGATTGCTGCCTCCGCCAATGATGAGAAACGGTCTGGGCAGGCGTTCAAGCCGCAGGGCGTCGGCCAGGTCGCCGTTGTCGGTCCACTCAAGCAGGGCGGCGCAGCGCGCCGGAAGCCCGAAAGTGGTCAGATGCGTTATGTCGCAGTTCCGGTGGAGTTTATACATAGGGGCGTCAGCGATACATTGCCGCGATCTCGGCGGCATAGCGGGCCTGCACGACGGGACGCTTCAGTTTGAGGGTGTTGGTCAATTCTCCGCTCTCCATGGTGAACGGGGTGGCGAGCAGCGTGAACCGCTTGATGTGTTCGTAGGGGGCGAACTTGGTCATGAGGCTGTCGATGCGCTTCTGTATATAGGCATGGATGCGTTCGTCGTCAAGCAGTTCCTGGACTGAACTGTAAGTGATGCGCGCCTTCTCGGCATATTCTTTGAGAATTTCTATGGCCGGAACGATAAGGGCGGTCACAAATTTGCGACGGTCGCCGATCACAGCCACCTGCTCGAACATCGGGTCGGCGCCAAGGCACGTCTCGATGGCCTGCGGGGCAATGTATTTGCCGTTTGACGTCTTGAACAGGTCTTTGATGCGGTCGGTCAGGGTGAGTGATCCGTCGGCATCGAGCGATCCGGCGTCGCCGGTGCGGAACCAGCCGTCGGCGGTGAATGCTTCGGCGGTGGCCTCGGGGCGGTTGAAATATCCGCGCATCACGGTCGGTCCTTTGACAAGCACTTCGTTTTCCTTGCCGATTTTGACCTGGATTCCGTCAAGCACTGTGCCGACCGATCCGATCTGATAGTCGGTGTGTTCAAAGCAACTGACCGTGGCTGTTGTTTCCGACAGACCATAGCCAACGATCATGTTGATGCCGACAGCGCGCACGAATTCAACGATGTCGGACGAGATCGGAGCGCCGGCCGTCGGGAAGAAGCGTCCGCGGGTCATTCCCATCACGTGGCGCAGGGCGTTGAACACCCGGCTGCGATAGAATTGATAGCGCCATTCTACCAGACGCGGCACTTTCTGTCCCAGGCGCTTGTATTGGAGGTTGCGGACCTTGCCGGCGTGAATGGCACGTCTGACCAGGGTGCGCTTGAACCATCCGTAGGAGGCGATGCGTTCGTTGACTCCGGCATAGACTTTTTCCCAGAAGCGAGGCACGGCACTCATGGCGTTGGGCTGCACTTCGCGCAGGGATTGCTGTATGCGTTGCGGGTCGCGGTTCACGTAGACTTCCACGTCGCGATACAGGCAGAAGCAAGTCCATGCCATTTCAAATATATGGCTCAGCGGCAGGAAGCAGAGGGAGTTCATCCCTTCGCACACTTCAGGGAAGCGGTTGGCGTGTATGCGCAGCGCGGCGTCGAAGCAGGAGTGGGTGAGCACCGCGCCCTTCGGTTCGCCGGTGGTTCCGGAAGTGTAGATGAGGGTGGCGATATCGTCGTCGGCCGATGCGGCTGCGCGTGCGTCGGCTTCGGCGCGGGTCTGCGCGGAAGCGGTGGCACCGAGTCCGATCAGCTGAGTGAAATAGATCGACGTGGAATCGTCGGAATCAAATCTGACGGCAGGGTCAACGGCGATGATGTGGTGCACTCCAGCGCCACGTGCCATTGCGTAATGTTGCTGCGAGCCGACCACTATATGGTTGATTGAGGCGTCGTTGACAATGAATTTGACCTGATCCTGCGACGATGTGGCATACATGCTCACAGCCTTGGCTCTCAGGCGGAAGGCGGCGAAATATGTCATTATCATTTCCGGCCGGTTCTCGGACAGAATGCCGATGCTGTCGCCTGGCTGCACGTTCAGGCTGAACAGTCCGGTGGCGGCGTTGATCACGTCTGTCCACAGCTCGCCGCGCGAGATGCTTTTCCAAGTTCCCGCTTCTTCGTCGGTCAGGAAATGGAGTGCGGGGCGGTCGGCGCCGCTACAGGATGGGTTTATGAGGTTGGTGAGTATTGGCATATGTTTAGATAGAATAG
Organism: uncultured Porphyromonadaceae bacterium; assembly: GCA_947177035.1. Taxonomy (GTDB): domain Bacteria; phylum Bacteroidota; class Bacteroidia; order Bacteroidales; family Muribaculaceae; genus UBA3263. The sequence continues at coordinate 24,945 of CAMWSS010000015.1, read as the reverse complement.
CCGGCATCGGCAAATAGTTCAAAATCTTGTTCGGGCACGTTTCCGGCAGTGGTGAGCAGATTGCCCACCATTGCGCCGTTGGCGCCTCCGCGGAGCATTCTGACGGTCGAGCTTCGGCTCAGGCGACTGCGTCCGCCGGCAAAGTGTATGGTCATTTTCGGGGTCACGAAGCGCATGAGGGCGACCGTGCGCACGATTTCGTCTTCCGACAGCAGGGGAGTGTCGCCCAGCGGAGTGCCGGGGATAGGGTTCAGCACGTTGAGCGGCATTGCGTCGGCTCCGCAGTTTCTTGCGGCTTCAGCCAGTTCGAGGCGTTCGCGCATGCTTTCGCCCATGCCGATTATGCCGCCCACGCATACTTCCAGCCCGACGCGTTTGGCGGCGGCTATTGTCTGCAGTTTGTCGGCCTGGGTGTGGGTGGTGCAGAGTTTCGGAAAATATGCGGGCGACGTCTCCAGATTGCAGTGATAGCGCGTCACTCCGGCATCTTTCAGTTGTTGGAGTTGAGCCTCGTCCAGCAGGCCCATCGAGGCACACAGTTTCATGTCGCCGTGCTTGCCGGCTTCTTTCAGCATGGCGCAGAAGCGCTCCATGTGGGCCGGCGGCACGCGGCGTCCGGAAGTGACCAGCGCGAAACGCCGCACTCCCAGGTCGTTGCTGTGGTCATAGGCGGCAAGCATTTCGCTTTCGGGAATATACTCATATTCGTTGATTCCGGTGGCGTGAAACCGTGACTGTGCACACCATTTGCAGTCTTCGGAGCAGCGTCCGGAGCGGGCGTTGACAATCGAGCAGGTGTGGATGGTGTTGCCTGTGTGGTGGCGTCGCACGGCGTCGGCCGCGTCACACAGTTCATCGGTGGTGAATGCGGTGAGACTCAGGGCATCGTCTACCGACAGCGGGGTTCCTGCCAGGGCAGTTTCCATTGCAGTTGACAGATCCATAGTTTCAAAAATTTTGTTAATCACGCTGCAAAGGTACGCATTATTTCCGAGAATAGCGAGAACCGCCGTCCTATTTACGGACGGCGGCTCTGGTCTATGGATGAAGCTGTCAGTCGAGTTTGTGGATGACCAGTCCGGAGCGGAGTTTTGGCTCGAACCAGGTGGTTTTGGGGGGCATGATGGCACCGGAGTCGGCAATGTCCATCAATTGCTTCATCGACACGGGATAGAGGGCCAGGGCTGCGGCCATTTCGCCGGAGTCGACGCGGCGTTTCAGTTCTTCGAGTCCGCGGATGCCGCCGACGAAGTCGATGCGCTTGGAGGTGCGGAGGTCGTCGATGCCGAGAATGTCGCGCAGGATCAGGTCGGAGCTGATGGTGACGTCGAGCACGCCGATCGGGTCGTTGTCGTCGTAACGTCCGGCGCGGGCGGTCAGCGAATACCAGTGTCCTTCAAGGTAGAGCGAGAAGTTGTGCAGAGCCTCGGGATGGTATGTCGCGGTGCCTTTGTCTTCGACAATGAAATCAAATTCAAGTTTTTCCAGGAATTCGGCCGGAGAGAGACCGTTGAGGTCGCGCACCACGCGGTTGTAGTCGATGATGCGCAGGTGGCTCGACGGGAAGGCCACGGCCAGGAAGTAGTTGTATTCCTCGGTGCCGTTGTGGTCGGGGTTGGCCTGTGCACGTTCGTGGCCGACGAGAGCGGCGGCTGCTGTGCGGTGATGGCCGTCGGCTATGTACATTGCCGGAATTTTGGCGAATTCTTCGGTGATGCGTTCTGTCAGGGCTTTGTCGGAGATCACCCAGAAGTGGTGGCCGAAACCGTCGGGTGCGGTGAAATCATATTCGGCGGGACCGGCGGTGACAGTGCGGATAATTTCGTCGAGTGCGGGATTGTCGGGGAATGCGAAAAACACTGGCTCGATGTTGGCGTTGTTGACGCGCACGTGTTTCATGCGGTCTTCTTCTTTGTCCTTGCGGGTGAGTTCGTGTTTTTTGATGGCTCCGCTCATGTAGTCTTCGACGGCGGCGGCCATGACGATGCCGTATTGAGTGCGGCCGTTCATGGTCTGTGCGTATATATAGTAGCATTCGTCGGGGTCTTGCACAAGCCATCCTTCTTTCTGGAAGCGCAGGAAGTTTTCGACTGCTTTGTCATAGACGCGCGGATCGTGTTCGTCAGTGCCGACCGGGAAGTCGATTTCGGGTTTGATGATGTGGTAGAGCGAACGGGGATTGCCTTCGGCCTCGGCGCGGGCCTCGTCGGAGTTGAGAACGTCGTAGGGGCGGGATGCAACTTGGGTCACAAGTTCGCGTGGAGGGCGCACACCCTTGAAAGGCTTGATCTTTGCCATGGTTGTAGATGAGATTTTAAGGTTGGTATGGAAATCGGTTAAGGCCGGTGGCCGGCCTTAACCGATGTGATGTTCATTTGGATTCGCGCACGATTGTCTGGGCGCGGTCGGGGCCGACAGACAGGATGGTGATGGGGGTTTCCAGTTCGCGTTCGAGGAAAGCCACATAGTCCTTGAATGCCTGCGGGAGCTGGTCTTCCGATGTGAGCGAACTCATGGGAGTTTTCCAGCCCGGCATTTCTGTGTAGACCGGTTCGATATCCATTCCGTCGACGTCGTATGGGAAGTCCTGGACGGTCTGGCCGTTGATCCGATAGGCGGTGCATGCCTTGACGGTGTCGAAGTCGTCGAGCACGTCGCTCTTCATCATGATGAGCTGTGTGACGCCGTTGATCATGATGGCATAGCGCAGCGCCACCAGGTCCACCCATCCGCAACGGCGTTCGCGGCCTGTGACAGCGCCGTATTCGTGGCCGATGTCGCGGATGCGTTTTCCGGTCTCGTCAAACAGTTCCGTGGGGAACGGGCCGCTGCCGACGCGTGTGCAGTAGGCTTTGAATATGCCGAATACTTCGCCGATGTTGCGCGGAGCCACGCCAAGTCCGGTGCAGGCGCCGGCGCAGACCGTGTTGCTGGAGGTCACAAAGGGGTATGATCCGAAGTCAACGTCGAGCATTGTGCCTTGCGCGCCTTCGCAGAGCACTTTTTTGCCTTCGCGCAGGTAGCGGTTGATGACGTGTTCGGAGTCGATCAGCTCATACTGGTGCAGATAGCCGATGGCGTCGAGCCAGCGGGCTTCGATGTCGGCTATGTCGGGGTCGCACATGCCGAGCGATGCCAGAGTGGCCAGATGTTTGGCCTTGGCGGCGGCATAGCGGCTGTCGAAGTCGGGAGCGATGGTGTCGCCGACGCGCAGTCCGTTGCGTGAGATCTTGTCGGTGTAGGTCGGGCCGATGCCTTTGCCCGTGGTGCCGATTTTTCCGGCGCCTTTCGCGGCTTCGTTGGCTGCGTCGAGCAGACGGTGTGTCGGCATGATAAGATGAGCTTTTTTGCTGATCTTAAGCACTTTTTTTATGTCGACGCCGCTCTGTTCCAAAGATTCGGCTTCTTCGCGGAACAAGATAGGGTCAAGCACCACGCCGTTGCCGATGACGTTGACCTGGCCATGCTGGAAAATTCCTGACGGAATGGAACGCAATACGTATTTCTTTCCTTCGAACTCAAGGGTGTGGCCGGCGTTGGGTCCGCCCTGGAAGCGGGCCACCACGTCGTAGCGCGGGGTGAGCACGTCAACCACTTTACCTTTACCTTCATCGCCCCACTGGAGGCCTAACAACACGTCAACTTTCATAGTTGGAAATGAGGATTCTTGCTTGTATTTTGGGTTTAAGTTATTTTGCGGTTTTTCTCTTGCGAGAGTTTGCGGCGTGCTCTTCGGCAGCGTCCGCATTCGCCATAGACGAATATTTCGATCGATTCGCCGGGAGCGAAGTCGCCATAGGACTGCGAGCTGACCCAGTCGCGGAGCGACGACGCCTTGCGGCGGTGGATGGATCCGCACACGGTGCAGACCAGATTCTGCCGAGGCTCGGCCTTTGCCGGAGTCGACACTACTTCATAGTCGACCTTGCGGTGGTTGCTTGAGCGGCGCAACACTCCGGAATCGAGCAGCAGGGGCAGGGTGTTGAACACGGTGGCTCTGCTGACCTGCATGGTGCCGTCGGCCGCGCGGCGCAGAAGGTCGTCGGCGGTGAAGCGCCCTCTCATCTCCAGAGCGGTGTCGAGAATGAAGAACCGTTCGGGAGTGTGGCGCTTGCCACACCGTTCAAGGTGTGTCGTAAATTGGCGGCGCAGATTTGTGCGAAATTTGTCGTCCATGTTTGTCACTGCAAATGTAATACTTTTCCATGACCAACGCAAACCGCCGTGTAAAAAAAAGCTGAGTGGCGAAGGTTGAAAAAACTTTTGTAACTTTGTGGCATGAAATTGCGTTTGTGGATACGGCGGATTGTGGCGCTGGTGTCGGTAGTGGCTTCCGTTATGGTTGTTGTCACCGCCGTGGTCAACGTCGTGGTCGACAGGGCGGCCGAGGGGAAGATATATGCCGATGCCGCTTCAGCTCCCCGCAATCGCGTCGGGCTGCTGCTCGGGACCAGCCCGATGACCCGTTCCGGCTCGCCGAATTCCTATTTCACGTCACGCATACAGACTGCCGCCGAGCTGTTCCGCCTTGGCAAGATTGATTTCATTATCGCCAGCGGCGACAACCGCACCCGATATTATAATGAGCCTTTTGCCATGCGCGACGCTCTTGTCGCCGCCGGGGTGCCACAGGAGCGGATTGTGCTCGATTATGCCGGATTCCGCACTCTCGACTCGGTGGTGAGAGCCAAAAAGGTGTTTGGCTGCGAGGAGATCACCATTGTTTCTCAGGCCGATCATTGTGCCAGGGCGCTGTTTCTTGCCGAGGCCAACGGCATAAGCGCCGTGGCGGTGGCCGCGCCGCTGGTGGCTCTGAGGCGGGTGCGGGTGCGCATGGCCGTGAGGGAATGGCTGGCGCGCGACAAGATGATGCTCGACATTGTCACCGGCAAGGCACCGCATTTTCTTGGCGAGCAGATTGAGGTAAAATGATGGATCAGGTTTTGGGGATCCGGTTCATTTCATGGTGACGGTCATGGCGCAGGCGGCGCAGTCGAAGCCGAGGTGCAGAGTCAGTCCAGGCGCGGAGAGCGTCAGCGGTTCAGGCCATTCGGCGCCGGCCGGTGTGCGCCGGCAGTGTCCGAGTTCCCGGCGCAGGCAATAGCGGGTGAGCATCACCATGGTCTCGCCTTCGGGGGTCTTGATTTCCGGTGCCGGCTGGATCTGGCCCGAAACTCCGTGGTCGCGATAGACCTGTTCCGCCAGCCGGTTGGCCACGTTGGCATGATACGTCAGCGTCGTTTCCGGAGCTTTCGCTTCGGTCAGTTCTTCGCGCCGGCGGTCAAAGTGATGAGTGGTCCGGGCTGTGATTTCGAGCAGTTCGGTCAGCTTTCTGCGCAGTTCGGTGAGTTGCGATGCCGGCACGAATTCGTCGGCCAGCAGGTCGGTGAGTCCTTCAAGGCGATAGTCCGAACCGCCGAGTTTTGAGAGCACTCGCCTGCGTGCGTCGGCCTGCGGGGTGTTGGCTCTTTGCGGATCTGGCGCGTCGATTGTTGCGGTGACGTCTCCGGCATCAAGGCAGAGTTGCGAGCCGGCTCGTCGAAGCGTCATGTGTAGCGGCAGGGTGCGAGTGGACGATGGGCGCGACAGTCTGTCGGCAAAGGCTTTGTCGAAATTGCGGTAGAGAGTGGTGCCCGGGGTGAGAGTGCGCGGCGGCTCATCGGCGGTGGTCAGTATTGTCGGCGAGTCCACCCGGTTGACGCGGAAACCGCCGACGTGTCCGGCGGGATCGAAAAAGATCAGGCCGTCGCCGTTGGCCAGCTGAGCACCGACGTCGCGCAGAGTGATTCGTTTGCCTTTGACCGAAGCGACTGTGGCGATCGGAGTGCCGATGCTTTTCGGGGTGTTGGCCGATGCCATTGTCCGGGGGGCGGGAGTGTGGAAAAAGTATGATGTGAACCCTCGGTTGAAACTGCGTGCCGGGTCTGGGTCGAAGTCTGTTTCCACTTGTCCGCGCGAGGAGCGCCGCACGCCGAGCTTTTTCAGTTCGCGGTCGTAGGCGGCGACAACGTTTTTGACGTATCCGGCATCTTTCAGTCTGCCTTCGATTTTGAGCGATGACACTCCGGCGTCGATCAGTTCGCGCAGATCGCCCAGGCGGTTCAGGTCTCGCAGCGACAGCAGGTGCTTGCCAGTGGCGAGCGTGCGTCCGCTGCCGTCGGTCAGATCATAGGGCAGGCGGCACAGCTGGGCGCATTCTCCGCGATTGGCGCTTCGTCCGGTGTGGCGTTGCGAGGCATAGCAGTCGCCGCTATAGCTGACGCAGAGCGCGCCGTGTACGAATGCTTCGAGCGGCACTGTGACGGCTTGTCGCATCGCTCTGATTTCGTCGGCGCTGAGTTCGCGCGGCAGCACGAGCTGGGAGAATCCGAGATCCTGCAGAAAGCGGGCTGTGGCGGGGGTGCGTATGTCGCATTGTGTCGATGCGTGGAGCGCTATGGGAGGGATGTCGAGTCTGAGCACTCCCAGGTCCTGCACTATGAGGGCGTCGGCTCCCGCCCGATAAAGTTCGCGGATGAGGCGTTCAACCTGATGGAGTTCGCGGTCATATACCAGAGTGTTGACCGTCACGTAGACGCGTGCGCCGAATCGGTGGGCATAGTCGGTCACTGAGGCAATGTCGGCCACGGGGTTGCCGGCCGCGGCTCTTGCGCCGTGGCTTGAAGCACCCATGTATACGGCGTCGGCGCCATGGCGCAGGGCCTCGATGGCCACTTCTTTGTCGCGTGCGGGTGCGAGCAGTTCAATCGAATATGTCGGGGTCTGACACATAGATGGAGTCAATCTGTTGTTCGATGATGAGTTCCAGCGAGTCGAGCGCTGTCACGGCCGGGAGTGCCGGCGCGTTTCTGTCGGGTCTTGCCTGTTGTGGTTCTGGGCTGACAGCCGTGGGCTGGAGCACACGGCCGCCTGAGTGCCAGTTGCGTTGATAATAAGCTTCGTCAAGTCCGGATTCCATGACTCCGCGTGAGCCGGAGGCGTGGATCATGCGTCCGGAACCGATATAAAGGCCCACGTGCGACACCACATTCTTGCGTTTTGTGGTGGCGAAAAAAACCAGGTCGCCCGGCTGGAGATCTTTGCGGCTCACTCCGATGCAGAATTCCTGCTGGGCGGCCGACGATCGCGGCAGTTTTATGTCGTAGACTTCGCGAAACAGTTCCATGGTCAGTCCCGAGCAGTCGACTCCGGAGCGAGATGTGCCTCCGTAACGGTAGGGGGTGCCGATCCATTTTCTGGCTTCTTTTATGAGTCGTTCGGTTTTGGCCGATGTGGCCGGGCGCGGTTTTGACAGATGCTCCTGACGCTGTTGTTTCGGTTGTTGCCGTTGCGATGCGTGCGGGCGTTGTGTCGTCTGGACGCGCCTGACCTGACAGCCGGCGAGCGCCAGGCTGACGAGCATAGTGAATATTACAGCGCGGCGTATCAGGGAATTTCGATGAGTTTATGGGTCTGGAGCGACAGGCGCCAGCGCGGGTTTGACTTGACGTATTCCACGGTTTCGGCGATGTTGGTTCCCGAAAGCGGCTGAAGGCACTCCACTTCTGCCGCCGGCAGTTGTGAGGCGATTGATTCCACGTCCTGTCCCTGAAATACGATTTTCAGTTCGTTGATGCGGGTGATGCCATAGGGTGGAGTTTTAGGCGAGCATGTGACCCAGTCGACCGCTTCCGGGAGCGGGAGCGATCCGTTGGTTTCGACGTGGACTTTCAGTCCGCGCTCATGGAGCAGGTCAACCAGTGAGTCTGTGAGCTGAAGGGCAGGTTCGCCGCCTGTGATCACTACGTGTCGAGCCGGCCACCGGCCCACGGCCATGGCGATTTCGGCTTCGGTCATTTCGGTAAACGGCGTGTGGTTCGTGTCGCAGAAGTCGCACGCGCGGTTGCATCCGCTGAATCTGACGAATACCATCGGAGTGCCGGTCCAGGCGCCTTCACCCTGGATGGAGTAGAATATTTCGTTGACTCGCATATGTGTCAGGGTTCGGTGGTGTAAGTGGCCACGTTGCCTTCGCTCTCCTGGACGTCGACTCTGAAGCATGTGGGTATGCTGTCGCATATCCAGCGGGCGATGTTTTCGGCCGTCGGGTTGAACGGAAGTGCCGCGTTGAGGTCGGCATGGTCGAGTTTGCCGGTCACCATCTCTTTGATGGCCGTGAAGTCTTCCACCATGCCGTTTGCGTTGAGTTTTTCAGCCCGGCAGTGGACGGTGATTATCCAGTTGTGGCCGTGCACGTTGGTGCATTTGCTCGGATAGTCGAGTTCCAGTCGGTGGCAGGCGGATATTTCTATTCGTTTGGTGACGATGTACATATGTCAGGAAGAGGTTTGATAGGTTTTAGTCCGATCGATTCGGCGACCGGCAGAAGGAACTGGAATGCAGCCTGGCGCTCATTCGGGATGACTCCGTCGAGGATGGCGTTTTTCACTGTTTCCTTCAGGATCTTGATCGGTTGTGACGGCGGGATTCCGAACACGGTCATTATGTCGTCGCCGGTGATCGGCGGCTGGAAGTTGCGGATTCGGTCCTTGTCTTCCAGTTCGATGAGTTTCTGGCGGACAATGGCGAAATTGTCCAGGCAGGAGCGCATTTTTTCCGGGCGTCCGGTGGTGATGTCGGCCTCGCAGAGAGTCATCAGCGACTCCACGTCGTTGCCGGCGTCGAAAAGCAGCCTTCTGACGGCGCTGTCTGTGACTATTTCTTCGCTGAGTATGATCGGACGCATGTGGAGGTCGACCATCTTCTGCACGAATTTCATCGGTTCGCCCATGGGCAGTCTGAGCGAGCGAAACAGTCGAGGCACCATTTTTGAGCCGACAAACGAGTGGTTGTGGAATGTCCATCCGAGTTTGTCGTCCCATCGTTTCGTCTGCGGTTTGCCGATGTCGTGAAGCAGTGCGCTCCAGCGCAGCCAGACGTTGTCTGACACTTCGGCCACATTGTCGAGCACCTTGAGTGTGTGGTCGAAGTTGTTCTTGTGTGCGCGTCCGCGCACATGGTCCACTACTTCCATCTGCTCCAGTTCGGGCAGAATATAGTGCAGCAGTCCGCATTCAAGCAGCATTCTCCAGCCGATCGACGGTTTCGGCGCGCGCATAATCTTCATCAGTTCGTCGGCCACTCGTTCACGCGATATGATTTCGATGCGCGCGGCGTTTTTTGTGATTGAGGCAAACGTTGCGGCGTTGATGCTGAATCGCAGCTGGGTGGCGAACCGGATGGCCCGCATCATGCGGAGCGGGTCGTCGCTGAATGTCACGTCGGGGTCGAGCGGAGTGCGGAGAATTCGCCGCTCCATGTCGCCAAGACCGCCGAATTTGTCGGTTATTCTGCCGAAATCGTTGTGGTTTACGCTCATGGCCAGTGCGTTGACGGTGAAGTCGCGGCGTGACAGATCGTCGTCGAGGGTGCCGTCTTCCACGATTGGCTTGCGCGAGTCGTGAGAGTAGCTTTCGCGTCGCGCTCCAACGAATTCCAGTTCTGTGTCGTGCCATTTCACCTGTGCTGTGCCGAAATTGCGGAACACTGCTATGTGTGAGCCGGCGCCGAGTTCGCGAGCCACGGCCTGGGCAAGTTCTATGCCTGAGCCGACGGTGACGAAGTCGATGTCTTTGCTCGCGCGCTTCAGGAAGCAGTCGCGCACATAGCCTCCGACGGCATGGCATTCAAGCCCGAGGCTGTCGGCCACGCGTCCGACCAGGCGCAATATTTTTTCGTCTTTTTCCGGTATCATAGCAAGTCGATGATTGCCTCCGGGGCGTTGGTTATTGATCTCATGCCTTCGACTTCGACGACATAGGTGTTTTCGATGCCTACGGCGCCGGTGTCAGGGATCACGAATTTGGGTTCGAGGGCTATCACGTTGCCTTCTTCCAGTATGTGGCGGCTGCGCGGGGCTATGACGGGCAGTTCGTTGATCTGGATGCCGACTCCGTGGCCGACGAATCCGGCGTGGCTGCGGTGGCCCATGAAATAGTCTGCCAGGCCGTGTTTTTCGGCTATCTGCCGGGCGGTTTCATAGAGCGCTTTCGCTTCCGTGCCCGGTTTTCCCATTGCGGCCAGCGACTCACAGATCTCGATTGAGCAGGCATGTGCCTTCATGGCCAGATCGGAGAGCCTGCCGCACGAGAAGGTGCGGGTCATGTCGGTCATGTATCCGTTGAAGTTGCCGTTCATGTCAACCATCACTGACTTTCCGCGCGCGATTTTCTCGCCGCTTGCGCCGACCGGAATCGACGGGTCGAGTCCGGCGCCGCCCATGGCGAAATCATATGGCGACGGGGCATCGGCGTTGTCGCCGGCCAGCACGTTGCCCATGTGCAGTTCCATCGACGGGCCGTTGACGCGAAACAGTCCGAGGCATCCGTGGAGCCGACACAGGCGCTCTGTCTCGACCTGTAGTTCCACGTCGCTCATTCCTTCGGCATATAGCTCAGGAATGCGGGAATATATTTCGCATTGTCTGATGCCATCTTCTTCGAGGAGCTTGATTTCAAGCGGAGTCTTCACGGCGCGCGCGTTCATTATGGCGGCGCTGACGTCGGTGATTTCGGCGGCTCCCATCGCGTTTTTGAGTCTTATGGCATCGGCATAGGGCAGAGATCCGGTTTCCAGGCCGAGAGTGCGGGTGGTGCCGGTGATTTCTTTTATCTCCTCCGGTTTGCGTATGTAGTGCACGCGTTCGCCCTCGAGGGTGGCCGGGCGTTTCACGAAGTAGACCGGATCAGACTCCGGAGCCAGGTATATATATCCGGAGAATACGCGTCCTGTCAGATACAGCAGGTTGGCGTTGTCGCATATCAGAGTCGGATGGCTGACTTTCAGACGCGCCAGCCTGATCCGCTGCTCGTTGTGGTCGAGCAGACACAGTTGTCGGAGATTATATTTCATTTTGTGTCGATGGCTTTGAAGATGATGCCTATCTGTTCGATTTCCGGCACCGGATCCACGCGCATCACATGGCGCAGGCGGATGTGTGCGCTGTCACACACTGTGAAATGCGGATTGACTGTCACAGCGCGCTGGAATGAGGTGCCCAGTCCGCTGCCGGTCCAGTTGCCATAGATGTCGGCCAGCTCGATGCTCAGGGTGTCGCAGCTGGTGGGGCGTCCCGGCTGGCAGCATGTCATTTCCAGATAGAGATTGGAGAAGGGATAGTCGTTGGTGTGGCGGACCACCAGCTGCAATTCGCCGGTGACCACCGAATCCTCAGGTGTCACGTCAAATGTCAGATGGTGATAAAAGCCCCATCTGCGGTCAGGTATGTCATGAAACCTGCTGTAATCGTCGGCATGGCGGGAGCATGCCGCCCCCGCCATTGCCGCGAGAATTAGGATTGGAATCTTACGCATTTTTTTCCGCTGCCGGGGTGCCGGACGCGGAATCAGGGGCCTGACTCTCTTTTCTGGTGCCGGCTGGTTTCTTTTTCTTCTTTTTCTTTTTCTTCTTGTCGAAGCGGTTGATGTTGTCCTGATCGAGCAGGTCCACTTTCCGGTTCTCTTTTGCTTCCGAAGCCACGTCTTCGTCACGCTTGAGCTGGGCGGGTTTCTCGCCTTCTTTGTTCATGGCGATGATCTCGAAGGCTCTGGCGGCGTCGATGGTGGTCAGGTTTGCGGCCACTTTCTTGTCGCTGGAGTATGTGATGTCGCCTTTGAATACGTCGGCTTTGAAGAAGAACCATGTGGCGTCAGCCGTTTCCAGTCTGATCTCTTTTCCCGGCAGTTTGCGCACTGCTTCAAGGTAGGTGTCGACTTCATAGTTCAGGCAGCACTTCAGTTTTGCGCATTGTCCGGCCAGTTTCTGCGGGTTGAGCGAGAGATCCTGGAATCGGGCGGCGGCGGTGGCGACGCTCATGAAGTTGCTGATCCAGGTGGAGCAGCACAGCGGTCGTCCGCATGGTCCGATGCCTCCGATGCGTCCTGCTTCCTGGCGCGCTCCGATCTGTTTCATCTCGATGCGCACCTTGAACGTGTCGGCCAGCACTTTGATCAGTTGTCGGAAGTCGACTCGTTCGTCGGCTATGTAGTAGAATATGGCTTTGTTGCCGTCGCCTTGATATTCTACGTCGCCGATCTTCATGTTGAGCCCCAGCTCTTCGGCGATTTTTCGCGCCCGGATCATCGTTTCGTTTTCGCGGGAGCGTGCCTCTTCGTATTTTTCAATGTCGGCAGGCTTTGCCAGACGGAACAGTCGTTTCAGTTCGGCGTCGCGTCTGATGCCCGCGCGTTTCATCTGCAGGAGCACCAGCGGGCCTGTCAGAGTGACCACTCCGATGTCGTGGCCGGGATTTGACTCCACAGCCACCATGTCGCCCTGGTTTACGTCTATTTTAAGGGAGTTGAGATAATAGCCTTTGCGGGTGTTCTTGAACTGCACCTCGACCATGTCGCATTGCTCCATGGCGCCGGGCACTTCTCGCAGGTAGTCGAACGAGTGGAGTTTGCCACGGGGACATTCCTTGTCGCCGCAGCGTTTTCCGCAGCTTTTCCCTTCTTTGGGGTCGTCCATAGTCGGCTCAGCTCCTGATTATTTAGCGAAGCTCACTGCGCGGGTTTCGCGGATTACAGTGATTTTGACTTGTCCGGGATATGTCATCTCGTCCTGAATCTTGCGTGCGATCTCGGCCGACAGCTGTTCGGTCTCGGCGTCGTCGATTTTGTCGGCGCCGACAATCACGCGCAGTTCGCGTCCGGCTTGTATGGCATATGTCTTGATGACTCCGGGATAGCTCATTGCAAGCTGTTCGAGGTCGTTGAGGCGTTTCAGATAGGCTTCGACGATTTCACGGCGTGCACCCGGGCGAGCACCGGAGATGGCGTCGCAGATCTGCACGATCGGAGCCAGCAGAGTTGTAGGTTCCACTTCGTCGTGGTGTGCGCCGATGGCGTTGCAGATGTCAGGTTTTTCCTTGTATTTTTCGGCCAGTTTCATGCCGAGCAGAGCGTGGGGCAGTTCGGGTTCCTCGTCGGGCACCTTGCCTATGTCGTGCAGCAGTCCGGCGCGGCGGGCTTTTTTGGGGTTGAGTCCGAGTTCTGAAGCCATCACTGCGCAGAGGTTGGCCGTTTCGCGAGCGTGTTGCAGCAGGTTCTGGCCGTATGACGAGCGATATTTCATTTTGCCGACCATGCGGATCAGTTCGGGGTTGAGTCCGTGGATTCCGAGGTCTATCGCAGTGCGTTTTCCGGTTTCGACGATTTCTTCTTCGATCTGTTTGCGCACTTTTGTCACGACTTCCTCGATGCGGGCGGGGTGGATTCGGCCGTCGCTCACCAGCTGGTGCAGGGCCAGGCGTGCCACTTCGCGGCGCACCGGGTCAAAGCTGCTCAGCACGATGGCTTCGGGGGTGTCGTCGACAATGATCTCTATGCCAGTGTGGGCTTCGAGCGCGCGGATGTTGCGGCCTTCGCGGCCGATGATGCGGCCTTTTATTTCGTCGGAGTCGATGTGGAATACTGTCACCGAGTTCTCGATGGCGGTTTCGGTCGCCACGCGCTGGATCGATTGGATCACGATTCGTTTGGCTTCCTTGTTGGCAGTGAGCTTTGCCTCGTCCATGATTTCATTGATGTATGACGCGGCAGCTGTCTTGGCTTCGTCTTTCATCGTTTCCACCAGCTTTTCCTTGGCTTCTTCCGATGAGAGTCCAGAAAGATGCTCGAGAGTTTCTATAGCCGATTTGTGCATGCGTTCGATTTCGGCCTTTTTCTCCTCGATCATTGACATCTGGGCTTCGAGGTGGTTTTTTGTGGCTTCGTTTTCGTTTTTTGCTCTCTGGTTTTCGCTCTGTTGCTGGTTGAGCTGGATTTCACGTTGCTTGGCGCGGGCTTCGGCGCTTTGCACCTTGCTCATGCGCTGATTGGCCAGGCGTTCGGCTTCGTTAGTGATTTTCAGCTCTTCTTCCTTTGCTTCAAGGAGTTTTTGCTTTTTGATATTCTCTGCTTCCAGACGTGCTTCTTCCAGAATCTGTTTCGAGGCCGTGCGGGCCATCTTTTTTTGAGCAAACACAGTGACCGCTACTCCGACGCAGAGCGCCACAATGGCCACGATTATGATAATAAACGGTGTTATATCCATATATGTTTGATTGACTTGGTATTAAATAAGTGAATGAATGGATTTTAGGGTTTCGGTTTTTGTTTATGCTACAACACCCGCAGACGCTTCGGCCGCTAAGCAGCCTCCGAGTGCGGGCGGCTGGTGCGGGAGTGGCGAATACGGGTGCGGTCAGTCGGTCATGGCGAGCTTCCGGTCAGTCGGCTCGGGCCGGTGAAATTCTTGGGGCTACTCTAAGCCCGGCAGATCATGCAGAAGAGCATCCAGCTCTCGGTTCAGTTCTTCCATTTCGTTGTGGCGATGCTCTGATCTGACATATAGCATCGCGTACTGGAATGCCACGCGGGCCATTACCATGAGCGAATTTTCGTTGGCGAACTGTCGGCTCAGGTGTGCCCAGCGTTCGTTGACGAGCTTTTCGGCCTTGCGGGCCATCTCTTCTTCATGGCCGAGGGTGACGGCCAGCGGAATCCGGGGAAGCTCGGCTAACTGGATTGTTATTTTCTGTTTATCATTCATCTGCATCAGACAGCGGAGAGTTCTGCTATGCAACGATCGACGTCACGCACTAATCCGGCAAGCAATGATCTGGCGCTTTCCACCTCGGCCCTGTCGTGGGCTATGACGGACGCCACGGTAAGATATTCACTGTCGATTTTCATTCGGTGCATTTCCTTTTGCAGAGACGCGATCTGAGCGCGTAACCCGGCATTTTCTTCTTTCAGCGCATTGATTTCATTTGTCAGACGATGCTGATTTTCGACGATCACATACACTTTAGACCGAATGCTGTTGTAAGTATCGTTAACCGTTGTGGTCATGTTATGCCAAATTTTCTACAAAGGTAAGAAAAAGATAGCGTATCCGCAACTTTTTCAGCGAAAAATCGTGAAATGTTTCGCAATTCGGCATGAAACTGCCGGTTAACGTCTGTGATTTCAATGAATTATGTTCATGATTGAGCCGGTTCTGGCCGTTCCGGCTGTTTTTGCAGGTGGAATTTATTTGTTACCTTTGCACCAAATTAAAAGAGACAGATATGAAATTTGATGAATTGGCCTTGAGTTACGACGTGCTTGACGCTTTGGACGCGATGAATTTCGATGAGTGCACGCCGATTCAGGAGCAGGCCATTCCGGTGGCTTTGCAAGGGCGCGATCTGATTGCAGTGGCCCAGACCGGAACTGGAAAAACCGCGGCTTTTCTTTTGCCGGTCATTGACGAACTGGGCATGCGCGAACCGAGTGATTCGGTTAAGTGCGTGGTGATGACGCCGACTCGCGAACTGGCGTTGCAGATTGACCGTCAGCTCGAGGGCTTCAGTTATTTTCTTCCGATCAGCTCAACGGCGATTTACGGAGGAACCGACGGTGCCGGATATGCGCAGCAGCAGCGTGCGCTGAAAATGGGCGCCGAGGTTATTATCGCCACGCCGGGGCGTCTGCTCGCCCACCTGAGCATGGGTTATGTCGATCTGAGCCAGGTCGAATTTTTTATTCTTGACGAGGCTGACCGTATGCTCGACATGGGATTTTATGATGATATAATGCAGATTGCGGCTCATCTGCCCAAGGACCGCCAGACTCTGATGTTCAGTGCGACGATGCCGCCGAAGATCCAGAAGATGGCAAAGGCGCTGCTCACCGATCCGGTGGAGGTGAAGATCGCGGTCAGCAAGCCGACCGACAAGGTCGAGCAGCGTGCCTGCATCTGTCACGACGGCGAGAAGATCGGCATTCTCACCAAGCTTTTCCGCGAGGAGAACAGCAAGCGGGTGATTGTGTTTGCGTCGTCGAAGCTCAAGGTCAAGGAGCTTGCCAGGGAGTTGCGCCGCCTCAAGTTCAAGGCTGGAGAGATGCACAGCGATCTGGAGCAGAGTCACCGGGAGGTGGTGATGAACGATTTCCGCAACGGACATATCGACATTCTGGTCGCCACCGACATAGTGGCCCGCGGAATTGATATCGACGATATTTCGATGGTGGTGAATTTCGACGTGCCGCATGACTGCGAGGACTATGTGCACCGCATCGGCCGAACCGCCCGCGCCAATGCCGAGGGTGTGGCCGTGACTCTTGTCGGCGACCGTGATCGCCGCAAGTTCCGTGCCATAGAGGATTTTCTCGGTTATAAAGTGACGAGGATGGAGTCAGATTCCACTGCTGAGGAAACCGGCGGCGAAGAGGCCGGAAGCAAGAGCAGGCGTGAAGGCAGATCGGGCCGGAACCGCAAATCGGCGGGTAATCGCCGGAAACGGTCGTCGGCAAAAACTGTGGATAAGCCTGCGTCACAGCCTGCATCACAGGAGCCGGCCGTGGCGGACGCCGGCGTCGACGCCAACAATGTCACTGCGGCTGCCGGCCAGGACGGTGAGCAAAAGCCTAAACGCCGGCGCAATAAACGCCGGCGGAAACCTCGGGCAACCGATGCCGGCAATGACGCCGGCAATGCCTGACCGTCATTCGCCGATCATGGCCAGGAACTGATCTTCGGAGATCAGGGGAATGCCGAGCGAGCGGGCCTTCTCGAGTTTCGCCGGGCCCATGTTTTCGCCGGCAAGCACGGCGGTGGTCTTTTTTGAGATGGAACCTACGTTTTTGCCGCCGTTCTGCTCGATCAGCGCCTTGTATTCGTCGCGCGAGTGGCGGGAGAATGTGCCGGAGATCACGATGGACTGGCCGGCCAGAAGATCCGAGCGGTTGCTTTCGTTTTCTTCCGACATCTGCATCTGCACTCCGGCGGCGCGTAGGCGTTCCACGGTCCGGAGGTTGCGCTCGTCGGCAAAATACGCTATTATCTCGTCGGCCATATTTGGGCCGACGTCGTCTATGGCCATCAGTTCCTCGCGGGTCATGGCCATCAGCCTGTCGATAGATCGGGCGGCGCGCGCCACTTTCTTGCTCATGGTCTGGCCGACTCCAGGAATGGACAGGGCATATACAACGCGGTCAAACGGCACCTGGAGCGAGGCGGCGGCGCCTTCGAGCACCCGGTCGGCCGATCGTGGCCCGAAGCCATCGAGTGTGAGCAGCTGCTCGACTGTCAGATCGTAAATGTCGGCGATCGAGCGCACGAATCCTTTGTCGTATAGCTGTCGGGCCGTTTCGGAGCCTATTCCGTCGATGTCCATCATTCGCCGGCCGACAAAGTGTTCTATCCTGCCGACGATCTGAGGCGGGCAGCCATAGTGGTTGGGGCATATCCACGCGGCTTCGCCTTCATCACGCGTCAGCGGAGTGTCGCATACCGGACACCGGCTCACGAATGACACCGGCTCTGCACCGGGTTCGCGTGCGGCGGTGTCGACTCCGGTTATCTTGGGGATGATCTCGCCGCCTTTTTCCACATAGAGCATATCGCCCTGATGAATGTCGAGGGCGCTGACAATGTCGGCGTTGTGAAGGCTTGCGCGCTTGACGATGGTGCCGCTCAGCAACACCGGATCAAGATTGGCCACGGGGGTGACAACGCCGGTGCGTCCGACTTCGAATGACACGAAGCGCAGTTTAGTGAGCGCCCGCTCGGCTGCAAATTTGAATGCTATGGCCCAGCGTGGCGACTTGGCCGTGTAGCCCAGATTGAGTTGCTGGCGCAGTGAGTTGACTTTGAAGACCAGGCCGTCGGTGGCTACAGGCAGCGCTTTTCGCTCCACGTCCCAATGGTTGATGAAGCGTTCGACTTCGTCGATGGTGTCGAGCTTCTGCATCACGGGTGTGACTTTGAAGCCCCAGTCGGCGGCGGCCTGCATGTTGTCATAGTGATTGTCGGCAGGCAGATCGTCGCTCAGCAGATAATAGAAAAATGCGTCGAGTCCGCGGCGCGCCACTTCGGCCGAGTTCTGCATTTTCAGGGTGCCTGAGGCTGCGTTGCGCGGGTTGGCAAACAGTGGTTCTCCGTTGGCTTCGCGTTCGGCATTGAGCCGCTCGAATTCAATCCAGGGGAGCAGGACTTCGCCTCGTATCTCGAATGTCTTTGGCCAGCCCTTGCCATGGAGCACGAGCGGAATGGAGCGGATGGTCTTGATGTTTTCGGTCACGACGTCGCCGACTTGTCCGTCGCCACGGGTCACGGCGCGTATCAGACGCCCGTTTTCATAGATGAGCGAAATTGATGAACCGTCATATTTCATTTCGCCCACGATCGTCACTTGCTCGCCAGGCAGCGATTCCCGGACTGAGTTTACGAATTTGTCGACTTCGTCGATGGTGTAAGTGTTGCCGAGCGACAGCATCGGGCGTATGTGGGCCGTTTGTTCAAATGAGCGGTTCAGGTCGCTGCCGATGCGGTGGGTCGGAGAGTATTCGTCGTCAAGTTCAGGATATTCGCGCTCCAGCTGTTCAAGCTCATGCATGAACTTGTCGAATTCGCTGTCGGATATTTCAGGCGAATTCATCACATAATATAAATAGTTGTGGCGGTTGAGCAGGTCGCGCAGCTCGGCCACGCGTTGGGCGGCAAACAGTGACATATATATAATAAATGAGCGGGCTTGATCAGTATCTGAATGATGAACCGCCGATGAATTCGCGGATCAGGCTTGTGGAGGGTATATATTTTTCGTCGATGGGATTGAAATAGCTCAGGAACTTGCGCAGGCGGTATGCTTCGGCATATTCCGGCTGGTCGTTGCGCACTTGCTTGAGGATCTCTTCGCCGCGTTCTTTGAGCACTCCGAGTTCAAAAAGCAGAGATGAGTTGAACATGGCGTCGGCGTTTTCCTGGAACGGGAAAATCCATTTCTCCTCGCCGCGGCGCACGGAGGGCCACCGGCGTATGGTTTCGGCGGCATTGACGCCACGATATGCGTTGTCGCGTATGATGCGGCGCAGCAGCCGGTTGTCGGTTGTCGGAACCCAGTTGTGGTCGTCGATGCTCAGGGTGGTGAGCGCCGAGACATAGACTTTATATTTCATCCGTTCCTCGATTGCGGCGGTCAGTTCCGGGTTGAGCCCGTGGATGCCTTCGATCAGCAGCACCGAGCGTCCGCGCAGGCTGATGCGGTTGCCGCGGTATTCGCGTTTGCCGATTTCAAAATTATAGTATGGCAGTTCGACGGTCTCTCCGCGCAGCAGTGCGTTCAGGTCTTTGTTGAACAGCTCGAGGTCGAGGGCATAGAGCGATTCAAAGTCATAATCTCCGTTTTCGTCCAGCGGAGTTTTTTCGCGGTCGACGAAATAGTCGTCGAGCGAGATCATCTGCGGTTCGAGCAGGTTGGTCATCAGCTGTATGGCCAGGCGCTTTGTCGTGGTGGTCTTGCCGCTTGATGACGGGCCTGAAACCAGCACGATGCGTGCGCCACCCTGCTCATATCGGGCGGTGATGTCGTTGGCTATGCGCGCGATCTTGTTGTTGTGCATGGCTTCTGCCACGTTGATCAGCAGAGCCTGCTCCGAGCGTTCGACCGTGCGGTTCATCTCGCCGACGTTGCTTACTCCGACGATGCGGTTGAAGGCCATATATTCGGTGAATGCGGCATACATTTTCTCCTGTTCCGGAATCGTGGGCGTGTGTCCGGGATTGGACGGGTCTTCGGCAAGGAGGATGAAGCCCTGTTTATATGGAATGAGGTCGAAGATGCCGATCCGTCCGGTCGACGGTGCCAGGCAACCGTAAAAACTGTCGGCCAGGTCGTCGAGCCGGTAGTAAGTGGTGTAAAGTTCGCCCGCTGTCTGCAAAAGCAGCACTTTGTCGTCAAGTCCTTGTTTCTCGAAGATAGGAATCACGTCAGATGTGAGTTTCTGCCTGCGGCTGAATGGCAGGTCGAGCTCGTGAAGCCTTGACAGTTCGTCTTTAAGCCTGTTGGCCGTCAGTTGGCTCACTTCCACGTCGGAACTGAGCCGCACGTACCATCCGCGCGAGATCGAATGCTCGATCTTCATTTTGGCCCCCGGGTAGCACCGTTGGAGCGCGCAGTAGAGCATCATGCACAGGGACCGCACATAGGTGCGCGACCCCGATGGAGTCGACGATGACAGGAATTCCACCATTTTCGGCGCATAGACGGGGTAGGCGAGCGATTCGGTTTTGTTGTTTACGCGTGCGCATATGGGGTTGAACGGCAGCCGGTCACGGAGGCGTTCGCTGATTTCCAGAAGGGTTTCTCCGCCATGAATCTCGACATATGTCTTGAGGTTGCGGCAGAATATTTTTAGCGTTTCGTTCATTGGAGGTTGATGAGAGTTTGGGGGGTGATTTGGGAAATGTGGCCGAACACACGGACTCCCTCCTGCTCGAGAATCGCGCGCGGCACTGTCCCGGCTATTGCGGCAACTGTGGCGCCTGCGGCCTTGCCGGCGCGTATGCCCTGCAGCGAGTCTTCGACCACGACACAGTCCTGCGGCCGGCATCCGATCGCTTCGGCGGCCATGATGTAGCCTTCGGGGTCGGGTTTGCTTCTGGTGACCATGGCGCCGTTGATGATGGCGTCAAACATATCGCGCAGCTGAGGGTGGATGGCAAACAGCCGCTCCATCTTTTCCGGGTTTGAACTGGTGTAGAGCGCAGTCGGCACGTTTGCTTGACGCAGCCCTTCGAGCAGTTCCATGGCTCCCGGAAAAAGCGGATAGTTCAGATTCCGGTCAAATTCATAGATGCGCTCGAGAATGGTCGTGCGGGTCTGCTCCGACGGGAAATGCTCCAGAATTTTCTCCAGATTGGTGCCTTTGATCGCTCTGGCGAAGTCAGGTATGCCGGTCGGGAATTCTTTTTCGGTCTTTTCCCAGAATCCGGTGTAGAGTCCTTCGCTGTCGATTATCACTCCGTCGAGATCGAATAATATGCCGTGTTGTTTGTCGCTCATTTAGGTTCGGTTTTTTCCCAGATATAAAGTTTGTCGGAGAGTCTCACTTTTTCAGGCACCTTGATTGAGAACAGGATGCCTTTTCCGACCGATTCAGCCGGGCCGTTGTCGGTGTGGATGCTGTCGGCCGTCACGATCAGCGCTCCGGTGGTGGGTCCGGTGATCACCACTTCGTCGCCGAGTTTCAGCTCTCCGGCCTCCATCAGGAATTCGCCGACTCCGAGGCGGGAGAAGTAGCGCGTGCATTTGGCCGCATAGCGTTTCACCCGTGTGGCGCTTGAGCCATATTTGCTTGACCATTCTCCGAGGCGCTGTCCCTGATAGTAACCGTCCCAGAATCCGCGGTTGAAGATGCGTTCAAGACGTGAATCCCATTGGGCGATTTTCTGTTCGGAGTAGCTTCCGTCGCAGATGGCCTGCAGGGCTTCGGAGTAGCAGCTGACGGCTTCGCTGACATATTCCGGGCCGCGGGCGCGTCCCTCGATCTTGAATACTCTGACGCCTGCGTCGACCATTTTGTTCAGAAAATGGATCGTTTTCAGGTCTTTCGGCGACATGATGTATTTGTTTTCAATGTCAAGCTCGTCGCCGGTCTCGCGGTCGCGGACCGAGTAAGAGCGGCGGCAGATCTGGGTGCAGGCCCCGCGGTTGGCCGAGCTGTTCATCTGATGCAGGCTGAGGTAGCATTTGCCTGAGACGGCCATGCAGAGCGCGCCGTGGCAGAACATTTCGATTTTCACGGGTTTTCCCGACGGTCCGCATATGGGGTCTGCCGAGATTGCTTCGCTGATGGCAGTGACCTGCTGCATGTTAAGTTCCCTGGCCAGCACCACTGTGTCGGCCCACTGGGAGTAGAAGCGCACGGACTCGATGTTGGAGATGTTGGCCTGCGTGGATATGTGGACCTCCATTCCGCGGCTGCGCGCATAGAGGATTGCGGCTATGTCTGTGGCGATTATCGCCGAGATTCCGGCGTCGGCCGCCGCGTCGATGATGCCGTGCATGGTCGGCATGTCGTCGTCATAGAGAATGGTGTTGACGGTGAGATACGTTCTGACTCCGGCCGCGTTGCATTCCTCGGCTATTGCCCGGAGGTCGTCGGTGGTGAAGTTGACGGCGGCGCGTGAGCGCATGTTCAGTCCCTGAATGCCGAAGTACACGGCGTCGGCGCCGGCCTTGATTGCCGCGCGCAATGAGTCATGGCAGCCAACCGGTGCCATTATTTCAAATTCGTTTCTGTTCATTGTTCGGATGATGAGCTGTTGATGTCACGTCCCTGGCGCACCACGTTTATGTCTCCCTTCAGCTTGTATTTGCGTCCGTCGGCGCCTTTGGCCGAGATGACATAGAAGTAGACTCCGGCCGGCACGATTTTTCCGTTGGATTTTCCGTCCCATCCTTGCGACGGGTCTGTCAGATGGGCGAGCTGTTGTCCCCAGCGGTTGAAGATGTGGCATTCAAACGATATGATCGACTTGTAGCTTACGCGCCATTCGTCGTTGACTCCTGGTGATCCTCCGGGAGAGAAGGCGTTAGGGCATTTCAGGTCGGATTCACCGATGAACACTTCGTAGGTCTCGCTGTAGGTCTCGCACTCTCCCGATGCGTTAGCGCACACAAGGCGCACGTATGAGGTGCCTTGTTCGCGGAAGGTGTATGTGAAGTCAGGTTCGTTGTATTGCAGGGTGACGATGTTGAATTCCGAGTCGCGGGCGATTTCCCACTGGCGGTATATGGCGGCGTCGGTGACTACGCTTTCAAACCGGATTTCGCATGGCGCCGAGCCGCCGAGGTTTGTTTCGACTTTCTGCTCGTTGTCGACTTCGCGGGTGGTCTGCGTGGCGCGTGTGGAGGCTTGCACGGCGATCGGTTCCATCGTGTCGGATGTGACAGAGATCTCTTCGTTCCATTGGCGCAGAAAGCGGTCGCCGGTCAGGCAGAAGTCTGTGGCACACAGCGGCGCGTCGGTGATGACGGTTTGTCCGATCTGGTCGAGAATGTCGGTTTTTGTGATTTCTGTGTATGAGAACGCATCTTCGTCGAATTCCAGAGTGCGGTAGGTCAGCTCGAATTCCCGGCTCAGTGTTTGCGGCACGCCATTTATTGTGTAATATTTGATGGCGTCGGCGCCTGTGCCGGCTATTTCAAGTATCGCCGAACTGCAGTCGCTTTCCGATGAAAGGGCAATGCCTGAAATTTCACAAGGGTGTCCGGAGTAGTCCACAATCCAGTAGCATGCCATTTCAGTGCCTTCGGTCACGATGTAGCCCATGTCGCCGGGAGTGAGCCGGATGGCCCCGTCGCGCGATTCGACAGGTTCGGCATATCCGCCGCCTAATGCGCTGAACTTCTGCCAGCTCACTGTGGCGCCCGGATTTGACGGAGTGTAGGTCGCGGTGACTCCCTGAGTGTGAGGCAACACGAAGATGGCGCGCAGTCCGGTGGTGGCGGCGGGGGCTATTTTGATGGCGTCGGCGGTCAGTCCGCCGAATGTCAGGTCTCCGGCCGTGAGAGAGGCTGGGGTTACGGCAGCTGCGGAGATCAGGAGTATGGACAGGTAAAGTTGTCTGCGAAGCATGGGGTCGCGCTTATTTGCGACACACCCAGGCATCCGGGTAGGCTTGGTGCAGGTCGGCGATAGCGGCGGCCTTTTCCGAGACTTCGGATTGAGTTGTGCCGTCAGTGATGTAGATTCTGAATTTGCCGTCTTTGTCGAGTATTTTCAAACGCGGGTCACCGCTTGCGCAGATGAATTCTTCGGCCAGTGCGCGCGTGGGCAGTGACGCGACGACCAGCGCATAGCGTGCTGGCGGTTCAGCAGCTGGCGGTTCCGGTTTGGTCATCGGGCCTTCGGCCGGCATGCTGATGCACAATTGCAGGCCCTCGGGCGCCGGCAGCGGGTCTATTGCGGGGAGTTGTTCAGGTGCGGTGAACTGCACTGATGCAATTGACGCGGTGTGGGCGGTTTCAACGCTGATCGGAGTTGAAATGGTGAAGCCGAGTCCGAGCAGAAGAGCAACTGAGGCGGCCGCCGCGAGCATCCGTCTGCGGAAAGGCACTTTCACCACAGCGACGCTGCGTTCCTGCGACCGGTGTTCGATGTGGAGCGCTATCAGAGGTGTCTGCTCGAAGTGTTTGAGCCGCAACTGCGGCAGTGACGGCAGGGAGCGGGCCGATTCCGGCGTGAACGTTATGCGGCCGTCGCGGCTTCGGGTCAGGGTGCCGACCCGGCCGATCTGCAGAACGCCATCGATTCTGAGCCTGCGTCCGGCTTCGGCTATCTGTGACGCGGCTATGGACGCGGCCTGTTCATAGCTTGTGCCGTCATGGCGGCTGAACGACCAGTTCAGCAGGCCGTCGTCGGTGGTGATGGCGCCGTTGAACATGATTTCACGGCGGGGCGGAATGGCCAGATTCTCCTCTGTGCCGAATTCGGCTTCGCGGCTCACGGCCACGAACGCGCCGATGCCAGGCATGACAACGCAGTCGTGATGACGCAGCAGGTAGGCTATGTGTGAGGATAATTCTGTCATCGCTTTCTATCTTTTGACTGCAAAGTTACGAATTTCCCGGAATATTCCAATAATGTATGCCGCCTGAGGGTTGATATTTTTGCGGGAGGCGCGTCGTTGTCGGTCAGAGCGCTCCGGTTGATGATGTTTTTTGGGTGTGGCCGTTGTTTGACCGGGACCGGGCCGACATAAGACCCCGTTCCCCAATATTTGTTAACGCTGGGGTCGCATATCTCTGAGTGATTTTTATCTTGTGATGAAGGAGCGTAGCCGTAGCTACGTGACTGAAGAACAAGGCAAAAAGCGCCAGAGAGATGCGATGATATGGTAATTTTACGCATCAGCACACAATTAATTCTGCCCAAATTCAGTTATAAGATTTTTAGCATTTATAACTTGTTGGATTAGATTGAGATATACTTCAGATTTGACACTTAGACAACGCAACTTTATTTTAGAAAAATTTCCTGAAATCTTCAAAACGAAATCGAAGACTGACATATTTGAGATACTTAATGCCTTATTTTTCTTAATCAAAACAGGGTGTCAAAGGAGACTCATGCCCAATGATTTTCCAAAATG
>CAMWSS010000014.1 GCA_947177035.1 uncultured Porphyromonadaceae bacterium | reverse complement strand
CTGCACGGCGCTTGACCGCCCCAGCGTTAACAAATATTGGGGAACGGGGTCTAAGTTTTTGATGAATCAGTCACAGAATCGGCCAAAAAGTGTTATCTTTGCAAAAAATACCCAATCGATTATGCCTGACTTATTGAAACTTATTGTTTGCGGATCGGCAGCCATAGGAATGGCGCTGTCAGCCAGTGCTGAGCGCAATCCGCAAGCGGTTAAAGACTTGCTTGACCGCATCGGTGGAACCGGAACTTCTTCAAAAATCGAGACGGAACTCGACGCCTCTCTGGCAGATGGCGGTAAAGAAACGTTTGTAATCACCAGCTCCGGATCAAAACCTTGCATCAAAGGATCGACCATGTCGGCCCTGACAACCGGCATAAACTGGTATCTCAACCACTCGGCCCGCCAGAATCTGACATGGAACAGACTGACGACCGAACTCGGAGCGCTTCCGGTCCCGACAACAACCGAAACGCACTCATCGTCGGCAAGCTACCGATACTACCTTAACTACTGCACTTTCTCCTACTCCATGAGCACCTGGACCTGGGAACGCTGGGAACAGGAGATCGACTATATGGCCCTGCATGGCATCAACATGCCGCTGCAAATCGTGGGACTCGACGTAGTCTGGCGTAACATGCTCATGAAAGACTTCGGCTACACCGCCGACCAAGCCGACTCATTCATTGCCGGCCCATGCTTTCAGGCATGGTGGGGCATGAACAACCTCGAAGGCTGGGGCGGAAAAAACCCCGACTGGTGGTATGAACGCCAGACCCAGCTGGCCCAGAAGATTCTTGGCCGCATGCGTGAACTCGGCATCGAGCCGGTGTTGCCCGGATTCTGTGGAATGGTGCCTCATGATTTCACATCAAAAACAGGCATGAGCGCAATAGCCCAGGGCGGATGGTGCGGATTCACAAGACCATACATCCTCAACCCCGAAACCGACGCCTTCAAGCAGGTGGCCGAGAAATATTACCGGCGTCTGGCCGAAGTGATGGGCACTTCCAAATACTACAGCATGGACCCGTTCCATGAAGGCGCCAACACTTCGGGCATCGCCGACATCGGCAACGCCTACCGGCAGATCTATGAAGCCATGAACCGCGCCAAAAGCGGATCGCAATGGGTGATCCAGTCCTGGCAGTGGAGCGGACAGCAATACTCCGTGCTCGACAATGTGCCTAAAGGACGCCTTATCGTGCTCGACCTGTTCAGCGACGGCAACCCTCGCCTATCGTCCTACAAAAACCATGACGTGGTCTATTGCGCGCTGCCAAACTTCGGAGGACGCACCGGACTGTTCGGACGGTTCAACGGCATGATCAACGGATATTTCGACCAGAAGGCAAGCATACCGACAATCACCGGCATAGGCGCCACACCCGAGGCGATCGAACAGGTGCCGGTGCTTTACGACGTGCTGTTTGAACTGCCGTGGCTCTCAACGAAGCCAGACCCGAAATCCTGGATGGCGGAATACGCCACTGCCAGATACGGCACCGCCAGCGAACCCGCCGCCAAGGCTTGGGAACTGCTGCGCAACTCGGCTCTCAACTGCACCTCCGGACTGCAAGGCCCGCACGAAGCGGTGATGTGCGCCCGGCCGGCATGGACGGTCAACAGCGTCAGCACATGGGGCGGAGCCGAAATCTTCTATGATCCAGACGACGTGGCCGCTGCCGCATACTCACTGCTTGAAGCCGGACTCGACGGCGAGAACTACAGCTATGACCTCACCGACGTGACCCGCCAGGCACTGACCGACTACTCGTCAGCTCTTCTGCGCGCCATCAACGAAGCACGCACCACCGACAAAGACGCTTTTGCCCGACGGAAAGCAACGTTCCTGCAACTGATGAGTGACCTTGACGACCTGCTCGCCACAAACTCCAACTTCATGCTCGGACGATGGACGCAGATGGCCAGGGGAATAGCCGACGAAATCAGCGGCACGACCGACGACGACAAAAACTGGCTCGAACTCAACAACGCACGCACGCTAATCACCACATGGGGCGAACAGGCCAACTCCGAAAGCGGAGGTCTGCGCGACTACTCCTATCGCCAATGGAGCGGAATGCTCAAGGACTACTATCGCAAACGCTGGGAAATGTTCTTCTCCGGCAACAGCGTCAACTGGTTCAGCCACGACTGGGCATGGGCACACAACAAAAAATACAGCTACACCGCCGAAACGCGTGGAGACACACGCGCAAAAGCCGAAGAACTGCTCAACCTCTACCTGCCTCGGATCGGCAACCAGTTCATCCGCCGGTCAATGGACAACGAACTCACAGGAAACCCGATCGTGGCCTATCGCGGAGAATGGCTGGAAATACCCGCCCTCAAAGGCTATGAATTCAAACTGGGCGACGTGGAAGGTGTCATACCGATGAAAGTGCCGACATCAGGAGTCCAACTTGGAGAAACCGACGCAGTCGCCACCGGTTCCGACGGCACTACTGTGAAATTCCGCGTCTCTGTGCGCGACAAGGTGACCAGACCGAGAACCATAACCCTCGAAGTCAACTCCAGCGAATACGGATCAGTCAAATTCAAAGACTTTGACGGCACACAGGTGACCACCGACCTGCCGGCAGTCACATTCGAAGCGATTCCCAATGCAGGATACCGATTCTCTCACTGGGCTGTCATCAACAGCCTCACTGATATTTCAGGAAATCCAGCAACCTATTACGGCCAGCCTGACATCACACTCAGAGCAATATTCATCAAAGCCGACATCGCCCGGCTCGGAAGCGTCGACTTCACGTTCGAAACCACTGGCGACGGATCTATAATCCTCACCGGAGTGGCCAGTGCCGACAAATTCGGATTCGCAGACCTTGGAGCCGCATCAGCTCCCGGCCCGGTAATCGCCGCCAATCCCGGAGTCTTCACCGGACAAAAATATATCACCGGAGTAAAAATTCCGAAATCATTCGTGAGTCTCAACGGCATGCTCATGAACGGTTCGCTCACTGGAAACGGAACTCAGGACCACATACTGACCCCAACAGAACCGATCAAGACCGGAACATCATGGACCATGGTGCTCAAAGTCAAGACCGACGGATCTTCATTTAACCAATGGGGCTCGGGGCTGCTGGCCACCGGCACAAATTCGCTCGCAGCAGAATATGACGGTGGAGTCCAGTTCTATCTCGCCAAAGCCGGAACCATCACCATCAAGACCGGCAGCACCGAACACCGGCAGCTCAACGCCGAAGTCGGATCTGAATTCACCCTGACAAGCATCTACAACGCCAACGCGCGCACCCTCTCGTTCAGGCTCGTCACCGAATCCGGCAAGACTCAGACCTACACCATCAACAACTACACAATGAAGCAGATATCGGAATTCTCCAGTTCGATACCTGTCGGAATGTCACTCGAAGCATTCTATATCTTCCCCCACACCGACAATCTGACCGACGCATTCAACGGATGCACCAACATTTCCGGGTTCCAGGTCGAAGAAAACCATCCGCTCTTCTCCAACAACGACAAATACCATCTGCTCAACGCCGACGGCACAAAACTGATCGCCTTCCCCGAAAGCCGGCTGTTCTCTCTGTTTTTCCGCATTGCCGACTCCAATGGCAACCTCCTGTCGGCCTATCCGATCGTAGACCTGGATAATGCCGTTCACGACAACAGCCAGCAACCGGAATTTTCGGCAGAATGCGCCAACCAGTTCTCCTCCCTGTGGTATCTGGGACGCGACAAATCGCTCCGGACACAGAACCGCGGAGTGCCCGTAATCGGCGACGAATCAAAATCGGCCCTTCAGCTCGTCAAAACCGGACAATTCTCAAAACCGACAGACATCAGCGTTGACTATCAGTTTGCGGCCGACGGCACCACACCTCTGATCGCACTCTACTTGAACAACTGCGGTAAATGGCTCAGCGAAAACGGCGGTCTGAGCGATCAGAAAACCTTTTTCACCCTCATCGACACTCCCGAAATAAGCTATCCCGACGGAGTGCACGTCACCACCGTCCCGTTTGAATACTACACTCCGCGGGACGCGTATGCCATCGTCGGAATCGACGGCAACAAACTGATCACCAGGCGAGCAGCCGAATCCTGCTCAAATCTTCTGAGTAACGATGGCGTGATTCTGGCCGGTGCCACCACCATCATACCGCTCGGATTTGGCTATCCGTGCGAATGCATTCTCGGCACAAACATGTTGAGAGACGCCACTGCGGCCCTGACGGGAATGACGCCCGGCACATTCTTCGTCTTCGATCCGGCAACACGCAAGTTCGTGCGATCGCAAGGCACCGACATTGAAGCGAACTCTGCCTACATTCCGGCATCGGCATTCGGCAACCCCATCGCCGCCGACGAACTGATCGTCGACATCTTCGACCCTGAGGCACTTGACCAGACGGAAGCCGGCAATAACGACCGCGACGTCACATTCTTCGACATTCAGGGACGCACCGCAAGCCGCGGCCTGCTCATCGGCACAGACGGCAGCAAATCCATCAGATTCTGAACATGCAAGAAAAAAAACTGTTTCTTCTTGACGCATATGCACTCATATACCGTGCATACTATGCGCTGATACGCTCGCCACGTTTCACGGCCAAAGGGCTGAACACTTCGGCGATTTTCGGCTTCGTGATGACTCTCGAAGACCTGATCAGAAAGGAAAATCCCTCACACCTGGCAGTGTGTTTCGACCCGCCAGGAGGCCACACATTCCGCCACGAGGCATTTGCCGACTACAAAGCCGGACGCGACAAGCAGCCGGAAGACATCACCCTTGCCATCCCCTACATAAAGCGGATACTCGAAGCAATGCGGATTCCCGTGATCGAATCGCCCGACTTTGAGGCCGACGACGTGATCGGCACCGTGGCGACGCGGGCCGAAGCCCATGGCTACAACGTCTACATGATGACCCCCGACAAGGACTATGGCCAGCTGGTCACAGACCACATATTCATGTATCGTCCCGCCGTGCGTGGCGAGGGCTTTGAAATCAGAGGCCCGCAGCAGATATGCGAACGTTACGGAATCGCCGCGCCCAGACAGGTGATAGATCTGCTGGCCCTTGAAGGCGATGCCGCCGACAACATTCCCGGCTGTCCGGGAGTCGGCGAAAAAACCGCCGTGAAGCTTATTGCCGATTTCGGATCGGTGGAAACCCTGCTGGAAAACACCGACAGACTCAAAGGCGCCCTGCAGAAAAAAGTGACGGAAAACGCCGACAAAATCCGAATGAGCAAATTCCTGGCAACGATCCGCACCGACGTCCCTGTCGAAGTCGACCCCGACTCGCTGCTGCGACGGCCGACCGACAACGAGGCTCTGCTCTCGGTTTATCGCGAGCTGGAATTCAAGTCGCTCGCCGCAAGAATCCAGAGCGAAACGCCTGCCGAAAACAAGGCGGCAAAATCTGCCGACGCAGCCACACGCGAACCGTCGCTGTTTGATTTCATGGAACCGGATCCGGCCGAAAACAAAAAGACTCTGGCGGATTCAGGAGCCGATTACCGCACCCTCACTTCCGAAACGGAAATCGCACAGGCCGTGGCGAAGGCAGCCGGGGCCTCACGTGTGGCTATAGCCCTCTATTCCGAAGGAGCCGACGCCATGACCGCGACATGGCACGCAATGGCAATGAGTTGGAAAAACGGACAGGCTGTCTACTTTGCCAGACCGGCGGCCGAAGTGCTGAAACCGCTGATGGAAAACTCTGACGCACTGATCGTCAGCCATGACCTCAAGCGCGACATCCTGCTGATGCGCCGCGAAGGCATCGAGATAAAAGCGCCGAAATTCGACACCTCGCTCGCCCACTATCTGCTGCAACCCGAACTGCGCCACACTCTGGCCGACGTGGCCTGGAACTACCTCGACTACCGCACAGTCGATTACGACACTGCGGCAGCCAGAGCTAAAAAATATCCGCCGGTTGCTCCGGCCGATGCCCCCGAACTGTTTTGCGAACAGGCCGACGTCACCCTGAAAGCCTATGACCGGCTGCTCGACGCGCTCAGAGAGGAACACGTCAGCGACAGCCTTATCGCACTTGAACAGAATCTGCTCCCGGTGCTTGCCGACATGGAGTGGACCGGAGTGAGAATCGACTCCGCCATCCTTGCCGAAATGTCGGCGCGACTGACCGGAAGAGCTGTCGAAATGGAACAGAAAGCCTATGAGATCGCCGGCCATCCGTTCAACATCGCATCGCCGTCGCAGGTGGGCCAGGTGCTGTTCGGCGAACTGAAAATCGACACAAAGGTCAAAAAAACCAAAACCGGAAATTTCTCGACCACCGAAGAAATTCTGGAAAAATACCGCCCGACGGTGCCGCTGGTCGACCTGATTCTACGCATCCGCGCACTGCGCAAACTGCTGGCCACGTATATCAATGCCCTACCCTCGCTCGTCAACCGAAGCACAGGCAAAATCCACACGACCTACAATCAGACCGGAACGGCCACCGGACGCCTGTCGTCCAACAATCCCAACCTACAGAACATCCCGATCCGCACTGACGACGGACGCGAAATACGCCGCGCCTTCGTGGCCGATCCCGGATGCCTGCTCCTCTCGGCCGACTACTCACAGATCGAACTGCGGTTGATGGCCGACATCAGCGGCGACCCTGACATGGTGGAGGCATTCGTGGCAGGCGAAGACATCCACCGGGCCACAGCGTCGAAAATCTTTCATGAGCCGCTGGCTGAAGTGTCTGACGAACAACGCCGCCGCGCAAAAACCGCCAATTTCGGCATCATATACGGCATCTCGGCATTCGGCCTGTCTGAACGCCTCGGCATCAGCCGCAGTGAAGCAAAGGCGCTGATCGACGGATATTTCACAACGTATCCCAAAATCCGTGAATATATGGACTCTACCGTTGAGCGCGCTCGCGCCGACGGATTCGTCTCCACCGTGATGGGACGCAGGCGCATGATCCCCGAGATCAACTCCCGCTCGGCGGTGGTGCGCGGATATGCCGAACGAAACGCCATCAACGCCCCGCTCCAAGGATCGGCGGCCGACATCATCAAGCACGCCATGGTCAGCATCCATTCACGCATGAAAGACTCGCAAATGCGCTCACGGATGATCATGCAGGTCCACGACGAACTGATTTTCAACGTGGTGCCCGAAGAATTGGAATCGATGCAGAAGCTCGTTGTCGAAGAAATGGAAAACGCCTATCGCGGACGAGTGCCGATGACGGTGTCATCCGGCGTGGCGCAGAACTGGCTCGAAGCCCACTGACG
The DNA here is from genome assembly GCA_947177035.1 of uncultured Porphyromonadaceae bacterium. Classification (GTDB taxonomy): domain Bacteria; phylum Bacteroidota; class Bacteroidia; order Bacteroidales; family Muribaculaceae; genus UBA3263. The sequence goes on along the minus strand of CAMWSS010000014.1, from coordinate 47,939 downwards.
CCCCACCCTGCCCAATAATCGACCGTTCACACCCAACAGATGCCGTCAAGAGCCGGACCGACAGCTCTTGACGGCATTTGCTTTACAGCAGCTTACGAAAAAATTTTCGCATAAATTTGGACGATTGAAATAAATGGCATAACTTTGCGGTGTCATACAGCAATAGTACACTAACCAACCATTCATCTATTATGTTAGAAATACGCTCTCTCAGCTACTCATATCCCAAAGCTGCAAAACCGGTCTTTTTTGACCTCGGGCTGGAACTGCAGTCAGGCAACATTTATGGACTGCTCGGCAGCAACGGCGCCGGCAAGTCCACCCTGCTCTATCTGATGTGTGGCCTGCTGCGCCCGCAATACGGACAAGTCCGGTTCAACGGCCACGATGTGTGCCTTCGCCAGCCGGACACACTTGCCGACATATTTCTGGTTTCAGAAGAATTTGAACTGCCGCCAGTGCGCCTCGACGAATTCATCAGAATCAACTCACAGTTTTATCCCCGTTTTGACCGTGCGGCCATGGAGAAATATCTGACCGACTTCAGGCTTGACACCCACCTGCATCTGGGCCGCCTTTCAATGGGCCAGAAAAAGAAAGTGTTCATCGCCTTTGCCCTGGCATGCAACACCTCCCTGCTGCTGATGGACGAACCGACCAACGGACTCGACATTCCAGGCAAAAGCGAATTCCGCCGCGCACTGATCTCGGCCATGAACGAAAACCGCACGGTGGTGATCTCGACTCACCAGGTGCGCGATCTTGACCGCGTGCTCGACCACGTCACAATAGTGGACGGCGGGCGGCTGCTGCTCAACTCATCGATCAGCGCCCTGCAACAACGCCTGGCCTTCTCTCTGGAAAACGCGCCCGACCCGACGGCCCTCTACAGCCAGCCGACCGCCGGCGGATATTCTATTGTGCGCCCGGCCGACGAAGGCGCCGAAGAAACCGACGTGAACCTCGAGTCGCTTTTTGAAATGATAGTGACACAACGACAAAACATCTTCTGATATCAGTTACCGCTATGAACCAGACATTCAACATCAATAGATTCGGCCTGCTGCTCAAACGCTACATGGTTGAAAACCGTAAACAATTGTTTTTTCTATTTGGAGTGATGTGGGGAGTGATGTTGCTCGCCGCCGCCTGCATCGGTCATTATGAAAAGGAAACCATAGAACGTCTCACTGCAAACCAGATGTACAACTGTTTCACTTATGATTTCTACGGCACACGCGCAGTGCTCTATCTTGTTTCGGCTGTGGGATTCTCATGCATCACCGGCTCCTATATGTTTTCATCGCTGCGCACCAAGCAGTCACGCATCATGTCGCTGATGCTTCCGGCATCGATGGCCGAGAAATACTGGGTATATTTCACGGTATACATCCTTGCGTTTTTCCCCATATTCCTTTTGGGCACGGTGGTGGCCGATCTGGCCTATTATGTCACGGCCGGTGGCGGAATAATCTTTCAGCTGTTGGCCTTCCATGGGAGCTACTCCATTTTTCAAACCGACAGCGTGCTGTTGTGGACAGTGCTCTGTTATCAGGCCATCTTTGCATTAGGGAGCGCCCTGTGGCCCCGTCTCAGCTTTTTCAAGACGTTCATAGCCATGTTCGTGCTCAGCATCCTCGCACTCTTCTTCCCGACGCTCATCTACCATATTCTCAAACCGTTTGATGATTGTGTCGCCGTGCTGGAAGCCATAGTCGTCATTGCCTGCTATAGTCTTGCATGGGTGCGTTTCCGCCATGTGCAGGTAATTCAAAAACTGCTCTAATCTGCGCCTATGGGTATTAAAGAATCTCGACCTGTCTACTTGCAGTTGGCCGACAAACTGATGGACGACGTGGTCAGCGGACGCATAGCCCCCGACGAACGGGTGCCGTCCGTGCGCGAATTCGCGGCCGACAATCAGGTGAATGTCAACACCGCCATACGCGCCTATGACTATCTGGCCACACGCGCCATCATCTACACTCGCCGCGGCATGGGCTATTTTGCCTGTGCCGACGGAGCGCAGCGCGTGGCGTCGCTGCGACGCGACGAATTCATGCACAACGATATGGACATATTTTTCCGCCAGCTCCATTCCTTTGGCATGACTCCCGACCAACTCTCACTCCTCTATGCCGAATTCCTGCAACAAAACAAAAACATATAAAACACACTCCGACATATGATAACACTCAAGGATATAAACAAAACATATCCCGGAGCGGCCCCGCTTCATGTGCTCAAAGACATCAGCCTCAACATCGGACGCGGCGAGCTGGTGTCGATCATGGGAGCATCCGGATCAGGCAAGTCCACATTGCTCAACATCCTCGGCATTCTCGACGGATATGACTCCGGCGAATACTGGCTTGACGGCAAGCTGATCAAGAATCTGAGCGAAAACCGCGCGGCCGACCTCCGCAACCGCATGATCGGCTTCGTATTCCAGTCTTTCAATCTGATCAGCTATAAGGATGCGGCCGACAACGTGGCACTGCCCCTGTTCTATCAGGGCGTGGGCAGACGCAAGCGCCGGGCGCTGGCCATGGAGCAGCTCGAAAAGCTCGGCCTGGCCGACCGCGCGCATCACCTGCCCGGCGAACTCTCGGGCGGACAAAAACAGCGCGTGGCCATAGCCCGAAGCCTGATCACACGCCCGTCAATCATTCTGGCCGACGAACCGACCGGAGCGCTCGACTCCCGGACATCGAAGGAAGTGATGCAGATTTTCCGCGATCTGAACTCCCAGCAGGGAATGACGATCGCAATCGTGACCCACGACCCGGGAGTGGGCGAACAGACAAACCGCATTATCCGCATATCCGACGGCAGAATCGTATGACAGACCTTTTACGTGAGATATTCCAGACGCTGAAGTGCAACAAGTTACGCACGTCGCTCACCGGACTCGCCGTGGCCTGGGGCATCTTCATGCTCATCACTCTCGTCGGCATGACCAAGGGAGTGATCAACAGTTTCGAAAAGCAGACGGCGAGCCAGGGCTCCAACACAATCAACGTGTGGCCCGGAGTCACTTCCGAACCGTGGCACGGTTATCGCGAGGGGCGCGATGTGGAACTGCGCACCGGCGACATGGAGAAGTTGCGGCAGACCGACCGACAGAAAATCAGCGACGTTTCGTCTTCGGTCTATGGAGGCGGCACCATATCCACCGCCCATGAATACACCTCGTCGGGCTATGAGGGTGTCTATCCCTCGGAACAGCGCCGCCGCGGCTTCAAAATGGCCGCAGGCCGGTTCATAAACGACATTGACATGAACCAGAAACGCAAAGTGATGGTGCTCGGCGAGCAGATGGTGCCGATTCTCTTCCCCGACAAGACTCCGGCCGAAGTGATCGGCGAAAAGGTCGACTGCCAGGGACTGGGCTGGACAGTGGTCGGCGTCTATGAATCGCGCTGGAGCCGGTCGGTCTACATTCCGTTCTCCACAGCACGCATGCTCGCGGGCAACAGCGACAAAATCGGCTCTATAGTAGTGGAGATGACCGGCGTGGAAACCGAAAGTCAAGGCACCGACCTGGAAAACGACATACGCGCCACCCTGGCCGCCGCCCATGACTTCCGCCCCACCGACCAGAGCGCCGTGTGGACCTGGAACCGCTTCACCCAGTTCCTGAAGATGCAGTCGGGCATGGGCATACTCAACACTGCCATGTGGATCATCGGCATCTTCACCCTGCTGAGCGGCATTGTCGGCGTGAGCAACATCATGTTCGTGTCGGTGCGCGAGCGAACCCACGAGATCGGCATACGCCGGGCCATCGGCGCGCGGCCGCGCAGCATCCTCACCCAGGTGATCATGGAGTCAGTGGCCATCACCTCGCTGTTCGGCTACATCGGCATCCTGATGGGCATAGGCCTTACTGAACTGCTGGCCAGAATTTTCGACGGATCAGACTTCATCACTGATCCGAGAGTCGACATATCGCTGGCCCTCGAAGTCACGGCCGTGCTGATCATTGCCGGCGCTCTGGCCGGCCTCTTTCCCGCAATCAACGCACTTAAAGTTAAACCGGTAGAAGCCCTGCGCGACGAATGAAAACATCTATATTCGACCTTGAAAACTGGCGCGAGATCGGCGCCACCCTTTCGCGCAACAAGACGCGCACCTTCCTGACTGCCTTCGGCATTTTCTGGGGCACAGCCATGCTCGCCATGCTGCTTGGCGGCGAAAAAGGCCTGGAGCACAAGCTGATGAGCAATTTTGAAGGTTTCGCCACCAACTGCGCCATAATCGGTTCCGGCCGACGCACCATCTCCTATGAGGGCTTCAACAAGGGCTCCTACTGGTCGATTACGACCGACGACGTGGAAGCCCTCCGCAATGGCATACCCGAAATCGACGCCATTGCCGCCCTCTACTCGGTCGGCGGAATAAGCGTGACCGACGGCTCCACAGCAACCGCCAGCATGGTGCAGGGCGTTTCGCCAGACTTTCCAAAAATCTTCCTGCCGGTGATCTATGACGGCCGCTTCATCAACGCATCCGACGAGAACGCCTCTCACAAAGTGTGCGTGATCGGCAAACAGGTGAGCGAGAAGATCTACGGGACCGAGTCACCGGTCGGACAATATCTGTCGGTCGGCGGCATCTACTACCGCATTGTCGGCGTTGCCGGACAGACCGCAGAAGTTCAGGTCGGAGGCGCAAAGATCGACGAAGAAGTGATAATACCGATGTCGGCCATGAGGCGCAATTTCAATCTGGGCAACAGTGCGGGCGACGTGTGCATACTTGTTAGACAAGGCATATCCCCATCCAGTCTCCAGCCACGAATAGAGCGCATTCTCGGCCGCGCGCACCACATCCATCCCGACGACCACAACGCCATGTTTTTCTTCGACATCGCCGAACAGTTCGAAATGGTGGAGCACCTCTTCGCCGGAGTGACGCTGCTGGCAATGTTTGTCGGCATCAGCTCTCTGATAGCAGGTATCATTGGCGTTGGCAACATCATGTGGGTGATCGTCAAGGAGCGCACCAATGAAATCGGAATACGCCGGGCAATCGGCGCGCGGCCGTCCGACATCGTCATGCAGATTCTAAGCGAAGGCGTGGCGCTGACTGTCGTGGCCGGCCTGTCTGGCATCGTCTTCTCTACCATCGTGCTCGCGGCAGCGGCAAAGATGATCGGGCCGGGCTTCGACCTGCAACTGTCCACAGCGCTCGGCATCATGGTCACATTTGTCATTCTGGGCACTCTCGCCGGGCTTATCCCATCTCTAAAAGCAATGAAAATCAAACCAATTGAAGCAATCAACGACAAATAAACCCTCACACCAAAACATAAACACTGCAATGAAAAAGTTCGTTAAAATTCTGATGTGGTCAATGGCGGCAGTCCTGTTTGCGGGCACCTTCGTCTACCTCTGGATCAATTCACGCGGAGAGAAGACCGTCTATGACACAGTGCGCCCGACAATCGGCTCGCTGAGCCGATCAACCCTGCTCACAGGCTCCATAGAACCGCGCGACGAAATCGCCATCAAGCCGCAGATCTCAGGCATAATAGCCGAAATAATGGTCGAAGCCGGCGACGTGGTGCATGAGGGCGATGTTGTGGCCCGCATCAAGGTGATCCCCGAAGAAGGACAACTCTCATCAGCCGAAAACAGAGTCAAAGTGGCACACCAGAACCTCGACCTGATCCGGTCGAAACATGAGCGCACAGCCGCCCTGTGGGAGAAAAAATACGTGAGCCGCGAAGAATTTGAAGAATCAGAAAACTCCCTTCGCAACGCCGAACTGGAAGTGGAGGCAGCCAAAGACGCTCTCTCGATCGTGCGCGACGGCGTGTCGGCCAGCAACGCCCAGCAGAGCAACACTCTGGTGCGCGCCACCATCACCGGCCTGGTGCTCGACGTGCCGGTCAAGGTGGGTTCGTCGGTGATCCAGGCCAACACGTTCAACGACGGCACCACCATCGCCTCCGTGGCCGACATGAATGACCTGATCTTCCGTGGAAAAGTAGACGAAACCGATGTCGGCTCGCTGTCGATCGGCATGCCTGTGGAAATCACAATCGGCGCCCTGCACGACGTGACTCTTGGAGCATCCATAGAATATATCTCGCCGAAAGCCGTGAATGAAAACGGTGCAAACACATTCGAAATCAAAGCCGCAGTCGCAGTGCCCGACTCGCTGACAGTCCGCTCGGGCTACAGCGCCAACGCCTCGGTGGTGCTGAACCGCGCAGACTCGGTGGTGACCGTTCCCGAAGGAGTGCTCGAATTCGAGGGCAACGACGCATATGTCTACATTCTTTCCGATTCCGTGGCCGAACAGAAATTCGACCGCCGCAAAGTGACCACCGGACTCTCCGACGGCATCAACGTGGAAGTGAAGCAGGGTGTGGACACCACAATGGTTATCCGTGGCTATGAACTCAAAAAGAAATAACGCCGCCATCTCATGAAAAAGACATTTTTTTCACTTCTGGCTCTGTGCATGACCCTTGGCGCATCGGCCAGCCAATGGACTCTCGACCAGTGCATCAGCCATGCCGTGACGCATAATCTCACAGTGAGACAACGCGCCATGGACCGCGTGAGCGCCGAAAATTCTGTCACCGAAGCCAAAGACGGATTTCTGCCGCAGGTGAGCGCGTCGGCCTCACAGTCATGGAACTTCGGACGCGGTCTGACGGCCGACAACACCTATGCCAACCGCAACACGTCAAATTTCGGATGGAACGTCGGACTGAACCTGCCGCTGTTTCAGGGCCTGCAGAACGTGCGCCAGGTAGCATATGCCAAAGCCAATCTCGCCTCGGTCATGGAGAGCTATGAGGCAGCCAAGGACGATGTGACCCTGCGCGTCATAGCCCAGTATCTCCAGGTGCTATATTGCGGAGAAATCGAGACAGTGGCCCGCAATCAGGCCGAAACCGCCCGCTCGGTGCTGATGCGCCAGCAGGCCCGGCTGGAGGAAGGGAAAATCCCCGAAGCCGACATGCTCGACGCCAGGTCACAGCTGGCCCAGGCCGAGATGCAGGTCACCACAGCCCAGTCAGACCTAATGCTGGCTCGACTGGAAATGGTTCAGCTGCTCCGCCTTGATGAGGCTCCCGAAGAGTTCACGGTGGAGCCTGTGGCCGATGCCGATCCGCAGCTGCAAGACCCGCGCTCGGTGTTTGACCGCGCCCTGGAGTTCAACCATGGTGTCGGCGCAATGAAGTCACGCGTCACAGTGGCCGGCCAGGCCGTGAAAGTGGCTCAGAGCGGCTGGATTCCGCGCCTGAGTTTCAACGCCGGACTCTCCAGCAACTACTACACCCTGTCGGGCGCTCCGACCGAATCATTCAGTTCGCAGATGCGCCACAACTTCGGCAAATATCTCGGCTTCTCGCTGTCGGTGCCCTTCTTTGACGCCCTGTCGACCCGCAACAACGTGCGCCGGGCCCGCGTGCAGCAGACTGTGGCGGAACTTGAGCTGGAATCGGCCTCCGACGACCTGTGCAAAACCGTCAACCAGGCATATTATCAGGCTGTCGGCGCGCGCGAACGCCTGCACTCCGCAACAGCGGCCGCCGAGGCCACCAGGGCCGCAATGGACGCGATGCTCGAAAAATACACTCTCGGACGCGCCACTTCAACTGACTATGACACCGCCCGCTCGGCCTACATACGCGCTGAATCAGACCGTCTGCAGGCAAAATACGAATTGCAGCTGCGCGCCCGCATCCTCGACTTCTATGCCTCGGCCCACAATTATTGACCCATAGAGAAAAGCACACCATTTTGATTGTAATAAAAGCTCTGCGGCCCACTGCGGTCACAGAGCTTTTATTATCAACAGTTTGAGAAAAAGTTTTTTTTCGACAGCTAAAGTTTGATGCCTATTTCTGGGGTGTATCGCTGCTAAGTCTGAACGTGAGCGGAAGTGTGAACCAGACGCGGACAGGCTCACCATTCACCTTGCCGGGTGTGAACTTCGGGAATAACTTCACCAAACGGATGGCCTCGGCGCTAAGTTCTTCATCGGGACTTCTGAGAATCTTGATTTCGCCGACCGAACCGTCTTTTTCTACCACGAACTGCAGGACAACACGTCCCTGGACATTGTTTATGGCCGCATTTTCAGGATAACGGATATTTTTGGCAATGAACTCCCAGAGCTTCTCGTCACCTCCCTGAAAGACAGGCATCACCTCAGGCTGGGCCTCAATATCGTCAGTGTTCTGTTCAGAGACTGACGCAGGTTCTTGAGCCTCGGTGACGGTGACGTCAACAGACTCCTGATCATGAGCGATCTGCGGAATGCGGTCACGCACGGTGTCGGCCAAAGCCTGTGATGACACGGCGGCAAGCGCCAGGAGTGCTGCGGGCAGCAGGGCAAGATAACGGCCACGGCCGCATCTTGCGGTTTGATTTGTCTGCATCATAGTGATACGTTTTTTAATAGATGAATAATTGAGACTATTTACAAGCGAGGAATTGAAACGGCGGTGTGTGGCCTTCTCGATCAGGAGCATCTGATATGCCTCCGGGTCACAGCCCGAGTCCATTACTCCGGCATCGGCGGCATATTCATGGAAGTCGATGAGGTCGGCCCGCAGGAATCTGACCGTGGGGAGATACCACGTCAGACATCCGGCCACACGCAGCGCAAGCAAGTCGAGCCAATGTTGTTTCCGGCAGTGAACAGATTCATGGGCCATTATGGAATTGAAGCCAAGGCCATCGCGATCGGCAGCCGACATCACGATCCACCCACCCCAGCTGAACGGCACAATGGCACGTCGGCAGATTCTCAAGCCGGGAATTTCGCTGCGGCGGGAGCGGAACATCATCCGCCACACATATGCAAGCGATCCGATAAGCCACAGGAGGGAAACGGCCAGGCCGACACCATATGCAGTCACCAAAGCGTCAAAACCGACGAGCGGCGTCTGCGTATCCGCCACGATGTCGGCCACAGTCATCTCCGCATCCATCGCGACAACTTCAACATCCACTACGGCTTCGTCCACCACCATCTGACGCGCTTGATGGAAAGGCACGACCGCAGCAAGTGCCGCAAAGCCGACCATGGAGAGAATCAGCAGACGGCCGGTCTTGAAATCTGCCTTATTGCGAAGTCCCGACAGACGCCACACTCCCCACATCAAGGTGAGAGTCAGGCCGAACATCAGCGAGTAGAGAAAGAGAGAGGCAATAATCCACATAATCAGTCCTCCTTTCCGCGCTTCACCTGCTCGACAAGCTCGCTCACCTGCTCGGGCGTGAGGGCTTCGTCGGTGACCAGCGCGCTGATCACGCCTCGAAGCGAGTTATTGAAATAGCGGCTCACCACACGGCGCAACGCGGAACGCGAATAGTCGTCGGCGCTGATTTTGGCTAAATAGCGATAGCCGGTGCCGTAAGGCTCATGGTCAATATAGCCCTTCTGCTCCATCAGCCTCACAAAAGTCGACACAGTATTGAAGTGACGTTTGGGGCCGGGCAGCTTGTCAAGCATCTCACGGACTGTCATCGGACCGTTCTCCCAGAGAACGCGGATGATCTCTTCTTCTCTTTCGGTAAGTTCGGGTTTCATAAATAACTAAATGTTATAGTTTCACACCGCAAAGATAAACTAATAAAATTAGTTGTGCAACTAATTTTATTAGTTATTGCGTAAGTATTTTTATACAGCACTGAACTGAATGCAGAAAGCCCCGCGGACCGGGAGCGGCACGCGGGGCTTCAGATGGGTTTCAGTCAGAGGATTACTGCATTGCTTCGATGCGCTGCATATTCTCGTTGTCGCCGAGGTTGTAGTAAATGTTGCGGAGCAGAGGCAGGGCGCCGCGGGTGTTGTCGGGATCGGCAGCGATGGCCTTTTCGAGATAGATGATGGCTTCGCGATAGATCGGGAACACCTGCTGTTCGAGAACTTTGTTGTATTCTGAGGCGGGCAGTTCGGCCGATGCGTCGACGATGCGCACACCCTTGTTGGAGAGCATACGTCCGTAGTGGTAGTTCCACATTCCGTTTTCGGGCTGGAGTTCCACAGCTTTCTTGTAGAGCTCGAGAGCTTCTTCGTTGGATTTCTGCACTACTTCAGGAGATGCGTCTTCGGGGATCTGGCTCTCGACGAGGATGCCTTTGGCGTTGTAGAGCTGAGCGTTGCTGCCGTCAGCTGCGATGGCGCGGTCGAGCCACTCCATGGCATTGCCGAATTGCTTGCGGTCAATGTAGCCGTTGATGATCTCGCCTATGTAGCCGGCGTTTTCGCTGCCGCGCTTTTCAAAGGCTTCTTTGGCGATTTCAAATTTGCGGTCGTTGTTGCCAGCCATTCCGGCGCAGGCGATGGCGTTGTTGAAGGCGTCGCATCCGGGATAGTCATAGAGAGTGGCTTTGTAGAATGCTTCGGTGGCTTCGGGATACATTTTTGCCGTGTAGGCGAAAATGCCCATGTTGTAGAGGTTCTGGGCCATGATGGTGTCGGCCGGGGCTTCGGGAGCGAGCTTGCCGAGCAGGTCGGTCATCTGGGGCATGGAAGTGTAGATGTCCCAGGCTTCGTATGCTCCGGCGAAGTCGTCGGATTCATAGAGGAAGGCACCGGCATTGTAGAAGTCGTTGTAGTGTGCGACGATGGCCTTTACGATGTCTTTTGAGTATTTGGTCTTGATCTTGCCTTTGGCATCGACCACGGTGTCCAGCGGAAGGGCGTGGAGGTAGAACTTGTAGCCGTCGATCAGCGCGCGGCCGGAAGCCTTGCGGTCAACGTCGGAGCCAAGCTGCAGGGCAGCCAGGGCCTGGTCCCACTGTCCGAAGCCGGATTTGCCGGCAAGAAACCAGGTGCGAGCCTGTCCGGAAGTGGTCGGATCGGCCATCGCTCCGCGGAGCGACTTGCTGATTTCAGCATATTTGGGCATCTCGCCCTTGAGAGCGCGGTCAGCGTTCTTGAGAACGTCTTCCTGCGCAAACGCTCCGGCAGCAGATGCCAGACACATTGCCATAATAAGTAATTTCTTCATGGATCGGGGTGTTTTAAGAGCTAATTATTGTTTGTTTTTAATTTTCTGTTTCTTCCTCAGAGTCTGCGGTCTGTCCGTCAGTTTCAGCCGATTCGTCGGCCACCACGGTGTCGTCAACGGGAAGCGCGTCGAGCACTTCGCCTTCGGTTTCCACTGTTTCGGCTTCTTCTTCGGGGTCGGCTTCTACGGCGCAGACAGAGGCGATGACGTCGTTTCTCTTTCCGAGATTGATCAGGCGCACTCCCTGGGTTGCACGGCCCATGACTCTGACATCGGCCACGTGGAGGCGCAGAGTGATGCCCGAGCGGTTGATGATGACAAGGTCGTTGAGGTCATCGACGCATTTGATTGCCACCAGGCGACCGGTCTTTTCGGTGATGTTCATTGTCTTGACACCTTTGCCGCCACGGTTGGTGATGCGATAGTCGGCAAGGATGGAGCGTTTGCCGAATCCGGTTTCGGAGATCACCATGACGTTTTTCTCAGAGTCCGGAGCCATGCATATCATGCCGACGATTTCGTCGGTGGGATCGTCGGCGTCGAGGCTCATGCCGCGCACACCGGTGCTCATGCGTCCCATTTCGCGGACTTTGCTTTCGTGGAAGCGGATCGCCCGGCCGTTGCGGTTGGCCATGAGGATTTCGCTGTCGCCGTCGGTGAGTTCCACCTGCAGCAGTTCGTCGTCGTCGCGGATTATTATGGCGTTGACACCGTTTGTCCTGGGACGTGAGTATGCTTCCAGCGGCGTTTTCTTGATGATGCCTTTTTTGGTGCAGAACACAAGGTTGTGTCCGGCCACGTATTCCGGGTTGTTGAGTCCGTTGATGCTGATGTAGGCCTTGACGGAGTCGCCGGTCTCGATGCTGAGCAGGTTCTGTATGGCCCTGCCCTTCTGGTTTTTGCCGAATTCGGGGATGTTGTAGACTTTCAGCCAGTAGCATCGGCCTCGCTCTGTGAAGAAGAGCATGTAGGAGCGGTTGTTGGCCGTGTATATGTGCTCGATGAAGTCTTCGTTGCGGGTGGAGCTTCCCTTCGCGCCTACTCCGCCGCGGTTTTGTGCGCGGAATTCAGCCAGAGGGGTGCGTTTGATGTAGCCGAGGTGGCTGATAGTGATCACCATCTCGTTGTCGTCAAAGAATTCGTCGTCGTCGACCTGTCCGCCGTGATGGTTGATGCGTGTGCGCCGGTCGTCGCCGAATTTTTCGCTGACTTCAAGCAGTTCGTCTTTGATCAGCTGACGGCAGACTTCGGGGTCTTCGAGGATTGATTTGAAGCGTTTGATCTGGGCCTGCACGTCGTCATAGTTCTGGCGGAGTTCGTCCTGGGCCAGTCCGGTGAGCTGACGCAGACGCATTTCCACGATGGCCTGTGTCTGGGCTTCGGAGAGGCCGAACCGCAGGCTCAGGGCCTGACGCGCGGCGTCGGTGTTGGCCGATTCCTTGATGATCTTGATGACCTCGTCGATGTTTTGCGAGGCGATGATCAGTCCTTCGAGAATGTGGGCGCGCTCTTCGGCCTTGCGCAGTTCGTATCTGGTGCGGCGAATGACCACGTCATGGCGGTGGTCAATGAAGGCTTCGAGTATCTCTTTGAGGTTGAGAGTGCGCGGACGTCCATTGACGAGGGCGACGTTGTTGACCGAAAACGATGACTGCAGTGCGGTCATTTTGAACAGCTTGTTGACCACGACCAGCGGGTTGGCGTCGGTGCGCAGCGTGATGACGATGCGGTGGACCAGGTTGCTGTTCGATTCGTCGGCCACGCCGGTGATGCCTTCGATTTTCTTTTCGGCGGCGAGAGTGCCGATGTGGGCCACCAGTTCCGAGCGGTTGACACCGTAAGGGATTTCGGTGATGATTATGTTGGAGTGGTTGCCTTCGTTTTCGATGTGGTATTCACCGCGTATGATTATGCGTCCGCGGCCTGTTTCGTAAGCGTCACGGACTCCGTTGATGCCATAGATCGTTCCTCCGGTGGGGAAGTCGGGAGCCGGCAGATATTCCATCAATTCGGCAACTGTCAGCTCGCGGTTGTCGATGAGGGCCACCGCCGCATTGATCGTTTCGCGGAGGTTGTGGGTGGGCATGTTGGTGGCCATGCCGACGGCGATGCCGCTGGCACCGTTGACAAGCAGATTGGGCACTCGCGTGGGGAGCACGGTCGGTTCGTCGCGGGTGTTGTCGTAGTTGCGCTGCATGTCGACAGTCTCACATTCGATGTCTTTGAGCATCACTTCGCCGAGTTTCGCCATGCGCACTTCGGTGTAACGCATGGCTGCGGCGCCGTCACCATCGATTGAGCCGAAGTTGCCGTGTCCGTCCACAAGGATGTTGCGCATGGCCCAGTCCTGGGCCAGACGCACCACTGTGCCATATATTGATGAGTCGCCGTGAGGGTGGTATTTACCCATGACGTAACCCACGGAGTTGGCTGATTTCTGATGAGCTTTGTCTGATGTGTTGCCCATTTCGTTCATTCCGAACAGGACACGGCGATGAACCGGTTTGAGGCCATCGCGGACGTCCGGAAGGGCGCGGCTCACAATCACCGACATGGAGTAGTCGATGTAAGCCGATTTCATCTCGCTTTCAATGTTGATCTTCTGAATACGATCGTCGAGCATTATTTTCTTATTAATAGAGTTTTTTCGTGAGGTTTCGCAGACCATTAAAAATGGCCTGCAAACAGTCAGACAAAGGTACGATTTTTTTCTGGAACGGCGGCATTTTTCACATTAAAAAATGTGAGGTAACGATTCAGTGTGTCCGCAGTGTGTCCGCAAAATCGTTGCCCCAGGCGATGCCTATCGTCGGTATTCGCTGAGAAGTCCGTCGAAGAAGAGGAGGACGGTGCCGTCGTCGTATGTCCACCGTTCGCCCATATTGCCGGAGCCGAGCGAGCGGTCGATCCGGTCAGGATTGCCCAGCGCGAGCCTGCACTCCGTGCGGCTCATTTCCAGAGCCACTTCCGATCGCGTGATGTGGTCCCAGGCCTGATCGGATATTTTCGGGTAATTGCGCCGCGGGTCGGAGAATGAGAAGAGGCGATGGAAGGCTCTCGAGGTGTGGGCCGGCGAGTCGGCGTCGATGAATGTGGAATATGTGGCGTCTGTCCGGTCCGTAAAAACTATTTTCAACGGGAAGGCCGAATCTCCGGCCACGACGGAGTCAACGCGGACCGGCACAAATTTGCGGCCTTCGGCATCGGCGGAACCGTCGGCCGAGCGCCGGTGTGAGGTGAGGAGATAGAGTTCGCGTCCGCGAAGGAGCGAGTCGGCCGTCTGCACCATGGAGCGTTCGACCGAGAATGGCAGGAAGACCGTTCTGGCGGCGCGGATTGCGGCCGGCGACATTTCCGAACGGTAGTCGAGCAGCTGGCCCGACGAAGTTTCAAAGCGGAGCAGCGCGACGCTGTCGCCCATGACGGTGAGTTGCGGGGTCATTCCCCGGAATCTGATGGTGTGTCCGGGAGCGAGACGCGAAGCAGCCTCGTCAGGGGTCAGCACAAGGGCTATTTTAGGGTCTGTGACAATGAATTCCTTGCCTGCTGTCCAGTCGCGAAAAGGCTGGTGTGTCACTTGGCCGATCAGTTGCTGTTCGGGGGTTGGCAGGGTGTTTTTCTGTCGTTTTATTTCTGACTTGGTGACGCTCGGTGAGCTTTCGATTCCGGTGATACATCCCGGCATGGCCGCAAGCGCCATGCTTGCGGCCACAACCGTGATGAAACAACGGTCGGCAGTCGATTTAATCTGTCGAAGGAGTGATGCCAAGGTTGTAGAAGATAAATGAGTATATGTCGGCGTATTCGTCGAGCACTTTTGATGTCGGTTTTCCGCCTCCGTGGCCGGCATCGGTGTCAATGCGTATGAGTTTCGGAGCAGAACCGGTGTCGGCAGCCTGGAGAGCTGCAGCATATTTGAATGAATGCGCGGGAACGACGCGGTCGTCGTGGTCGGCTGTAGTCACCAGAATCGCAGGATATTCCACACCGTTGCGGATGTTGTGCAGCGGCGAGTATCCGAGCAGATATTCGGCCATTTCGGCTGAATCGGCGGAGGTGCCATAGTCAGAGGCCCAGTTCCATCCGATAGTGAACAGGTGATAGCGCAGCATGTCCATCACGCCGACTTCGGGAATGGCCACTTTGAACAGGTCGGGGCGCATGTTGACGGTGGCGCCGACAAGCAGGCCGCCGTTGCTTCCGCCCATAATGGCCAGACGGGATGGCGATGTGTAGCCATTGTCGCAGAGATATTCGGCAGCGGCGATGAAATCATTGAACACGTTGAGCTTCTGCATCTTCGTGCCGGCACGATGCCATTCTTCGCCATATTCGCCACCACCGCGCAGGTTGGCCACGACGTAAATGCCGCCGTTTTCAAGCCAGGGTATGCGGTAGGCCGAGAAGCCGGGGTTGAGCGAGATGTTGAATCCGCCATAGCCATAGAGCAGCGTCGGGTTGGTTCCGTCGAGCTTCACGTCTTTGCGGCGGGTGACAAACATCGGGACACGGGTTCCGTCGGATGACGTGTAGAAGATCTGCTCGGTAATGTAGTCGTCGGGGGTGAATCCGTTGACTTCAGGCGATATCACGGCAGAGCTTTGGCCGGAGGCTGTATCGTAGGCATAGATTGTCGAGGGGCGGACATAGCTTGCGAACGAGTAGTACAGTTCGGGGAAATGACGCGATCCGCTGAATGCCGCCGATCCGAGTCCGGGCAGTTCGATTTCGCGGATTTTCTGTCCGGCGCGGGTGTAGAGCCACGCACGGTTGACGGCGTCCTGCTCATAGGTCAGAACGAAGTCCGGGCCGCATTCCGTGGTTCCGACAAGCACCCCTTCGGCTTCGGGCACAAGTTCGCGCCAGTTTTCGCGCTCGGGATGATTGATGTCGGCCACCATAATGCGTGTGCGCGGAGCGCCCCATGTCGTTTCGATGAACAGGGTGTCGCCTTCGACGTCGAAAATGCTGACCGCCTCATCCTGAGTCGGCTCCATGGTGATCCATTTCGAATCAGGCTTGCGGAGGTCTTTTATTTTGAGACCGTTGCCCGAGCCTTGTCCGGCAATGTAGAGCATCAGGACGGTCTGGTCTTCGTCGACAAGGGCCGAGTGGAAATAGAGCGGGTGCTCCATATCTTCATACACGATCTGATCGGCGTCCTGATCAGTGCCGAGGCGATGGAAGTAGATGCGCTGATATTCATTGGCGTCGCTCAGTTCCTTTCCTTGGCCGGGGCGCTGATAGGCACTATAGTAGAATCCATCGCCATGCCATGCCACTTCAGTGAACTTGGCCCACTCGATGTGGTCGGGGAGCAGCTGTCCGGTCCGGGTGTCGAGCACGAAGATTTCGGTCCAGTCGCTTCCGTTGCGGTTGACGGTATAGGCCAGATAGCGTTGCGTCGGGTCAAAGAAGATCCCAGCCAGAGCGACAGTGCCATTGTCGCTCAGCTGGTTAGGATCGAGAATCACGCGTCCGGGCACTCCGACGGAGTCAGTTTCATAGAGCACTGACTGGTTTTGGAGTCCGTCGTTGGAAAAATAGTAGAATTTACCGTTTTTCTCGCGCCACGGCAGTCCTGTTTTCCGGTAATCGGCCACGCGCGCCATGCGTTCGCGGAGTCTGTCGCGGAATGGGATTGCGTTTATGTACGCTTCGGTGACGGCATTTTCAGCTTTGACCCATTCGAGGGTAACCGCTGCGGTGTCGTCTTCGAGCGGACGGTAGGGGTCGGCCACGGCATGGCCAAAGTAGTCGTCGACCACCGTGGAGTCAACCGGGGCGGCAGGATAGCTTCCGGGGGCTTCAGGCCCGGAGGATGTGCAGGCGGCCGTTGAAATGAGTCCCATGACAGCAAAGGGTACTGACAAGTGTTTCTTCATATCAGAAAAGGCTCCAGCTTACGGTGAGTCCCGCCATCACAATGGCGACCATGCTCATGAGTTTGATCAGGATGTTGAGCGACGGGCCGGAGGTGTCTTTGAACGGATCGCCGACAGTGTCGCCGACAACGGTAGCCTTGTGGACGTCGCTGCCCTTGCCGCCGAAGTTGCCTTCTTCGATATATTTTTTGGCATTGTCCCATGCTCCGCCGGCGTTTGCCATGAACACGGCCAGCACGAAACCGGCGCTGAGTCCGCCGACAAGCAGACCGACAACTCCAGGAACACCGAACACAAGACCGACAATGATCGGCACGGCGATGGCCATCAGCGACGGGAACACCATTTCGCGCTGCGCGCCTTTGGTCGAGATCTGGACGCAACGGGCGTAGTCGGGTTCGGCGTCGCCGGTGAGAATGCCTTTGATTTCACGGAACTGGCGGCGCACTTCTTCCACCATGTGGGAGGCTGCGCGGCCAACGGCGTTCATGGTCAGACCGCAGAAGAGGAATGCCATCATGGCGCCGATGAACATGCCCGATAGCACCATCGGGTTCATGAGAGTCACGTCATAGGCCATCATGAAGTCAGTGAAGGTGGCTGATTCAAGCGGGATTCTGACAGGTTCGTCGGAGATCGAGGTGCCGATCTGGATAAAGTCCTGGCCGATGCGGTGGAGGCCGATGCGGATTTCTTCAATGTATGATGCAAGCAGAGCCAGTCCGGTCAGTGCGGCAGATCCGATGGCGAAACCTTTGCCGGTGGCGGCGGTGGTGTTGCCGAGAGAGTCGAGAGCGTCGGTACGTTTGCGCACTCCTTCACCCAGGCCGCTCATTTCGGCGTTTCCGCCGGCGTTGTCGGCGATAGGTCCGTAAGCGTCAGTAGCCAGAGTGATTCCAAGGGTGGAGAGCATGCCGACAGCAGCGATGCCGATGCCGTAAAGGCCCCACGAGATGTTGGCGAAGTCAAAGCCAGAAGCCAGCCAGTAGCTGAGGATTATACCGGCAACGACAGCGATGACGGGTATGGCTGTCGACACCATGCCGAGGCCGACACCGGAGATGATGACGGTGGCAGGTCCGGTCTGACCGCTTTCGGCCAGGCGTTTTGTGGGTTTGTAGGACTGGGAAGTGTAGTATTCCGTGGCACGTCCGATGACGATGCCGACGAGCAGGCCGACAACGACAGCGAGCGATATGTTGATCCAGTTGGGCATTTCAAGCAGATACATCAGACCGAACGTGGCCACCACGATCAGAGCCGAGCTGAGGTTGGTTCCGACAGCCAGCGAGTTGAGCAGGTTTTTGATCGAGGCGTTTTCTTTGGTCTTGACGGCGAAGATGCCGATGATCGAGAGGATGATGCCGACGGCGGCGATCAGCATCGGAGCAAGCACGGCCTTGACCTGCAGGGCTACAGCGCCATCCACTCCGAGAGAGGCCACGGCACCGGCACCGGCGGCGGCACCGAGAGCGGCGGTGGCGAGAATCGATCCGCAGTAGCTTTCATAGAGGTCGGCGCCCATGCCGGCCACGTCGCCGACGTTGTCGCCGACGTTGTCTGCGATTGTGGCGGGGTTGCGCGGGTCGTCTTCGGGAATTCCGGCTTCAACTTTGCCGACCAGATCAGCGCCGACGTCGGCGGCCTTGGTGTAGATGCCGCCACCCACGCGCGCAAACAGCGCCTGGGTCGAGGCGCCCATGCCGAAGGTGAGCATGGTCGTGGTGATCATCGTGAGCTTGTGGGTTCCGGCTTCGGGTTCAATCCAGTTGAGGAGCAGATACCAGAAGGAGATGTCGAGCAGACCGAGGCCGACCACCACCAGTCCCATCACGGCGCCGGAGCGGAAGGCCACACGCAGGCCGGAATTCAGGCTTTCGCGCGCGGCATTGGCCGTGCGGGCCGACGCATGTGTGGCGGTCTTCATGCCGAGGTAGCCGGCGAGGCCACTGAAGAAGCCACCGGTGAGGAAGGCGACGGGCACCCAGTTGTTCTGTACGCCGAATCCATAGGCCATGATCGAGAAGATGATCACAAGGACAACGAATACGGCTGTGACGACTTTGTATTGTTGACGGAGATAGGACATAGCGCCCTTGCGGACGTGTGACGCGATTTTCTGCATCAGCGGAGTGCCTTCGCTCTCACGCTTCATGCTGCGATAGAAATATCCGGCCAGCAGCAGCGCCAGAAGCGACGCCACAGGCACCAGCCAGAACATGCAGGGGACTTCCATAAGTCAGAGAAAATAAATTTATTAGTGAAACAGTGAATTAATTGCGATAGTAGTACGATCCGTCCACATAGCGGTCAGGCGAAGGATTGTAGAAGCTCTTGGGCGATCCGTTTTTCTTGAGCACCTTCGATGAATGTCCGCGATTGTAGGCAAGGAAGAATTCACGGGCCATCCGTTCGGCTTCGGCCGGATCGTCGGTCCAGCTGTCGGCCGGATAGTGCACTCTGCTGCCTGGGGCATTAAGGCCGTCAAGCACCTCGGTGAAGAATGCCCACACTTGCGGCGAAAGTCTGAGTTCGTCGGCAGTCGACGTCTGCACGAGTTTGCCGTCGGCATTTTTGAGCACATGGGCGAAGAAGCGGTATTTCGCCACCATATCAGCCTTTATCCATGGTTCGGCAGCTTTGCAATCCATATAGCGATAGACCACGAATTCAGCCGGATTATAGTCGACCAGCCCCATTGTGTCGGTCATGCAGACCGGCTTCTTGTCCATCTTCAGCGGGTTGATATATGCCAGATATTCTTTCTGCTGCGGTTCAAGATAATGCGATTCACGCAAGTGCATGTTGTTTTCCCAGCGCGTCACCCGGAAATAGTCGGTTTTGTGGATTTTTCCGGCTTCGGCCATCGACTGAGAGAATGCGACGAGCGAGTCAAGACACATCTGATATACGCGTTCCGACATGTAGCAATCATTTGCCGTGCGCATTATGCCCATGAGAGGAGGATTCTTGCTGATCGGGCGGCGATGTTCGTCCATGCGGTTGATTGCCGCGCGTGCAGTGCGGTCATCGACCATGCGCTGATAGCGCCAGAGCATTTCGTCGTGGAGAAACTTCCATGTGGCCGGACTGAAATCAATCCATTTTTCTCCTTCGTAGATGAACGGGGCGGCATCGACGAACGAGAGGCTCACTGTGTCGCCTCCGTTGAACACGTCGACAAACTGCAGATCGGGCATACTGTTGATTTTGGCGTCTTTTTTAGACGCAACAGCGCTTCCGCCGAAAAGCAGAAGCGCTGTCATGAAGGAGATGAGGGCGTTTTTTGTCATATAATTATGTTTTGTTAGTATTCATCCCACGATCTGATTTCTATATCGCTGAGAGACATTGATGTGAAAGCATTGATGAAGGCACCGGCCAGACGCGCGTTGGTGATCAGCGGTATGTTCAGATCGATGGCGGCGCGACGTATCTTGTAACCGTTGCTCAGTTCGGCCGGAGTGAGGTTTTTCGGCACGTTGACAACCATGTCGATCTCTTTGGCGTGGAGCAGATCGAGCGCCTGAGGCTGCATTTCGGGCTGCGAGGGCCAGTAGACGCGGATTGAGGGTATGCCGTTGTCGGCGAGGAACTGACATGTTCCACCGGTGGCATAGAGCTTATAACCGTGGTCATAAAGCATATGGGCCGCGTCAAGCAGGTCGGCTTTCTGTTTGGGTGTGCCCATTGACAGAAGCACGGATTTGGCGGGAATGCGCTGTCCGACCGAGAGCATGGCTTTGAGGATGGCTTCGTCGGTGTCGTCGCCAATGCAGCCGACTTCACCCGTGGAGCTCATGTCGACGCCAAGCACGGGGTCGGCGCCCTGAAGGCGGGAGAATGAGAACTGCGAAGCCTTGATGCCGACATAGTCGAGGTCGAAGGCGCTCTTGTTGGGCTTTTCGACGGGGAGTCCGAGCATCACTTTGGTGGCGAGGTCGATGAAGTTTATTTTCAGCACCTTGCTGACAAACGGGAATGAACGCGAAGCGCGAAGGTTGCACTCGATCACCTTTATGTCATTGTTTTTTGCAAGGAACTGGATGTTGAACGGGCCGGATATCTGAAGCGCTTTGGCGATTTTGGCCGACACTTTCTTGATGCGGCGCATTGTCTCGACATAGAGCTTCTGCGGCGGGAACTGAATAGTGGCGTCGCCGGAGTGGACACCGGCAAATTCAATATGCTCGCTGATGGCATAGGCTTTGATCTCGCCGTCCTGGGCCACTGCATCCATCTCGATCTCTTTGGCGTTCTGGATGAACTGGCTCACCACGACAGGATATTGCTTGCTGACGTTGGCCGCGAGACGGAGGAAGCGCTCAAGCTCTTCGTTGTTGGAGCAGACGTTCATCGCCGCGCCTGAGAGCACATAGCTGGGACGGACAAGCACGGGGAAGCCCACTTCCTTGATGAATTCGTCGATATCGGCCATTGAGGTGAGCTCGCGCCAGCGGGGCTGGTCAACGCCGATTTCATCGAGCATCGACGAGAATTTGTGGCGGTCTTCGGCATTGTCGATACACTTTGCCGAAGTGCCGAGGATGTTGACCCCTTCGGCGTCAAGACGCATGGCCAGGTTGTTGGGAATCTGACCACCCACGCTCAGAATGGTTCCGTGAGGCTGCTCGAGGTCGAGGATATCCATCACACGCTCGAAGGTGAGTTCGTCGAAATAGAGTCGGTCACACATGTCATAGTCGGTAGACACGGTTTCCGGATTGTAGTTTATCATCACAGAGCGCCAGCCCTGTTTTTTCACCGTCATCAGAGCGTTGACCGAGCACCAGTCGAATTCAACCGACGATCCGATGCGGTATGCGCCGGAGCCGAGCACCACGATCGAGCGGTGGTCGTGGAGATAGGTCACGTCGTTGGATGAGCCGTTATATGTCAGGTAGAGATAGTTGGTCTGCGCGGGATATTCAGCGGCAAGGGTGTCGATCTGCTTCACCACGGGCACGATTCCGCGGGTCTTGCGGTGGCGGCGCACTTCCATCGATGCAGTCTGCGCGTTGACCATTGTTTCCTTGAACACCGAGCGAGCCACCTGGAAGTCACTGAAGCCCTGCTGTTTTGCCAGACGGAGCAATTCGTCGGGCATGGACGACAGAGTGGAATATTCTTCCAGTTCACGGGAAGTGTCCATGATGTTCTGGAGCTTATAGAGGAACCAGCGGTCAATCTTGGTCAGTTCGTGGATGCGTTCGACCGAATATCCGTTTTTGAGCGCCTGGGCGATCACGAATATGCGTTTGTCGGTCGGTTCGCGCAGGGCCTTGTCGATGTTGTCGATTTTCAGTTCTTTGTTTTCGACAAAACCGTGCATTCCCTGGCCGATCATGCGCAGACCTTTCTGGATGGCTTCCTCGAAAGTGCGTCCGATAGCCATCACTTCGCCGACCGATTTCATGGAGGAGCCGATTTCGCGACGCACACCATGGAATTTGCCGAGGTCCCAGCGTGGAATCTTCACGACGCAATAGTCAAGAGCCGGTTCAAAGAAGGCCGAAGTCTCTTTGGTGACCGAGTTGCGCAGGTCGAACAGGCCGTATCCGAGTCCCAGTTTAGCGGCGACAAAAGCCAGAGGATAGCCTGTGGCCTTTGAAGCGAGAGCCGACGAACGACTCAGGCGGGCGTTGACCTCGATTACGCGATAGTCCATCGACTCGGGGTCGAAGGCATATTGCACGTTGCACTCGCCGACAATGCCGATGTGGCGGATGATCTTGATGGCGAGTTTGCGCAGGTAGTGATAGTCTTCGTTTGTGAGGGTCTGCGACGGAGCCACCACGATGCTCTCGCCGGTGTGGATGCCGAGCGGGTCGAAGTTTTCCATGTTGCAGACCGTGATGCAGTTGTCGAAGCGGTCGCGCACGACTTCATATTCGACTTCTTTCCATCCTTTGAGCGATTTCTCGACCAGCACCTGCGGAGAGAACGACAGCGCCTTTTCAACCAGGGCGGTGAGTTCCTCTTCGTTGTCGCAGAAGCCCGATCCGAGTCCGCCAAGAGCATAGGCGGCACGCACAATGACGGGATAACCGAGTTTCGAGGCGGCTTCGCAGGCTTCGGCCACAGAGTCAACGGCCTCGCTCTTGATTGTCTTGACGTCGATCTCGTCAAGTTTTTTCACGAAGAGTTCGCGGTCTTCGGTGTCCATGATGGCCTGCACCGGGGTGCCGAGCACTTTCAGGCCGTATTTTTCGAGCACTCCGCTCTGATACAGTTCGACGCCACAATTCAGAGCAGTCTGTCCGCCGAATGCG
Source organism: uncultured Porphyromonadaceae bacterium (assembly GCA_947177035.1). GTDB lineage: Bacteria > Bacteroidota > Bacteroidia > Bacteroidales > Muribaculaceae > UBA3263. The sequence goes on along the minus strand of CAMWSS010000014.1, from coordinate 24,792 downwards.
AGCAGAATGCCGTCGGGACGTTCCTTCTCGATCACGCGCTCCACGAAATATGGAGTGACGGGAAGGAAATAAATTTTGTCGGCAAATCCTTCCGAGGTCTGCACGGTGGCGATATTCGGATTGATGAGCACTGTGGTGATACCCTCCTCTTTGAGTGCTTTCAGAGCCTGCGATCCGGAATAGTCGAATTCGCCGGCTTCACCGATCTTGAGGGCACCGCTGCCAAGCAGCAGCACTTTCTTGATTTCAGTCTTTTCCATATGCAGTCAATCAGAGGAGGTTTATAAATTCATCGAAAAGAAATTCAGTATCTTTTGGACCGGAGCTTGCTTCCGGGTGGAATTGCGCGGAGAAGAATGGTCTGGTTTTGTGGCGTATACCTTCGTTTGTGCCGTCGTTCATATTGATGAAGAGCGGCTCCCAGTCGGCGGGCAGAGTGTTGCTGTCGACCGCAAAGCCATGATTCTGCGACGTGACAAAGCAGGTGTCTGTCCCTACCCTGCGCACGGGCTGGTTGTGGCTGCGGTGGCCGTATTTCAGTTTATACGTGCTTGCGCCGGCAGCTTTGCTGAGCAGCTGGTTGCCCATGCAGATGCCACAGATCGGTTTTCCGATGGCAATGGCCTTGCGGATGTGTTCGACTGTCTTGTCAACCAGATCGGGGTTGCCGGGACCGTTGGAGATGAAGAGGCCGTCATACTGGATCGCGGTGAAATCATAGTCCCAGGGCACGCGGACCACTTTGACGCCGCGGCGCGTCAGACAGCGGATGATGTTGTGTTTCACGCCGCAGTCAACGAGCACCACCGTCTTTTCGCCGGCACCGTGTTCCTCGACTTCCTTGCAGCTGACTTTGGCAACAAGATTTTCAACATTCGGATCGTAAAAGCCAGGATCAGGAGCACCGTCGACAATTATTTTTCCAAGCATGGAGCCTTTTTCGCGCAGCAGTTTGGTGAGTGCACGGGTGTCGATTCCATAGATGCCGGGGATCTTTTCCTCTTCAAGCCACTGCGCGAGCGACCGGTCGGCCTGCCAGTGAGAGTGATTCCAGCTATAGTCCTGGGCAACGATGGCACGCGCGTGGATGTGGTCGCTTTCGTAATATTCGCTGACGTCATCTTTTTCCCTGCGCGGAGGCACGCCATAGTTGCCGAGAATGGGATATGTGGTAACAAGTATCTGACCTTCATATGACGGATCGGTCAAACTTTCAGGATAGCCGGTCATGGCTGTGTTAAACACCACTTCTCCGGCAGTGGAACCTGCGTAACCGAATGACTTTCCATGGAAAGTGGTGCCGTCTTCAAGAATAAGCACGGCATTAAGCGTAGGGCGCATAGTCTATGACAATTGATATTGTGGTTTATACGATAAGCAGAGCCTGGCAGGCATCAACTTGAGTGCAAAGTTAGCAAATTCCCGCCAAATTAGCCAAACTTTCGCATTTTTTTTGGGCTTTTTCTTGACTGATGGCGGGCACGCGCTTGCACGTGCGACATAAAAGTCTTAACTTTGGGGGCGTGAAAAATAATTTTATCTTCAATATAGCGTTTCTGGCCGGCTCCATGATGGCCCCGGCCATGAGTGGATGCTCGGGCGGCACCGCCAGGAGCGTTGCTCCGGCAGCCGCCGAGACCAACAAAACCGAGATGGTCTCCGTCCCGCAGTTCAGCGCCGACAGCGCGATGTCCAACGCCGCATCGCAGGTGGCGTTCGGGCCGAGAGTTCCGGGCAGCTACGCACATCGCCGCTGCGCGGATTGGATCGGCGAAAGGCTGCAAGCGGCGGGAGCCGACACTGTGGTGGTCCAGACGGCCACACTTGACGACGGCACTCCGATGCGCAACATTCTCGGACGCTTCAACCTCGGCAACAAGCGGCGGATCCTTTTGCTGGCCCATTACGACACCCGTCCCTGGGCCGACGAAGATCCTGAACCCGCAAACCGGACCCGCCCGATCGACGGCGCCAACGACGGCGCCAGCGGGGTGGCAGTGTTGCTTGAAGCGGCCCGACTGATAGGCTCCGTCGATGCTCCCGGCTGCGGAGTGGACATCTTGCTGGTCGATGTGGAGGATTCAGGCAATTCAGGCGACGATGACTCATGGGCCAGAGGTTCACAATATTTCGCGGACCATATGCCATACGGAGCGACCGAGCCGCTGCCCGAGGCGGCCATTCTGCTTGATATGGTCGGAGGACGCGACGCCAGATTCTGCCGCGAAATGTTTTCGCAGCAATATGCCGCACCGGTTGTCGACGCAGTGTGGCGCGCAGCCAGAGAGGCAGGCCACTCCGATCGGTTTGCCGACGCCATCGGCGGAGCGGTCAACGACGACCATCTGCCGTTTCTCCGTGCCGGCATTCCCGCCATCGACATAATCGAGACCACCAATGACCAGACAGGGGCATTCAACCCGACCTGGCACACCATGGCCGACAATCTGGACAATCTCGACGCCGCCACTCTCAAGGCAGTCGGCGAGACTGTCATAACCTACATATATAATAAGAAATGACAATAAACGAGATTCAAGACGAAATCATCGGCGAGTTCTCCGACATCGACGACTGGATGGACCGCTATTCCTACATCATCGATCTGGGCAACGCGCTACAGCCCATAGCGGAAAAATATAAAACACCGCAGCATCTGATCGAGGGCTGCCAGAGCCGGGTGTGGATCAACGCCGAAAGGACTCCCGACGGCAACGTGCACTTCGAGGCCGATTCCGACGCCATTATAGTGAAAGGGATGATAGCCCTGCTGATCAGGGTGCTCGGCGACCACACCCCACAGGAGATCCTTGACTCAGACCTTTATTTCGTTGACCGCATCGGCCTGAGCGAGCACCTTTCGCCCACGCGCTCCAACGGCCTGCTGGCCATGGTGAAGCAGATGAAGGTCTATGCCCTGGCATTCAAGGAACTGGAAAAGCAAAATCAATAACCACCATAAATAAACCAATCTTTATTATGTTCAAAAACCAACCGGCGGGACTCTATGTGCTCGCGCTTGCCAACACCGGCGAGCGTTTCGGCTACTACACCATGCTCGCCATTTTCCTGTTTTTCCTACAGGCAAAGTTTGGCTTCGACGCCACCTGGACAGGTCAGATTTTCTCGATTTTTCTGGCCCTCGTTTACTTCATGCCCGTGTTTGGCGGCTGGCTCGCCGACCGCTGGAGCTTCAACAAGTGCGTGCTCACCGGCATCGGTGTGATGTTTATCGGCTACGCGCTGATGTCGGCCCCCACCCCCGTGCGCAGCAATGCCTCGCTGATGGTGCTGCTTGCCGCTCTGCTGCTGATCGCCACCGGCACAGGCCTGTTCAAGGGCAATCTGCAGGTGATGGTGGGTGACCTCTACAACAATTCCCGCTATGGTGACCGCCGAGATGCTGCATTCTCGCTCTTCTACATGGCGATCAACCTCGGCTCGATGTTTGCTCCCGGCGCGGCCATCGCCCTGAAGAATCTGGCTCTGAAAAACGCCGGCTTCCTCACCAACAACGCCATGGCGGCAACTGTGAGCAACTGGTGCATCGACACCGACGGCTTCACCAATATGCCCGCCGACGCCGACACGCTCAAGAGCATGACCGAATTCGCCACCCAGAACGGCATGGCCCAGGGCGGCGACCTCGCCGCGTTCCTGACCGGTTATCTCGGTGACTTCGCAGCTCAGTGCTCCGCTTCGTTCGACTCGCTGACCGCCTTCGCCGAAGGTTATGTGACGGCCTTCTCCACCGGCTGCTCCTATGCCTTCGCACTGGCCTGCGCCTCGCTGATCGTGAGCTTCCTGATCTACGTGCTCGGCCGCCGCACCTACAAGCATATCATCAACGACTCATCCAAAAAAGAAACAGGCAGCAAAGCCGTCGCCAAAAGCAACGAGCCGGAACTCACTCCCGAGCAGACCAAGCAGCGCGTCGTGGCCCTGTTCCTTGTGTTTGCCGTGGTTATCTTCTTCTGGATGGTGTTCCACCAGAATGGTCAGACCCTGACCGAGTTCGCCAAGAGCTGCACCTCCTCCGAATCGAGCAGCTGGACCCGCATCGGCTTCAACCTCGGCGCCCTCACGGCAATATTTGTCGGCGTCTACGCCCTGTTCAGCGTCTTCCAGAGCGCCAGCGGCAAAGCCAAGGCCATCAGCGCCGTGATCCTCGCATGCTGCGCGGGCATCGTGTGGAAACTCTATTCCGCCACTCCCGCCACCATCACCGACATCGACCCTGCCGTCTATCAGCAGTTCAACCCCTTCTTCGTGGTGGCTCTCACCCCATTCTCCATGGCACTGTTCGGCTGGCTCAACCGCAAGGGCAAAGAGCCTTCCGCACCGCGCAAGATCGGCTATGGCATGATCGTGGCCGGCGTGGCCTATCTGGTGATGGTGTTCGGCTCAATGAGCCTTGTGGGCACCAATGGCGACGTGTCGACCAACTGGCTCATCTCCACATATCTGCTGCTCACATTCGCCGAACTGCTTCTGTCGCCCATGGGCATCAGCTTTGTCAGCAAGGTGGCACCTCCCAAACTCAAAGGCGCCATGATGGGCGGCTGGTTCGCAGCCACTGCCGTCGGCAACTACCTTGTGTCGATTCCCATGCTGCTCTGGGGTAAGATTCCCGTGTGGACGATCTGGGCCATCCTCATCGCCCTGTGTCTGCTCAGCGCCGCCTTCATCTTCTCCATGATGAAAAAGCTTGAGGCCGCTACCGCCGACGTGCCCCAGCCCGCTCCCGACGAAACCCTCGCCGATCCGGCAAACTGATTTATGACCCTGAATGAGGAATCATGATTCACGTGCATGATTCCTCATTCACCTTTTAATCCAAATTACACAGACTTTATGGAAGAACCAAAAGAAACAGACCTCACCGCGCTGCCTGAAAACGCGTTTCGCGAACTGGGCAAGGACGAGGAGTACAGACCGATTCTCCATCCGGCGCACGACACCCGCGAGGTGACCCCCTACTCCGTGGGAATGGGCCTCCTGCTGGCCATCATCTTCTCGGCCGCAGCCGCATACCTCGGACTCCGCGTGGGCCAGGTATTCGAGGCCGCCATCCCCATCGCGATCATCGCCGTCGGCCTGAGTCAGGCTCTCAAGAAAGAGAATCCGCTCGGCCAGAACGTGATCATCCAGTCAATCGGCGCCTGCTCGGGCGTGATAGTGGCCGGCGCGATCTTCACCCTGCCCGCGCTCTATATCCTGCAGGGCACATATCCTGAAATCACCGTCAACTTCGTTCAGATTTTCCTCAGCTCGCTGCTGGGCGGAGTGCTCGGCATTCTGTTCTTCATCCCTTTCCGCAAGTATTTCGTGAAGGACATGCACGGAAAGTATCCTTTCCCGGAAGCCACAGCCACCACCCAGGTGCTTGTCAGCGCCCAGGCCAAAGGCTCCGGCTCGCAGGCCAAGACCCTGATCGTGGCCTCGCTCATCGGCGGTATCTATGACTATGTGGTGGCCACCTTCGGATGGTGGGCCGAAACCATCACCACCACTGCCACCTCATGGGGTGCCTCAATAGCCGAAAAAGCCAAAGTTGTGCTCAGCTGCAACACCGGCGCCGCCCTGCTCGGCCTCGGCTATATCGTGGGACTCAAATACGCCTTTGTGATCTTTGCCGGCTCCATCTTCGTGTGGTGGATAATCGTGCCCCTGATGGGCACCTCGGCCGAAATGTCGGCCCTCGGTCCGCAACAGATTTTCAGCGACTATGCCCGCATGATCGGCATCGGCGGCATCGCCATGGCCGGCGTGATCGGCATCATCAAGTCATGGCCCATCATCATGCAGGCCGTCGGCCTGGCCGCCCGCGAATTCAAGGGCGGCGCCGAAACCAAGGAGAAACCCGTGCGCTGGCAGACCGACCTTTCAATGAAGGCCGTCGTGGCCTATATGGTCCTGGCCCTGGCCGTGGTGTTCGTGTTCTTCTGGATCGGCGTGATCGGCACCCTCTGGCAGGCTGCCGTGGCGTGGCTTGTGGTCACCTTGATCGCCTTTCTCTTCACCACAGTGGCGGCCAACGCAATCGCCATTGTCGGCTCCAACCCCGTGAGCGGCATGACGCTGATGACTCTGATCATCGCATCGGCCATTTTCGTCGGCATCGGCCTGAGCGGAACTTCGGGCATCGTGGCCGCGATGGTGATCGGCGGCGTGGTCTGCACGGCGCTCTCCATGGCCGGCGGCTTTGTGACCGACCTGAAGATCGGCTACTGGGTAGGCTCCACTCCCCGCAAACAGGAAACCTGGAAATTTCTCGGCACTCTGGTGAGCGCCGCCACCGTTGGCGGTGTGATCCTGCTGCTCAACGACGTTTATGGATTTTATGCCACCGACATCCATCCCGACCCGCTCGTCGCTCCGCAGGCCAACGCCATGGCCAAAGTGATCGAGCCGCTGATGATGGGCGGCGACACCCCCTGGATCCTCTATTTCTGCGGCGCCGTGCTGGCTCTGCTGCTCAACTGGCTCGGAGTGCCCGCTCTGGCGTTCTGCCTGGGCATGTTCATTCCTCTGAGCCTCAACACCCCGATGCTTGTCGGCGGAGCCATCGCCTGGTTCGTGGCCAACAGCTCCAAGGACAAAGCCACAGCCGACGCACGCCGCGACCGCGGCACCTTGCTTGCATCTGGCCTGATCGCCGGCGGCGCCCTGTTCGGAGTGTTCGCCGCTCTGACCAAGTTCCTGGGCTATGAATATGCCAACCCGCTGAGCGACGGCACCACCCAGCTGCTCGGTCTGGTGATGTATGCACTGCTCATATGCTATCTCTGGTGGGATTCCTGTCGTGCCAAGAAACTCGCTTAACAGACAGATTCTCGGCCTGGCGGTTCCCGCCATCGTGGCCAATATAACTACCCCGCTGCTCAGTCTGGTCGACGTTGCAATAGTCGGCCGGCTGGGCAGCGCGGCCTATCTCGGGGCCATTGCCGTTGGCGGCACGATGTTCAATCTGCTCTACTGGCTGTTCGGATTCCTGCGCACCGGCACTTCGGGACTCACGGCCCAGGCCGAAGGGCGGCAGGATGCCGCCGGGACGTCGATGACACTCTGCCGCTCGCTTGCGCTGGCCATCGGGTTCGGGACGGCGCTCGTGGCGCTCCACGTGCCCTTGGGCAGGATGCTCCTGGAGGGAATCGGACCCGACGCCGACACTGCCCCTATGGCCTGGCGCTATTTCTCCATTCTCATCTGGGGCGCTCCGGCCTCACTCGGCGCCTTCGCGCTGACGGGATGGTTCATCGGCCGGCAGGACACCCGCGCCACCATGTGGATCTCGCTGCTGATCAACGTTGTCAACATAGGCAGCTCTCTCATTCTGGTGTGGATGCTCGGGTGGAAGATAGAAGGCGTGGCCACAGGCACTCTCATTGCCCAATGGGTAGGATTTGCCATAGCCTTGATCTATGCCAGAGTGCGCTATCGGGTCACCGTGCCACGCGCGGACGCGATTTTCCGCGGCAACGAGCTGCGGCGCTTCTTCTCGATCAATGCCGACATCTTTCTGCGCACTCTCTGCCTGATCGCCGTGACGCTCTGGTTCACTCACGCCGGCGCCGCACAGGGTTCTGTGATGCTTGCCGTCAACACTCTGCTGATGCAGTTTTTCACTCTGTTCAGCTATTTCATGGATGGCTTCGCCTTTGCCGCCGAAGCACTGTGCGGCAAAGCCCAGGGAGCTTCGGACATTACGCTGCTGAGGCGCACAATCAGAGCACTGATGCGCTTCGGCGCGGCTATGGCGGTCATATTCACCGCTCTTTACTTCATTGGCGGGGAATGGTTTCTCGGGGTGCTCACAACCGACGACGCAGTGATAGCCGCGGCCTCCGACTACAGGCTGTGGGCCGTGGCCGTGCCATTTGCCGGATTCATGGCCTTTACGTGGGACGGAATTCTCATCGGCACCACACGCACCCGGCTGATGCTCGCCTCAATCGCGGTGGGCACCGGAGCGTTCTTCCTGATCAGATTCCTGCTGGCCCCCACCCTGGCCAACCACTCGCTCTGGCTGGCTTTTCTGGTTTATCTGCTGACCCGCTCGCTGATGCCAGGCAAATTTTTTTGGGCGTCATCAAACAAATAGCGAATCCGGAACGTTTAATGAGTATAGAAACCAAAATCCAAACAACCAAAACCCTCAAAACAAGATGAAAAACTTCAGCGTATTCATGGCCGTGCTCGGCGGAGCCGCAGTCGGCGCAGCACTCGGAATTCTCTTTGCCCCTGAGAAAGGAGAAAAAACACGTCGCCAGATCAAGGAGTATCTTCAGGACAAAGGTCTGCTCAAGGACTCCGGCAAACTCGATGAACTGGTCGACGAGATCGCCCTCGAACTCTCCAAAAAGAAATAAGCGCCATGGCATCAGGTAACTCAGGATCATTCGGCGCATTCATCGGAGGAGCGCTGATCGGCGGCCTGGCCGCACTTCTGCTGGCGCCCCAGCGCGGCGCCAGAACCCGCAGCCAGATCAAGGAGCGGATGCACGACATGGGTCGCGACATCTTTCCCGACCACGTGACGGCCGATGATGACTTCATCATCGAATCCGATCTCGAAGAAATCAAGTAAGCGCGCACTCCCCCCCTCCTCCTCTCTCCCCTCCGACTCTTCTCCTACTTCTCCTCTCTATACACACCACCAGTTCACCAAACAATTCTCACGTCAACGACATTATTTTTCAACATGAATTCATCGCAATCTCAAGAGTCCCGCCAGACGTCGGCCTACATGTCGCTCTGGCAGTCGCTGCAGCGGCTGTTCAACCTCGAAGTCGACAATGCCAAAATGCTTATCACCGAGAAACTCACGGTGCTGACAGCGCGACTCGCGGTGTGCTTCGTGGTGTTTGTGGTGGGCACGTGCACTCTGATATTCGCTTCAATGGGCGTGGCAGATATTCTTCTGGAGGATCTGCCACCCCGTTGGACATATCTGATCATTGCCGGATTCTATGCTCTGGTCATGATCATTCTGATAGCATTCCGCCGCAGAGTGTTCATCAATCCAATTGCCCGCTTCATGAGCCGGGTCATTCTTGATCCGCCGGAACCGGAAACCGATCGCAAACACTCAGAAAATCTCAACAAACAGGCCTGATGAAACCCGACAGATACAACATCAAACAAAGTGAACCCGACTGGAGCGGACTGACACTCGACGAGTTGCGCTATGCCAGAGCGATGACCCGCACACGCATCGACATAACACGCCAGATCATTCTGCTGCAAGGCCGGCAGATTTTTGAAGGACAGTTTTCAGGCACCGGCTCCCGATCGTTCATCGGACGAATGTTTTCAGCCCTGAATTATATGGACTATACTCTGATCGCCATGAGATTCGGGTCAAAAATCTTCAAAATGCTCAGAAAAAGCCGATAAATCGAACCTTTTGCAAGATATGGCGTTGTTATATTTGAATAATTGAATATTTATTCATAACTTTACGCCGTGACAGGAAGCATCCCTTCACACGACGCACTATCATAACCACCAAAACAACCTTTAAAAGTAAAAGTAGAAAAATGAAAGTAGAAGAAATCGGCACATATGCCGGCGCTGTATGGCAAGCACTCTCCGTCAGTGAAGCTGTCGGAACAAAACAGCTCAAGAAAATGACCAAACTGAAAGACAAGGAGCTATATGCCGCACTCGGCTGGCTCGGACGCGAAGGAAAGATCGACATCCAGCCCAATCCCGACGACGCAAAGGAACTGTTGGTCGTTCTCACCCAGGAGCAATAATCCACGTCCTCCCTATCCCTCTCTGACCTATTTAGCCGGCCACAGCGCTCATTGCGCCGCGGCCGGTTTTTCGTGGCGCACAAGAGACGGTGCCGTCCTGCGTGGAAAGGAATCAGGGACGAGGAAAAGTGATGGTGAAGACCGTGACACGGGGAGCGACGGTGCGCAGCGAGAAGTCGGCGCGGTGGCGGCTGAGAATCTCGCCAACCAGCATCAGTCCGAGTCCCTGTCCGTCGGGCTTTGTGGAGTAGAGCGCCGTAAAGAGGTGTTCCTCAGCATCGGCCGATATGCCAGGGCCATTGTCGGTCACGGTCAGAGTCCGTCCGTCGGCCCTGACGCACACCTCGCCTCCGGAGGCGGCGCTCTCGGCGGCATTTTTGACAATGTTGACCACCACCTGCTGCATCAGCACCAGGTCAAGGCGCAGCGGCGCCGCCTGCTCCAGATCAACTTTCAGTCTGACACCGAATCGCGAACACATACCCTCCAGCAAAATTGCAATCGGCTCGACCAGTTCCTGAAAATCAGTGAGAATCAGATTCGGCTCCGGAACTCTGACCACCTTGGCAAAGTCACGTATAAATCCGGTGAGCGATTCAGCCCTGTCGGAGCATGCGCGCAATGGCTCGACGAGCAACGCCGCTCCAGAAGTCGCACCAAGAATGTCGGTGACGGTTCCGATCGTGGATAGTATTCCGGCCATTGAATTGTTGACCTCATGGGCCATGGTGCGGATCACGCGCGTCAGCGCTTCTCTCTCGGCAACGCGCACTTCTTCCGTCAGCCGCTCGATGAGAATGAAGGGATGACGCCAGCCCCTGTCCATAAAGAATAGCCTCGAACAGCGAAATATGTCTCGGCCACCGATTTTCACGGTCTTGACCTCGTCGGCGCCAAGCAGCCCCAGCGCTTTTCCGAGCGGCGACTCCAAATCGACAAGACGCGGCTCGCCGGAGAGTTGCATGCCGAGCATCTGTGCGGCGGCATTGTTGAAAAGAGTTATCTCATTCCTGTCGTTGAGAATGATGACTCCCATCGGCGACGCGTCGACCAGCTTGTTGAGGAAAGCATTCTGTTCCTGCATTCTCAGATTCTGAATCTTGAGTCGGTCCATCATCGAATTGAACATGTCCACCACCTTGTCGGCATCGGCCTGTCCGACGTGGCGCAAGCGGCTCGAAAAATCCTGTTCGCGCAGCAGGCTCATGCCGCCGGCAATCACCTTGATCGGCCTGAACAGGCTGCGATAGACCACAATCAGCACACACACTTCGATCAAAACCGCCGCGCAGGTCTCATAGCGCCACTGCGGTCCACACAGCGCGACAAGCATCACAGACGGCACGATCACCGCCACGCAGAGCAACAAGAACAGCCAGCTGTTTCTCATATCGAAATCCCGTACTTCTCAATCCGCCGATAAAGGGCCTGCCTGGTTATGCCCAGTCTTGTGGCAGCCGCGGTGATGTTGCCCCGACATGCGGCCAGAGTCTCCCGGATCAGAGCGCTCTCACTGCCGCTGACCGTGGCCGTGTCGGCAGTCTGCCTCGGGATTATGGCCGTCGCGTCGGCCACACAACGTTTCAGATCCTGAGCGTCAATGGTGTCGCCACACATCAGAATGGCCCTTTCGACCAGATTTTTCAGTTCACGCACATTGCCGGGATATGTCAGCGAGCGAAACACGTCGAAAGCATCGGCCGTGAAACCGGCACGCCCCGCGGCGAAATGCCTGACAAGCGGCTCGATGTCGTCAAGGCGCTCGCGCAGCGGCGGCAGAGTGACGGTGATCAGATTGAGCCTATAGAACAGATCCTCGCGGAAAACGCCTTTGGCCACCATCTGCGGCAGCATGGCATTGGTGGCAGACACCACCCTCACATCCACTTTCACAGTCTTGCTTGATCCAAGCGGCTCAAAAGTGCGTTCCTGGAGCACCCTGAGCATCTTGACCTGGCATGACGGAGTCAGTTCTCCGATCTCATCCAGAAAGATCGTTCCGCCGTCGGCCAGTTCAAACCGGCCTTTGCGGTCGGCCACAGCATCGGTGAACGCACCCTTGCGGTGTCCGAACATCTCGCTTTCGAAAAGCGATTGTGATATGCCTCCAAGATTTACCTTGACAAACGGTTTCGACGCACGCGGCGAATTGCGGTGAACAGTCTCGGCCACCAGTTCCTTTCCGGTGCCGTTCTCGCCCATTATCAGCACAGAGGCATCAGTGGCCGACACGCGGCGGAGCACGTCGATCACCCGCCTGATTCCACTGCTCTGGCCGACAATCAGCGATCGGTCAAACCCACCCTGACCGTCGGCCACACCGCCGGCCTGCCCTCCGGTGAGCGATTCCACCAACCCGAGCAATGCAAAATTATTCCACGGTTTGGTTATGAAATCGGCGGCACCGAGTTTCATTCCTTCAACGGCCAGAGGAATGCTGCCCCACGCCGTCATCAGCACCACCGGAGTGTCCGGCCTGAATATCTTGATCTGACGCAACAGCGTCAACCCTTCGTCGCCAGTGGTGGCACGGCTGAAATTCATGTCGAGCAGCACGAGCGCCGGCGCCGAAGCGCGCACCACGGCCATGGCTTCGGCCTGATTGGATGCGGTCATGACCTCATAGCCCTCATGTTCCAGCAGAAGAGTGAGCGACGAACGGATAGCCCTGTCATCGTCAACAATTAGAATCGACTTATTCATAATCAGTAGCAAAGATACGTAAAAAAAATTATATTTACTCGCTACGGAGGGCATCGACGGGATTGATGCGGCTCAGGCGCCAGCCCGGGCCTGCCACACCTACGGCCACAGAGAGGAAGACAAGAATGAGTATGATGCCGGATATGACGGCGAAGTGCAGCGGGAAGGATTCTACCCAGGTCTGACTGAAATCGTCGGAGATTCCAAGATAGAGTCCATTGTGCCAGGCATATATGAAGTAGAGTCCGCAGCCTATGAGCCAAGAGCCGACAGCCAGCATCGTGGCCTCATTCAGGAGAAGGCGGCGCACTCGGCCGGGAGTGGCACCGAAGGCGCGGAACACTCCCACCTCCGAGGCGCGCTTGCGCGTCATCATCCAGAAGGTGCCGGTCACACCCAGGCAGACGTTAAACAGAAAGAACACGGCAAACAGACGGTCGAGCCGCCGCTCCGGGCCTGTCTCACGATTCTGATTGATGGTGATTATCTCCCGGTGTGACCTCACCAGCACTGCGCGGACGTTGCCCCGGCGAAATTCGTCGATACGGCCGAGCAGCTGCGTCACGAACTTGTCGCGGTCCACGTTTTCATGAAGCCTCATCACGATTCTGTTGGCACTGGCACCGGGGGCAGCAGTGTCAAACCGTCCGCCAAACGAGTTGAGTTCGGTTGACATCGGCCGGAACTCACCGACAAGCGCCAGCAGCTTTTTAGGAATCAAGGGCGAAAAAATCATGTAGGGGTTAGCGGGGACTTCATAATTGGCCACCAGCGAATCGCAGGCTCTGAACGGATCCTTTCCGGGATAGAGTATGGCGGCGGCACGCGCAGTGAGCATCATGCCCTGGCCCTCTATATCCGACAGACGGTCAGAATTGTCTTCACCGCCATCGCCTTTCAGGCCATAGGTCGAGAAGTAATCCTGGCCTGGTATGTATCGGATGATACGCTGTGTGACCCAGCGGCCTTTATCGTCGCTGTATCCATAAGAGCCAAAGTCGTTTTGCTCTATGTCAGCTCCACGAAAACATGGCGTGGCCTTGTCTACTTCGGGCAACGACCTCACGAAGCCGAGCAATTCATAAAAATCGTCTTCATTTTTCTCACAGCGGCCTTGAACGAAAGTCTCGTCTTCAGGTTCGACCAACTCCAGTTCCATGGCCACGAGCAGGTCAGCATCGTAGCCGAGTGGACGATTATATTGCCATGTGAGCACCACAAGACGGTCAAGGACAATCCAGCTGAGCACCGACACGATTATCAGTTCAATGAAGAGCCAGCCATAGCGACTGCGGCGATTCCATATGTTGGAGATTGCAAGTTTAAGCATGGCGTGCTTTTTATTTGTTTTCGGCAAGAGATTCCACAATGGGCCGGCGCAGCGACCACCATGCAGGCACCATCGCGGCAATCACGTTGACAATCAGGCAGAGCACGAAGGCAATGGCGAGTATGGCAGGGGCGAACATCATCTCCGGAGTGACAGTGAGCGACACACTCGACGGCGCATCGGCCATGATGTTGTCATCAAGGAAAAACATCCAGTCACGCCATCGCCACACCAAAGTGAGCGCCACAGCGAGTCCGACCAGCCCTCCGGCTGTGGTCAGCACCATGTTCTCGGCCAGCACGGAGAGGAGCAGACGGCGGCGTCTGGCGCCAAACGACTTGCGCACTCCCATCTCCGGCAGGCGGGTCTCCATGTGACCCGCTATCAGGCCGCCGAGGTTCACGGCGGGGACAATCAACAGAATCAGTATCACCACGCCATATTTCATCATCATGTCGGCCGGACTGAAGCGCCCGCCGGAAACCTTGAGAGCCTTGGCCGGAATGGAGGCGATGGGCGGCATGTTCATCCAGAGAGAGTCGCCGGACGCAGTGTGCAATAGCTCGGCGGACCTCATAAGTTCATGAATCTTGGTGTAGATGGAGTCGGCGGCTGCATCACCGCTCACCCTTGCCCAGAGCTTATACTGTCCCACATAGAGCCTCAAAGCGACGAGGTCAGCGTCGTGCTCCGGCATTGAATATGTTGAAAAAAAGTTGGTGATATACGGGAAAAAGACCTGACCATAGGAATCCTGCATCAGGAAACTCGGTTCACGGATCACTCCGCGAACGGTGTAGGACACATAGGATGCACGAATTTCCTTGCCCACAGCCAGTTCCGGGGAACCGAACAGACGGGCGGCGAGCCTGTCGGTAATCACCGCCACCTTGACTTTCGAGTCGAAGTCCTCCTGAGTGAAAGGTGTGCCGTGGAGCACCTCATAGTCAAACAGGCTGAAAAACGGCACATCGACATAGCGGGCGGTCACGTTGAATGGCAGCCGGCCCTCGCCGGGATGAATCATCACTTGGCCGTCGTCGTAATCCATGAACTCGGTGGCCACGACATCGGCCGAGGCCATAGCCTTTCGGATTTCGTCGGCAAACGAGGCCGAAAAACCGCCCTCGGCCATACCGATCGTATAGCCGCCGTTGCGCTTCATCATCGGCTGAAAGTTGTAGACTTCATAGATGTCGGAGCGGTCATGCTCGGGATAGATGTCGGCAGTCTTCACATAGAGATAGACCACTATCAGCATGGCCGAGGCAATTGATAGCGCCGAGCCAAGTATATAGATGGCCGAAAACAGCCGGTTTTGACGGATTTGCCGGAATATAGCTTTCATCTTCAATTCATTATAAATCACTCATCGCGCAAAGCCACAACCGGATTCACGCGGCTCAGGCGCCAGCCTGGGCCAACCACTCCGATCAGCACGGAGGCCATCAGAAGAATCAGGATTATGCCGCTGATCACGGCAAAGTGCTGCGGGAAGGACTCTACCCACGTGTGGGTGAAGTCATCTGTATTGCCCATGAACAGACCTTTTTTCAGCGCATAGATCAGATAGAGCCCGCAACCGATCACCCACGACACCACCGACAGCAGCACCACCTCAAAAAACAGCAGACGCCGCACGCGGCCCGGCGTGAAGCCGAACGCCCTCATCACGCCCACTTCCGGCGAACGCTTGCGAGTCATCATCCAGAACGTGCCGGTCACGCCCAGGCAAACGTTGAGCAGGAAGAACACGGCGAAGATGCGGTCGAGCCTGCGGTCAGGCCCCGACTCGCGGTTCTGGTTTTCTTCAATAATGGACCTGTAGGAGCGCACCATCACCGCGCGGATGTTGCCGCGGCGGAACTCGCCGATGCGTCCGAGCAGCTGAGTCACGAAATTCTCGCGGTCCACGTCGGGATGCAGCCTCATCACTATCCTGTCTGTGCGCACACTTGCCGGCAATGCCATAAATTCAAAGCCGAAGGATCCGGGTTCGGTTGATGTAGGGCGGAATTCGCCCACCAGCGCCAGCAGACGCTTCGGCACCTCCGAAGGGCAGGTCGGCTCACCGGCATTCTCAATCATGGAATCACACGCCTCGAAAGGATCCTGCCCCGGAAACCTGAACCCGGCCAGCCTCCGCGTCATCATCATGCCGGGGCCTGGAATGTCCGAGAGATAGTCGGCATTATCCGCTCCACCATCACCTTTCAGGCCATAGGTGGAAAAATATTGCTGCCCTGGCACATACTGTATAGTAATGTAATTGATCCAACTGCCGTCCGGCGTCACAAAGCCGGTACTCATGCCCGATCCGAATTCGAGGACCCTGTCGGGACATGGCGTAGCCTTGTCCACTTCGGAAAGCGACCGCACATAGCCGAGCAAATCATAAAAATCATTCACATAATCCCTGTCAGGGACATAGTCGCGGTCACGCCGGCCGACGTCTTCAAGCTGCATGGTCACGAGCAGATCGGCGTCATAGCCGAGCGGACGGTTATACTGATATGTAAGCACCACCAGACGGTCGAGCACCATCCAGCTCAACAGCGAAACGATTATCAGTTCCACAAAGAGCCAGCCATAGCGGCCACGGCGGTTCCAAAGATTCATCAAAGCAAGTTTCAGCATAACAGTTTCTTTATTTATTCTCAGAAAGAGATTCAACAATCGGACGGCGCAACGCCCACCAGGCGGGGATCATGGCAGCCATCACATTGACCAGCAGGCAGAGCACGAAGGCCACGGCAAGCACTGTCGGCGCAAACAGCATTTCAGGCGTCAGGGTCAGCGACACTCCCGCCGGCGCATCGGCCAGGATATTGTCGTTGAGGAAAAACACCCATTCGCGCCATTTCCACACCAGCAGCACCGATATGGCCAGACCGAGAATTCCGCCGGCGGCAGTGAGCACCATATTTTCGGAGAGCACCGACACCAGCAGCCGACGGCGTCCGGCTCCGAACGATTTGCGCACACCCATTTCCGGAAGCCTCGACTCCATGTTGCCGGCAATCAGACCACCCAGATTCAGAGCCGGCACAATCAGCAGAATCAGAATTATGACGCCATACTTTCTCAACATATCGGCCAGAGTGAAATGTCCGTCCTCAGCCATGAAGTTCCTGGCAGATATGGATCGGATGGGATCGAGTGTGAGTTTCAGACTGTCGCCCGGCTGAGTGAACATGGCCTCGGTGGCGCGGATCATGTCATTGACCTGCCGCCGGAGCGAATCGGCGGCACTGGCGTCGCGGACCTTGACCCAGAGCCTGAGGCTGCCGCCAACGGCGTTGATTTTATCCATACTGTTGTTGCCATAATAACTACACCCCTGGTCACCACGGATGGTGTAAGGAAAGAATATCTGGCCATAAGAGCTTTGCAACAGAAAGTTAGGTTCGCGGATGACTCCCCGGATCAGATAGGCATCGTAACACACATCTATCGACTTGCCGACAGCGGACTCAGGGTCACCGAAGAGTCGGGTGGCGAGTTTGTCGGTGATCACCACGGCGCGATAGCCCGAATCGAAGTCATTGCTGCTGAACAGCGAGCCATAAAGCATCTCATAGCCGAAGATATTGAAGAATGGCGTATCTACATATTTTCCCACCACGGCAAAAGGCAAGGAGCCGTCTGTCGGCTCGATAATGACCCTGTTGCGGACCTGATATACCTGCTGTTCAGTGGCGATCTCCTCCGCACAGGTGATTGAATTCTTCAGCTTATCGGCAAAAGCGGGAGAAAAACCTAATTTGGACGCTCCAGTGCTGCCATATTCATTTTTGATCAATGCCTCCAATCCATACACCTCATAAATGTCGGAGCGGTCATGCTCGGGATATATGTCGGCCATGTTCACATAGACATAGATCACCACAATCATGGCCGATGCGATGGAGAGGGCGGAGCCTGTCACGTATATTGCGGAGAAGAGCGGATTCTGCCTGATTCTCCTGAAAACTGATTTAAGCATGATTACTTGCCACGGATGAGTTTTTCAAAATCGGCGTCGATGGAAGTGTCGGTGACAAAATCCCACAGAGCCAGAGAACGGATCTGATAATAGTAATACCAATAGTTGAAGAGAGAGTAGTAATAAGCAGAGTGTTGCGCGTCGCGCGACGTCTGCGAGTCGTTGAGGTCGAGAGTGGATATGCGACCGATCATGAATGTTTCCACGTTGGTCTGATAGCGGCGGTCGGCTATGGTATCGGCCATGGCGGCTATCTCCACCTGGCGCTGCTGATTGTTGAACCGCTCGACAAGCACGAAAAGATTCTGACGAAAATTGGCTGCCTCCTGCCGCAGGGTGTTCTCCACAACGCGACGATTGCTCTCGGCTACCTTGACCCGGCCGCGACGCTTGCCCCAGTCGATGAGCGGAATCGAGACTCCGACCTCGACAACCTGATTGTCTCTGAGCGGTGAGTAAGCCATTGACGGATGGTCGCCGGTGCCGGTGAGTCCCACCTGGGCATAGACGTTGATGCTGCGCATGTTTCCTTTGGCCGAGGCCACGCTATAGTCGGCTTCGAGCTGGCGACGGCGCTGATTGTAGGCAAAACGGTTGTTTTCAAGGGCCTTGACGAGCACGCGGTCATAGATCAGGTCTATGTGTGGCAGACGCTCCGGCACCACCGGCACAATCTCCGCACCGTCGTCTTCCAGCCCCAGAAACGTGGCCAGGCGGAAATGGCAGTTTGTGCGGTTGGTTTCGGCATCGGTGAGAGTGGAACGCGAATTGAGCACGTTGAGGTGCATCTGGAGCACGTCGTTTTCCGAGATTGTGCCCATTGAACGCTTGGCCAGCGCCACCTCATAGAGTTTCTCGTCGTTAGCCAGATTCTGGCGGGCTATCTTCAGATTCTCGTCGGCCAGGACCAGATCGAAGAAATGGCTGATGGCCGACATGGCCACGGTCTCGGTCTGCGACAGGAACTGGGCCTTGGCTTCGCGATAGCGCACCGGCTCGATGCGCCGGTTCCACTTCACGGAGTTGGCGGCAAAGACGGGCTGGTTGAGGGTGAGCACGGCGGGCACGGCCATGTAGCGCGAATAGGCTCCGCGGCCCAGCTGGCGCATCATGTCGAACGACGACTGAAGCGACACGGTGCCGCCTGTGAACCAGAGTTTCTGGGTCATGCTCAGGGTGCCGGCGAGTCCGAGATTGCTGGTGCGCACGAAGGTGTAAGAGCCATCGCTCTGCAGGTAAGAGGAATAGCGCTTGGAGTATGAAGGCATAGTGGCGTTGAAATTCACCTCGGGGAGCAGATCGGCCCGATAGCTGCGATATTGCCAGTAGGATGCGCGCAACTCGTTGAGAGCCACGGCAGCGTCGACGCTGTTGACCCGGGCTAAGGCAATGGCTCTGTCGAGGGTCATAACCAGCTTATCGGCCCGGGCCACAAATAGGCCCGGGAGCAGCGTCAGCACTATCATTATCAATCGTTTCATTATTTCCTTATTTTTAATCACTGAATCTGGCGTCCGTCGAAGAAGCGGATGATACGGTCGGTCTGCTGTGCCTGCTGTTCGTTGTGTGTCACCATCACGATGGTGCGTCCGTCTTCGCGGTTGAGCTGATGGAGCAGGGACATGACTTCGGCACCCATTTTGGAGTCAAGGTTGCCGGTGGGTTCGTCGGCCAGGATAATCTCCGGATTTCCGGCAATGGCGCGGGCAATGGCGACGCGCTGGCACTAGCGCGAATAGGCTCCGCGGCCCAGCTGGCGCATCATGTCGAACGACGACTGGAGCGACACGGTGCCGCCTGTGAACCAGAGTTTCTGGGTCATGCTCAGGGTGCCGGCGAGTCCGAGATTGCTGGTGCGCACGAAGGTGTAAGAGCCATCGCTCTGCAGGTAAGAGGAATAGCGCTTGGAGTATGAAGGCATAGTGGCGTTGAAATTCACCTCGGGGAGCAGATCGGCCCGATAGCTGCGATATTGCCAGTAGGATGCGCGCAACTCGTTGAGAGCCACGGCAGCGTCGACGCTGTTGACCCGGGCTAAGGCAATGGCTCTGTCGAGGGTCATAACCAGCTTATCGGCCCGGGCCACAAATAGGCCCGGGAGCAGCGTCAGCACTATCATTATCAATCGTTTCATTATTTCCTTATTTTTAATCACTGAATCTGGCGTCCGTCGAAGAAGCGGATGATACGGTCGGTCTGCTGTGCCTGCTGTTCGTTGTGTGTCACCATCACGATGGTGCGTCCGTCTTCGCGGTTGAGCTGATGGAGCAGGGACATGACTTCGGCACCCATTTTGGAGTCAAGGTTGCCGGTGGGTTCGTCGGCCAGGATAATCTCCGGATTTCCGGCAATGGCGCGGGCAATGGCGACGCGCTGGCACTGACCTCCCGAGAGCTGCGAGGGCATGTGGCGCAGACGATGGGTAAGCCCTACCCTTTCGAGCACCTGGCGGGCACGCTCATGGCGGGCCGAAGCGCTCATGCCGCCACGATAGATCAGGGGGATCTCGACGTTGTCCATCACGTTGAGCGAGTTGATGAGGTGGAAGCTCTGGAAGACGAAACCGAGAGTCTTGTTGCGGAATGCTGAGAGTTTTTTGTCGCTCATGCCGGTGACCTGGGTGCCGGAGATCTCCACCGTTCCGGAGGTTGGAGTGTCAAGCAGACCGATAATGTTGAGCAGGGTTGACTTGCCGCAACCCGAAGGCCCCATCACGCTGACGAATTCACCCTTTTCGATGTCGATGTTAACGTTTTCGAGAGCCTGGGTTTCGATTTCATCGGTACGATAGATTTTGTTGATTTCAGAGAGTCTGATGATTGCCATAGTCTGTTATAATTTTTATTGTTGTTTTATTGATTACTGATAAGATTACTCATTTCTTAATGCGTCGACAGGATTGACGCGACTGAGCCTGTGGGCAGGAATGGCTATGCCGAGGAGAACCACCGCCATCAGCACCGACAGAGTCACCGCCGACGAGACGGCCAGATGCCACCAGAAGTCGGTGGCCCACGAACCGAAGTAATGGCCGTTGATTATGACGTTGAATTCGGCACCGCGACTGCCCCAGATGGCGGGAGTCATGCAGCTGGGCAGGTCGGCGACAAAGGAGGAATGGATGCTTGTGATGATATAGAAGAATATGGCGGTGCCGATGAGCCAGCTGACCAGGGTGAGCACGGCGCCCTCGATCATGAGCAGGCGGCGCACGGCTGCCGGAGTGGAGCCGAACGAGCGGACTATGCCCATCTCCTCGCTGCGCTTGCGAGTCATCAGCCAGAAGGTGCCCAGCACGCCAAGGAAGAGATTTGCCAGGAAAAAGAAGGCGAACAGCCGGCTGAAAAACTCGAAATTCTGGGCGCCCACAAGGCGTTCGGTCAAGGTCTGATATGTCACCGTCTCGCGATAGCGGTAGGTGCCGCGGCTGAGAGCGCCGGCCATGCCCAGCTCATTGAGCGGGTCGACGAGGTCGGCGGCCTTGACGCCGGGCGCGGTGCGGACCAGCAGGAACCGTCCGCCGGGCGAGTTGACGGATTTGAACATGACGCAGCGGGAGGTGTTGTTTGTGCGGGGCACCACATCCTCCACAATGCCGCGGATAATCTCGGGCCGGACATAATCATTGCCGGTCCACTCGGCGGCGGCGCGTCGCGAAGCGGCAAACGAGGCAGCAGCGTCGCCATAGAGTATCTCGGCCACCAGGCGTGTCACTATCGCCTCGCCGGGGGCGAGAGCCAGATTATCGAGTTCGTCGAGCGTCGGATTGCCGGCCACGTCGGCGCGTGTAATTCCATAGGTGGAGAAATAGCGCGTGGATGGGATGTAGTTTAACCTGGAGGTGAAGCAGAATGTGGTGTCGTCGAGCTGGATGGCCGAGCCACCCTGCATGCACTCCAGATAGGGGGAAGGAATGCGAGTCACTGACTCCACGCCTTTGACCGCGGCGGCCTTGTCCATGATTATTGAGAAGTCGGTAGAGCGGGAGTCGAAGTCATCACGGTCGGGGTTTATGGTCTGGCCATCAAAGTCGGTGTCGGTCAATTCCACCAACAGCAGGCGGTCGTGGTCATAGCCATAGTCGATGCCCGACAGATAGGATGCCGAAACGACCAGATGGTCAATGACGAACCAGCAGAGAACAGCCGCGATGATGAGTTCGGCAAACAGCCAGCCATAGCGGCCGCGGCGGTTCCAGAGATTCTTGAGAGCTAACTTTAACATGGTTGATCAGCGTTTGTTTTCGTTAAGGGCCATGACGGCAGGTTTGCGCAAACTCCACCAGGCGGGAATCAGAGATGAGGCCACATTGACCAGCAGGCAGAACAGGAAGGCTGCGGCGAAGATGCCGAAGCTGAAGAGCATGTCGGGGTTGACGGTCACGTCGACGCTCGGCAGGCGGTTGCTCGAAGTGAAGCGCCAGGCCCAGGAACTCATGCCCACCCAGGCCAGGGCGAGGCCGATGAAGCCGCCGATAGTGGAGAGGGCCACGTTGTCGAGAATGATGCGGCGCAGCAGGCGTCCGCGTCGGGCGCCGAAAGTCTTGCGAATGCCCATCTCGGCCAGGCGGGTGTCCATGTCGCCGGCAATCAGGCCGCTGAGGTTGAGCGACGGCACCACCAGAAAAAGCGCTATAAGCAGTGCGAAAAGCGGCATGACAAGATGGGTGACGCCAGTTGTTATGCCCGAGCGGAGCCAGAGTCGGTGGCCGTCGGAGACGGCACTGTCGTGGCGACGCACCAGCTCGTCGACCGCGGCCTCGAGCTTGCCCCGGTCATGGGTGAGGATGGTGAGGCAGTTATTGCCCACGCAGCATTCAACTTTTTTCCTGGATTCGAACATAGAAGTGAATGGCATGTAGACCTGGGCGAAGCTCGCCTTGCAGAGCACACTGCCCTCCCTCACCACTCCGGCCACGGTGAAGGTGGCGCGGTTGAGGGGGAACTCGCGGCCCACCACGCCGGAGTCGGTGCCGAACAGGCGGCGGGCCAGGCGGTCGGTGATCACCGCGCGGCGCAGGCCCGAACTGAGGTCGGCCTCAGTGAACGGCGCGCCTTCAAGAAACTCGAACTCATAGATGCGGAAAAAGTCGGTGTCGGTGAAACGCGTCACTATCTGGATGGGGAAGTCGGGCCGGTCTATATCCGCCGTGAAATATTCATAATTTTCATAATAAAATTCCGGATGGGTGGATGATATAATGGCATCGGGGCCGAGCATGGCGCGAAGGCTGTCGGTGAAGGCATTTGTGAGACAGCCCGACTCATTCTCATTGTGGTCTTCTTCAAGCCACACGGCGTCGTCGAGGATATATGTGTCTGGACGGTTAACCTCGGGATAGACGGGCGAGAGGCGGATGTGGAGGAAGATCACGAGCAGCATCACAGAGGCCACAGAGAGGGCCGTGCCGAGCACGTAGACGGTGCAGAACAGGCGCTGGGTCTTCAGTTTGTGACGGAATTCAGCAAACATGTCATTTACGGATTTTTAGAACTGACTTATTTTTGTGGGGGGTCATGTCGGAGGTAACCACCTTCTCGCCGGGCGCGAGGCCTGAGACCACTTCGACGAACTCATAGTTGGCCTGGCCGAGAGTGACGTCGCGCCGCTCCATCACCGATCCGTCGGGGCTGATGACGAAGAGCCTGTAGGCGCCAGGTCCGGCGGAATAATATGGTCCGTTGGGAATGCGCACGGCATCGTCGATGACATTGGTCTTCACATAGACGTCGGCCCTCACACCCGAACGAAGAGCCGGATCGGAATCGTCGGCGGGCTGCACGGTGAAGGAGATGACGCCGCTGCGGCTCACGGGCGATAGGTCGGAGACAACGCCGTCAATGACCTTGCGGCCAATCTTGATGGCCACGTTGGAGCCGACGCTGACGCGGTCGGCATAGCTGTCGGCAATCTCGCAGTCAAGCTTATAGTGGTCGAGTTCGCTGAGCACAGCCACCTGTGCGCCCGATCCAACCTGGCTGCCGATGTCGGAGCTGATCTGGGTGATCACGGCGCGGCGCGGCGCCAAGATGCGCGCATCGGTGAGAGTGCGCTCTGCCTCGGCCAGCTTGCGGCGGAAGATCTCCATTTCCAACTCGCGCACCCGCAGATCGGCGGCCTTGACCGAACGCGTGTCGTCGAGGGCCTGGCGCATCTGCTCCAGCTCGAGCACGGCGGTCTCCCAGGCATAGCGGGCGCGGCGCACGTTGTCGCCAGTGCCGGAGCCGATGCTGTCGAGATAGCGCTCGTTGCGCAGATCCATCTCCAGGCGGTTGACGCTCATCTCCTTGACACGCAAGTGCATCTGCTGTTCGCGGAGCGACGACTCGGTGTTGATGCGCAGCTGTTCGAGCTGTAGCTCCTTCATGCGCATCTCGTCGACCATCTGGTCATATTGGGTCTGAACGTTTGTGAGATCGAGCTGGATTATCGGCTCTCCTTCCTCCACCTGTTCGCCGGCCTTTTTGTAGACCTTCATGATGCGCGAAGAGATGGGCGAAGTGACAATCTCTTCCATGCCAGGCTTGACACGGCCAGAGGCATTGACCGTAGTTTCGATGGTGCCGACGTCGGTCACTCCGGTGGAAAGACCGTCAAGCTTCACGCTCTGGCGGCTTGCCCCGGCAAACCACATCAGGCCAGCAACCACTGCGAGAACTACTGCGCCAAAGCGGCACCAGGATTTGATTTTGCGCTTCCGCCGCTCTTTGATAGGTATTTCTTTGTCCATATCTTCATGAAATGTTGTTATGATCGATTTTTGGCTCACTAACCTACAAAAAGCGTGCCACAACCTTAATAGATTGACAATCAGATGTGATATTACAAAAGCATTGTCCAAAAACGGACAGTTACGGACAAACGTCCGCCACCGCTCGGACAGAATCTACCGTCAGGGCGCAGTCCGGACATTATCTTTGCCGACATTATGAAGGGGGTGAAGTGTCGCTTTTTTTTGCTAAATTTCCTCTAAGAAAGCCAATGCCGGGACTATCTTTGTGAGGGAAAAAGAG